>JBNKLI010000096.1:0-20014 GCA_050292275.1 Candidatus Thiodiazotropha sp.
TTCAATCCCTCCTTGTTTCGGGTATGACGATCGATAGTGGCATCGCATTCGAAATGGATCATGCCCTTGCGCAGCATGATGCGTTGTCCGTAGTAGCGGTTGGCGTGGCCGTGGACAATGGCGTGGATATCCGCATCATGCATCAGCTTCACCCCCTTGCGCGTCAACGGCATGTCCACATCCCGGTATTTGGTGCGGATCAGGTTCGCCATCGGGCCATAGTAAAACTCGAAGATGTCATCATCCTCGATTTTCTCCTTGAAGGCCTTGTTGAGATACTTGATGCCTTTTCGATTGATCAGTTTCGCCATTCTGTCATCTATGCCCGCATGCACGAAAAGAAAGGTCCCCTGGCGATAGGCGAGCTTCATCTCTTCGAAGAACCAGCGGAACTCACCATCGGGCGCCAGAAACAGCTGCTGCCATTTCAGCACCGCCGCATAGACATGGCGCAGGGACAGCCCCACCGCCTTGCAATCCGATTCAAAGTCATCGATCTTCTCCCTCAGGCGTTTCAGCTCCCTGGCCATGCGTTTGTCCGGCATCACCCAGCTGGCTATCTTCGGAAACTCCCTGAACCAGCTTTTCGGCGGATAGAGAATACGCCGGCAGGTGCGTGTGGGGGGTATCCCCCGCAATGCCTCTTTCCCCTGTAGATACTCATCGACGATCTCGCGCAGCATGGGGATGACTTTACTGCCCATGCGGATAAAGAAGTGGTCATAGCGCGGATCCGGGTCCATCCCCACCGAAGAGATGCCCAGTTTGATGCGGATATCGTGGTTACCGGCAAGCAGTACCACTTTGGCTCCCTGCTTTTTCAGCCAATGTATCACCTGCAACAGCCTCAGGTTGCTGGGTCCCTTATCGAAACAGTCCCCCCCGATGACGAAGATCGCCTCTTTACCACTGGATGTCAGCTTCAAGGCAGAAGCCTTGTCACCACGCTTTCTGACTCCGCCCGAGGCCACGAGCGAGGCGATGAAGGCATCCGCATCGGCATGAAGATCGGAGAAGAAGTAGAGTTTACGCTTGGGCCAGCGCCATTTCCCCTGACTCATCACATCGGTCAGCAACTTCTGGGTCGAATTCCTTTGCCCCCGTTCCTTGACCAGCGAGCGCTGTCTGCCCATGTGCCATTTTTCACTGGTCGTCGGCAGTTCGACATCGAGCCATTTCAGCCCCTTGTAAACAGGCAGATAGCGTTTATGGTAGCTGCTCTTTTCTGTGGATTCAGTCGACAAAGAGTTCTCCTTCGGCACGAATTTTCCAGTCTCCGGTCAGGTGGCGCCAGACTCCTTCGGTGATACGCTCGAGAAAGATCGGCCGGCAATGGTGCATGCTCAGCTTCGCGATCTGGGCGAAAGACAATACCCCGAGAAAATGGGCGGCGTGACGAAAAGCCGCGCCATGACCGACAAAGATTTTCACTGTATCCACTTCGGTGTGCGGCTGCAGCTCGAGCAGACGCTGCTCCATATGCGCGGCCACCCGCCTGCCTGCATCCATCAGCGACTCGGCACCCTGCAGCGGCAGTCGATAGTGGCTGTCGGATTTCCAATCAGCCGGGGGTGGCGGGAATCGGGGATCATCGTCCAGCACCGATTCGATCTGTTGCAGCGTCAGGTTGGCCGCCGATCCCAAAGAGCGCTCGGCCAGGGCGTCGAAGGATTCGATCTGCAGCTGTTGCTGCAGATCTGTCTGCAGACCCTTGCGTATCTCTTCGGCGGTCTGCCAGCCGCGCAGCAGGCGCGAACTGTCGATCACCGGATGCAGAGTCCAATTGAACATACCGAGTATCCCCTGGATCAGTCTTACCGAGCGCTTTGCCTGTTCGATCCCGGACCCGGTCAGGGGAAAGGGTTGCAGGGCACTCGGCGTATCCGCAAGCTGATGGTACTCTGCGTGACGCAATATGGCCGCTATCACTCTAGCCATTCGATGTCACCACTCCCGCCTAATTACTCAATCGTTTGGCCAGGGTTTGAATCATCGGTTTCAACTCCGGCTGCTTGACCTTTTTCATCGCCTGCTTCGCCGAAAGCCACTCACGCCCACGATGGTTCTCCTCCCACTCCTCTTCGGGCAGTTCTCGGGTGACCCGCATGGGGTAGACATCCACCGTGCATTCGGCGCCCCACTTCTGGTAGGTATAGGTACCGATGGACTCAGCCGCAACCTCCCCTTCGATACCCGCCTCCTCGAAGGCCTCTTTCGCTGCCGACTCCTGAGGACTCAGGGCCGGCTCGCTGATCCCTTTCGGCAAGACCCAGTGCTTGCGCTTGCTCGACATGACCACCATGATCTCGACCTTGTCGTCGCGCATCCGGTAAGGGATCACCGAGGATTGCCGGTAGTAGTAGGCCGGTCTGTCTCTCATCTCGGTGCCGTTTGCATCGGGAAAGGGAAACTTCTGATCCAATTCACTGGGACGCACGATCGCCAGCAGCTTGCCGTCGCCCGTCTTCAGCTCGCGCCAGTCATCAGGCATTTCGATGCGCGCCAGGGTCGAGGTGGGAATCAGTTTACCGTCACTCGGCAAGGGGATGCGCTCGCCCTGGAGAAACTCCGTCAACATCTCCAGGCCAGGATTGTGCCCCACAAGCATAACCCGCCGGCTGTGCGCGGGCAGTTCACCGAGCAGCTGCAACAACTCCTCCACATTGGCGGCATAGATGCGCCGCTCCTCGATGATAGCCTGGGCGTCGCCACCCATGGCCTTGATCGCCTTCTGCGCGGTTACGATGGCGCGTTCAGCCGGCGAACTGACGACAAGATCCGGTTGCAGCCTCTGCTGCAGCAGCCAGACACCCATGCGCTGGGCGCCGCGTTTGCCCCGATCCTTGAGCGGCCGCTTGAAATCCTCCACTTGCTGACTCCAGTCGGACTTCCCATGTCTGAGCAACATCAATTCTCTTGTCATTCTTTTGTTAGCCTCATAAGTTTTTCCAGGGCCGGCTCTAAAACCTAGTTGGCCCATTGCCGCAAACACAGTTCGCTCAACCCGGCAAAATCCATTCTACCCGTAACCTCATAAACCGGGACAGGCATCAGCAACCCCAGGTAGGGGTCGGGCTGAAGCTCCTGATCGTCCTGAAGAAAATCACCCAACGCATCCTGAAAAAAAGGCCCTGGCGATTTCATCACTGCCTTGAGCAGTTGCGGGCGCTGCGCGATATCGATCCGTTTCAGGCTGACCGGCGAATTCGCCTTTACGCTCCAGTTGAGGATGACCAGCGCCGCCAGGGGCACCGGTGTCGAGGTATCGATTCGATCATGGCCATAGAGCTTTTCCACGTCCACGTCGAACTTCTCCTCGAGCTCCCACAGCTCCTGTCTCGGCAGCTGCAACAACGCCTCTCTTCTTTCTGCCTCGATCAATGGCGCAAGCCGCGGATTGTTCACCAGGGTACCCGGATTGACCCGGGGCAGCTTGGGAATTCCCACCGCCTCCACACCGACTCCCCGATGGTGAATAAAGAGCCTGTCATTGGTCAGATAGCGACTCTGCGGATGTTCCATCAGATGCAGCATCAGGGTCGATTTCCCGCCTCCCGAAAAGCCGGCGACGGCGATCGCCTGCCCATGCAGTATCAATCCGGCGGCATGACAGATCAGCCACTCGCGCTGTTGCAGCCAGTTCATTACCTGGGAGTTGATGAAATTGATCAGCTGGTTGTCATAACTCAGGCAGGGACCGGCCGCTATGCGCCACTGCTCGCTCTGCAGAAACAGCATCCCGGTGCGCACCTTGAGCAGGAGGCGACCGTCGCTCAAGTCGACATAGGCATCCTTGCGTCCGCTTTTCCCCGGTTCGCGTCGCCAGTCGATGAATGGCAGGCCGGTTTCGATCTTTTCGCTCTCGACGGCGACGACCTCGATGGCGGATGCCACCCGTTTCCTCGGCAGATGGTGAAAATAGCCCGCCAGCCGTTGCAGCAGCGGCCGACTGTTGGAACGGATCGACACGGCGCACTCCCCAATCGCCAGGTGCAGCGGTTCATCGATCAGGGAGATCCCATGGGTGAGCCGAGTGGCCGCATCCCTGGCGTCCACTATCCCGGCCCATTCGGCAGATCTGTTCATGTGGACAGCTCCTCCAGGATATAGGCGACGTAGCGCGGAGGCACATCCACCCCCATCCCTTGCAACGCCCCGCGAAAACCTCCGAATGCGGAGACTTCGAAGACTACCGGACCCTGCTCGGTCTGCGCCACATCGACGGTGGTGAAGTCGAGGCCGAAGATCGCCTGCGCCCTGCGTGCCAGCGCCACCAGCCCGGCGTCGGCTTCGAACCCCTCATAGTGACCACCACTGCGAATGGTGGTGTTCCAGGCATCAGATCCACTCACCCTGGCGTAGCTGCCGAGATAGTCTCCGTCGAGAAAGACCATGCCCAGGTCCTTGCCGGGGAGCGCCAGCCGCTTCTGGATATACATCACCGGATTTTGCCCGCGAAAGGTTTCGATCTGCTCGGCAATGCGTTGCGGATCCTGATCCGCATCGATCAGCGTCATGCCCCGGGCTTTGGTGGAATAGAGCGGCTTGAAGACCGCCGACCCGAATTCGGCGACAATCCCTGCGGCGATCGACGGGTCTTCGGTGACCCGGGTCGGCGGCATCGGGATCCCCGCATTGTAGAGCGACAGGGTGCAGCTGAGGCGATCGATGAGGCGAATGATCCGCTCCACCTTGCTGAATACCCTTACCCCGGCACGCTCGAGCTGGCGCAGCATCTCCAACCTGTCGAGCACCTGGGGGCTGTAGCTCTCGCTGATCTTTTTCACCACCAGGGCATCGAGCCGGCACAGGTCCTGACCGCTATAGAGGAGTCGGCCGCTGTCGAGCTCGGCGCATACCCCGGCCATGTCTATCACCAGGCGAAAACCGGTGGCCGCCTCCACCGCATCGGCCAGGGCCTCGGTGGACCACTTGCCGGGAATCCCCACCACGCCGATCTTCGGTTTATCCAATGAACATCTCCTTCACGGGTACCTGAAAATTGCGTTTGGCTCCGGCTTCGCTCTCCAGCACCCGCTCCATCAGGTAGGTTGCGCGCAGGAACATGCGCTCGGAGAGGGATTTGTCGAGAATGAACCGGGTCGACGTGGCGAAGGAGCGGATCAGTCCCATTGCCAGGCGGACCTCGAAGCTCTTATCCCCCTGCTTGCGGGCAAACTCCCTGGCGAAACGATAGAAGGCACGGCAGAGCTCCATGATACGCTGTCTGACCCGGGGCTCGAAGACCTGGAGGCGATAGTTGGAGACCATGAAGACACTCACGTCCTGCAGGTAGTCCATGTAGCCGGAGCGGTGCAGATCGATGAAATTGATCCGCTTCTCCTGGTCGTCGTAGATGATATTGTCGACATTGAAGTCACCGTGGATATAGACGGAAAACGGCGCTTCGATATCGTTTTCGAAGGCCTGCATGCGATTGAGCAGATCCTCGAACGTCGCCACCCTGACCCCGCCGATAGTGACTGCCGGCTGCCTGAATTGGGGATGGATGGTGTAGACATCGTCGATACGCTTGGCCAGTTGCCGCATGTAGCCGGCACAAACGGGTTTTTTGGTTTTGGTCTCCAGCCAGACCCTGCTCAGGGTCCTGGTCAGGCGATTGAGTGCCCGCTGCAACAGCTGATCGGAACCATGAAGCAGAATCTGCTCGAAGGTCTGGCCCGCGAGATGCTCGATCAGCAGGGCCGCCGAATCCCCCTGTTTGCGGTAGTCGAGAATCTTCGGCGCCAGGCCGGGGAAGATCTCGTGCCAGTCCTCGACCCGCTGCCGCTCCTCCTTGAGTTTGCGCTTGCGCCCGTCCTTGAAGATGGCGTGATAGCCATCCGCTTCGCCGCTGCTGAGCGCATTGATGGCACTGCCCGACCTGGTCTCGGCTATGGGCTTGAACTCCAGCTTGCCGAGGTCGTTCACCGACTTGAGTTTACTGACCGAGGCGCTGAAGGCGTGGTAGCGGTCGGTGTTGAAATGCTGACCCATGGAGGCGGATATGATCGCCTCGCTGATGCGCAGCAGGCCATCGCCCATCTGTTCTATCAGGTGCGCCAGCATGATCAGCGAGATCCTGTCCGCCGCATGTCTATCCTTCTTCAGGGTCCGCGAATAGCGTTTGAGCTGCTTCTGGTAGGCGCTGTCAAGACGCCTTTCCACCCGGCCGATCTTCAGCGCGCGCCGGGTATTCTTCTCCGCCAGCGCAGGTTCGATCAGCTCCAGGGCATTGCTCACCTGATCGATCATGCTCAGATAATCCTTCAGCTTGAGTATCGCCCGGTGGCGCAGGTGGACACTCTGCATCACCGCGTCCCGGGTCAGTTCCGCGATCCGCTCCAGTTGACTGGCTATTGACTCCACCGCGCGCAGCAGCTGGTGATCCGCATCCTGCCTGCGCGAGGAGGCGATCTGCTGCAGGCAGTGGTTGTGGATACTCAGTGTCAGGTTTTCCACATAGCCCTGGCGATCGTGCAGACGTGTGGGAATGCTCGAGGTCGGCACGATCAGATACTCTTTGAGCAGCGCAAGATGGGTCGAGGTTTCAGCCAGCAGAAAGTGGAGATTCTCGCGGATGCTTTTTACGAGAGGCATGTCAGTCGATCACTCCCAGATAGCCCGGGCTCCCGATTGTCCCGAGCCTCGACAGGTATGGCGCAAAGCCCTTGGGAAAGATCTCGGTGCCGGGGATATCGGCCAACGGCAGCCACACCACGTCGACCTGGTGCTTGTCGGGGTGCGAGCCTGATACAGGCCGGTAGTCCGCCGCCACGGAACAGACGAAATGGAACTCGACCAGGTGCCTGACCGAGGGGTAGGCGGTATCGCGCTGCTTGTAGAAATCGGCGATCCACAGCAGATCCCCGACCTCGACCCTGGCGCCGATCTCCTCCTCGCATTCACGCACCAATGCCTGGGTCAGGGTCTCATCCACATCCTGCCCCCCGCCGGGGAGGGTATACCAGGTACCGCGATGCTCGGCCCACTTCTTCTGCATCAGCACCGCGCCATCACGCAGGATCACCGCACGCACCGCGTTGCGGATATTGGGTTCCAGCCCTTCGGGTTGTGGTCTGTCGTTCATTGGGCAGTTTGTCGGCTACCTCTGTTCTGGTTATCGATACTCATACACTGCGAATTGGATCGCTAAAAAATCTATGCCCTTGGTAATCGGATAGGTGGCTGGCGCTCCTCATTCGTAAACGCGGCAGGGATGCCGCTACTGCATTCAACTGTGATTCATCAATACCAATCCCCAGCACAATGCCGCCATCGCCACTGCGACCAGGACAGCAGCAGAGCCCTGGTCCTTGGCGCGCCCCGACAGTATATGCTGCTCGTCGCTGATCCTGTCGACCACGCTTTCGATGGCGCTGTTGAGCAGCTCCACGACCAGCACCATCAGCAGCGGCCCCACCAGCAACGCACGCTCCACCCCGTCATTGCCCAACCAGAATCCCAACGGCACCAGCACGATCAGCAGATAGACCTCCAGCCTGAACGCCTCCTCATGCTTGAAGGTAGCCCGAAGGCCTTTCATCGAACAGACGTGGGCATTGACCAGACGCCTGATACCTACATTTTGTTGTTGTTTCTCTGTCATGAGGACATTTCTAACAGCTTATAAGAAAAAAATCGACCGGGTCATAAACAAATCACAATCCCCTCATGAAACCGCAACACTCCGCCACTAAGGTGCGCAGGCAATGAAGCACATGAGAAAAGGTATATGACGACCCTGAGATACAAGAGTCTCTTCATATCCGATACCCACCTCGGGCTGCGCGCCTCGCGCACCGAATATCTCCTCGACTTCCTCAAACACACCGATAGCGACAACCTCTATCTGGTAGGGGATATCCTCGATTTCTGGAAGATGCGCTCCGGCTGGTACTGGCCCGCCATCAACAACGAAATCGTGCAGCAGATCATCGCCAAGGCGAAACAGGGTACCCGCGTGATCTATGTCCCGGGCAACCACGATGAGCTGTTGCGCGACTACCTCGATTTCCATCACTCCGGTATCGAGATACGCAAAGAGGTGATCCATACCACCGCCGATGAACGGCGTTTCCTGGTCCTCCATGGCGACGAGTTCGACGGCGTGGTGATGAACAGCAAATGGCTGGCCCACCTCGGCAGCGACGCCTACGACCTGCTGCTGTGGCTCAACCGCTGGTTCAACATTGCCCGCCGGCGCCTGGGCTTCGGCTACTGGTCGCTCTCCGCCTATCTCAAACACCAGGTGAAAGAGGCTGTTAAATTCATCGGCAACTTCGAGCAGGCGATGATCCACACCGTGAAAGAGCGGGGCCTCGACGGCGTCATCTGCGGCCACATCCACCGTGCGGTGATCAGTGACATGGATGGTCTCACCTACGCCAACTGCGGCGACTGGGTGGAGAGCTGCACCGCCCTGGCCGAAGAGCCCGACGGTTCCCTGAAACTGATCCGCTGGGTCGATGAATCGATGCAACTGCTTGAATCCGCTGATAGAGAAGCACCTGGTGCAGTTAAGCAAGCTAGTGTCCATCCAGAGACCACATGACCTGGCAGGCATCGGAGAAAGACAACCGTTAGGCGCCGAGGGGCGGAATAGAACCCCTTGTTCACGAACGAATACCTGATTAAGCGTGGATCAAGGCGAGAAAAACAAAGCTAGTCATTAAATAAAAAAGAGGTAAACACCAATGCGCCTAGCGATAGTGACCGACGCCTGGTTTCCACAGATCAACGGCGTCGTCCGTACCCTCGACAAGACCATCGATCTGCTGAAACAGTGGGGGCATGAAATTCTCTGCATCAACCCGGGGCTGTTCCGCACCCTGCCGATGCCGACCTACCCCGATATCCCCCTGGCGCTGTTTCCCTACGCCAGAGTGAAAAGGCTGCTGGACGAGTTCCAGCCCGACGCCATCCACCTCTCCACCGAAGGCCCCATCGGCTGGGCGGGCAGGCGTTACTGCCTGCGGCGAGATATTCCCTACACCACCACCTACCATACCCGCTATCCCGAGTATGTGCGCTTGCGCGCACCCATCCCCCTGTCCCTCTCCTATGCCTTCGTCAGGACCTTCCACGGCAGGGCGGCACTGACCATGGTGGCGACGAGCTCGATGAAGGCGGCCCTGGAGGCAAGGGGTTTCAAAAACCTCGAATACTGGACACGCGGCGTCGATATCGAGCACTTCGTACCTATAAAACAGAGCCGGCTCGACCTGCCCCACCCCATCGCCCTCTACCTGGGGCGGGTGGCGGTGGAGAAGAACATCACCGACTTTCTGGATCTGCGGATGCCGGGCTCCAAGGTAGTGATCGGCGACGGCCCCGCCCTGGAGTCGCTGCGGCGGCGCTACCCCCGGGCCCACTTCCTCGGCTATCGGAAAAACGCTGAACTCGCCCGCCTCCTCGCCTCGGCCGACGTCCTGGTATTCCCCAGCCGCACCGACACCTTTGGCCTGGTAATGCTGGAGGCCATGGCCTGCGGGGTACCGGTCGCCACCTATCCCGTGGAGGGCCCCCTCGATGTGATCAGCAACGGTGTCAACGGCTGGATGGACGAGGATCTGCAAAGCGCCGTCTACCAGGCCCTCGAAGTCGAACCCACAAGCTGCCGGAGATTCGCCGAAGGCTACTCCTGGGAGAGCTGCACCCGTCAGTTCCTCTCCCTGATCCAGACCAACCTGAGCGGCCGGATCAGCGACACCACAGCCGCCCAAAAGAGCACCTGAGCCCATCCGGCAGGGTGGCGCCGCACCCACACCCGGAGACTTTGTGAACTATGTCCGGCGAAAGGTTGTGAGAGACCGACAATCTTATCTACAATGGCGCCATGACAATCCGCTACACGCCAGAGACCATGGACGATCTAAACAATCCCCTGAACGAACAAGAGATCGAATTGCTCGATCAATTCCTGCTCAATCGTATCGACGACGAGTTCATCACCGAAGAGATGGACGAGGGAATATTCGACATCTCCACCCTGGACGGCTTTCTCACCGCCATCGTCAGCGGACCGGCGACCATTCCGCCATCGGTCTGGCTGCCATCGGTGTGGGGCGATTTCGAGCCGAAATGGGAGAGCGAAGAGGACTTCAGCGAAATCCTCTCCCTGCTGATACGCCACATGAACGGTATCGTTCAGACCCTGATGGACTACCCCGACGACTTCGAACCCCTCTACCTGGAACGCGAGGTCGACGACCGGATCTATACCATCGTCGATGAGTGGTGCGAAGGCTACTACCGCGGCACGACCCTGAGCTCGGAACTCTGGCTGAGCGGCGGCGAAGAGATCGAGGCGCTGCTCAGCCCCATCTTCGCCTTCACCGCGGCCACCGACTGGCAGGGGCACGACCACGACGACGACGAGGTCGAAACCATACAACGGGCGATCGGCCCCAGCGCCCGGGAGATCCACGCCTACTGGCTGGAACGGCGCGAAGACACCCCGCCACAAACACTACCCAAGGAATACGACCAACTCCCGGCAGGCCGCGACGACCCCTGCCCCTGCGGCAGCGGCAAGCAGTACAAGAAGTGCTGTTTGCATTGAGAACCCTCTCCCCCAGCCCCTCTCCCGCAAGCGGGAGAGGGGAGTAAATCATTGGGGTGAGGTTACTTAACCTGGGGTACATCGATCTCTTTAACCTTCAGTACCGCCAGAATCTGCAAAGCGAGTGCGAAACTAAACGCACCATTGTTAACACGATTGGCAATGGTCTGAGGAGATAACTCAACGTCTAAATCGTCTTTTAAGCGTTTTGCAATATCCTTCCATTCAACGCCATGCCGGGATTTGGCGGCTTTGATTATATAGGCAGCTTCTTTATTCCAATCCATTTTGCTTCTTAGAGATTATGTAACCAGAGAGATTGCTCAGTGCGATTTTCTCGATTATTGGTTGCAAGGGCAATATATCTTGTAATAAACTAAGATATCTTTGTTTAAGCAAAGATAACATGACATCAGTAGTACTGCGCCTCCCTAATAGAGTTCGCGCTCTATAGGGAGACGACTTATCACAACAGATATTAGGAGTATCCGTCATGATCAAACGGAATTGTAATCTACCTGCGCCAAAAGCGCTTCCCATCCGTCTTGCCCCCAATACCAACCTGCAAAAGAGCCGGAGGCTGGTATGAGCGATGAGAAATCAGTCTCTCTCAACGAGCACCCTGCCCCGGCTTCCTCGATACCGTGCCATCCGTTCTTTGAGTCCGCCGGACAGCAGGCAAGCTTCAGCCAGTGCCTGGACGCTATCGACAGCGTTAATGCAGTCATCGAGTTATGTCACTGCCTCAAGCTGGATAGCGACACCGAAGGCGGACTGACACCGATGGCCACCTATGGTTACCACTGGGTCACCGTGCTGATGCGGGGAGCACTCTCTTATGTCAGTGACCGGTTGATCTTGCTGAACAGGCAACAGTTAGAAGAACATCAGACGAAATCAGCATACCTCTCGGCATTGCTTACCTCTTTACCAACGCTAGACGAAGTTCATAGCGAACGCTTTTTGAACAGTACAGCATCACACATGGGGATTACCCGGTCTGACCTGGATCGATTTATCCATAATAATACGGGGCAGTAAAGTAAGGACCAAGCTTGTTACTGCTACCACCAGGAGAGAGCAATGAGCAGAAAATCGACAAAGCTAATCCATGAAGGGGATTATGCCGCAGAAATCGAGATCGAATTGATCGAAGATGAAACCGGGTGGTCTCCTTATTTAGCACCAGGAGAGGCTGAAAAGCTTGATAAACTGCGTCGAGCCCTGGCATCCAAGGATCTGAAAACTGCCACATCGATGGCAAAGGTTTACAAACTGGAAACCGTAGCGGCTTAGATACGAATAACCTCTACAACTAGTGCCCATCCATAAACGCACGCCTTTTCCTACTCCCCTCTCCCGCTTGCGGGAGAGGGGCCGGGGGAGAGGGCGTCGCATCAGCTGTAAAGTTACGCCATCCCGGTAGCCTGCGCAGGAATGACAAGTGTTGTATTTTCTGGACAAAAACCAGCTTGAAAGCAAGCATTGGGGGTTTACCACTGAGGTTTGGTGGATAGCTCTGGGGGTTTGGGGATTTGCTCTGGTGGTTTCCGACAGCTTTAGGGGGTATGCCTGAAAACAAAAGGCCCCGGCGGCTCCGCCGAGGCCAGTTGCCGACCGAGTATCCTCAGTCCGGAAACTAATGAGAACCGACACATGCGCCAAGGATGCAGAGGCGCCGGGCATATTCAGACTGAATCCGCCGCAGGCAGCCCGGCAACGGATTCGGATGCTTGGTTTACACGTGGCAAAACAGCCAGGGTATTGTGATCCCTGGGATGAGTTTACTCAAGGATTACTTGGATAACTATTGGGTGGAGATTTCTGAAAGAAGGTCTATTGGTCCGCTTAGGATGGCTTGCTCTCGTGCCCTCACACCTGCGCTGGTATATTCACAGCTAATAAAAGTGGCACAGAAACGGAGCCATAAGTGACTGCTGATCGCTACGACACCACCGGTAACCCCGAAGCCGAGTTTGAACCGTGTTCAAACGAATTGGTGTTAAAAAACAAGTTGGGTATCCGGGATCCTGATGAAATGGATGAGATGGAATTGGACTTGCTAATCCAGCTCTACGATGTGATCCCCGAGGTTATTGATGTGGACCAGCGATTGACTGCCGCTGTCATTTGCGAGTGACATCGCCGCTGGCTGGGCAATGTCTACCCCTGGGCCGGACGGTATCGAACAGTCAAGATAGGCAAGGACGACTTCCAGTTTGCCAGCGCAGGACAGATTGAGCGGTTAATGGAGGTCCTGGAACGGGATTTTCTCTCACGTTATACACCTTGTGTCGGCATGGGCGAAGAGCAGCTTGTGGAAGCCATTGCGGTTATACATATCGAACTGATCCTAATTCACCCCTTCCGGGAAGGAAACGGCAGAATCTCCCGGCTGCTGGCCAACGTCATGGCAATGCAGGCTGGCAGGCCGGAGCTAGATTATTCACTCTGGGATGAGCAGAAGGAGCGATATTTTTCAGCCATTCAGTCCGGACTGGACGATTACGAGCCAATGAAGGCGTTAGTCAGGCAAGTGTTATCCGACGTTTCGAAGTACGCAAACGAATGATTCGTTCTTCAATCGCCTTGACCGACTTGCCGGTCTCAATGGCGGTCGAACTAGCCAGGCTGCGCACACGCCGGCTGGCAGCTTTTTCACCGCTGAGAAAGGGATTGGTATTGGCAAGGGATTTCTGTTTCATAACGCTGATTTTAATACATTTTCTAGTATAAAACCATGAACGAGGACTGCTGACGCCTGGTAGCAAGAGCCCTCTCCCCCGGCCCCTCTCCCGCAAGCGGGAGAGGGGAGCAAAAAAAAGCAGCCTTGGTATGAAGGGGTATTGGAAAGCTGGGAGTAATAGCCTCTCTCCCTCGTGGGGGAGAGGGGTTGGGAAGACTGATGCGAGTAAAGATATATTGGAGGTCCTCAGTTGGGCATGTATCTTGACTAATGTAGCCCATTAAGCTACATATGTAGCATATTGAGCTACAATTACCCTATATGAGTTCAAAGCTGGCGAAATTACTGTTCACCGAATATCGGCGCAAGGTCCTTGGCATATTGCTGCTGCACCCGGATCAGGCTTACCACGTTCGCGAAATTGCGCGTCTGACGGGTACCGTTGCCGGAACGCTGCATAAGGAATTATCAAAGCTGGCCGACGCGGAGATACTACTCAAGCGGACCTCAGGTAACCAGGTGCTCTATCAAGCCAATCACGATGGATTGATTTACAAAGAACTTGCCAGTATTGCACGAAAGACCTTTGGCGTGGCTGATGTGCTTCGCCAAGCACTACATACAGTAGTAGATCAGTTGGATTTTGCGTTTGTCTATGGCTCGGTAGCGAAAGAAGAAGACAGGCCAAGTAGCGATATAGATTTAATGGTCGTAACCGATCAGTTGTCTTATGCAGATTTGATGAATTGTCTGATAGAGGCTGAAACCCAACTCGGTCGAACCATTAATCCAACCATGTATGACAAAAAGGAGATAAAGCAAAGACTGCATAACAAAAACGCTTTTATCACGCGCGTTATGGAACAACCGAAAATCTGGATAAAAGGGAATAATAATGACGCTAGAACACTTGAAGAATCTTGAAAAAATTGGGAAATTAAAATTTGAAACACCAGATCAAGCTGAATTCAATGGTTTATTGGAATCAGCCAAACGACGACTGAATGATGCCACTGTAGAGGAAGTTTCTGAAGAGGGCCGATTTCTCTCAGCCTATGGCGCAGCTCACGCTTTGTCTGTTGCTGCATTACGCTGGCACGGCTATCGAGCATCTGAACGTTATCTGGTCTTTCAATGTCTAGAGCACACTGTGGGTCTGGATAGTGCCAAATGGCGTGTGTTGGACAAATGCCATAAACAGCGGAATCTTGCTGAGTATGAAGGTCAACTTGAGATTTCAACACGATCTCTTATTGGGTTGATTGAGATAACTGGTGAATTATTGGTATTAGTTGAAGGACTCGGACCAATTAATATGTAACTAATCTAATAAAGTTTAAACAACTACTACACTCACTCACTTATTTACTATGGCATGACAACAGCTTATCAATAACAATCAGATAAGATACAACGTAACGAAATTCAAGCCGATGGCCTAGGCAGCGAGTCATCAACAAGAAATTGTTCCACCGAAAAACGTGTGATGTTTCGTTCAATGCTGAAGATGACTTCCGTTTCGCCTACCTGGCACAGGCATAGCCATTCATCGAGTGGTTTGTTGCGGGTCAGCGGGGTTGCATCATAGAGGGCTATGTTGATGCTGCCATCCCGGTCTCTGGCCGATCGATACTCAAACCCCTTTATGCCCGCCTCGCGCATTGCGCTCCCCAGGGCTTGTGTGGCTCTGTAGCTGACCGGATCGCGCAGGATTTCCTGGTAGCTGTCGAACGGCGCATCTTGCAACTTCACGCCGAATTGAGTCTGGTAGTGGAATTTGAACAGGGTGTGCTGAGATTGCAATGTGCCATGAAGGGGGGGCTCTTCCATGTCGTAGTAGAAAAAGAAGCGATAGAATGCGCTTTCACACAATGCGGCATATTTGGATCTTCCGCCATAAAACAGGCTTGGTTCGAAACGCCCGCCAAAGCGGCTGCCGTGGTTCAATGGCGGATAGCGAAACGGCGAGGCGAGAAGGTAGTGCAGATGTTGCGTGCCGGCAGGATAAGCAGGCTTTGATTCCATTTCCAGCATCTCCTCGAGTACCGCCTGTTTCTCGAGCGATGAGACGATTTCCGACGATGCCACCATCTCCTGGGATTCGACCATGCGAAATCCCTGTCCACCGATGGCATGAATGATTTCATCGCCACCTACTGCATTCCATATTTTGCTCACGTTTAACTACTCATCCTATACCACTCCAGAAACCAAATGGACGAGGGTAGGCACCAGGGGGTGAGCAGTTATACTCAAGTTTTACCTCGAATCCCATCGATATATTCCACGACGCGCACCAACCCGGTGACATTGTTGATCAGCTCCGCCGGTTTGCCGTTCAGCGAGCGGATTCTGGTGTGCATCCAATGGACCATTTCGTCTTCCCGCCCCCCTACCAGGACATAGAGGCCCCGATATATTCGCACCAACAGCAGTGCCAGTTGGCCATTCGGTGTGGAGGGATCGACCCCGTTGCGTACGATCGTGGTGCGGTTACGCCCGACGATGTGCCCCACTTCCGCTGGGGACAGGCCAAGCTTGGCGCCCGCATTCAGTACCGCCTCGCCCAGGGTCATGGACTTGTTCGGCAACGATGCGAAACAGGGATTGGGCATGATTGTTTCCTCGCTATTGCATATGCACAGTATAACGCACAATTGTGCATATGCAATTCATGTGCGGCAGCCTTGCTATATACTGAATCCCGTGGTATGAATTATTCATACCGCTTGTTTTCCGAGGATTTAGCTATGCCAATGGTAAAACGTACCTACTCAATCACTGAAACACTGGATGATTACGTCAAAGGTCGTGTGGATTCAGGTGAATATGCCAGTGATAGCGAATACCTGCGTGAATTGATCCGTCGTGACCAGGAACAAAACAAGGAGATCGCCTACATTCGCGCCAAGCTCATCGAAGCTGAGCATAGCGGCTTCACTGATAAAAACCGAGATCAGATTCTGGCCGAGATCAAGGAACGAGCGAGAGCAAATGGGGACATACAAACTTTCCAAGAAAGCTGAAGCGGATTTAGAACGAATTTGGTTACATGGACTAAGGGAATATGGCGGGGCACACTAGCTGAAAATTGAGTAGAGATAATGAATATCATTGGCAAGCAAGATATTGATAAGTAGCTCTAAACACCGATTAATCAGGTTCCCATGCTTTCCCGAGGGAACGGGAAAGTGATTGGAGTAAGAAAAGTTCGGATGTGTGGGGGCCATGTTCTGATCCAGTTGTCTATTTTATACCTTTGCAATCTCTGCTATTCTTTATTCGTGAATCGCGAATCAAAAATGACATGACACTCAAACCCCAAGACATCCTGGTAATTCTCAAGCTGGTGGCTCTGGAAAAAGGTCCATGGTCCTACAGTGGCCTGGCGCTTGAGCTCGGGATGAGCCCATCCGAGGTTCACGGGGCCGTCAAACGGGCAATTGCCGCTGATCTCGCTGTTGATTTCGATGGGTGTGTACAACCCAATTTCAGAAATCTGGAAGAGTTTCTGATCCATGGTATCCGCTATGTATTCATTGCGGAGCGAGGCCAATTGACCCGGGGCATGCCGACGGCGTACGCCACCCTTCCCCTCTCAGAGAAGATTGTGCCAGACCAGGAACCACCGCCCGTGTGGCCGGATTCGCAAGGTGAAGTACGTGGAATGATTTTTTCACCCCTGTATCGCTCGGCCCCGGAGGCGTCAAGGAATGATCCAGCACTGTATGAACTACTGGCACTGGTCGATGCGATACGGGGTGGCAAAGCCAGGGAGCGGGATATTGCCACTAAGGAATTGACAAGGAGGTTCAATCGTTATGAGAAGGGAGCAAAATCCAAATCTAAAAATTCTCACCCAGGCCGTGGAGCGGCTGGGGGCACTCAGTGATGAGTTTGTCTTCCTGGGAGGCTGCGCAACTGGTCTTTTGATCAGCGACAAGGCAGCTCCACCGCTTCGCGTTACAAGGGATGTGGATGCCATTGTCGAGGCCGCTACGCTTGCCGCTTATCATCGCTTCTCCGACAAATTACGCAAACGGGGCTTTCATGAAGATACCAGCGATGAAGCACCGCTCTGTCGCTGGGTAGTCGATGGAGTGATTCTCGATGTGGTGCCGACAGATAGCCGTATTCTTGGTTTCGGCAATCGTTGGTATGGATCCGCAATGGAACATGCGGAATTCAGGATACTGCCATCCGGGCAGATGATCCGTCTGGTCTCTGCCCCTTATTTTCTCTGCACTAAACTGGAAGCCTTTGACGGTCGAGGCAGAGGCGACTATCTGATGAGTCATGATATCGAGGATATGATCGCCGTGCTCGATGGCAGACCAGAAATTGTCAATGAAGTGCAGGCTGCTGATCAAGAACTGATCGAAGATATTCGCGACCGTTTTGATCAACTGTTAAGTGACACAAGATTTGTCGCGGCACTCTCAGGACATATGCCGGGAGATCAGGCCAGCCAGGCACGTGTAGGTTTGGTGATTCAGAGGATTGAAGCGATCGTTAAGGGATAACGGTACGGCAACCGCACCCTACCCGCCCGCAAGCAGTTCCCCGATAGTCTCGGCATCGAACAGCAGCTCGCCGCCTTTCTTGCCCTCGCCGTAGACGCTGTCGGCGAGCTTGCGCTTTTTCTCCTGCAGGGCGAGGATCTTCTCCTCCACCGTGCCTTCGGTGAGCAGTTTGTAGACGAATACCGGTTTGTCCTGGCCGATGCGGTGGGCACGGTCGGTGGCCTGGGCCTCCACCGCCGGGTTCCACCAGGGGTCGTAGTGGATCACCGTATCGGCCTCGGTGAGGTTGAGGCCGACGCCACCCGCCTTGAGACTGACCAGGAAGAGATTCACCGCGCCGCTGCGAAAGGTATCGATGGCCTGCTCGCGCCTGCGGGTCTGTCCGGTCAGTTTGCTGTAGGCGATATTGTCTTGCTTGAGCGCCTCTTCGATCAGCCCCAGCATGCTGGTGAACTGGGAGAAGAGCAGGATACGCCTGCCCTCGGCGAGCAGTTCCGGCAGCATCTCGAGGAGCATCGACAGCTTGGCCGACGGCGCCTGCTTTCGCGGCTCCTTCAGCGACAGCAGGCGGGGGTCGCAACAGACCTGGCGCAGTTTGAGCAGGGCGTCAAGGATGGTGATCTGGCTGCGCGCCAGCCCCCTTTTGGCGATCGCCTCACGCACCTTTCTCTCCATGCTCAGACGGATGCTCTCGTAGAGCGCCGCCTGTCTGCCCTCCAGGGGAACGGAGCGCTGCAGCTCGCTCTTCGGCGGCAGCTCTTTTGCCACCTGCTCCTTGACCCGGCGCAGCATGAAGGGCTCGATGCGGCGCGACAGGCGCTGCAGGCGTTCCTGGTCGCCCTCCAGTTCGATCGGCCTGCGGTAGTTGCGGCCAAACTGCTCGCGACTGCCGAGAAATCCGGGCAGCAGAAAGTCGAACTGGGCCCAGAGTTCGCCCAGGTGGTTCTCCATAGGGGTGCCGGTCAGGCAGAGACGGTGGCTGGCCTCGATCTCGCGCACCAGCTGCGCGGCCTGGGAGCGGGGGTTCTTGATCTGCTGCGCCTCGTCGAGGACCAGGCAGTGGTAGGGCTGTTGCAGCAGCACCTCCCGGTCCCGGGGCAGCAGCGGGTAGGTGGTGAGGATCAGGTCGTAGGCGTGCAGATCGTCGAAGTGGCTATGGCGCTGCGGCCCCTGCAGCACCAGCACCCGCAGTCTGGGGGTGAACAGCCTGGCCTCCCGCCGCCAGTTGCCCATCAGGCTGGTGGGGGCGATGATCAGGCTGGGATGGCGCATCCTCCCGGCCCGTTTTTCGATCGCCAGGTGGGCCAGGGTCTGTACCGTCTTGCCCAGCCCCATGTCGTCGGCCAGGATGCCGGCCAGTTCGTACTCGCGCAGGAACTGCAGCCAGTCGAGCCCCCGCTGCTGATAGCCGCGCAGTTCGCCCTTGAAGGTGGTGGGCGGCTTGACCGGTTTGATGCCGTCGAAGTTGCGCAGCTTCGCCGCCAGCTTTTGAAGTTCCGCGCCGCCGCGGATTTTGAGATCACCGAACTCTTGCAATCTAGGTGCGTCGAGACGCGACAGGCGCAGCTCCCCCTCTTTGCCCAGGTTGTCATAGAGCTCGATCAGGGTCTGCAGGATGGGCTCGATGCGTTCGCTCTCGACTTCCACATAGTGTCCCTCGCCACAGGGAAAGTAGAGGCTGGGGGGCAGGCTGCCCGGCTCATACTCGCCGATGAGCCCGCTCACCAGGGGCAGCAGCGGCAAACGACGGCCATCCACTTCGAGATCGAAGCGCAGTTCGAACCAGTCGATTCCCGATCCCTCCACCTCCGCTTCTATGCCCTCGCCGCGGCTCAGCCTGATCTGCGATTGGGCATCCTGCTCGATCAGCCAGCCCGCTTCACGCAGCCGGCTCAGGCCCGTTTCCATGAATTGGAACCAGGCGGCCAGGTCGGCCTGGCGGCCGGCCCCGGTGCGGGGAAAGCTGAACTGCATGGGTCTGCCCGGCAGATCGGCCAGCCCCTCGCGGCGCAGCCGTTCAGCGGATGCCGCCTCGGCCTGCGGATCCCGTTGAAAGCGCAGTAGCGCGCTGCCCTGCTCCACGGTCAGGACGGGCTCGGTCCGCTGCCCATCCACTGCGACTCCCTCATACAGAAAATCGAGGGTCAGCGGCGTCTCCAGCGGGGAGAGGCCGGTTTGGCTCAGGGTCTGGCCCAGGGTCAGGCGGGGCGTCGGTACCGGCTGGCCCAAATCGGTGATCTC
>JBNKLI010000097.1:0-5937 GCA_050292275.1 Candidatus Thiodiazotropha sp.
ATTTGGCTCGGTTAATAGCACCATCACTCTCATCCAGCATAAGCTGCAAAGCCGCATAGGGAACCTGTCACTGCTGTCCCGGCAACTTTAGCAGTCATTGACGTAACCATTTAACAAAACTGGATCATTTCTAACTACAGCTGTTTGAGACATCAAAAACGAAAACGAACGTCCCTTCTCCCTCAGGGAGAAGGACAGGATGAGGGGATTGGAAAATCAAGGCGTTAGCCTTTTAATTCCCTCTCCCCAGCCCTCTCCCTGAGGGAGAGGGAGTTAACGGGACAATAGTGGGAACCTGTGATTGATTCATTTATATTTCATCCAGGTACCGGGATGACGAAGCCATCAGAGGTTCCATGGAGAGTCATTCAAAAGAATCCCCGGAGTGGTCCGGCTTTTTGTGGCGGTTTCCGGGTGGGGATGCCGGGTGGTCGGTCGCACCGGGGTAACGCGCTGACACTTCGAATCGATATGTAACCATCAGGTAACTTTAACAGGTTGTGTTTCGTCTGATCAGCTCGCTGTGCCCAAGCGGCGGATAGCCTGGATGGTAAGCGATTGTTTCAATAAAGCCCTGAAAAACCTGCCGCAATTGACTATGGCCAGCTTATGCATGCACGCATGCCGCTACACTATCCTGCCCTGAGCCGTAACGGGTCAATTTGAAGTGTTTACCAAAACAATGTAGTTTTTTGGCGCCAATCAACGGATTCGCATTCTGTTTACGGAATTACATTCTACACAAGGAGATTGCAATGAAAAAATTCTCTGCCTCCATATCCGCGCTACTCTTTTTCCTGACTTTCCAGGTCTCCGCTGATGACTTCAAAGTCATTGACTTCGGCTCAAAAAAAATACGTAACAACAGCGTACCCTGGGTTAAAATCATTAACACGCAGGCTGAGTGGGAAGACTTTTACGAAACCCTGTTGGAGCAGAATGAAATCGGCAGACTCGACTACTGTGGTATAGGTCCAGTCGACAAATCATACTGCATGGACCCGCCGCCCATTCCAGTCGTCGACTTCGTATACAACCAGGTCATTGTCGGTGGTGTCGGCTGGAGGCCCATGGATGACAGGCTGGTGGTCTCCAGTGTTGAAACCATACATGGCTTCGTACGTGACGAGCGGCATATCAACGTTGTTGAGTTGATGCTGACCGACCCCAGTGCGATATCGGTAAGTCCAACGATGTATGAAGCTACCATGGTGGCAATCGAAGTAACGAAATCGGATCTGCCACTGGTTGCTAATTTGGAAAAAGCATTGATTCAGTACGATTAGTATTCAGGAATCGATAAATCGCTGGAATAGCCATCGCAGTTTCGAATTCACCCCGGAATAGCGGCTTCGTATATATGGATCAGAGAGCCGGCGCGAGCGCTGACTTGTGTCGAGAAACGATGATATGCCGCCGTGTCGGCACAGATCTCACAGCTCTATCGGATGGGTATGTAAATCGAGGTGATTGTCTCGTTTGTATGGCTAAGCGTCGTGGGGTCGTTCTCGTAGATCTCACGGGAGGCTGATTTGCGCCGGGGTTTTATCTTCTGCATCTGCAGGTGGGCGTAAGCCTGGTACCAGGCGATTTCGAGGAACTCGTAGCTGCCTCTCAGTGTGGTCTTGTAATAACGGCCTCCCGGGTAGGCGTTGATCTCGAACTCTGACGACTCGGTTCCAGGGGCCACCGGTAGTGCCATATCGCAGTTGAAATGCATGGTTTTCAAATCGACCTCGTGGTAGACGGTGAACGGGTGCCCGGTGGCCTGCACTCCATGTTCTTCGACATAGTGTCCCAGCCTCGGAAAGCCCACCATCATCGCCTCTTTCATGGCTTCGAGATGACCCTCGAAATGGATCGCCAATGCGCTCTGTCCGGGGAGCTCAACCGGTCCGTCGAATGAGATGCGGGGGACTTCCGCGTCTGCTTCCAGTTCGCCGCGCAGCAGGTAGAGGCCGGTGTCGTAATCCTTGCTGATGAAGGCCGGCATCTTCTTCGCCATGAAGCGGAACAGAAAGGGCATCTTGCCGGCCATGTTCCAGTGTACCCGGGTGGTGTGCTCATCGATAGGCTCAAATTCCCACCAGACACGGCTCGTTGACTTGAAGGGGCGGGTGAATTCGATCCGCTGTTCGATTTCAGCCACACCGGTGAATTTCTCATGGGTCAATCTGCCGGCGCCCACGGTCTTGCCGTCCCAGCTATACCAGCCGCCCTCAAGATCAGGAGTTTCGGAGAAGCTCAGCGCGGTCTCAGGTTCGTGAAGCAACCAGGGACTCCAGTCGGACCAGCTCCTGAAATCGCGTATCTTGTCGAACAGGGTCTTTCGATCAACGGCGATCGCCAGCGAGCGCCTGACCTTGAAACCGCCATCCAGGGAGGCCAGGTAGACCAGGGGAGCGGCTATGATTACAGCGAGAACGATGAGCAATGTCGTCATGTCTGAGGTCCCTCTGTCAGTGGTCTCGATGATACTATCAAAGCCGGGATATGCCTATGAATTCGAACGAGACAGGGGGGCGTCTATGCAGGTGGGGCTTTGGTGATCTCTCCTACTTCAACCGCCGCTTTAAGCGTTGTTTTGACAAAACACCCTCCGGGATTCGTGGGGGTATGGTCAAAATCCAGTGTAGTGTCTCACTGGTAAAAACATGGCGCATACCGGGAACTAAGTATAGAGCCGTAGCGGTCGCGGGAGTGGGTTCTATTGGCTAGTCACTTCCGGAACCACCCCCTCCAACTCCTGCCTGATCCAGTCAATAAACACCCGTGTACGGGCGGGCAGCAGCTGTGAATGGGGATAGACGATACTGACAGGGCGGGGCGCTGGTTCATACGACTCCAATATAGTTTGCAGACGACCCTCTTGCAGATAGGGGGCGACCTGATAGGAGAGAAATATTCCGAATCCCATACCGGCGAGACAGGCTTCTATCGCCGGTGCCACCAAATTGAATTCGAGATTGCCTTTGACGGCTACACTGTACTGTTTGCCACTGTCGCTAAACGTCCATGGATTCCAACCGCTGGAAACCTGTATTGAGTTGCCCTTTGCCAGCGCTTTCGGGTGGCTTGGGATGCCATGTTGCTTAAGGTAGTCCGGGGAGGCCACGACCAGCCGCCTTACGGTGCCGATCTGTCTGGCGACCAGTGACGAGTCGGGCAGTTCGCCGATACGTATCCCCACATCCACGCCTTCCTCCAGCAGGTCGACATTTCGATCGTTCAGGTAGACACGGCACCTTACCTTGTCGTAACGCTGAGCAAAGCGGGTCACGGCGGGTGCGACGTAGATCTGGCCAAACAATAGAGGGGCGGTGATCAGCAGCGAGCCACTGGGTTCCACCGAGCCGGCTGCCAGTGAAGTCTCCGCGTCGTCGACCGCGGTGAGAATAGCGCTGCAGTGTTGCAGATAGCGCTGTCCCTCTTCGGTAAGAGAGATGCGGCGGGTGGTGCGGTTGAAGAGGCGGACGCCGAGCGAAGCCTCCAGGGCGGCCAATAACCGGACCACGGCCGGCAGGGAACTGCCCAGCGAGTGGGCGGCGGCGGTGAGGCTGCCATCGGCGGCAATCTGTACAAAGGTGCGCATCGCTTTGAATTTGTCCATCTCTGAAGATTACTCCGAAAAGTGGATTAGTTAAATTGTATTTATCGAATTTATTTCATAAATCGGAGAGTTGATAATGCCTCCATATTTCAACCAGCACAGGAGGCAATCGCCATGTCAGATGAGGAAACCAGTCCCCAACGCGCCATCAAGCTCTATCAACACCCACTGTCCGGCCACAGTCACCGTGTGAGGCTGTTTCTTTCGCTGTTGGAGCTGCCGTGTGAATCAGTCACGGTCGATTTGTCGCATAACGAGCAGAAGAGCGCGGAGTTTCTGGCAATCAATGCGTTTGGCCAGGTCCCCGTGATTGACGACGACGGTCTGGTGCTGGCGGATTCCAATGCCATCCTCATCTACCTGGCCAAGCGCTATGCGCCGGGGCAGTGGTGGCCGGAATACCCTATCGGTGCGGCAAAAGTCCAGCGTTGGTTGTCGGTGGCGGCGGGGCCGCTTTGCTATGGCCCGGGATTGGCGCGGGCGGAGCAGGTGTTTAAACGCGAGATCCACGTCAGCGAAGTGTTAAGGGAGTGTCAGGCGCTGTTGTCGGTGATGGATAGCGAGCTCGCATCGCAAGAATATTTCGCAGGTGAGCACCCAACGATTGCCGATATTGCCATGTACACCTACACCGCCCACGCGCCGGAAGGAAATATATCGCTCAACCCCTACCCCAACGTGCGGGCCTGGTTGTCTCGGGTCGAGTCGCTGCCGGGATTTGTGCCTATGCAGTCCACGCCGGTGGGGTTGTGTGCCTGACGAAGAGTGACCAATGTCATGACGGACTTTCCGAAAATATCATTGCTGGATAAAACATCTGCGATTTCTTCGGTATTTCATGAAGGAGAGCTAAGCATCCAGGAGTATTTGGGCTGTCGCACCAAACTGGAAGCGGGGGCCCGTCGTGGCATACGTGATTTTATGCCCGAACTGCACCGGCAGTTTTTTGCACACCGCCCTTTTTTGATTGTCGGCAGTGTGGATGATCGCGGCCAGCCTTGGGCGTCGATACTGTTGGGGCGGCCGGGGTTTATCGGCTCGCCCCATGATAAGCAGTTGGATATTGTCGCCACTCCGTTTGCAGGCGACCCATTGAACAGAACGCTTGAAGTGGGCGCCCGCCTGGGATTGTTGGGTATCGAATTTCATACCCGCCGCAGGAATCGTGTCAACGGTGTTGTCACTGAGCTATTCGATGGTGGTTTTAGTTTTCAAGTCGGGCAGAGTTTCGGTAACTGCCTGAAATATATCCAGGCGCGCACACTGCAATGGGCGTTTGAGCAAGAGAATGAATCTACCCGGCGCCCGGCGGAAATAGTTGAAAAAGGCTATCTCGATGGAGTTGCACTGTGGATTGTTGAAAGAGCCGATACATTTTTCATCGCTTCGACCTATCCCGCCGATAACGCGGTTGATGCCAGGCAGGGCAGTGATGTCTCCCATCGCGGCGGTAAGCCGGGGTTTGTTCGGGTGCAGGAGGGCGGTACCTGGCTCTCTGTGCCCGACTACAGCGGTAATTACTTTTTCAATACCTTGGGCAACCTGCTGTTGAATCCCCGCGCGGGTTTGCTCTTTTTGGGCTTTGAGAGTGGTGATCTTGTGTATGTCACGGTCAAAACTTCGGTGGTGTGGGAGGGTGCGGAGGTGACCCGGTATGACAGTCAGGCGCAACGGCTGTTACGTATGCAGGTTCAAAAAGTCATGTATATAAAGGGGTGTATAAAGACGCAAAGCATTTACTCTACAGAGCATTCCGGCCAGGGAGGGAGATGATCGGTTTGCGCAGGTAGCGAAAGCGGCTGTCACTGACACCCTCGGGGAATATCCGATACCAGCTCAAAACACCTTCCAAGATTCGTGAGGGTATGGTCAAAATCCAGTGTAGTGTCTCATTGGTAAATACAAGGCGCATAGCGGCTATTCTCCCTCCCAACGATTGGCTAGTGTTCCATATTCAGGACCAAAAACCTGGGTGTACGCTTCTGAGGGGACTAGCTTGAAACAAAAACATTATGATCTCGTGGTGATCGGCAGCGGGCCGGCAGGCAAACGCAGCGCGATTCAGGCTGCCAAAATCGGCAAAGATGTTCTTGTCGTCGAAAAGGGTCAGCGTGTCGGTGGCGTTTCCGTTCACACCGGTACGGTGCCGAGCAAAACACTGCGCGAAACGGTTCTCAACCTTTCAGGCTGGCGCGAGCGGGGTTTCTATGGCCGAGCCTATCGGGTAAAGCAGGACATAATTAACCCGGCGACTAAGTATGTCGTCTTCAGGGCTTCAAGCCTGCCCTTGATCAAGGCGCGGCTCGCAGACAAGGGTTGTTCCCTTG
>JBNKLI010000098.1:0-13592 GCA_050292275.1 Candidatus Thiodiazotropha sp.
CCCAGCACGATATATATCTTCGGTAGCAAAGGGCGTAATGCACTTCTTTTGGATGATGTTAAGGTGGAGATTTTAAAATTGCTGGATGGTGAAACAACTGCTCAAGAGTCATACGAAAGGATCATGGCGAAGGTGGAATAACATCTAGACGGCCTTATCTGAACTCAATATATACGAGTAGCAAAATGCAAGCCACTAAACCGAACAGGAGGGAAAAGGCAAAATCCAGGGCAAACTTAAGCAAAAAAATAGTTCTCTTTACTATGGGGCCCTTCTCTTTGGTGCTTCTTGCCATAAGTGTAATCACGATACAGAACAAAATAGAGACCGAAAAAGAACTACAGTTGTCAAGATTGGATAACTATGCTGTCCTTCTGGAGTCAGGCGCCCTGAGTTTCGAAAGTATAACTCAAAAAGACAAACTGCAAGAGAGCTTGGAGGAAAATGTACTGGTTGCAGAGATTATAAAAGAGGACTACTCAACCCCATACACTACAGAACCAACTGCATCCCATACTTCGCATAGCAAGGCGCAGATAGATAAGGCATTCAGAGATAAAGACTTTGTCTATTTTGATGTCGATGACCAGGTCTATGATTATCTCTATCCAATAGTCTATAAGGGGTCCGTAGTAGGTGTTTTTCATGTCAGACTCTCGAATAGCAATACTAATGCACGTATTTTCGATTACCTTGTTCTAGTGATTACGTTGAATGCCCTGGGTTTGATTATTTCATTCGTGTTGGTTGTTTTCTTGACTAAAAAAGGAATTTTGGAGAAGCTGAATGAATTAATGAAAGGGAGTAAAGAAATAACAAGCGGGAATCTCGAATATGTAATTGACGTGCAAACCAACGACGAAATTGGTGATCTTGGAAACAGTTTTAACGAAATGACCAGGAATTTGCGTGATACCCTGGCTTCCAGGGAGACGTTGATCGAGGAGATTAACGTTCGCAACACCTTGCTTCTTGAATCGGAGCGGCAGGTTCGCCGGGCCAACCTTGAATTGGAGGCGCGGGTTCAGAAACGAACTTCTGAACTGGCAATAGCCAAAGACAAGGCGGAAGCGGCGAATCGTGCCAAAAGCGTCTTTCTCGCCAACATGAGTCACGAGCTGCGCACTCCGTTGAACGCGATACTCGGATTTTCCAGTCTCATGCAGAAAGATCCGCTGGTACACGAAAGCCATAAGCATAATCTTCACATAATCAATCGTAGCGGCGAACACCTGTTGAGCCTGCTTAACGACATTCTGGACATGGCCAAAATCGAGGCCGGTCAGGTGCAGCTGGAAAACCGCGCTTTCGACCTCGGTTCCATGGTTCGTGAAGTCTTCGAGATGATGCGCGTTCGCGCCGAAGACAAAAGCCTAATTTTGCAGATCGATGAACCATCGGAATTTCCGCGCTACATCGTAGGCGACGAGGCGAGGCTGCGCCAGATATTGATCAACCTGTTGAGCAATGCCGTCAAATATACCCAGCAGGGTGAAGTGACTCTGCGACTGGATACCAAGAACAACGAACACAGCTATTTGCGTATCGAAGTTGTGGATACCGGTATTGGAATCTCGGTTGAAGACCAGCAGCACATCTTCGATCCTTTCGTCCAGTTGACCGAGCATAGCGTCGGCAAGGGCGCGGGCCTGGGGCTGACAATCACGCGTCAATTCGTGCAAATGATGGGCGGAAACATCAGTCTCGACAGTGTCCCGGGAAAAGGATCGCTGTTCAGGGTTGAACTGCCGCTTGTCGAAGCAAAGGAAAGTGACGTCATCGAAGAGCGACCGGCGGAGATGAGCAATGTAACGGGGTTGGCTCCGGGACAGCCCGAGTTCCGTATCCTGATCGTGGAAGACCAATATGAGAACCAGTTGCTGCTCGCAAAGCTGATGGAGTCTGTAGGCTTCCGGATCATGATAGCCGAAAATGGAGCCAAGGGTGTGGAAATGTTCCAAAGCTGGCATCCTCACCTCATCTGGATGGATCGGCGCATGCCTGGAATGGATGGTATCCAGGCGACGAGGCGCATCCGGCGTCTGGCCGAAGGCGATAAAGTGAAAATCATCGCGGTGACCGCTTCCGCATTCGAAGAACAACGCAAAGAGTTGCTCGCTGCGGGCATGGACGATTACGTGCGTAAACCCTACCAGGCGGCCGAAATCTATAGTTGTCTGAGTAAACATCTAGGCGTGAAGTATCTGTACGAGGGTGCTACCGAGCCACAGCAAAAGGATCTTTCCATAACACCACAGATGCTGGATGAAATTCCGGATGAAATGCTAGAGGAACTCGAGGAGTCTTTGGAAAACCTGGACTCCGAGCGAATAGCCGAAGCTATACGGCAGATAGCTTCGAAGAGTGAAGAGTTAAAAAAAACGTTGAGTTATCTTGTTGCCGGCTTCAACTATCCGGCGATTATAAAAGTATTGAAGATGCGCGAAAAAAAAGACAATGGCAGCACTCACTAGATGCCATGCTGAACGCGGGCATGCGCCGCTGAACGGCAAACAAGCGATATCTCAACCCCGCCCGAGAAAAGGAATACTGTTTTGTACGATCATGGCCTCATAAAAATTTAGATCATCAGGAAGTGCGGACATGTGAATGATCGCATCAGCGATATCCTCCGGCTGGGCCATAAGTTCAGCATCCAGTTTAACATCTCCGTGTATAATTTCGGTTGCGACTAAGCCTGGATTGAACTGGGCAACGGAAATATTGTACTCACAGCCGTCAATCGCCAGCAAGCGGGTCAATCCTTCAAGCCCCCACTTGCTTGCGGAACAGGCTGGACTGTATGCCCCTCTTACCGCTGGTACCTGTCGCAGAGCGGGTCATGTCGAACTGGCTATAGTCGCAACTCATTGGACTTGGAAATGGCGGAAGGTTATGCTTGCGGGCGGCTTGGCGATATACGCAGATTATGAGCGAACGAATACTTTGCCTCTACCCTGAACCTTGCGGGGAAGTACCTCTGAATGGTCTCTACCTGCAACACCACCTGCACAGGCTGGGCAGTCGGGACCGGCCTTTCGTCTATGCCAATTTTCTCTCCAGCCTGGATGGACGCATCGCGGTCGAGGACAGCGCCAGTGACAACCCCTATATCCCCGAGCACATCTCGACACAGAGTGATCTGCGGCTGTTTCTCGAGCTGCAGGCCCAGGCGGATTGCCTGATCACCCATGGCGGCTACATGCGCGCTCTGAGCGAGGGGCGCCTTGGCAATGTTCTTCAGGTCGGCGTGCAACCAGGTGCCGAAGACCTGCCCCAGTGGCGGGCGGCGCAGAAACTTCCGCCTCAACCGGCCATCGTGATCGCCAGTGCCAGTCTCGATTTTCCCCTCCATCCCAGCCTCGAGGAGCAGGCTCAGAGTGTCTACATCGCCACCGGTCGCGACGCGGATTCCGGGCGGATCAACGAATGGAGGGCGAGAGGCTGCCGCATCCTGTTTGCCGGTGAAAGCGCTTCGGTGGAGGGAGAGGCGTTGATCAAGGCGCTTCAAGAGCAGGGGTTGAAGAGTATCTACCTGGTCGCCGGACCGCGTATGCTCGATACCATGGTCAGGCAGCGGCAGCTTTCGCGTCTCTATCACACCATAACCCACCAGCTGGTCGGCGGTACCGACTTCCATACCATGCTTCCCGGACAGATGCTGGGAGCACAGGGGCGTCTTCGCCTGCGCTCACTCTATTATGACGCCGACACGCCCGTCGGGGCAGGACAATTCTTCGCCCAGTTCAACGTTCCGGCCTGATCGTTGTCAGCCTGTTGATGCATTAGACTTACACCTGAGGTTACGCTGATAAAGGGACTGTGAATCCGATATGCTGATACAGCAAGTTTTTGATAACGTAGTCTGCAGGTTTTAAGCCTACTTTGGCTGCCGGGTTAGTAGTAGCAGTAATAAACAACGAATACCATGCGAATAACGATATTAGTGCTGCTTGGTGGGCTCTCCATACTGCTTGTCGGTCTGGGCCTGCTGGGCACCCTGCTGGGTGTCAGGGCGACAATTGAGCAGTTCTCCAATGTCCAGACCGGTATCGTCATGGCCGGATACTATTTTGGCTACATCATCGGTACCTGGCGCGGTCCGGCAATCGTGCGGCGGGTTGGCCATATCCGGACCTTTGCCGCCTTCGCGGCCCTGGCGGCGGCCACTACACTCTCATTCGGTCTCTTGAGCGAGCCCTGGAGCTGGTTCGTTCTGCGTGTTCTCAACGGCGCATCGGTGGTCGGTCTCTACATGGTGGTGGAGAGCTGGCTGAACCAAAAGGCATCGGCTTCCACCCGGGGCCGTATCTTCGCCGTCTACATGATCACCACTCTCATGGCGCTGGCCGGCGGCCAGTTTCTGCTCCTGGTCTATGATCCGGCGACGCTTTCGCCTTTCGCCCTGGCGACGGTGCTCATCGTGCTGGCCATTATTCCGATAGCCGTGACTCGTGTTTCCGAACCGGCGATCGATGCGCACGAACACCTGCCCCTGCTGCAGTTGTTCAGGCTTTCCCCCCTGGGCGTTGCGGGTGTCATCGGCGCCGGAATGGTGAATGGTGCGTTCTGGGGCATGGCCGCGGTATTCGGTGCCCGGGTGGGTCTGGATGATACCCGGATTGCGCTGCTGATGAGCGCCACCATCGTTGGCGGCGCCCTGTTGCAACTGCCGATCGGTCACCTCTCGGATCGCCATGATCGGCGAACGGTATTGCTGCTGGTGAGTCTCGCGGGCGCGGTCGCGGCGGCGATCGCCGGCTTGATGGTGCAAAGGGGACTGCCCGGACTCAATCTGGCGGCTTTTTTCTACGGTGGGCTGATGTTCTCCCTCTATGCCATCAGCGTCGCCCATACGAATGACCACCTGGCCTCGGGACAGATACTGGCGGCGACCCGCGGTCTGTTGCTGCTGTACGGCCTCGGCGCACTTTTCGGCCCCCTGGCCGGAGGCTGGTTCATGGACGTCGCAGGCGCCATGGGACTGCCCTACTTTTCCGCCGCGATTCTGCTCTTGCTCAGCCTCTACGGCCTCTACCGCATGACAAGGCGGGCATCGCTGCCGCTGGAGGAGCAGGCAGAATTCGTGCCGCTCGCACGCACCAGCCCGGTGGTGATGGAGATGCATCCACAGGCGGATCTGGAACCCGAGCTGGACCTCGGGACGGAAGACCGCGGCTGATTCGGCTTTAATGTTTCGCGTTCCTGCAGCCCTACCCCCCCGGCGCCTACGTCATACCCGCTTGTTGAAGCGTTCCGCCGGCAACGGTTTGACTGTGCCGTGTGTAATGTAGTGGTCGAGCGCATCGATCAGCAGTCCGAGCGGATCCGCCTCGGGTGCCATTTGCTCCAGCATCTCATTGCCACGGGCCGTCAAGGCGGTGGCATAGATGGTCCAGTCGCCGGTGGAGGTGCCGTCAAGGTTGTCACGAATGGCAATGTCGACCTTGACCGAGAGATCAGTGGAAAACCGAGTGAATTCGATGGACCTGTTCGGTTCGAAGCGGCTGATGACCCAGACTTCGTCGAGCTGGAAGAAATCGGTCCTGATAACCAGGTTGTACTCCTGGCGCAGTGATTGGGAATAGATCAGCTCGCAGTGCCAGCCATCTATCCAGTCATACTCCCTGGTCGGACAGAGGAGGGGAAACAACTTGTCCGGTGTGGTTTGAAACAGCTGCTGATGGGTGATCATGCGTCTGCGGTACTGTGGTCCTTGTTCCTTCAGATTGCGGATCATTTCGTCGGATTTACGTGTATTCATCGCTGGCTCCTTCTGCCGGGATAGCTCTCGGGCTTGTTTGGTGTGACTGCGAACATCGGGTATGTCTCTCTCTTGGTGCACGTCTCCTGTTTATGTGTATAGATACTAAACACTTAAGCCAAAAAAAACCTAGTGTACTGTCTCAAGGTGTCTGCTCAATGCTGCGTCGGCATGCGCCAGAAACGCGCTGACTGCATCGCGTTTGCCTTCGGTCAGCTGCGACAGGTATTTGTCGATGTCCCTGTGTAAACCGTCCATTCGCTGCAGGTAGTGTTTGAGCACCTCTTTCCCTAAGGGCAGGAACTCGATGCTCAGTTCGTTTTTCATATAGGGGTCCTTGGTTTTCACCAGGATCCCTTTCTTCTCTAGGCGCGACAATGTCTGCGAGATCGCACCCTTGGTTACGCCAAGTCGCTCCGCCATCAGGGTTGCATTGGTTGCCCGCTCATTGTGTATGAGCAGAATCAGATGGATCTCTGAGGGGAAGAGCGTCACCTCCTTGTACTGAAACCTGCTCCTCTTCTCGATGAAAAGAATACGATCGATGAAGTGGAAGAACTGCATGACCTGCGATTTGTGTCTTAGTGCCATGATTTAGAGTTTAGATACTATACACTTAACTGTCAAGCTTAATCCGGAAGCGTGATTGAGGAGCTTGTGCTAACGGGGGCAACGTGGGTCCAACGCAAAAACGTGGGCGCGGATACCTGTGCCGCGGTGGCGAAGGTAAGCCTCCTGGGCCAGGGAAGCGCGGTGCAGGATGTGGTTATCGCGGCAGCGGATGGCGGATTCGTCCTCCGGCTCAGGTGCTTCGGCCATCGCCGCCTGGTACAACACATGGCGCGCGAGTTCACGCACCAGGATGCTCTCCGCGTAACCAATGGCCTGGTCCCCGCTGCGTGGTGCCCGGTTGTCCGAGAGCGCCAGCGAACCGTCGAGAAACTCCGCCATGGGTGCCGTGCCGCCGGTGAGCAGCTGGGCTAAGATGCCTGTCTCCAGGATGATCCGCTTCTCGGCGGCGAGGTAGGTGGCGTCGATTCGGCAACGCTGCCCTGGACAGCGCAGGCGCCGCAGGGTGACGACCGAGCGGGGCTCGATACGCAATTCGGTGAAATCGGCCTGCGGCGGACCACTCTCGCGCTCGAGCCAGTGGCGTACCCAGCCGACGAGCTCCGGCAGCTGGTCCGCTATTAACGACAGGCGCAACTGTTGCGGGTCCAGGGCCGTGGTGGTGAAGCCGGTCTCGGCAAGACGTTGCGCGAGGCCGCCTTCGCCCAGCAGGTGCAGGTTGCCGACCGCCACCAGCACGCCGCCTTTGGCCAGCTCCGGCTTCAGGCGTCGCCAGAATTTCTCGTTGCGCGCTTTCACCAGGCCGGACATCACCCGTGACTCCAGGTTGGGGTCGGTGCCGCCAAGGCGTGCCATGGCACGCAGGAAACCGGCGGGATCGTTGGCCGCGTAGAACGATGTCAACTCATGCACCAGATGCGCAGATGAGTCCGAGTTGCACAGCGCGGCGGCGAGTAGCGTCAGCTGGTCGTCAGTTCCCAGGGTCCGGTCATGTTGCGCGGCGAGGTCCGCCAAGGTCTCGAGGGGCTGCACCTGGACTCCCATCTTCTCGGCTTGACGGCGTAACACCTCGTCGAGGATGCGTGCGCTCTCAGGGTAGATGCGCGCCGGACCCTGCTCGATGAGCGCAGCCGCAACCCAGGGCCGCAAGCGATCGAAAGCGCTTCCGAGGGATCCAAATCGGGCCGCTTCGGCCGCGAAGCGCTCACCAAGCCCGAGACGCTCCAACTGAACGCCCAGGCTCTCTCCCGCGGGGAGCAGTCGCGGATCGTCAGCACCGCCAAGTGGCGGATCGGCGGCGCGCTCTGTGAACATCAGGCGTACGCGGCCGGTGGAGAACAGTAGTGACACAGGTTCCCAGCGCTCCCGCACCCGGGGATCGGCGGAGTGTAAAGTGCCTAGTAAAAAACTGGGGTCTATGCCGTCGCGCTGCACGGCGAGGAGGAAGCTTGCGAACTGCGGCGATTCGCCCGCAGTTTCAAGCGTACGGTAGCGAAACGGCTTGCAGCTATCCTCGGCGACGCATGACAAGGCCATTAGCAGCAGCACACCGGTGCCCAGCGCACAGTACCATTGTGTCGAGGTTGCCACCAGGCGGAGATGACTGGGTTTGAACTTCCTGAGGTCAGTGTTGAAACTCGGCACGATTTTCCACGTTGGCCTGTTATTTGTTGCTTTACAGACCGAATTATAGCGTTGAAAGGGGATGTAATGACGTATATCGGAGAGGGTGATCCGGGGTCCCGCGTGGGCGGGTCAACTACCCTGTTTTGTGTCGGCCGCCTTTAGCTGGGGACGATGAAACAGGTTCCAGGTCTCCAGGGGGTAGATCCTGCCGTCGGGCTCGACGATGTGAGTGCACGATCGCTTCACTGAGCCGATGTCGAAATCGTAGCGGTCCATAAAGCCCATGATGACGATACGGAAGACATTCTCATAGGTGAGTTCCTGCGCCTGCACCCGCGGCAGGCAGCAGAGCATGGTCTGTAGGTTCTCAGTGGTCTGCTCACCGCAGGCGTCGAGGGAGAAGAGACGGTAGAAGGTTTCACGCAGCCACTCGTTTTTCTCGAAGGTAATGGTATTGTCGACCCCCTTGAGCAACTCCTCCCGGGGAAGCAGGCCGGTAACGGGGGTAAGTGTATCCTCTGATCGAATGGCGTAGCCGATACAGATATTCTCCGGATGGCAGGGGAGCGGGATCATGTCGGTATCGGCGAAGGGATTATCCGCCTCGATGATGTGTCTGCGGATCTCGCTCAGGGTGATGCGTTGTGCTGGTGTGCCCCCCTGGTTGCGACCGGTATCCTGCACCGGCTGGAAAGTTATACCGCGGACACAGTGCCACTTCTGCGCATAGCGGATGATCTCTCCGATCTCCGCATCGTTCACCCCCTTGCGAATGACGCAGACCAGTGTGGTGGAGATGTCGTGGCGCTCCAGTTGCTCCAGCGCCTGCCGGCGCACAGCGCGCAGATCCTGTCCGCGTATGTCTTGTAACGCATCCGCCTGCAAGGAGTCGAACTGCAGATAGACTTCGAATCCCGGCTTCAGGCTGGCCAGTTCCTCGACCAGTTGCGAATCCCGGGCGATGCGAATGCCGTTGGTATTGAGCATCAAGTGGCGTATTGGACTCGCCTTCAATAACTTCAATATCTCCAACAACCGAGGGTGCAGTGTCGGTTCGCCTCCGGAGACCTGCACCAGGTCAGGTACTGATTCGCTGTTGAGAATGGTCTCCAGCATGCGTTCGATCTCCGGCATGCTTCGGGCGTTGCCCTTGCCTGGTGCGGAATCGGCAAAACATACCGGACAGTGCATATTGCACTCCTCGATAATCTCGAACAAGGAGAGGCAGGAGTGCTGTTCATGGTCGGGACAGAGGCCACAGTCGTTAGGGCAGCCCTTTTCGATCTCGGTCTGAAACCGCTGTGGCATATCGCCGGGTTTGATGTAGTTCTTGCAGCGTTTGAAGTAATCGACGTCGGTGGAGACCAGGGTCTTCTGCACCCCATGTTCGGGGCAGCGCTTGTGGTAATAAACCTGCTCGTCCTGGATCAGGATCTTGGTTGGCACCACCGTCAGGCAGGTCTCGCAGAGGGATTGGGTCTGGGCGTAAAAGAGATAGGGCCTGGTTCTATTCGCCATCATTGACTCCGAATTTCAACATCCACATGGCATAGGCCGTCAGAGCAAGAGACAGCCACTGGAAGAGATTAAGACCGGAAAAAAGAACCGGATAGGGCTTGATCGTCTCCCAGGCCGAACGCTGCACCGAATAGACCAGGATGAACCAGTAAAACCCCTGCCGTTGCCAAACCCGCGGACGCCGGGGATAGTCGATCAAAAAAAGGACGAGAAAAAACAACATGGTCAGGGATTCGTACAACTGTACCGGATGGCGCAGCACGCCATCACCGAAATCAACCCCCCAGGGAAGGTCAGTGGTGTTGCCGTAGGTGTAGTCCTCCAATCCACCAAAGAAGCAACCGACCCGCCCCAGCGCAATCAACACGAGCAAGCCCGGGACGAAATAGAGGCCGGTGGATTCCCGGATACCGTTGAGACGTTTGAACAGTTCCGCTGCGACCACGGCGCCAAAGATGCCGCCGAGTATGCTTTTTGCCAGTCCTTCGCCGCCACTCAACCAGAGATTCCATGTGCCGAACGTGAGACTCCCCAGGGCCAATCCCAGCAACAGAGTGACAAGGTAGTAGCGTTCCTGGTCCTGATTTCGAATGCCGATTGGTCGTGCCAGGCCATGGAGGTTGCGGAACCACCTTGCGACTCCCAACGCAGCCACAAGCGCCAGCAGGTCAAACAGGCCATGGATCACTCTCAACCCGCGATGCGAAATGAATCCGCCATGAAGGCACAGCCACCGCTCGCAATCAGTGGGATGCCGAGCCCGGTCAGCGTGCTCCAGAAGAAGATCACTGATATCGGTTGTGCGCCTTTGACATAGTGTCTTGTAGTAAAAAACAGCGCCCATCCCTCGGCCGCTGTCACGAGCAGATTCCATACGCCGACCATAAAGGATTGACCTGACAGCGTAACGAAAGCGAAAAAACCAAACAATAATAAAACACCCAGCCCTGTGAGTAAGAGCAGCAGGATAACCAGATGAGCCCAGAGGGGATAACCACTCAGACCAGGGGTAGTACCGTTTTCGTTTAAATTATCCATATTCGGCATAAAGTCAAGTATAAACCACCTTTTGTGGAAACTGGTACACTCAGGTCTCTATAAACCATTGCTTATTCATTTTCCAAGGGCGGCGATCTGTCTGGCGATTTGTTCCAGAATCAGGTCTTTGTGCGGTAACCAGCTCAGTTTGTCCGTTGTGGCTAAAAGAGGAACATCGAAAGGTTCGCCATTTCGCGTGGTTCTCCCCGTTGCAATGTGAATACGCACACCGCCTACTACGACGTGGTACTTCTCAATCGATACGTCGAAGCTCTCTTTGTACAGACGCTCTAATACTTGGTGTCGCATCTGAACACTATGGGTTTGCGGAAATGAAGGGCTCCAGAAGAAATTCTCGCCGCAAAAGGTGGAATTATCACTTTGCATCGAGAAATCGGCTTCGAATTTTTCCGGATCGTACGCCCTGGCACCCACGCTGACCATCAGGTCGACATTGCGCAGTACTTCAGATAAAAGAACAGGGTCGAGTTGGTCGAAACAGCAGTTGGCGTATCGCGAGTTACGGCTCTTTTCGTCTACAGAAAAAGACCCGGTTTCAATGTCCGCTATGAAACCAGGATAGAAACCTCCGCAGTAAAATGAAAAAAAGTAATCTCCGACCGTAAGTGTAAATCCAAGATCACGGTCAGTGCGCCAGCCTTCCGATTGAGCGATACCGTTGATCGGTTTTGTATTCACCCAATATCCGGCGAAAATGCTGCTTTGCCTTTTTTGTCGCTCCTCTTCGGGGATTAGATAAAACTCCCGGAACGCCTGTTTGAACGGTTGTTGCAGCCTGTTTGTCACAACATAATCTCGCCAGGCGGTGCGAGCTTGCGCTTCGGCGGGAAGGGGATGCCACAGGTGTATGCGCTGGATATCTCTACTTTCAACCATACTCCCGTCTGCTGTTATCCAGATTAAATGGCCCTTCTTTATTGAGGGTACTGCGCTGAAGTGACCCCCATGCCCGGTCTCGAGACTCCATATCAAGCACTTTGCCAGTTTGAACACCTGCTGATGCTCAAAGACACGTGCCTGCCATTCATCGAGGGTAAAGGTACGCGACCTGCGATAGAGCTTCTCAAGCGACTGCCTGACCGTCGCCATAAGCTTTGCCGGAAGTTTCTCGCCCGGCGGAATATGGTCAAGGAAATCGGGGCGTAAGGATAGGCGTCGTTCGGCCGTCTTTCGGATGCGATCCAATTTTTTTGCGATACCCGCATGTCGCACTTTGCCAAGGACCTCGCGTAACGCCATAATGCCGGTAAAGCCAGGCCGGTCCTCGACGGCACGCCCCAATGCGATAGCCAGTGACTGAGAAGGCATGGTCTTGGCTTTCTCCGACGGGGCCGTGGCGGCAAGCAGCCAGGTTTCAGCGAGCGTTTGGTTGAGCCATTTCGCATCATTGTCGAGACCGACACGTGCCGCATATCCCAATACCTGGGCGTTGCACGGCAGCATGCCTTTATCCGGCTGATAGGATATCTGGCCGCTGTGGATCGCGCGTAAACGATCTAACCCCTGCCGCCATATGTCTTCGGCAAAGGCCATATAGGAAGGGCACTGTGACAATGGGTGTTGTCCAATTGGTTCAAGTTCCTCGTCTCGCCTCTCTCCATATGCGATGTCGCTCGTGCCCTCGAGGAATAGAGCAGCCTCAGTAAACGGCATCTCTTTCAACACCGCGAATTGCTGATGCAGCAGGTCGCAATCTTCAGAATGCATAACCTCGTCGGAAAACACACGCTGTACCAGAGAATCTGAAATATATGCAGCCAGAATCAGCCGAAGGGAGGGGTTGTCACTATCGAGTACCGAATCACCTCTGGGCTCGATAAAAGACTGAAGATCGTCCTTGGCTGCCGATGTCAGACTGCCCGATAGATTTTTCAATACCTTAAAAACGGTTTTTCTTGATCTTGCCAGACGATTTGCGTCCCCGTCAGCCTGTTGTCTCAATAAGGATATTATGCTTTCGGCATCTTGTGGACTGTAGACCACTCGATCAGTGTCCTGAACTGACTGCCATATCCTGCGGGCCAGCAAATTCGCCTCATCCGCAGCGTCATGATGGTTACTCAGCTTTAAGGCCAATGGCGCTAACGCTCCCAGGGTTACGGGGTTTAGCGCAAGTAGTTCATGCGCATCATTGTAATGATTCGATATTGTGGCGATCTTACCCTGGAGGCGGGCCTTGAATTGCGCAAAAAGGTCTTCCTGTAGTTCCATGTCTTTCGTGATTTCTGTTGTGGATAACCGTGTATAACGAGATCATTAACCAATGTTACCAATAAATCTCTCCTTTCCCGAATGCTCGATAGTTGCACTTTCTGGATTAGCGTCATTCCGGCGAAGCTCGGGATCCGGGGATAGAACCAACCTCAATCATACTGGCCACAAAAAAATGTGTGATGCCGGACTCAGAGACATGCCCGACATTCGGGCAGAATTGATAGTCAGTTCGAGACCTGTTTTATTTACCCGGCAACCAAATAGGTACCATTCAGTAACACAGGTTCTTGGACGATTTAACCAACAATGGAACACGGGATGGACGAGACGCAACATGATTCGTCTATGTCGACAAGGAATCAAGGAGAACAGAAATGAGTGTCAAAACATATTTACTACTCGGAGCAGCTTTGATCGGGCTTGGATCGAACAGCCTTGTAAACGCGGCCCAGACACCCAATCACTACGAATGCAATGGCAGAAATGCCCATCTCATCCTGACAATAGGAAGCGGCGGCGATATCGGAATAATGCCGGTCGAAACGAGAATGGACCTGCAGCTCAACAATGTGAGTTACAGTTTTGGTGCAGATGAGATCACCACGGAATCTACACTGATCGGAGAACTCTGGGAGGTCGTGGTGGAACAGATTCCGGATCTCTATATCAAAGACGCGACCGTAATTATTCCGACGATCGCCCTGGGACAGGCTCCGGTCAAGTTCAGAACCAAGCTGGTATTGACCAGGACCAATACCCCCTTCAGTCCCGATACCTTTGAGGGCGTTGTAAATCCATCGCTCTATATAAATCTAAGATGTACGGCATCAATGCTCTACTT
>JBNKLI010000099.1:0-25365 GCA_050292275.1 Candidatus Thiodiazotropha sp.
AATCACTATCACATTATCGTCCATGTCGATACCGAGCGAGCCGCCGGGTGGAGCGAGCAAGATGTCATCGAGCGCTGGGAACGTCTCTTTTCACTGCCTGTGATCGTTGAACGCTATCGCTCAACGGAAAGCCTCAGCAGCGCTGAACGAGATGTAGTGTCGGAACTGGTCGTCAAGTGGCGAAAACGGCTCTACGACATCAGCTGGTTCATGCGCTGTATCAATGAACCCATCGCACGCCAGGCCAACCAGGCGTTCGTATCTAAGGCAAGTCGAACCTGGATCAGCCCCATGCTGAGAATTGAGGGTGGTTCCCGCACCATATGTACGGAATAGATTGGCATATCTGTTTCTTATAACAACAATCTTTCAATGCCTAAGTAATGGTACAAGCTCTGTATCCATAAAGCTATTTCAAAGCACCTTAATAAAATTCACTGTAACCACCTTAGCCCACCGTGGCGTATGGCTTTGAATTTGAACTCCGCTTCTGCAAAGAGCCCTGGATTTGAATCCTCAAGAGTTTCCTGGAAGTATGTATAGACGGGTATGGCTTGTGTTGATGTTTCAAGGGTCAACATGACATCTTCACCATCTGATGGAACCACATACAGCAAGGAAGTACACTCTTCTTGCTCAGTTGCACAGGCATTGGAAATATCTTTATCCAATACGACGGCTATTTGTTTGCCATCGGGAGACCAGGTTGGAAACATAATTGCGGGACCACGGGCTTGTAGATCAGATTCAGGCAAACTCGCCAACCTTACATACTCGAGGCTTTCGAGATCTATTACATAAACGTATGCATTTTCGATCTCGTTTTCATTGTATGTTAGCAGCGTCAATGCCAAGTGCCTGCCATCGGGACTCACTGACAACTGGTCAGGAACCCCTTCGCTCTGCGCAAATGTCATCACCAATTCCCCTTGTGCGGAGGTATCCTGGGTGATATACAGGGATTGTCCATACGCAAAGATCAGGCGGCCATCCGGTAGCCAGTCAAAGCCACCATGCCCGATCTCCTGCGAACTTGAATCCACCAGGAATCCGTCCCGTGTATAAATGCGCACTTGTTTTGGTTCTGTGATGAAATCCAATCCATCATAGTAGGTGTTCTGCACGGATATGGCGATAAACATTCCATCCGTGGAAATCTTCGCAGGTCCCAGGGCTTCATTCGGCACATCAATTCTCGTTACCAGCTCGCCACTGGAATTATGTATCAACATACAATCACTAAACGTGTGATAGCCGATGTAATCACAACCTTGAATCGTCTCTACAAATTCTTCGCCGGTAATTGATGGAAATGCAGAGAATTTGTAGGCCAATGGGTATTCATCACCGTATTCCACCCACTCGACACCCGAAATTGCCCTGTAGTGCCCTGTCAATAAGTCCAACACCAATGGACCCGCTTGAGGATCACCAATAAACAGACTGCCGGTTAACTCACTATTCGGGTATTTCGTACTATCATGGTTCTGGTCGCCGCCGCACCCGACCAACACAAGCATAGAAACCATTGAGACAAGCTTAATAATGTCCATATACATACAGTTATCCTTTACGAAACAATTACTGACAACCAGACCGAGTCACGAATACTACCATCTTGGACGAAGCTGCTTTATTCGCACAATTTACTAAAATTTAGTGGCGCCGAATCGAAATCGGCCAATTAGCCATTCAGCTTCAATGTAGAGCTTTATACTGAAATGTGTGGTGTGTCCTCTCCTTGACGCCGGGTGTTTGTATGTGCGGACTGTATGGGTTGCAGGTGTAGCCCAGGCCGAAAATATATTCCTAATTGCTAATATTCTATGAATGTCAACTATAATTATATGCTTAGTCTCAGTCGTGAGTCCCAGCGATATTCGACATCAATGCAGAGCAGAGTCTCCAGGAGCTATTGCCGTATATTCTTGAGACCAATGCCGAACATGCAGATTGCCGACTGGAGCGCTAAAGATTAAAGCGGTGACCGGGATAGACGATATAAATTCTATACGGAACTATGGTGGCTGCCAAGTTGAAGGAACACTGGAGTCTCAATCAGAATATTAGCCCGACATGCCGGGTTACCAGGTCAATAGTGACTGACTCAAAGCACGAGAGCATTGGGAGAAAGGGTGCGTATATTTTTGAATCAACCCCAGATGAACAGAAGACTTCTTCTGTCGATCCTGATCGCCCTGTCTCTTGTCTTTTCTGCGGGGAGCTGTGTTGGAGAGGAGTCTGGCACCTTCCGGCTGATAACGGAGGAGTTTCCTCCCTATAACTATACCACCGACGATGGCGCCATCGTCGGGATCTCCACCGAGATCGTACGCGAGATCCTGCGGCGCATTGGTCATCCGGATAATATCGAGGTCATGTCTTGGGCGGACGGCTATCGGCTCGCCCGGGGGGAGGGCAATATCGTGCTGTTCTCCACCACCCGTTCACCCATGCGGGAGAAGCTCTTCAAGTGGGTAGGTCCTCTGGTACCGAACAACCTCGCCTTTTTTGCGCGCAAGGGCTCCGGTATTTCCATTACCCGCCTCGAGGATGCGAAAGCGGTGAAAGCCATCGGTGTCTACAAGGACGATTACGGTGAGCTGCTGCTGAAAGACAAGGGATTTACCAATCTCGATGCGGCGGTTGAAAACAGCCAGAATATCCCGCGATTGCTTCAGGGCGAGATCGATCTGTGGATCGCCAATGAGATCACCGCGAAACACATGATCGCCGAATCCGGAACTGACCGTCGGATTGTGAAGGTGTTCGATGTGCAGAAGGACTATATGTCAATCGCCTTCAGTCGCACTACCCCGGATGCGGTGATCGAACGCTGGCAGCGGGTGCTCGACGAGATCAAATCGGATGGCACCTACGCACAGATCTTCAGTCAATGGATCATGTTTTCCTACACTGACGACCTGAAGCCGAAGAAGGGGCGGAATATAACACTGACCGCGGAGGAGCGGGCGTGGCTGCAAGCACACCCCGTGATCCGCGTTGCAGCCGATCCGGACTATGCACCGTTTCAGTTCAACAATGAAATGGGTGACTCCGAGGGTATGGCCAACGATTTCCTTGAACTCGTCGCGCAAAAGCTCGGGATTCGTTTCGACTACCAGATATCGGATACCTGGGCGCAGGCGCTGGATCTGGTGAAGACAGGAAAGGCCGATATGCTGGCGGAAGCGGCCGAGACACCGGAGCGCTTGAAATACCTCCGCTTTACTGTGCCCTATGTCGAGTTCTCCGACGTCATTATCACGCGCACCGGCCAAACCATCGTTTCACTCGAAGCGCTATCCGGCAGGCGACTCGCCACCCTTGACGGTACCGCCATCAACGAATTCCTGCAGCAGAAGTATCCGCAGATTGAGCTGGTCACCGTTGCCGATGTGAGACGACAGCTGCAGCTGGTTTCCACAGGGGAGGTGGATGCCGCGGTGATGAATCTCGCCACCACCAGCTATGCCATCGCTAAATGGAAGATCACCAACCTGCATATCAACGACGTGGTGGACTACTCCTACAAACTTGCCTTCGCTTCGCGCCGGGACTGGCCGATGCTCAACCACCTGCTGGAAAAGGCACTCGGCTCCATTACTGAGGCGCAACGGCAGCAAATCCAGCGTAAATGGATCAATGTAAGCCAGCAGCAGGGGACGAGCGAAATGAAGGAGATCGAGTTGACCGACGAGGAGCGACAGTGGCTGGCCGAACATCCGGTCATCCTCGGGGCTTCCGATCCTGACTGGCCTCCGATGGAACGCATGGACCACAATGGCAAGTTCACCGGTATGGTGGCCGACTATATGGCGTTGGTTGCGCAGCGACTCGGATTTCAGCTTCAAATGGTTCCCCAGAAGAGCTGGACCCAGGCGCTCAGGAGTGTGCGTGAAAGAGATGTCGCCCTGCTGACGGCCGCTGCCAGGACGCCGGACAGGGAAAAGTATCTTCGCTATACAGAGCCTTACCTGGAGCTGCCGGCTGTGATTATCGTCAACGACAAAAGCCGCAATATATCCGGCATGGCCGATCTTGCTGATATGCGTGTGAGCGTGGTCAAGGACTACGGTACTCACGACTACCTGTCGAGGCATTTTCCTGACCTGGAGCTGGCTCCGGTAGCGGATATCCGCAGCGGGCTCTATGCCGTTTCCCACGGTAAGGTGGATGCCTTCATTGCCAATATCGCTTCAGCTTCCTACTACATCGAAAAGTACGCCATCCAGAACCTTAAGGTTGCCGGCGAGTCGGGCTATCGCTATGAACTCGGTATCGCTTCGAGGCGTGACTGGCCGGTCCTGAATCGGATATTGCAGAAGGGAGTCGCTTCAATTACCCCTGACGAGAGGCAGACGATCTACCGTAAGTGGATCGGTCTTAAGCCAGAGGCATGGAAGCCCACTCGGGAACAGCTGATCACTTTTGCCGTTATTCTGATTGTCATCGGGTTTGGCGCTACGCTGTTCTGGAATCGGCAACTCAGTCGAAAAGTCGACGTGAGAACGCGGGAACTGCAGGCAAGCGAGGAGGAGTTCAGGAACCTCTACAGCACAGCATTGGTAGGGCTCTATCGGACCAGTATCGATGGCAATGAGACACTGGCGGCCAATCCCGCCCTGTACAGGCAGTTCGGCTACGATTCTCTTGAACAGTTCATGGAAGAATCCACGCCAGCCGATATCTATGTGGAGCCCGGCAGGCGCGAGACCCTGATGGAGACATTGAGAGAGCAGGGAAAGGTGGACAACTTCGAATTTCTCGGACGCCGGCGTGACGGTTCAATAAGACATTTCCTGTTGAGCGGAACACTTTATGAGGAGCCGGGCTATCTGGAGGGAGCCGTACTCGACATCACCGACCGCAAGCAGGCTGAGGAGCAAGCCAAGAGTGCACGTGAAGCAGCCGAACAGGCCAGCCGTGCCAAGAGCGATTTTCTGGCCACTATGAGTCATGAGATGCGAACACCCATGAATGCGGTTCTGGGCCTTACCCATTTGGCGTTGCGCCAGGAGGTGTCGGTACAGCAGAGGGGCTATCTCAACTCCATACAGATGGCCGCCCGTTCGTTGCTGGGCGTTATCAACGATGTTCTGGACCTCTCCAAGGTGGAGGCGGGACGTCTGGAGCTGGAGCGGATCGAGTTCGATCTGGATCAGGTGCTGGAAAACTCGGGCGTAGTCGCCGGGCACGAAGCGGTGAGCAAGGGGCTCGGCTTTGCTATCCATGTTCAGAAGGATGTGCCGCACCGTTTCGTTGGCGATCCCCAGCGTCTTGGCCAGATTCTGTTGAATCTGGCGGGTAATGCGGTGAAATTTACCGACAAGGGCAGTGTGGAGATTAGGGTTTCCACACAAGAGGTCAGTGATGAGCGAACCTGCCTGCGGTTCGAGGTCCGGGATACGGGCATAGGTATGAGTGAAGCGCAGACAGCCACCATCTTCGATGCCTTTACCCAGGGGGACAGTTCCACCACACGACGCTATGGCGGTACAGGGCTCGGTCTGAATATCGCCAATCTGTTGGCGGAGATGATGGGTGGCAGGTTAACGGTTCAAAGCACACCCGGGAAAGGCAGTACCTTCGCCTTCAGCGCCTGGCTGGGTCTGCTCCCGCAGGCGCATGAGGGCTTGGCTCTAGGCGGCAGCCGCCTACTCGTTCACAGTTCTGACTCTTTTGCTCGACATGCCCTGAGTGATTTACTGGAACGCGCGGGAGGCAGCGTGGTGGCTGTCGATGACGCAAGTGGTATGATCCGCTCCTTGTCCAGCGGCAGTTCGTCTTACGATCTCGTCGTGTTCGACGCCCGTGGTGAACAGGGGGATGGATGGGCTCGGCTGCGCCCGGTTATCCCTGCCGCGACCCGGGTGCTTGTTCTGTCGGACCAGGAGTTTGCCGACTGCAGCGATTCTCGGGTGACCTGCGTTCAGGCGCCGGTTACACCTTTGACCCTGGTTCGAGCGTCCGCCCGGATTCTGGGCATTGCCCTACCCGGCAGCCATGATGAAATGCCGGGCAGGGCCCGGATGAAACTGGCCGGCCGCCGGGTGTTGCTGGTGGAGGATAACCCGATCAATCAGGAAGTCGGACAGGGATTGCTTGCTGAGACGGGTGTTGATGTCAGGGTGGTGGAGAATGGCAAGGCTGCCCTGGAGATGCTTGAAGCGGAGGCGTTCGACCTGGTGCTGATGGATATTCAGATGCCGGATATGAGTGGCTATGAGGTGACCGAAATCCTGCGTCGCGATCCGCGATTCGACAAGATGCCGGTTGTCGCCATGACGGCCCACGCGCTTAAAGATGCCCGTGATGCCGCAGCGGCTGCGGGTATGAACGATTTTCTTGCCAAGCCGATCGATCCGGAACTCTTCTATGCGGTGCTCGGTAAGTACCTGGACCTGCCCGACTCCGAAACCGCCGCCAAACCAACCGAACAACAGGCGAATCATCTGATTGGCGAACTGCCCGGTATCGATACAGCGGACGGTCTGCGGCGCGCCAGTGGAAATGTCGCCCTCTACATGAAACTGCTGGGTGAGTTCAAACAGCGCCATGGGGAAGACGCAAGACGCATAAAAGAGCTGCTTGAACAGGGTGATGAAAAGAAGGCCTCTCGGCTTGCGCATACGCTCAAGGGGGCGGCAGGGAACCTTGGCGCCAATTCGCTCTACCTTACCTGCGGGCAACTGGAAGAGAGAATAGACAATGGATATGAAGTGAATGGACTGGACGATCTTCAAATAAAACTGGATCAGGTCCTGAAGACAATCAGCCGGCTGCCCGCAAGTGTGCAGGCCGGAGAGACGGAATCGGATCAAGAGATTCCCGCCTGGCCTGAATTGGTGACAGAGCTATCCGGGCTATTGACTCAGGGCAACATGCGGGCCATTGATTGTGTGCCTTCAGTGCGCTATCACGCAGGAGAAAAATGCTCCGACCTGGTGAATGAGTTCGAAGAGATGGTGGAGTGTTATCAGTTTGACGATGCACTAAGCGTACTGGATCAACTCGATTCGGCTGTGGAGGGGAAAATCTAGTGGGCCGCTCGGGCCATATCTGAACAGGTGCTCTGAATGACCAAACAACGACACAGAGTTTTGATCGTGGATGATGAGCCGCAGAACGTTCGTCTGTTGGGAGAACTGCTGCGCAAAGAGCATGAAATCATCGTTGCCACCAGCGGTGCTGAAGCGCTGCGGCGCGTTGACTCGGGGCATCCGCCCGACCTTGTGCTGCTGGATATCACGATGCCGGAGATGGATGGCTGGGAGGTGTGCCGCGTTCTGAAGGCCAATCCGGCAACCGTGGGTATTCCCATTATATTCGTTACTGCGCGAGGTGATGTTACGGACGAGACAAAAGGACTGGCTGCCGGTGCTGTTGACTATATTACCAAACCGTATTCTGCGGAGATCGTAAAGGCGCGGGTTCGTACCCACTTGACACTGAAATCTCAGGCGGACCGATTGGCCAGCCTCTCCGCCATGGACGAGTTGACGGGGCTGGCGAACCGACGCCGTTTCAATCAGCGACTGAAACAGGAGTGGCGCCGGGCTACGCGCACGGGAGATCCATTGACACTGGTAATGATGGATGTGGATCACTTCAAGCAATACAACGACAACTATGGGCATGGGGCGGGTGACGACTGTTTGCGTCGCGTGGCGCAGGCGTTGGATTCGGTGGTCCAGCGCAGCGCGGATCTGGTTGCGCGTTACGGAGGAGAGGAGTTCGCGGCTATACTGCCGGCCACCGATGCAGAGGATGGCCTGCAGGTCGGGGAACGGTTTCGACAGACGGTTGACGCCCTTTCTCTAGAGCATGGATACTCCGCCACCAGTGGCAATGTAACCATCAGCGTGGGTGTGGCGACCCGGATACCCAATCTTCTGGGAGAGCCGACAACGTTACTGCAAGAGGCGGATCGCATGCTCTACGCGGCCAAGGACAAAGGGCGCAACTGTGTGGTTGGCGATGGGAAAACCGCAAACTCGGGTTAGAGAGAAATGGTACTTACTTAAGAGAAGAAACCGCAAATGAACGCCAGTCACTGCAAACTACCACAAATCGTTTTGTAATTATATTTCTACAAAACTGACAATTATTCACTTTAACCAACCCCTGAACCACGGATTCAGGTTTCAGTAACAAAGCTTCGTTTTGCTATCTTCTTCATCCACTCCACATACTTTTTGTTTGACCATCCGCAAACAATAGTCAGTTGCTCCCAGTTTTGAATAGAAAGCAGTGTCCATAAAAGATCGCTGGCCTGACTCGGTTTCCATCCCCCGCTGAGTCGCCCTTCTTTGTGCAAAGTGGCAACAGCCTTTGTGCAAACCTGCCGCAAGGTATCCATGCAGCCATTCCAGGCAGTAGAGGCAGCCTCATCGGTATCTAGTGATGAAAGCAGAGCACGTGCAATACCATAGATCTCGGGGATGTAGTTACCCCAGACTTCGATACAAGCTTCAAGCAACTCCTCACCAGTTTGCGCGGTCTCGAACAACTTCAGTCGTTCACTCAGTCCCTTGACCTCATCAACATATTTGACGGTCTCAGTGACCAAAGCTACGCGTGAGGCGAAGTGCAGATAAAGCGCTTGCCGAGAAATACCAGCCTTTCTTGCAATGACGGCCATACTGATCCCGACTCCACGGTGTTGCTCCATCAGGTGCCAGGTGGCCTCTAGGATACGGGTACGTGTATCGTTTCGTTTGCTTGACATACTGTAAACTTTACGCCAGTATTGTTTTAGCGTCAATTGACAGCATGTCAAGTTGCTAAACGCAACAGTTGCAAAATTTGTTAGATCTATGCATCGTCAGAGCAATGATTTATGCAACGACAGGGTGAATTACGGAACCAGGCGGAAATTGTTATTTTGTGCATGTTTTATGTTGCGAAACGGCTGTATGGTGGCCTTAATGCACCGATAGGGTTCTTCTTACACTTGTAGCCTGCTAGTAAAGATAATGCTTCCCACTGAAAATCACCTGAAACAAATAAGAATCGCAATAGATGCAATTCAGCCGCTTGGAGATGGTTGCTGGACAGAACTGAATCCTTTGATCTATATAAAGAATCTTGAAAAAAAGGAACATTTTTCAAGGGAGGGTCAACAAACAAAGGAATTGGGGCTTGTTTGTAGTGGAATTCTTAGAGTTTACTATATCAGTGACAATGGAGATGAGTGGAATAAACATTTTTTCCAGGCAAATAATTTTGTCGCTGCCAGCGTATCACCGGGTAACAAATCAATTACCAATATTCAGGCCCTGGAGAAAACACCAATTATTTGTATTCCCTATTCGGATCTTATCGAACTCTCAAATAAATACAGCGTAATCAACGTATTTGTCCAAAATCTGATAACGGCTTACCTTGAGCAAAAACAAGAGCGGGAAATTAGTTTGCTCTCAGGTGTAGCTTTGGACAGGTATCTGTGCTTTAAGAAAACTTTCCCTGGGTTAGAAAATAGAATTAAACAATATCATGTCGCAAGCTACCTGGGCATAACACCAACACAACTAAGTCGATTGAGAAAACAGCTGAAATTCATCAACAAATGTAAATGAACCATGATCTTACAGTAGATACTATTTCTGCATTGTCAGTGGAGATAGTTCAAGTGCTTAAAGTCATGGTAACCGGTGCGGGAAATAGCCGACCGGGCCTGGAAAAGGTAGTTCTGATGTATATGTATAGATTCGCACGCGTTTGGATGACATCGATCATCTTGTTTTTGACTGGATGCAATATAGGAGAAGTCACACCACCGATCATCATCTCATCCATCCAAGTCTCAAACATTACCGCTACTTCCGCTACTATTTCTTTCACAACTTCAGAACAGGCCACTACCCGGATCGATTACGCCGACAACGATTACTACACGGCCCATTCATCCTACAATCAGGCAGAAGTAACAGGTGATTATGTCACATCACGCAGCGTCACCCTTAGCGGCCTCAGTCCCGCCACCAGCTATCACTATCGGATCAGCGTTACGGACCAGGATTCCAACACGTCAACGGCGAGTGACCACACATTCACCACCCAAGACCAGGGTAGTGACGCGCCTGTCATATCGAATCCGGTGCCCTCCCTGTTTTCCACCCTTGCGGCGGGAACGACCTCGACAACCCTGTCGGTGGCAACGGACGAAGCGGCAGTGTGCAAATATTCGACCACTGCCAATACACCGTATGACGCCATACCCAATACCTTTGCGGGCGCTGCAGCAACGCAGCACGAGACCACACTTACAGGGCTCGCTGGCGGCAACACCTATGCTTATTACATCAGGTGTCAAGATACTTCAGGCAACGCAAACAGCAGCGACTACGTGATCTCGTTCTCGGTTGCCTCTTCCGGTGGTGGCAATTCCACCAACAACCCGCCCTTGCTCAGCACCATCGCTGACATCGGCGTCACCGAAGGCGAGACTGTCCGCTTTTCACCGACGGCGTCAGACACCGACGGAGACAGCCTCAGTTTCAGCTATAGCGGCTGGATGACATCGAGCAGCTATACCACTCAGACAGGTGATGCCGGTGTGCATACGGTGACGGTCACGGTCGAAGACGGTAACGGCGGCTCGGACAGCCAGGAGGTGGTGGTAGAGGTGCTCTCGGCCACCGCGGATAGCGAAGCGCCTGTCAGGTCCGCAGGGAGCCCAACGGAATCATTGCCTCTCGGGACCACCTCCACCACGCTATCGCTCACCACCGATGAGGATGCGACCTGCCGGTATGAGACCATGGCGGATACCCCCTATGCTTCGATGACGAATACCTTCTCCACAACCGGCGCAACCTCGCACGACACCCCGCTCTCGGGCCTGTCGGATGACAACCTCTATACATACTACGTCAGGTGCCTGGACACCTCGGACAACACCAATACCAGTGACTATCCCATCAGTTTCTCCGTGGGGGGTGCCAACCACGCCCCGGTCGCATCACCGCTCACCTTCTCCACATATGCGTCGACGTCCTATAGCGGACAGCTTTCCGCAACCGATGAGGATGGAGACGCTTTGACCTATGGTGTGGTAAACCAGCCTCAGCATGGGGCAGTCACTCTAGTGTCCGCCACGGATGGAACCTTCATTTACAATCCGAATGACGGTTATGAAGGCGCTGACTCGTTCACCTTCAGCGCCACCGATACAGGCGGCGAGAGCTCGGCGGCAAGTGTCACGATAACAGTGGTGGCGGAATTGTCTTCGGTTCCTGTTCCAATGGATGAATTTTTCGTGAACCTGCCGATCAGCGGCCTGATACCCGTGACGCTGCATCCGGGCTCGACCGTCGTTGCAGGGGAAACCACGAAAGTAGCGTTCGGTATGCCCTTTCCCCGCACAGTGGTTGATAATGCCACCCAGATCGTCGTCACGGATATCAATGGCCAGGAGATCGCCTCACATGTGGTTGAACTGAACCGCTGGAACTCGCTGAGTGGCGATACCTCCGTAGACTCTCTGCGCTCGGCCCTGATCTATATCGATGTGGTTTTTCCCGCTATCACACCAATAACGGTGAATGTAAAGTACGGCGTATCGCGTATCCTGGAGCTTGGCGCTCAACCTGCTCCGGAAACAACATGGGTCGCCATCAGCAATGGCCCCTTTCCGGATGAATACCCCGCCGTAGACGGAGTCATGGAGCCAGCCGTTTATGCGACACTTCCAGCAGATTGGTTAAGTGCCACACTAATGCGTGGACGAACACTTCCTCTAAATAGCGATACGAACTATCAATGGTTCGATGATGCCTTTTTCAATTACGCTCACACCGCCGTCAATGACGTCAGCGACTATGTTACCCTGGAAAACCTGGTCGACTATTTAGGAGACACAAGTACTGTAGCAAATGCAGGTTCAGAACCCTGGTTATTTGATCGCTCAACGGCATTGTTTGGTCTATACGTACGAACCGGCGACATCAAATGGCTGCGGCATGCCCATCGATCGAGTCAGTATTATGCCAAACATATTACCGATGCCGGTTATTTCGACAAAAAGATTTCCTGGGGAGACACCCCCAACGACTTGAAGTACAGCTATGGGCAAGCACTGTTACTTGACATGATGGTGAGTGGTGATACTCGCCTGAAAAACCCGATCGTCAATATTGCTGCAGCGGGGACGGTCTGGAACGAAACCTATACGTTTCAAACCAGTTTCTGGACGGAGCGACATCACACCTATGCGCTGCTTGCGGCGCTGGCAGCGTGGGAGGCAACGGGCCTGAGCGAACATGCCGACAGAGTCCATGAAATTGTCGACGCCACCTTCAATCATGCCTTGAACCCGCCAAACGGATGGACGGCGAACGGCAGTCTGATGCATGCCTACAGCGCGCATGAGGGTGCACTCGTATATGACCCCATTGCCTCACCCTGGATGAGCGCACTGCTGGGCGAAGCAATCGTGCGCTACTACATATTGTCAGAAGACGAAAATGCGCTCACCTTTCTTGCCAACTTTGGAGATTATCTGGTAAATGTTGCCACCTATCGAAATGATGCACAGGAAAATCCTTCATTAAATACGATGCTTTTTCCCTACTACCTGGCCTCTGAGGTATTGCAAGAGAAATTCAATGGAGGTTGGGGCGATCTTGAGCATACCTGTGATGTTTTAGGACTTGCGGCCAAAGGTGTTTGGGCCAAAGGGATGCTGGGTAAAGATAGCAGCTCACTATCCCGGGTGGTTGATGGGCTGTTGGAGAGTTGCCAGTATGACCTGGATTATTGGCACCGTGAAGACGCGGACATCAATTATGGCAAAACAGTCTGGCGGCTTTCTCCATCGCGAAAATTCAGTTGGTGGTTTGGATCGACTCTGGATCTGCCGTGGATGTATCACTGATTGGTGGAGGCAAATGCAGTATGCATAGTCCGCGCACAATCCATGACAGAAAACCAACCTGCGGCCTTTACATCGCTATTGCGCTCTTCGTTGCTGTATGTACTCCGGCAGATAGCGCGAAAGCCGACGCCTGGTCGTTTGAAAATGTTACAACCTCGGTACTCAATGATTCGTCACTCAATTCCTACTATCGTTTCGATGCCATATGGACTGATTTCAATAACGACGGTCTCTACGACCCGATGATTCTCGCCCATAACCATGTAACGAACGAAGCTGAATCGACACGCTTATGGGTGCAAAATAACGATGGCAGTCACATCTTCAGTTATGTCGATCACACTGTAGCGCACTACATTCTCGATGGCGCGCAGTACATTCGTGGAAGCCGAGATCTCAATAACCTGGATCTCAATGGCGATGGCAAGGAAGACTTCATTCTGCTCGATAGTGACGCGCAGGCCGCGCACTATGTCAACGGTACCCCTGACGGACAACATACGCCATTGTTCAGTGAAAAGTTGCCTGTCTGTGGATCAAGGGATTATTGCGACGTTTCCGACATCAATGGCGATGGACTTCTGGATATCATCCACAACGATCGCAGGATCGTTGACGCCTTGAGTGGCAACGAGCTATATCCCGCCGCGACACCCAGTCCCGGCTCGGAAGGGACCATGCTCATCTCTGATTTGGAAGAGGATGGCTGGCCCGATATCATACAACCGGTCACGGGGGGGTATTGGCGCAACGTTGGCGGACAACTCACCGTGGTCGACGCCGGTTTTTCTACTGAAATGTTCACCCGTTCGCGTGTAGTAGCAGATTTCGACAACGATGGCGACCTGGATTTTTTCGGTACAAGCGGCGGCTTTTCAGACCCTGGGGATGGCCCTCACCTCTATCGAAACAATGGTAATGGGACTTTCACGGATGTCATACAAGACTCGGGAATTGCCGATCAGCTGAATTTCAGAAGCTATTGGACACGCAACGGCAATGCCGTCGCCGCGGATTTCGATAACGATGGATTAATTGATATAGCCCTAGCGGGTACGGAATACAGTCCCAGTGTCGAGTTGATTCGGAATCTCGGCGGTTTGACCTTTGAAATCGCCGATATCGACCTGGGTCCGGCAAATATGAGCAATAGCGCCAAACCTCGTGTCGCTGTTGCCGACTATGACAATGATGGCCGATTGGACATACTCAAAACCCAGAGTATCACCAATGCAGGGGTATGGCGTAATACCACCTCGAGCGACAATCACTGGATGCAGGTTCGCGTTCGTGGCCAGGACAAGAACACGGATGGTTTAGGCACATGTTTGCGCTGGTACGCACCTGGAACAGACATGCTGCTCGCGCACTATCATGTCAACAGCAACCATTCTCACGCGCAAAAACACCCTCATGCCGGACTGGGTTCCCAGACACAGGTTGATCTTGAAGTTCGCTTCCCTCATGATGGACCGACCTACGCCTACCAGGGTCTGGCGACAAACCAGGAAGTCATTGTCTACCCGAACGGTTGTCTCATCGCCAATTGGACGCCCGGGTCCGGTTGGCCTCTAACCCCGCCGCCATCGAATGCCTGCATTCAGCCGGCGACCGATGAACCGACACCCAATATTTCCGCGCCTTCAGACATCACGGTTAATGCCGAAAGCGCTTCAGGCACACCCGCTACGAATACAGCAATCGCCGCATTTCTGACAGGCGCAACAGCGATTGATGAAGGGGATGGCGCAATTTCCGTGACTAACGATGCCCCCGTTCTGTTTCCGGCCGGCACCACTACACCCGTGCATTTCAGTGTAACGAATTCTCTAGACAGAACCGCAACGGCGAGCGCTAATGTCACGGTTCGGGTTTACGATATCGAACCGCCTGTAATCACACCGCCCGCAGACATCACGGTTGATGCCCAGAGCGGTTCCGGTACCCTGTCCACTCATCCTGCAATCGCCACATTCCTGACTGAAGCGACAGCTATCGATAACGTAGACAACACCGTTGATGTAACAAACAATGCACCCGGTCAGTTTCCCGAGGGAGTCACCACAGAGGTTATCTTCAGCGCTGCCGATAACGCCGGTAATACCGCAACCGCCTCCTCATATGTCACCGTCAATGCGTTCAGCAATAGCGGAGCGGACACGACGCTGCCTGTTGTTACTCCCCCCGCAGACATAACGGTCGATGCTGAAACCGCATCAGGCACTTCCTCCAACCACACGACTATTGCCGCTTTCCTGGCTGAAGCGACAGCTATCGACAACATCGATGGCGCAGTATCCGTGACCAACAACGCCCCCGACCTATTTCCTGCCGGCAAAACCACAGAGGTCATCTTCAGTGCCGTCGATGGCGCCGGCAATATCGGAATAGCGAGAGCTCATGTCACGGTCAGTGCATACAGTATCAGTGTCGATGGAGTATATGGAGGAGGTGGGACGTTCGGTCTTTCTCTTATGGTTCTCCTGCTGTTTTTCGGGATTCTGCATTCAAAAAGGAAGTGTACTATTCATCTATGAAAGGCAAACGGCGGAGTCTGGATCGCGAATTGAACTCCGAAACTTGAGTTTCAAATATTTTAGAGAATATTCTTCTCTGTCCCGAATGCTACTTAGTTAAGAGATTAAAACCGCGAATTTCCGAGTTCCTAGCCCTAGCCAGGGCAGTTCCCGCGGACTCGACTGTCTGGGAAAGCCGCTGTGAACCCATCCCTGGGCGCTCGACGGCCGCGTCCCTGCGGCCGACGCTTTCCCAGACAGTCGAGTCCACAGAAACTGCTGTACCTGATTCGCTATTTGCACTCCGAAACTTTAGTCTTAACTAAGTAACATTCCTCTCTGTCCCGAATGGTACTTACTTAAAGTATTTGCGTCTTTTCGTGCATGGAGTGGCAGCGCGGTTCTCAGGGGATTCACCGCAAATCTGCGAAAATAGAGACCGCATTGCAAAAACGGTTCGCGGCATTTTGCGGTGATTGGCGTTCATTTGAGGTTTTTTCTCTTAAGCAAAGTACCATTCTTCCCTGACCCGGAATCCCGGTGACGAATTCGGCATTAAGCTCCCTTGTCGAATAAAAGCTCGAGATAGTTGCGGCACTGGATCAACTGCTCGGCGGCCAGTTTCGGCTCCTTCATCACTTTCGACAGAATGAAGGCCCCCTCGAACGTGGTCAACACATGATCCGCCACCTGGGTGTGGGTAACGGGTATCCGTGACGGATAGCGTTCGGTCACCGCTTCGAGTTTGTGACTCAGTCTGTCGCGCCAGAAATGCATCATCTGCTCCACCTGTTGCATTACATCCGAAGAGATGGCCCCGCTCTGATAGCAGTAGGCGGCATAGAGGCATCCCGGGAAAGGATCCTCCAGCTTCTCCGTCATCTCGATGAACAGACCGATAAAGATGAGCAGCTGCTGCAGCGGATCACGCGCGAGCTGTTCGGCTTTGCCCATGAAACTGTTGTAGTGGTGTGTGTCCTCGTCCGCATAGCGTTCGATCAGGGCCGCTGCCAGATCGTGCTTGGTTTTGAAATGGTAGAAGAAGGTACCCTTGGTGACACCTGCGCCATCGATGACCTTCTCCACGGAAGTGCCCGTCAAGCCAACCTCGAGAACCATCTGTTGTGCCACGTCCATGATCTTGTTTCGAGTGGGAGTGCCGTCGCGGGGCATGGCTTTTCCTGTGTTGTTGGCAGGGATTTTGGACTTCTATTTTATACCATGGGTCAGAAACCCCACCCAGAGACCCTGCCGAATATCGGGATTATCTGCGGTTGTCCTGTATTTATCGTGGATAATCAATCAGATAGAAGACTAAAAATTATTTTCTTTTTCTGTATTGAGAAGTTAAAAAACTCTCGCCTAGGCTTTACACACGAAACACAAACCCACTCGAGGAGAGATCACCATGTGTAATGCCTGCATCCCAGCCCCCACCCGGAACAAGTCCGTCGACGAGTTCGCCGACCAGCTGCTCGACATGCTCAATCAAGGCGCTTTGTCGCTGATGGTCTCCATCGGCCATCGCACCGGCCTGTTCGATGCCCTTGGGGAGATCTCCCCCGCCACGCTCGAGGAAATTGCCGGTCACACCGGCCTGGACCGTCGCTATGTTACGGAATGGCTGGGGGCCATGGTCACCGGCGGCATTATGAACTACGATGCCGCCACGCGACGTTACCAGCTGCCGCAAACACACGCCACCCTGCTGACCCGTGCCGCCCCTGACAATATTGCCGTGTTTGCCCAATACATCGGTGTTCTGGCGCAAGTGGAGGATCGCATCATCGACTGTTTCCGCAATGGTGGTGGCGTCGGCTATGAGCACTATCCCCGCTTTCACGAAGTGATGGCCGAAGACAGCGGACAGACCGTGCTCGCCGCCCTGGATGAACATATCCTGCCGTTGATCGCGGATCGCATTCCCGACCTGGAGCGCGGCATCCGCTGCCTCGACGTGGGCTGTGGTCGCGGTCGCGCCCTGCTCCACCTGGCAGCGCGTTTCCCGAATAGCGCATTCGTTGGTTATGACTTCTCGACAGATGCCCTCGCCTACGCGCGCAAGCAGGCCATGAAACTGGGACTGGGTAACGTCACATTCGAACAACGCGACCTAACCGATTTCGCGCAGAGCGCAGAAGCGCAACAGTTCGATCTGGTCACCGCGTTCGATGCCATCCACGACCAGATCACACCGCAGAGTGTGCTCGACGGCATCCATCGCACCCTCAAACCGGGTGGCACATTCCTGATGCAGGATATCCGCGCGTCATCCAATCTGGAAAACAATCTGGACCACCCGATCGCCCCTCTGCTCTACACCCTTTCGACCATGCACTGTATGACCGTCTCGCTTGCCGGCAACGGTGCGGGTCTCGGTACCATGTGGGGAGAGGAGATGGCCCTGAAGATGCTCAAGCGGGCGGGATTCCCGGATGTCGATCTCCATCGGCTCGAGCATGACTTCCAAAACAACTTCTATGTCATGCGCAAGTGCTGAGCAGGGAGGCCATGCCTTTACGACATCATCGAAGCGGCCACCCCTGACGGTGTAGTCTGAGGTGTGGCCGCTTTGTCTTGTCGATTAGAGTAAGTTGAAGTATGAAAGTAAAGTATCTATGGATGAAATTGGAGCGGACTTTGAATCCAAAGGTGAGGATGGAAACTCCGTATTAAGTATTGGTTCGAATAGTCAATATGTGGAAGTAAAAGAGCTTTTATAATGTTCACAAGGCCAGGACGAACCAATTGAAACTTGATCCTTAATTGTTTATCGTGCGCACGACAAATCAATCCCCAGGGCCTAAAATAAAATGTTCAATATCTCCAGTATCTATGCAAAACAAGAGGGGTTCGAATTTGATTTCGATTATTACCTGAACAAACACATGCCCAGGTCAATGGAACTGCTGTCCGGAGCGAAAGGATTCAGAGGCGTGTCGGTTGAGCGTGGTATCGACATTGACGCATTGGGTTTAGAATCGTCGTACGTGGCTATGTGCCACTACTATTTTGATACATTGGAGGATTTCATGGCGGCGTTTGGCCCTCATGCGGAAGAACTCCAGGGAGACATTGCCAATTACACCAATATCGAGCCGACGATCCAGATAAATGAAGTCGAAATTACAAAGTGTATCACCTGATTATATGGCTTCAGAACTAGCTCTCGGGGCACTGGAGCAAGTGGTTCAACTCGCCCGAACTTCAATAAAACCGAGCTATCAACTCAAAGAGACTGTACACAAGCTGTCCGTGGCCCTCTTCGACATAGATCCCGATTTGCGCAACCAGTGACCATGCGATAGCAAACTGGGCAAGTGCATATCCAGCCAGGGTGAACTGGCTGAGACTGAAGACACCTATTCCGAACTGGGATATGTTGATGACACCAACGCCGAATTGTCCGATGGCGATGATCCCCTTGGCGACGACAGGGCGGTAATTGGGTCGATATTTAAACGCGATATGAATCAGCGGCAACCCCAGGATTTCTGTCTTGGATCTGTATTCGTAGCCCCAGCCATCCCACTTCTCACGCGCGGGATAGGGTGCTCCGCACTGGGGGCAGGCAATTGCCTGCTCACTGACCTGATGTCCACACTCTCTGCAGTTATTCATCTGTCTACCCCTTCACCATTGTGCTGACAATAATGTCAACCTGATTATCGACCAAAGGACTCCGTTTTATAGATAGAATTGTCTTTTGTCCTTTGACAGGTTTCCGGTATAGGTGGAAGGCCCGTTTGCAAGGCTTGCCCAGTTAACCCAACTTTTCTCAGTATCGAATCCGAGTGGAAGAGGAGAGCTTGTGCTCGAGCCTATTCAACAATCTCTATCCTGTCCTCCTTGTTGGGCACTACACAAATAAATTCCAGCCCATCTTTTCCGGCAGCATAGGAATGGGGGACATTACCCGGGATGTAGACAGAGTCACCCGCGATAATCTCGTATGATTTGTCGCCGATCTCTATGATGCCCGAACCTTTGAGAACATACTGCTCATGCTCTATCAGGTTGGTGTGTCTTGGCATGCCGCCATGGGGCTCCATGACAAATCGCCTGAGAGCGAAATTCGGTGCCTCATCGGAACTGATCAAAACCTGCATTGAAGTACCTTGACCGGAGGTTACCTCCACAAGCTCGCGTGATCCGGTTTTTCTGACGTACTCATTCATAGCTCATATCCATAACGGCATAGGGCGGCCATCCGTAATACTGGTGTAGGTAGAGAATAGCGCAGATTGGGACACAAATGTGCTATTGAATCTTTGATTATGTTGAAATGGCGGCGGAGGCCGGCATCCATGCCTTTGTCAATGCTCCACGCCTTGATCTGGCGTATTGGGGCGGCTTATTTCTTGGCCAGGGACTCCCTGATGAAGCGTTTCCAGTCATCCATACGCTTTTGCAACAACAGCATGCCCTCGAAGTAGGGCACCACCTGATTCTTTTTGATGATATCCCTGCCCTTGGGTCCCAGAGCGAAGCGGATGAAGCGCTCGGAATCCTCGCTGTTCTGCGAACTCCTGCTGTGCACCAGGTAAAGTGGACGGTAGAGCAGGTAGTTACCAGTGCGGATGTTCTCGAAATTAGGATCGCGACCTTCCAGCTTGAGGATCTTGAAGTCCCGTTTATGGGCGCTGGCGACGCCGGTGACCGCAATGGCGTTGGGATTCACTTCAACTTTTTTCTCCAGAGGACCTGAAGAGGGGAAGACATGTTTGCTCTTGAAATCGACTTCGGTGTCTTCGAACAGGTGCTGACGCAGGGTGTAGCCGACTCCGGAGATCTTCCCTTTGCGGATCAGCAATTCCACCGGCTTATTATCGCCACCCAGCTGCGACCAGTTCGTGATCTTGCCCTGGTAGAGCCTGCGCAGCTCTCTCAGGCTGATCGAATCGATGGGGTTGGACTTGTGTACCACGACAACCAGCGCATCCCAGGCGACAGGTATCATACTGGCATTGGCTTCCTCCCTGCTCGCCCCTAGCTTGAATCTGCAGGCACCGCCGATATCCGCCTGCTTGCCCGTGATGGCGCGGATACCCTTGGTGGCGCCACCTCCGGCGATGCTGATATCAACCCCTGTTTGCTCCTTATAGGCAGCGGCCAGGTCGGCCATGAACGCTTTACGTGTGATACCACAGCCTACCCAGGAGAGTTCCAGTGCCTGCGCGGTGATGGGAACGAGTACCAGGATCAGTAATAGTCTGGGAATGAGTTGATATCGCAAAGACAACCTCCCTGTAAGTGGGTGATAGTAGACCTCAATATTAGTCAAAATTTACAATTAATCACTATTTAGGGTGAACTAGATTCCCAATATCGCGATTTATCCCGATTAATTTGATCAGTCACTCAATCCTTAATGAATGCAGCGATTAAAAAAACTGCGCTACCCGAGTTTGACCGGGCTTGGGTGTCGATGCCCGGTGTTATGTCGATGAACTTGTCGTCGTTTTGGCCGTTAACCTGAAAGGGAATGCCGGGGGACAACCGTAGCACCGATTGTCGCCATTCCCGTTTCGATATTGTGTTGCACTGAATGGAAGGGGACCTTGTAGGCACTATGTTTCAGAAAATCCTGTATCTCATCGCGCTGTTGATCCTATCGGCATCTGCCGGATCGATTGAAGTCAATCATGAAGATGAACTGCTCGGCATCATTGGTGATCTGCCGGGTGGAGATTTCACGCTCCATTCGAGTCGGGGTAAGTTCTCGTTGAGTCACCTGAAAGGTAAGGTGGTGCTGCTCTACTTCGGTTATACCAAGTGTCCCGACGTATGTCCCACCTCCCTGTCGATTCTCGCCCAGGCCCTGAACGAGCTCGGCGAGGATGAATTGGAATCCGTCACCGCGGTGTTTGTCAGTGTCGATCCAAAGCGGGACAACTTTCAACGACTGGATGAGTATGTCACCTACTTTCATCCCAAGCTCACGGGGGTAACCGGTAGCGATGATGAGGTCGCCGAGGCGGCAAGGCGCTATGGTGCTCAATATGAAGAAGTTGCCATCGAGGGATCCGACTTCGGCTATGCGGTCAACCACACGGCGAAGACCTATCTGATCTCATCCCAGGGAGATCTGCGTTTCATATTCCCTCACCAGACACCCTCCTTCGTCATCCTCGAGGCCATTCGATACCTGCTTGCAGGAAATCATTGAAATGGCATGACCGGCTCTCATTTCAGCTGAAGCAGGAGCCACTCAAACTGGTGATTGAATACTGTTTTTTTGGTTGACGTTGACGTTTACGTCAACTAAATTACCTATACGTAGTCTCGGGCTCTGCCAATCGACACCTGAATCAATGGGACGCAGTGGATCAGTGCATGGATGTATGTACTGGGGCGCTTAGCAGTCAGAGCCGATCTAGCCGTTAGGAGTGGCTGTATGCCCATCTACAAAGCCCCTGTGCGCGATATGCTCTTCGCCTATTATGAACTCCATGGTGGAGAAACCATCCGCCAACTGCCTGGCTTTGAGGATCTGGATCGAGAGACCCTGGAGTCGATTCTTCAACAGGCGGGCAGGTTCGTAAGTGAGCGCCTACTTCCAATCAACCGCAGCGGTGACGAGGCTGGCTGCAGTTGGAGTGACGGCCGGGTGAGCACCCCCGAGGGCTTCAAGGAGGCCTACCGCGATTTCGTCGAGGCGGGCTGGAACAGTATCGCCTTCGATCCGGAATATGGCGGCCAGGGCCTGCCCAAGTCCCTGCACATGCTGGTGGACGAGATGATTTGCGCCTGCAACCTTTCGTTCAGTCTCTATCCCGGTCTCACCAATGGCGCCTGGACAGCGCTGGAGAGCTATGCGGACCCCGCACTGAAATCGCGCTTCTTCCCGAGGATGGCGGCAGGTGACTGGAGCGGATCGATGTGCCTCACCGAGCCCCATAGCGGCAGCGATCTTGGGCTGTTGCGCACCCGGGCGGTGCCCAATGAGGATGGTAGCTACGATATCACCGGCACCAAGATCTTCATTACTGCCGGAGAGCACGATCTCACAGAGAATATCGTCCACCTGGTGTTGGCGCGGTTGCCCAACGCGCCCGCCGGAATCAAGGGCATCAGCCTGTTTGTGGTGCCCAAGATCTTATCTGATACGCCACCGGGTAGCGCACAGCCCAACAAACTCAGTTGCGGTGCCATCGAGCACAAGATGGGAATCAGGGCTTCGGCCACCTGTGTCTTGAATTTCGACGGTGCCAAGGGGTGGCTGGTGGGTGAGCCCCACAAGGGTATGCGCGCCATGTTCAAGATGATGAATACCGAACGCCTGGCCACGGGAATTCAGGGTCTCGGCATTGCCGAGGCGGCTTATCAGAACGCTGTTGTCTATGCCCGGGAGCGTCTGCAGGGACGTGCCCCCGATGGTCCACGAGATACCGATGCCCCTGCCGATCCGCTTACCGTACATCCGGATATCCGGCGCATGCTGTTGACCATGCGCGCCTTGACCGAAGGTTGTCGGGCGCTGTCCGTCTGGGTGGCCCAGCAGATCGATCTCGCCTCCCGGTCCCCTGATATGGACGAGCGTCGCGCGGCCGAAGCGCTGGTGACGCTGCTCACACCGGTGGTCAAGGCCTTTTTCACCGATTGTGGCTTCGAGGTGGCGAACCTGGGGGTGCAGGTCTTTGGTGGTCACGGCTACATCTGCGAACAGGGTATGGAACAGCTGGTTAGGGATGCCCGGATAGGACAGATCTACGAGGGGACCAACGGGGTGCAGGCAATGGATCTGGCTGGACGCAAACTGCCGATGTCGAATGGCGCCCTGATCGATAGTTTTCTTCAGCCCGTGCAGCTCTTTCTCGAGGCCGAGGAGAGCGACGGGGATATGGCGGAGTTCACCGGGCCTCTGGCCGGCGCCGTTGAACGACTGCGCAGCACAGCGCAAATGCTGATACAACGCAGTGCCGGGGATCCTGCCGAGACCGGCGCGGGTGCCGTGGATTTTCTGCAGCTGTTCGGATACACCGCACTCGCCTTCATGTGGGCGCGCATGGCACAAATCGGCCTCTCCCAAGGTAATGGGGAAGAGAGGCTCTTCTACGACGCCAAGGTGCGTACGGCCCGCTTTTACATGCAACGCATCCTGCCCCGAATCGAAGCCCACTACCGGGCCATCGAGGCAGGCGCGGCATGCATGATGGAATTTGACGACAGGGCCTGGTGAAAACACGGGACCTGTGATTTAGGAGCAACTAATGAAGATTCTTGTATGTGTTAAGCGGGTGGTCGACGCCAATGTGAAGATCAGCGTCAAGCCCGATGGCAGCGGTGTCGAGCTGGCCAACCTGAAGATGGCCATGAATCCCTTCGACGAGATTGCCGTGGAAGAGGCATCGCGCCTGCGCGAGGCGGGCACGGCTGACGAAGCCGTGGCGGTCTCCCTGGGGGTCAAGGCCTGCCAGGAGACCTTGCGTACGGCGTTGGCGATGGGGCTGGACCGGGCGTTACTGGTGGAGAGCGACGCCGAGCTGCAGCCGTTGGCGGTGGCGAAACTGCTGGCTGAGGTGGTGAATCGGGAAAAGCCGGACCTGGTGATCATGGGCAAGCAGGCGATCGACGACGACAACAACCAGACCGGTCAGATGCTGGCCGCACTGCTGGGCTGGGGCCAGGGGACCTTCGCCTCCCGGGTAGTGGTGACCGGGGGCGAGGTCGAGGTTACCCGCGAGATCGATGGTGGCCTGGAGAACCTGGCGCTGTCACTGCCCGCGGTGATTACCGCCGATCTGCGCCTTAATGAACCCCGCTATGTGAAGCTGCCCAATATCATGAAGGCGAAGAAAAAGCCGCTGGAGGTGATCCCGGTCGCGGACATGGAGGTCGATATCGAGCCGAGATTGAAGGTGCTGAAGGTGGAAGAGCCACCTGTGCGCAGCGGCGGTATCAAGCTGGCCGGTGTGCCCGAGTTGTTGGAGAAGCTGCGAAACGAAGCGAGGGTGATCTGATGGGCGTGCTGGTTATAGCTGAACACGATAATGCGAGAGTTGCCTCCGCCACTCTGAATGTGGTTACGGCGGCGCAAAGCCTGGGTGAGGTTTCGGTATTGGTGGCCGGCGACGGCTGTCGTGGCGTGGCCGAGGAAGTCGCCGCTCTGCAGGGAGTGGCGAAGGTCTACCTATGCGAGGACGGCGTCTACGGCCATGGCCTGGCAGAGCCTTTGTCTCTGCTGCTCTCCGCGGTTGGCAGGGAGTACACCCACCTGCTGGCTCCGGCGACCACCTTTGGCAAAAACCTGATGCCGAGAGTTGCGGCATTGCTCGACGTGGCCATGTTGTCGGATGTGGTCGAGGTGGTCGACGAGGCGACCTTCAAGCGCCCTATTTATGCCGGGAATGCCATTGCCACAGTACAAAGCGAGGACCCGTTGAAGTTGATTACGGTCCGCGGCACTGCCTTCGAGGCGGCGGCTCCTGGTGGCGACGGCGCGCCGGTTGTCGAGACTGCCGGGGTATCGGGCGGGACTCTCAGTCGCTTCGTCTCCCGTACCCTGACCGAGTCCGATCGCCCGGAGCTGACCGCCGCGCGGGTGGTGGTTGCCGGTGGACGGGGTGTCGGCAGCAAGGAGAACTTCGCCCTGATCGAGCAACTCGCGGACAAGCTGGGTGGCGCGGTGGGCGCTTCCAGGGCTGCGGTGGATGCCAATTTCGTTCCCAACGATTACCAGGTGGGCCAGACAGGCAAGATCGTGGCCCCGGAAATCTACTTTGCCATAGGCATCTCCGGTGCGATCCAGCATCTGGCGGGAATGAAGGACAGCAAAGTGATCGTCGCCATCAACAAGGATGAGGATGCGCCTATCTTCGAGGTGGCCGATTACGGACTGGTGGCCGACATGTTCGAGGCTGTGCCGGCGTGGGTCGATAGCCTGGATTGATCCTTTGGACGCACGGTGCGGCAAGCCGCACCCTACATGTTTGGATATAACGGGTACTTGGCCGCAGCGTTCTTCGT
>JBNKLI010000100.1:0-51898 GCA_050292275.1 Candidatus Thiodiazotropha sp.
GGTAGCTTTTGGGATCGGAGGGTACGGCACTGATGCCGATACGTCTGTCCACGGTCGTCTGCTCAGCCTTTTATTATGTTGTAATTAGTCAATCAAAAAAAATGCCAGATAACTACAAATACATATAAAACAATAAGATAGGTCTTGTTGCCAAGAGAGCCATCGGCAAAAAAAACGGCATTTGTCAAAAAAACCGACAACTGTAGGCGGCGGCCGTCTCAAGATGTTGAGTAGAAGGGAATAATTGAACGAAATTTTGCATAATAGTGAAGCTGGGATAGTACAAGGCAAACCGGCACAACCGGGTGGCAATCGCATAACAGATTGATTATCAGTAATTAAAAAACTGCGGTTGAGCTAACTCTGCCAGTCTGCGGATGATGACCTGCTGATCAGAACTCCCTATACTGGACTGGCGATCGATTCCGCATCCTACAGCAGGGTTTTGCAGCAGCCAGCCGAACAGCAGACAAGGCGGCTTATCAGCAGGTTTTTGACGGATACCAAGGGTTCAGGCGCAACAACAAAAAGGGGATCATCTATGTCTTCGTCCGATCAGACTACACACCAGGAAAATCTGTCGCTGGGGGTATCCGCCCAGGAGTTTCTTGACTATTGCACCGCCGAGAAGGAGCGCCGCCTCAACTCGGGTGAGAGCTTCGATGAGGAGACATTTGACCAGGCCATCGAGATGGTAGTCAAAAAACTGCGTGTGCTGGCGGATGAGGGCTGGTCATGATCATTAACTCCATCAAGGCCAACAATGTTCTGAAATATGCGGATCTGAAGCTGGATAATATTCCCGAGCGGGGATTAATCGCGATATCCGGCCCCAACGAGTCCGGTAAGAGCACGATCGGTGAAACCGTCTGCTTCGCACTCTTCGGCAGGACCTTCTCGCTGGATGTCGACGATTTGTCAAAGGTGATTCGCTGGGGTGAGACCCACTGTTCCGCGCAACTCGAATTTACCCCGAAAGACGGCAACAGGTATCGTCTTGAGCGTTTTCTCGATGATGCCGGCAACCACAGTGCCAAGCTCACTCTTGCCACCTCCGGGAGCAGTGACGACTTCATCGCAAGGGGTGTGGAACAGGTTGCGGACAAGGTCTATGAGCTGATCGGCTATGAATATGAGGAGTTCGTGGAATCCTTCTACCTGGCGCAGCGCGAGATAACCACACCCCATCCCCACAGTTTCGCGGTGAAGACAATGGCGGGACTGGTGACGCTGGAGTATGTCAACGAAGCCTGCCAGGCGGACAAGGCGGATACCCTCAATGAAGTTGAACAGCGCAGGATTGAACAGAGCGGCGTGCAGAATCAGATCGACGAGGTCGCGATCGATCACAGCCTGATGCCATCCCTGCAGGGCGAGCACGATCAAGTGAGCCGCCATATGGAGGACTCGATGGATCTCATCGAGCAGCTGGAGAACGCCTCCATCAGCTACCAGGACGCGCTTCCGAAACGCGAGCAGAATCTGGGCGCCGGCACCCGCGCGGGCCTGTTCGGCATCCTCTTCCTGCTGTTGGCGCTGCTTGTCGGCGTGGCCTGGTATCTGCTGGCGAAACTGCCCGATCATCCCTATGCGCAGCGCCTGACCGAGCTGTTCGGCAACACCATTCCCGCCTGGCAGGCGACGATGATACCCTGGCTGCTCTATGCCGCGGGAGGCCTGGTTCTGCTCTCTGTGATTTTCTGGATCCGCCGCACCACGAAGCGGCGAAGCGCCAGTGCCTTCGATGAGACCGCGGCCAGCCTGGTGAAGGCGTTGAATGACCTGGAGGGTCTGTCGAGCATTGCCCTCCGCAATGAACTTGATGAAGAGCCAGCGGATGACGGCGAGGTCGACGAAGATACCGAAAGTATCGAGGACGAGAAATCCAATGCGGGTGTAGCGAACGAAGCGGAGCCTGTGATCGTCGATCACGCGGCACGCGAGCGCCTGTGTCAACGGGTGAGCGACTGGAGCGTCGGCATCAACGAGGTCAGGGAGGGGGTTGCCCAGGAAGAGAGTCAATTGCGCAGGGGCCTGGAAGCGGACAGGCACCGCCTGGGGCAACTCGATCAAGCCATCGCTCAGGAACAGGACCGAGTGGAGAAAGTGGAGAAACTGCAGCTGATCAAGGCCGATCTGCAGCAGAAGATTGAGGACAAACAGCGTCATATGGAGATCTGTGCCGTGGCGGATCAGCTTATTCACGGTACCACCAGGGAAGTCTCCCACAAGTTCAATCACAAACTGCGGGGTCTTGTCAGCAAGACCCTGCCGTTGTTCACCGAAAACCGCTACGAACATCTTCAGATCGATGATGATCTGAGTGTACGCGCGTTCTCAAGCGAAAAGCGCGACTTCATGGATCTGGATGAGATATCCAGCGGTACCCAGCGGCAAATCATGCTGGCTGTGCGCCTGGCCCTGTCTCAGGAGCTGGTCAACCGTGCCATTCAGGGAAATCAATTTCTTTTTCTTGATGAGCCCTTTGCCTTTTTCGATGAGAAACGCGCGCGCAGTGCACTGACTGTCCTGCCGACCTTGAGCGAGGAGTTGAATCAGATCTGGATCGTCGCCCAGGCCTTTGCTGATGATCTGAAGTTCGATATGCATGTGCGTTGTGACAGGGAGAGCGGATCCATATCGATATGAAAAAGAAAACTGCAGGGCCAGGTATTCGTTTTTAAAAACTCTTCCTTGTCGTGATACCTCTATGCCAATAAATTCGGAATTGGCCGAATCGGGCTTCGTTACCATGATGTAACATTCGAGTTGGCGGTATGACTGCAACTTCTCCGTGCAGATAAACATTAGTCGTTCGCCATCTCATCGAGCCATGAGCGCATTGGATTGCGCAACTGATTATTTGTAAGGCAGTTATCTTCCTTCGCAAGTCGAACTGTAGCCTGGCGAATTTGCACTGGCTTTGTCATGCACGTGAGATCAGTAAAAATTAATATTCGCTTAAGTGGAGGAGCGGCATATAAATCCATAGGTTGTTCATCTATGTAAAATCTAAAAAAAGCACCGTCATTAACAGTGTAATTGTTTGAACGCTGTCACAAGAGCCAATTATCTATTTAGTTATATTTGTGCCGACTCACAATTCGAATGGCGGGTTTCGGCAGTACCTACACGCGTCAATGCACTAGGGTGGAAAGGGAGTATATGGAATGTACAGAGTAGGAATTGCCAGTGTCGGCTTTTTTCTTCTATTCTTCTTCGCGGCTGGCTTGATGGCGAATCCGGAGACACCGGATTACTACTCCGAGCCAGGTATCAATCCCCATCGAGACTATCTCAATCAGACCGACACGGATATGATCGATCCGTTCACCGGTAAATTGCAGTTGCACTATGTCGATGCGTTCGTGCCCGGGAATGGGGGGCTGGATATCAAAATCCAACGCTCATATACAAGCCTCGATGACGAACTTCCCCCCACCAATAACCGATCCGTATGGGGTATAGGTTGGAATATCCACTTTGGCAGGGTCATTAAATCGACCATTACCTGTGAAAATACCGACCTCCTGACTTCCAACGACAATCCTGTTTTCGAATTACCTGATGGTAGTCGTAAGCAGTTGGTGCAGTCAGGCATCGTGGAGCTGAATAGCTTTAACGGGTCGGTCAGTAACTCTACCTATTTCGCGGGAAACATACCGGACTATGTTACGAGCGATTTATGGCTTGGATTCTGTGAATACGTCGATAATAACTCGCGTTTTGTGCTTCACTCACCGGATGGGACGATTTATACCCTGTCAAAGCAGATAAACAATGGCGGGAGCTTCTATTGGTATGTTACAGGCATAAAGGATCGAAACGGCAATACGCTTTCGTTCTCATATCATGGCGACGATGATCTCTACTCAAGCTACAACAAATACCCGCTGCTGCGCGAGATCTCGGCGAGTGACCAGCGGGTGGTTACATTTTCCTATACCGGCTTGAACGTCAATGCGATCGATTCCGTGCGGCTGCATCAGATTCATGCCTATAACCAGACCTGGACCTATGAATACGAACAGAGTGAATCCGATTCCAATCAATACAAATTGACGCGCGTAGTCAGACCGGGCGGTAGCAGTTATCGATACCAATATGTATCGGCTACCGGCGGAACCGGCCGATACTCAGTCAGAAAAGTCACCCACCCATATGGAGGTGAAACCAACTACTCGTACATACAGAAAGATATGGCAAACGACGGCGTGATGACAACCGTTGTTTCAAGAAAGACATACGGTGCGATAGCCAATATAACACCGGCAGAATGGACCTTTGAATATAAACCGGGACACGAGTCATATCTGGCCGGCCAACTCGACCAGACCACCGTAAACACTCCAAGTGGGACAATAGTCTACCAGCACATTGGCTATCAGGCCGCGGTAAGCGATACCAGTGCCACCTACGGTGTGCCGATTTGGAAAATCGGCCTGCTCAAGAAAAAACTCTACTGCAGTCCGGGCGCTGCAAGCTGCAATGACGCGAGCGCCATACAGACGGAGACCACGGACTGGATCCGTTTTACGATCTCTGACGAGGACGATCATGGACCGAGAGGCCTGCATAGCGGTGGGATCTATGCGCCTTTCCCGGATACAAGGGTAATAACCAGGGACGGCAATACATACACAACCGAATATACGCAGTATTCACTCTATTTCACATTGCAGGAAGTCGTGGAGACTGGGTCGGATACGAAAACAACTCGAACATCGAACTATCCGCCAATCAACGGTAAATGGAGGCTGCATGATCTCAGGCAAAAACAGATCCTGGACCCGGTTGATCCGAGTTTAAGCGAGTACTTCTATGACGGCAACGGAAACCTGACGAGCAAGGATGAGGATGGTGTCGTTACCCAATATACCTACTATCAGGAAGGGGACCTTGAAACTGAAACCGATGCCAGACTGGTTGAAACGAGCTACTACGACTACTACAGGGGCATAGCCCGCGAAGAGCATCAGCCTGAGAATGTGGTCTTAAAGCGTACCGTCAATCCGATAGGCACCGTTGCCTCAGAAATCGATGGGGAAAACAACCCAACCTATTTTACCTATGATGACCTGGGTCGTTTGACGGGTATCGATTATCCGCTTAACGCGGACGTGAGCATCGATTGGACAGGACGCCAAAGCGTACTGACCCGAGGCAACTACAGAGAAACAAAGCAATTTGACGGCTTCGGGCGTACGATCGCGACAGAAGTCAGCAATCTTCTCAGTGGCGAAACAATAACCGTAACTACAGAGCTGGACGAGAAAGGAAACAAGCTGTTCGAGAGCTATCCCAATGACACTATCGGGACGAAGTATACCTATGACATCCTGAGTCGTCCCGTTACCACGCTGCATCCAGACAATACCACGAACCGGTTTGACTACGTGAGCGGGAATCGGGTTATTCATAAAGATGAGCGCGAGAACCTGACCACCAGTACCTACGTGGCATATGGAGACCCTGATGCGAGGGAGCTGATTAAAATCGAGGCACTCGAGGGAGTCACGACCGATATCGAGCGGAACAAGCTCGGCATGGTGAAACGAGTTGTTCAAAATGGTGTTGAGAGAAGATACCAATACGATTCCAAGCTGTTTCTTGCCAATCGATACGATCCGGAAATCGGTTACACATACTACGATCGCGATGAAGTGGGTAACATGACGGCCTCCTGGGTGGGCAATGCGGAAAAAACGACTTATATTTACGATGACCAGGGCAGGCCAAAGTCAATCGATTACCCGGACAATATAACCTATGACGTGGAGTACACTTACGATAAAAACGGGAACCTGAAGACCATCAAGAACGATGTCGTGGAGATCACCTATGACTACGACTTCAATGATAATCTGCTCTCTGAATATTACGATTTCGGTGGGATATCCTACCGGCTTGGCTATGAAACGGACGAGTTGGATCACGTTTCGAAAATCACCTACCCGTCCGGAAGAGTCATAAATGTCAATCCTGATGCGTTCGGACGCACGACCGGGATTGCGCCCTATGTGTCGAACGTCGCCTATTATCCTTCCGGACAGTTGAAATCCTACGACCTCGGTAATGGCAAGCGAGCGGAATATCAGCTCAACAACAGGTTGAGGGTCGAGTCGATAAGGCAATATGAAGTCAATGGACAGGATATCGTCAACACATCCTATGTCTATGACGGTTTGGGTAATATCGAACAGATAACCGATGCAATCAGGCCACAATACAGCAGAACGCTGACTTATGACGGCGTCAACCGGCTTGCTACCGCCGCTGGTGTCTGGGGTAGCGGAACCCTGCACTATGACCACAACGGAAATATATCGGAAAAGAATATAGGGCAGACGAATCTGTCTTACACATACAACTCAAATAAGCTTTCCAATATCAGCGGGAGTGTGAACTCAAGTTACACATACGATAACTATGGCAATATCACTAATAACGGAAGTCATAGATTCAAATACGATATCGCAGGTAACCTTCGTGTTCTGAGCGACTCCCATGGGCCCATCAAGTACTACCACTACGACGGCAGCGACCACTTGGCATACTCGGAGACGAGCACCGAAAAGAATTTTTTCATACACGCAAAGAACGGTGATCTCTACCATGAGGTGGATTGGAAAAACCGCTCGTCGATCGACTATATCTATCTAGGCAACCAACTGGTTGCGAAAATCGAGGACAAATGTGATTCAGCATCGCTGGATAGCGATTCGGATGGGATTCCCGATTGCGGTGAAACGAACTATGGCTTGGATGCGGCCGACCCGGCAGATGCAGCTCAGGATATCGATGGTGACGGGCTTAGCAATCTGGAGGAGTTTGCGCTAGGGACTGAGTACGGAAACGCGGACAGCGACGCGGATGGCATGCCGGATGGTTACGAGGCGGGTGTCGGCCTGGATCCGTTGGTCAATGATGCAATTCTCGATAACGATAACGATGGCTATACCAACTACGAGGAGTACCTGGGCGGTTCCTCGCCAACAGGAGCGGATTCGCTGCCCGATGGCGCGGTCATCTGGAATTTTGATCTCAACGGCACCACGACCAGTCCGCCGGTGCTCGATCGGAACGGTAATATTTACGCCATCTCGACCAGTGGTTATGTCTATGCCGTCGATCCCGATGGAGCGGAGCTGTGGTCCTACTTTACGGAGGCGGATTGTAATGGGCGTCTCGCGATCGGCGTGGATCAGACAGTCTATGCCGGATGCGTAAAGGGAGGGCTTCACGCAATCAATCCGGATGGATCGCAAAAATGGGCTTACAGTGCGGGTGGTCACATAGCGGTCACGAAAGACGCGGTCTATGTCGCGGACGATACCGGCGCGTGTAACGCCGGGCGTGTTCATAAACTGGATTTGGCCGGAAACCAGCTATGGACATACGAGACAAACGGCAAATTTACCGACACTATCGTTGTCGACATCGATGGCACCGTCTATGGCGTTTCGACTCCGCAACTGTCGTCGGATGAACAGCCGCCTTGTAGCAGATGGGAGTTGTCCGATATCGTGGCGATCAATGATGACGGCAGCGAAAAGTGGGTCTACACGGTGGATCGTCAGGTTAGCCCGATATCGACATCGATCGGAGTCGGGGGCGCGCTGTATGTCGGGCTCGTTACATCGTATATTGTGATAAATCCCGATGGTACGTTTAAGGAAGAGATATGGGTGGATGATGCGGGAAATGGCGAAGCCAGTATACTCCCGAGTGCAACCTTTGATCTCGACGATTCGCTTTACACGCTTGTCGGTCCCATACATGCATACGATACAAATGGACTCTCTAAATGGTCCGTATTTGGTGACAACTCCTATATCAACTATGCAACCTCCGGGACAGTGACATCGGTGACCGTGGGTCGCGATGGTTCTTTGTACGGCGCGGCAATGGGTTTGCTGAGAGCCAACAATGACGGCACTGAAAAGTGGGAGGTAGATGAATACGGCAGACAGCGGATTGACTACTATCAAGCCGGCTCTACAGAGGATAATCAATATTATACCGGTGAAACAGTATTCAGTGCTTCGTCGGGCTCCGGTTCATCACACAACTGCCCGGCGATCCCGTCAAACAGCGTGCCGAGCGGCCCCTATACGGGAAGTGTGATGTTGTGCGGTAGAGGTGGAACCACGCGTAGCCGTTCCTATCCTTCGACTGTAGAGTACCCCTCGAACGATTGGCGATCGACCTACGATCCCGCTAATCTTCTCACGGTTCTGTCCACCCCGAGAATCGGCAATGACGGCACCCTCTACATGACTAATGGGGGGCATCTGCTGGCCGTGACGAACCGCGATGAACATGGGGCCTCTCACTCCGTCTGGCCGACGGATGGCCGCAGCGGGTCTCAGGAGTTCTCCAGTGACGACTGTGTCTTGAACGGCGGTGACGCCGACGCGGACGGCATGCCCGACTGTTATGAATTGATGATGGGCTTGGATCCGGCCTCACCCGGCGATGCCGATGAAGATATCGATTCTGATGGATTGACCAACAGAGAGGAGTATTCGCAGAGGACAAACCCGCACAACAGCGATTCTGATGGAGATGTCTTACCCGACGGTTATGAAGTGACAAACAACCTGGGTCCGAAGTCGAATAATCCGCAACAGGACAGCGATGGAGACGGTGTGGTCGACGGGGTCGAGTATTTCGCAGGGACTTCGCCCGTTAGTTCCGCGGACAAGCCTGATGGTGGAACCTATCTGTGGGCCTACCAGTTGGATAATCCATTCAATTCCCAGGTGTTGATAAAGGACAATGGAAATCTTGAAGGCCATGGCGTGCCCGAACTTAGTTTCATGGGCAAATACGTGCGCACTCGACTTCGCTGTTGCTTCGGCCCCGCTTTGCAGTACCCCGCGTTCTCACAGACGGATGATGGCGTCGTGGTTATGCCGAAGCCAACGGACTGGTACGTACACAACCGCTACTTTCTTACTGACTATCCAACGCAGGTGTATGATCATGAATATAGTTTAGGCGCAGGCTTTACGTCCTCGCTCGCGTTCGGTAATAGTAGTGAGGGTTATATTGTCGATGCTGCGAACGATCTCTACAGCCTGAATCTCACCTACGGATTCTGGGAACTGGGCTGGCGTGCCGAAAATTGGAGGCTGACCCTGGACGGCGGTGTGAATGCATCTCCATCGGTCGCCCTTGATGGAACGGTCTATCTAGGCACCTCTGCAGGTACGCTGTATGCCGTCGACAACGCAGGGCAGGTCAAATGGACGTTCAGCGCATCGGCGGAGATCGTTTCCGCGCCCGCACTGACGAAAGACGGAAGCGTTTACTTCACCACCGCCGACGGTAGTCTGTACGCCGTCGATTCGGCGGGAAATCAGCAATGGGTCTACAGCACGAACGACACCATCAGTGGTTCGCCCGTGATAGCGACGGACGGCAGCATCCATTTCGGTACGCTGTCCGGCGTTATGTATGCGATAGTCAAGGAGGGCACACTGAAATGGTCTTACGATTCAGGCTCTCCCATTCAGGCGACTCCCGCGGTCGGCGAGAGTGGAAACATCTATTTCGGCAACGATGCGGGTACGCTCTCTGCGTTAGCGCCGGACGGCAGCCTGGCATGGTCGCTGTCTCTTGGGAGTTCGACCCGGATCGCATCCCCGAAGATAGACCGGTACGGCATTCTCTATATCGCCACCCAGGACACGAATCTGCATGCGATCTATGTCGGGGAAAAGGCCGCCAATTCGGACTGGCCGATGTATGGCCACGATGGGCGTAACACGAGCAATGTGGCCACCTCCGAGTTCAGTGGGGATCAACCGCCTGTATTGACCATCGATACGCCAAGCAATGGCGAGGCGTTTGCGCAATCCGCTCCGGTCACCTTCAGCGCGACAGCCAGTGACGCGGAAGATGGGGATCTCAGCCAGCAGGTGCAGTGGGCGTCCAGCCTGGATGGCATATTGGGTGTCGGTGACATCACATCGACTGCCCTCTCCGCCGGCGAACATCAAATAACCGCCAGCGTAGCCGATGGGCAGGGACAGCCGGTGACAGCGGTCGTTACGATAACCATCGGATCGCAAACCTCTCAGGATGTCGATCTCGTGATGGGTTCTCTGGCGTATGCGGTCACCGGGATCGCGGCTGGAGAAAGCTTTAGCGTCAGCAGCACAGTCGCCAATCAGGGCGCCGACACCACCACGTCTCCGACCGAGGTTCATTACTATTTGTCGACGGATGCGACAATCACCGCCGACGATATCCTTGTCGGTGCGGAAACCGTGACGGAGGTCGCGGGCAATGGCAGCGTTACCCTCAACAGCACATTGACGGCACCATCGTCCCTTCAAGAAGGCAGCTACTATATTGGCGCCATTGCCGATGCAACCAACCTGCAAGCCGAAACGGATGAGAGCAACAATGCCCTGGCGGCGACCGGTCAGGTTCAAGTAACGGGTGGTGTCGACCTGACGGTCACGGCGATCGACGTACCTCCCGGGGACATCCCGATCGGAACCAGTGTCACCCTGAGCGGCACCATCGCCAACCAGGGCAGCACCGTGACGGCGGGGGGCAGCTTCAATGTGGGCTACTACCTCTCCACGGACGCGACGATCACCGCGGACGACCAGTTGCTGGGCCGGGACAATGTGAGCATCCTGCGCGCGGGCGCAACCCTGGATGTCAGCCGCTCGGTGCCGATCTCCGCCTACACGCAGCCGGGCACCTACTATCTCGGTCTGCTGGTGGATTACGACGGACGCCAGGTGGAGATGGACGAGAGCAACAACGCCCTATCGTCCCAAGTCAATCTTGTTCAATAGCCGCTAGACGGTGCCAAGGGAAATGAAGATGCACGAGAACAAGTTGACCATTCAGAGCTATCGAGTAGAAACGCAACATTGTGGTACCGAACACGGCAACAATAGGGGAATGAAAATGTTCAAACAGGGAAGAAGCTTCGGTACTGGCAGCCTCTTGATGTGGCTGTTTCATATCCTCCTGCTGTGCACGCTGGCAATGGCCGCGCGCCAGAGCGCGTTCGCCAGCGAGACGGTCACCTACTACCACAACGACGCCCTCGGTTCCCCCGTGGCGGCCAGCGACGAGACCGGCACCGTAATCTGGCACGAAGAGTACAGGCCGTTCGGCGAGCGCATCCTCAAGGAGGACGGCGGTACCAACGACCGCTGGTACACGGGAAAACTCCAGGAAGAGGAGACGGGGCTCAGCTACCTCGGCGCCCGCTGGTACGACCCGGGTATCGGCCGCTTCATGGCGATGGACCCGGAGGACCTGGACCCGGCGGATTTTCATTCGTTCAACCGCTACGCCTACGCCAACAACAATCCCTATGCCTATGTGGATCCGAACGGCCAGTCGCCGCTGGATATCGGGTTTTTGCTTTACGATATCGGTAAGCTGGGCGTGGCGCTCTACACGGGCGAGGGGGTAGGTGACGCGCTCGTCGATGTGGGGATGAGTGTTCTCGGCGTCGCCAGCCCGATTCCGGGTACCGGGCAGGCTTTGAAACTGGCGAAACTGGCGAAAGTCGCGGACAAGGTTAAAGACACCTCCAACACGATCAAGAAAGCCGCAAAGGGATGCTGCTGTTTCGAAGAGGGGACACCGGTACTGACGGATAAGGGGCTGACGGCAATCGAGGAGTTGAATGTCGGCGACCTGGTCTACTCGAAGGACACGGCTACCGACGACATTTCACTGAAGCCGGTTACCGAGCGTATAATCACCGAAGGGAAGGAGCTCTATTCGCTGAAACTGACCAATCAGCAGGGAGAGATCGAAGAACTCGTCGTCACGGACAATCATCCGTTCTGGGTGAAAGGCGAGGGCTGGGTAGACTCTATCGATCTCAGCCCGGAGATGGAAATCGACACATATAAGGATGGCGTGTCGGTCGTCAAGAGCCTGGAGCCGCTGGGTAAGGTCAAGGATACCTATAATATTACGGTAGCCGATTACCATACCTATTATGCGGGTGATGGGCTTTTATTGGTTCATAATTGTAAATGTGGTCCAAAGAGTGTAGACCCAAATACACTACAGCGAACACATAGTATCTCTGGTAAAGCCTCATCTAAAACAGTAGACAGGATCTCCGATAGTATGCGCCAAGATGGGTATGTTGGAAACGGAATTGATGTCGTAGAGCATAACGGCCAGCATTATATTATTGATGGTCATCATAGGGCAGCAGCAGCACGTAGAACTGGAACACAAGTAGACATAAATGTTGTTGATGATATCGCTAATCATCCAAGCAGCTTTAATAATATTGATGATGTATTAGATGCTGCAAGTTCGGTTGGTCCAGATAGGCTGAGGCCTCCGAGAAGATAATGGATGCGCTTCTGAAAGAAGTTATTGATGATTACCAGGAAGGGGTAAGTAGGGGGCTTTCTTTGTTTAAGCAACAGATTGGTGATATGCCTCCTTTAGTTGCGTGGCAAAAGAAAAAAATACCTCAGCAAGGTAAGCTATCAGGCGAAATAGAGTATCAATTTCATGGAATTGGGTGTTTGCTGATTTTTCCTGAATATGAGGTTGATTTTGATTTTGGTCCTGATAATCGAAGTGATGGTTTCGATTTGTGGAGACTAACGCAGTATGTTTCAAGCCGATTGGGAAAGTATCCGAAGTATGAAGATGAAGGTAGATTGAAAAATGACTTTGAGCAAGCAATAGAGCAAGGGGAAGTCGGAAAATTAGATCACCCCTATTGCAATTTATATTTTTATATATAAAGGCAGAATATTTGAAGGCAGTCTGGGGTATCCATAAAAAAAGCCAAGGGGACCAAGGACAAGGATATTCACCAAAAGTCAATGGGCCAATGGCCCGTATAGGTTTTCAGGTTTAGGATGATAAGGGGACACTAATAAATTAATAACTTAACTATCCGTTGGGTGTGTTAGCAATAGCGTAACCAACTACCAAGGTGTAAGTTATGAAGTTTCGCCGTTCTGTTATTCTAGACTCGAAAAGCAGAAAAGTAAGGACACAGGAGCAGCCGGCAAAGCTATGAATCTGAGAGAGTGAAAGTCCCTATACCGCCAGTGTCTCGATTCAGGCGACTAGGTCGTCCCCTACTCAGGGAGGAAGCAGAATGAGTACCCGATCCGCAAGTGATTTGGTATGACATCCTGGTGGATCATCGCGGGTGACAGATCGAGACGAACGAGAGCAACAATGCGATCTCGTCACAAATCAATCTTATTAAATAGACGCTGTACGCTGCCAGGTAAACGAAAATAGACGGGAATATGTCAAGCACGCAAAGTTATCGTATGGCAACGCGCTACTGCGGATCTGATCATAGCAACAATAGGTGCAAAGAAATGTTCAAACAGGGAAAAGGTTTCGGCATTGGCAACCTCGGTATATGGTTATTTCAACTGTTCCTGTTTTGCATGCTGACGTTTGCCAGGCTTCAAGGGACGATCGCCAGCGAGACGGTTACCTACTACCATGGCGATCCCCTCGGTTCCCCTGTGGCGGCCACCGATGAAACCGGCGCTGTGATCTGGCGCGAAGAGTACAGGCCGTTCGGCGAGCGTATCCTCAAAGAGGACAGCGGCACCAACGACCGCTGGTACACGGGAAAAATCCAGGAAGAGGAGACGGGGCTCAGCTACTTCGGCGCACGCTGGTACGACCCGGGTATCGGCCGCTTCATGGCGATGGACCCGGCGGATCTGGATCCCGGGGATTTCCACTCTTTCAACCGCTATGCATACGCAAACAACAATCCCTACCGTTATATTGACCCTGATGGGCGGAGAATTGTACCTGTTGGAACGAAATGGGAACAGGCTGCAATATATATTGCTCTGGCATATCTATGGACCTCCAATGTAATCACAGCCAGTCAGCTGAATGAGCTTGCGGGTTCGCCAAATATTCATACAATACGCTTTCCCAAGCCTGGAGAAGTAATGCAAAATGCAACAACAGGCATTGACGCCAATGCAAGTAATGGCATAGGTACCGGTAGCGAAACAATAGTCAATGTAAGAAAAGACTCGGCAGTTTCAACTGAAAAAGGGAATCTGTTTGTAGGAAGTGGTCCGTCATGGCTGGCGCATGAATTACTTGGTCATGGCTTAGATAAGGACAGGGGTGTTTTACAAGATGAATCCATCAATGACAATACAGGGCAATTGATAAAAGAAGAAAATGCGATGCGACGTGCAAATATCTATAGAAGCTCGATGGGGGAAGAAACAAGAACCGAATATTGACTCAAACCATGCCTGCCGCTCGATGGCTTTCGTCTGTCCCGATCGACTTCCGTAACTATTCCATACAGGCAAAGGTAGGCGCGAGCGAAGCACGGAAAGCAGGCAATCGCTTCCGCTGTCTTGTTCCTACAAGACAAAATCCACATATTCCATTCATCGCTGGAACCTGGGGCAGGTATTCGCAGTACTGAAGTGCTTTGAAATACGCTGTCTCTGTCTTATGTGAAGACAAAGTTTCTTGGTTCTTCTGTGTTAGCGAATAGTTTTTGTTAATGTTACTGTCTAAAAAGTATACAGGACGGCTGGTGTCGGCTATAGCTTAAGTTGATTTCTTAATGGAAACTTAAGAAAACATTTTTGTTCGTTTTTTGCTTATGTTTTTGGTTGACGAAAACAAAAAATGCTTTTTTACATCACAGGGTTGCAGAGCAATGAATGTTCGCGTTGCGCAGTGGGTTGGTATGATATGATTGTTCAATTTAAATTATGCCGGTGATTTAAAAAGGGAGGTTATCAATCTGGTTTATAATTTGTATTTCAAGAATTTATTCTAAAAAAATAGCCGGATTTCTTATAAACAAATAGGCAAGCACAGCGGAGTGTGGCTTGATCTATTCTATATATCTATATTGTAAAAAAATAAAACACGTAGATAGAAAAAATTCATCACGCGTCTGCAAAAGAACGTCTAGGATTATGGAACATTTCGAAAATAGTTATCGAAATGTATTTAATATTATGTCAAGGATGTGATCTTTTGCATGATGCTTATTAATATTGATACCAGGAGAATCAAGTATGGATACACTTATCAAAAAAGCCACGGCTATTGTCTTTGGTACGCTTGTACTCGGCGCCTCGGCAAGCGCCCAACCTCCATTGCCCAATGTCTTTGATGGCGGCAATTTGTGGAATATCACTTTCTACAACGATCCGACAACGAACCATCAACAGTGGGCGACTCAGAAAATATGCTTTCTACCCTACCGTGTGGTAGGGACCAGCATTCAGGGAGTATGGTATTCGCTATCGTTTCGTGACTGGAACGGTCGTTATTACCAGGAGGGAGACGAGCTGAAGATGACCGGTGACTATGCCCAGGATGTGGGCCATGATCATATGACTCTGTTTCATACGACATATGATGTGCCGGGAAGGGTGAATGCATTGGCTTTCAAGGATTGGACAGAATGGCGCGAAGATCGTCGCTACGGCCGCATCATCGGCTGGGGCAATGCCAAACTCGAACGTACCGGTTGGTGTCGCTACCCGATAAATATTGGCGATATCACCCAGCTGCCGTCTGATCTGTTGCCAAAGATCGAAGAAGAAGCACTGGTGTTCTCCCAGGAACTGCCGGAGCGCCTGACAGTAAGTGGTGAAATCGCCGAATCCCCCGGCCAGGAGGACCTGGAGAGCATCGAGGAGTACGAAGCTCGCACAGGGTTCTGATAGTCGGTTGTAGTTGAACCGATCTATCGATCTATCGTTTACAGGTAGCGTAGTCTCACAAACAAGCCGGGGAGGGCCGTCGTTGTATGTTTACGGTCGGTTTGATTGCGAGGCTGCCTGTAAGGCAACCAACGCTTATGTCGGCGCTTTTAGACATATCTCCCGAAATGGAAAAGGGGACACTAATAACATAAGCCCGTTGGATGAGTTATCGGAAGCGAAGAGCCCTGATCGTTTGTTCGAAGCCACTGTCCGGAGCTTATCAAGGTGGCTTCCCGTTATTATCAGGTTCGCCGCTCGGTTCGAGCAAAACCACCCTGGTTCCACTTGACTTGGATACTGACTACCGGGACGTTTCGGAGTCAGCGGATATGCAAATCAGCTAACTGCGCGGATAACAAAGATTAGCAATCATTGCTATAATCTTGTGATTGCACGACCCGTAATCCCGGAGGCCAAGGCCATGAACGTATCATTGACTCCCGAGTTGGAATCCTATGTAAAACAGAAGGTTGCTGGCGGTATGTATAACTCCGTGAGTGAAGTCATTCGTGAGGCATTGCGGTTATTGGAAGAGCGCGACACGATCCAATCCATGAAATTAGAAGCACTTCGCCAGGATATTAAACAGGGATTAATCTCCCTGGACAATGGCGAAGGCAAGCCATTGGACATTGATGTGATTAAGGCTAATGCACGAGCCACTAAAAAAGGGAATCGTTGATGCCGACCTTGTTCGTTTCGCCGGAAGCTGAACAAGACCTGATAGATATTTGGGTGCATATTGCCGAAGACCAGCCCATCAACGCCGATCGCTTCCTGGAACGCTTGCAGGAAAAAAAGCACGATAACTGGCAGAGTTTACAGACTTGGGTGTAGAGCGGTTAGACTTGGCTCCCGACATCAAAAGCTTCCCCGTTGATCGATACGTGTTGTACTACCGGCCTACCAGGCATTTGCCTCACGTTCGATTTCACGAATGCCAGCGATGATATTGTCGAATGACGGTGATTCGCCATACATCATTCCGGCGTCCAGCATCTTTTCGTAATCCGTGCGCAGCTCAGCGATGGTGTCGTCACCTGGGATCAGGCGTAGTTCGTTGGCCAGACAGGCTTCGTAATTGGCATAAGAAGCATTGAAGAAAACCTGCTTGTGGCGCACTACGTCTTCGAACAATGCGCGGTTATTGATTGCTGACATGCCGGAGGCATGTTCGGCCAGCATCCTCAAGTCATACCAGTGCCGGGAAAGACGGTGCGCATTCGCCTTGAACTCCTTGCGATTGCACGCGACGTGGATGAGCGTCGCCTTCTCCCAGAAGGTTCGTTCCGGTGAAAGGACAACCACTTCACCCGAGGGCAGATCGAGATTGGTGACTAACGCCGAAATGTCGGGCGTGACGGTATGCCGCTCATTCGGATCGATAACATTGCGGCCACCCAGTTCAATCAGGATACTGCTTTTCAGGTAGTCATCAACACCCTCGACGGCAGAAGGGTACTGAACCCAGATTTTCTCGCCATCATCGGATACTTCGATTCCGAATTCCTTAGGCCTGGGCAGCGCCTTCAACTGGGCCTCTATATAAGGGGCAACAACGTCGGTTGCATATTGAAGGACATAGTCCTTCAGGCGTTTGCTGAATTTCTTAACTGCACTATTGCTCACATCTGTTGCAAACGGATCGAAGTCGTCATCAAAGGCCCGGTAGTCGAGGGTAACATCCACATCCTCAGAGAAGCGGTTGATGACGCCATAGATTTTCGAAAGGGAGGTGCCACCTTTGAATGCCATGGGGTGGGCGTCGGGCAAGGAAAATAGGGCCTGTAATGTCCAGCAAACCCAGACGTCTTTTTCCAATACTGATGTCTGTTGCCCCAGTTGTGTGGCGGCGGTCTGGAGAATCTCCCTGCGGTCGCTGACGGGCAGATGCAGGAATTGCTCAGGCATGGACAGCTTCCTTGCCGTACCTTTCTAATGCGCCTGCCATCCAGCCAGGCATGTCTGTGTGTTTCAGGGTTTCAAACTCTTCCGCCGTCAGGCCTTTACGAATGGCGCTGACCACCTTGGCGTTGACGTTGTTTTTCCCCAGGTACCACAGGGCCGTCAGTGCCAGACCTGGGCGTTTCCCGGCTAGGTGAAGCTTCCGGTGACTGGCATGCCTTAGTTTGACGGTTAGATTGCCGACCTTGAGTTCCCGGCTCGGCCCACTGGTGTAGAAGAGCGGCATGGTAGGCACCTGGGTCGATAATTTGAAACGGCGAGCCGCTTCCGCGCCATGAACCTGGATCGTCTCACCCTGATCCCTGGCCATGACCTCCACGACCTTCGCCACGTCAGGCATGACGCTACCGATAAATCGGCTTTTCTTAGGGCGCACGAACACACCCCGGGCAATCCGTTGGATCACACCTTCCTCAACCAGGCGGGACAGTGTCTTGTCCACAGACGCACGCGAACCCAACTTGAGGAACCGGGTGTTGGTAAACGGCTCTCCCCGGCGGACACGCAGCACACGCTTACGAATTGTTTCGGCTGTCGACATGATGTCCTCTCTGATTATGTCAGAAAAACTAGCAAAGTTTCTGACATTTTGCAAGCTAGATAAGTTCTGGAAAGGGGTGGCTGTCATTACTTCGATGTGTGTGTAACTAACTGAAATAGAGTATAATATCACCGATTTTCACACTTTCAGGCCACCCGATTCTCCCATGGTACCACTGCCATCATTACCTCGTATTCATTGCAACCTCGAGGTGCTTCGATATGACCGTGAATCACCTTATGCAGGCCGAACTGGCCGCTAGGCTCATGTCTGTTGCCGAGATGACCAGGCTGCCGGCGCAGGATCTGATGCAGCTACAATCGGCCGCTGTCGACTCATAACGACAGGGTATCCGGACCACCGGAATTACCACACTGAATTTTGAACGGCTACGAAGTTAAAAGAATGCAAGGTGCTTGAAATGCCGCGAAAGTTTGTTGTTTTGCTCGATTTTGTCAGCCTGTCGAGGGGTCTCTGTGACCACCATGAGATCAAAATCACTCTGATAGCGGTACTGGAGAGTTTCCGGGTCGAGATCCTCTACCCAGTCGCCACGGGCATAACTACCGAACAAAATTAGCATTTCAAGATCGATTTCTTCTCGAATGATCTCTATAACTCTTTGTAATTCTGTTTGTTTCTGCTTTGGCAGGTGATCAAGCGTTGTTTTCATCCCTCTATGATAATCCTTGTTCAGGCTTGTTCATAGCGTGAGGTAAATTGAGCGGCATAACGATGCATTCAGCGGCAGAAATGCGTGATATTAAAATATCCAGCTGAAAAATCCACTTGAGTATTCTTTACTAATTTCATCGGCATATAGCTTCTGAAGACTTTTAAAGAACTCATACTCTTTTTGGAAAATAGATTGCTCAGTTTGCGCCATGATTAAATTATGCTGCTTTGTTGGTTCAAATATCTTTTCTATTTTATCCAAAAATATTGATTTGTTTCCATCGCTTTGGAGATCTACAGAAATGTATTCTCGTAGTAATAAAATAACCTGATCTGTATTTATTTCTTTCGTAATATCTTCCGCCATTTTCTTTCTTTCGAAGTAGATAGAATTAATGTCCTTGGCGCGTTTTTGAGCCAATTCCGTGAACTCCGGATATGTTCCGGTTGCCAAAGCTAGCTCTTCATATTTGAAAAACAGTTCTGCTCTACATTTTTCTACTGTTGCTTCAAGCTCTTTAATTCTATTTTTCAATTTAGCATTCGCTTTCAAAATTGACATCGGGATTGCATCATAGTCTCGTCCTAATTTATAGTCTGGAGCCACAGACATATGTACCAATTCATTAAGCATAAGCTGGTAGGAACCAGATAACTCACCGTACTTTAGAAAAAGCTCATTGTGTGAGGATGAACACGAACCTTGTTGCGTCCTCATTGGTCTGTAGTAATCTTTTATAAGCTCTTTTTGAATTCCTTGATCCTTTTTATAACTTTCTAAAACCCCAGCAAAAAGAAAGGTACCTAAGAATATAGGAACTACTGCAATTAGTAACTGGCTTGATAATGATGATGTTCCGTTACTCACGAACTCTCCTTAAAATATACCGCTATTGTTCAAAGGCCCTTTGTGGCGCAGTGAAAATTCTGCTGTACTGACAATGGAAGCGCAATCAGCACTGCAGAATAATGGATCCTATGCAACACTTTGATGTTATGTTTTACAACCTGATCTACCATGACCTACAAAACATTGTAGTTTGTTTCTAGTTTGCCTAACTTCAATAATTTTTTACTATTTGACGGATGCCATAGTTTCTGCGCCACTAAGGTAAAACGTTTTTCTACAGCATACATAATATCTACATAAACATTACCAATAACATACTGCCAATTAGCAGCCAGGATCTGACTGCCCTTGTCTAAAGTTTCAATAGGCGTCATTAACGCAATTTTTTTCTTTGTCTCCTTTTGAAGATAGCCGAAGCCAATATAAATATTGGGATGCGCCGTAGAACTACTAATACAGTTAGCAAACTCAGCAACAGGAACTGACACGTTACACTCTAAGGCATAGCAGCCAAACAACTTGATGAAAAATAGATGCACATTGAGTATTGATTTATTGACACTACCGGGAAATACTTTTTGCAATTTTATATTACATGTTTTCCTGTTTTCTGCCATATTTCGGTGCATGTACTGAGATAATGTTTGCCATGCAGCGTCATATGGTTGTGTTAGGCTTGAGTTACAGTTCCGACACAACTTAGACTCAAAATGAAACTTCTTTGACTTTATCGTGCCCATCTTATTTATATTTAGCTGTTGCGTTCTTCCAAAGACGGGATTCTTTTGAGATACACTGCCGAACAAAATTTCAAGATCAGTTCTTTTTATTCTATGCTCGCCAGTGACAGCGCTCTCGCCACAAATCCAGCAGTTAATAACCTCTCCAAAAACATAGCAGTGTAGTGATTACTCTCATGCGTTTTGTGCATGAGGGATAAACACCTTTTGGACTGAGCCGCCCCTGGGGTGGCAACCCACTTTCTAAGTTTAATAAGAAATTTTTTTAAGCGACTTGCATCTGAGCGATGATATTTGGCTGTCATCCACCGCTTTAGGGCTCTCGGGAGCGGCTATTGGCCGGCTTCCCTGTGCTACCTGCACTGTTTATCCGCTTTACTTGTGCCGATAATAGCCTATTTTCAGCTCGTTGGCCGCGCCGTGTTCTTAGCGCCCGGCCGATCATTGCCCTGGATGAGGATAGGCTCAGCTCAGAGCATGGTCACCCGCCATCCCAGCGTTGCCACTGTAGCGGTAGTTGTCCCACCTTTAAACCTCGATTAACTGGATGTTATGCTAAAGTAAGTACCGTTCATATCAGACGTCAGCCACGTAATGCTTCTTATGGTTTCCGGCGTCTGCTACCATCAGCATCCATCAAGGCCCCATTATGGCCTAAGCAGCGCCGCAAATCCTCAGCCGAATTAACAAGTGGAATTCCGGTCAATAGAAATAGATGTGTTGTTAAGTTCACCTGCGGATCAACAAGCACAATCTTCCGTGTCGAAGTACGCCTCTCACCCTACATAATGGCAACAGCACCATCTAGCACTGAACTACCGGTCAGGGAGATCATACCCAGGCTAAACGAGGCGCTGGCGAACAGCGGCGGGGCGGTGTTGAGCGCGCCGCCCGGTTCGGGCAAGACCACACTGGTTCCTCTCGAACTGCTGCAAGCCCCCTGGCTGGCCGGCCAAACCATCCTTTTGCTCGAACCCCGCCGCCTGGCGGCGCGTACGGCCGCGGCGCGCATGGCGCAGCTGCTGGGCGAGTCTGTCGGCGAGCGGGTCGGGTATGCCATACGCCTGGAGAGGAAGGTCTCCGCGAAGACCCGTATCGAGGTGGTGACCGAGGGCATTCTCACCCGCCGTCTGCAGCGCGATCCCCAGCTGCACGGAGTCGGTCTGGTCATCTTTGATGAGTTTCATGAGCGCAACCTGCACAGCGACCTGGCACTGGCGTTGGCGCTCGATGCGCAACAGGGACTGCGGGAGGATCTGCGGCTGTTGGTCATGTCCGCCACCCTCGACACGGATCGTATTTCAAATCTAATGAACAGCGCTCCGGTTATCTCCGCGCAAGGCCGGCAGTTCCCCGTGACCCATCACTATCTCGGCTTGAAACCGGAGAAGAGGGCGGTCGCCCAGCAGGTGACGAAGGCCATCGCCGAGGTATGGCGCCGGGAACAGGGGGATATCCTGGTTTTCCTACCCGGGGTGGCTGAAATCCGGCGTACTCAGGCGCTGCTCACGACCCACTTCGCCGGGGCGGATCGACCACCCGTTGTGGCACCCCTCTACGGTGATCTGCCGAAAGCCGAACAGGACCAGGCATTGCTTCCCGACAGGCATAACAGGCGCCGCATCGTGTTGACCACATCGATTGCTGAGACCAGCCTGACCATCGAAGGCGTGAGCGCCGTCGTCGACTGCGGCTGGTCGCGCCTGCCCAGATTCCTGCCGGCTATCGGATTGACCAGGCTGGAGACCGTGCCTGTATCCAGGGCCGCCGCCGATCAGCGCGCCGGACGGGCGGGGCGCCTGGGTCCCGGCGCCTGCTACCGCCTGTGGGAGCCACACTATCAGGATCAGCTGCCCGAGCACCACCAGGCGGAGATCCTGCAGGCCGACCTGGCGCCACTGGCATTGGAACTCGCCGCCTGGGGTGTGACTGACCCCGGGCAGCTGCGCTGGCTCGATCCACCCCCCCAGGCCGCCTTCAACCAGGCCTGCGATCTGTTGCAACGCCTCGGTGCGATGGATCATCGTCGACATTTGACCGCTGTGGGAAAACTGATGGTCAGGCTGCCCTCCCATCCGCGACTGGCGCATCTCCTGCTCAATGCGGACGAGGGAAATCGGCGTCTTGCCTGCGATCTGGCGGCACTGCTGAGCGAAAGGGATATCATCAGGCGCCAACCCGACACCCACCCCAACATCCCCCACCCCAACATCCATTGGGGAGTCGATCTGGAGCAGCGGTTGCATCTCATCGCATCCTGGCGGGAGAGAGGCCGTGGCAAGCCGGTCAACGGGGTCGATACAGAGGGCCTGAAAAGGATCGACAGAGTCAGCGGGGATTGGCTCAGGCGCCTGGCGCGGATCGAAACGGGCCCTTGCCGGGAAGATCTTTCAGCGGCCCAGCTGCTGGCCCTGGCCTATCCCGACCGGCTTGCCCAGCGCACCGGCCATGGCCGCTTCCGGCTGGCTGGAGGACGTGGCGCCATGCTCGATGAGAGTGATCCGTTGGCGGCCGAGGCGTTTCTCGTCATCGCACAGCTGCATGCGGGCGAGACCCGGGGGAGGACGAGGCTGGCGGCGGCGATCAGCGAAACGGAGATTCGCCAGCTTCCGGATATCGATATAGAAGCTGTCTCCTCGGTGTTATGGGATAAGGGACAGCAACGGGTCAGGGCCTTCGCCGAAGAGAGGATCGGCGCAGTCGTCTTGGGGCACAGGCCGTTAGCCGATCCTGATCCCGACGCGGTTCTCGGCGCCATGTTGCAGGGGATCTCTGAGATGGGGCTGGCGGTATTACCCTGGAGCAAGCAGCTGCGTCATTGGCAGACGCGGGTCTGCTGGCTTGGTGGTCAACTCGATGACCCGGACTGGCCCGAGCTCTCCGATGAGTGGTTGAACGCGCATCTGCAGGAGTGGCTGGCGCCCTGGCTGACCGGCATCAACAGCAGGGATCAGCTGCGGCGACTCGATCTGAGCGCAATACTCAAGGCGAGACTCGATTGGCGGCAGTTGCAGCGGCTCGAGGATCTGGCTCCCAGTCATCTTCAGGTACCCAGCGGCTCGAGGATCCCGCTGCGCTATGCCATGGATGCGCCGCCGGTACTTGCGGTCAGGCTGCAGGAGATGTTCGGTCTGGCGGACACGCCCAGGGTCTGTAACGGGAGTCTGCCCGTGATGCTGCATCTGCTCTCGCCGGCGCAGCGCCCGATGCAGATCACCGATGACCTGGCGGGATTCTGGGAGAGGACCTATCCGGAAGTAAAGCGGGAGCTCAAGGGCCGCTATCCCAAACACTATTGGCCGGACGACCCCATGCAGGCCGACGCCACGGCCAGGGCGAAGCCCAGAAAGGGGTGAAAACGTCGAGGAATTATCTGTCGAGAGAGGGACAGTGCCACTTCTCTATCCTGGACCTGGCGCCGCGGTAGTATCTGTTGTTCTCATATCTTTCGACATCCTTCGGGTCCAGCTGAATGCCCTTCTGAAGATAGCTGTCCTTTGCCAGCATGATTTCACATAGCGCCACACTGCTCTCTCTCAGTTCGGCGGGCGCACGCTTGTCCTTGGCTGTGAGGCACTGATAGACGATGGCTTTTGGATGACCGATCAGTGCCGCCTCATACATGTTCTGTTTGAATTCCAGCATCGATTTTTCGAATTCCACCCTGTCAGCGGTGATCGCTTCGTTTCTTTGCATCAGCTTGTCCGCATAGGCCTTGTCCTCCGTGCTTTTCCAGTAACAGGAGCTGCGTCCGTTGCTGGCCGTCGTTGTGTTCTGGGTTGCACAGCCGGCGACAATCAGCGCGCAGATGAAAAGCGATGATAGGGAAGCTGGATATTTCATCGTGATGATATCCTCTCTTTGTGGCACGCCTGTCTATACCTGATTAACAGGGTAAACCTCCGGCTGAGCCAGGGAGACTCGCATAGGTTTACCATGACAACGGTCCGGACAGCTTAGCTGATTATTCTATGTGCCTGAATTTCGATTTGTACTCCATGAAACTTGAGTTGGAAAACAACAGCAGTCGCAAATCTTGATAAGTCCGCAAATGTAACGTTATATCAGGGCCTGACAGCTGTCTGCAGCTATTATCCCGGGCTAAGCCAAATGACGTTGGCTGGCAATATTTGACGAAAAATCGAATCAACCGGAATCACTGCTGTCCCGTTAACTTTAGTAGCCATCGACGTAACTATTTAACAAAACTGGATCATTTCTAGCTACAGCTGTTTGAGACATTAAAAACGCAAACGAGCGTCCCTTCTCCCCCAGGGAGAAGGACAGGATGAGGGGATTGCAAAATCAAGGCGTTAGCCTTTCTAATCCCCTCACCCCAGCCCTCTCCCGGAGGGAGAGGGAGTTAACGGGACAATAGTGAACCGGAATACAGCTTTATTCGCGTTCATTTGCGGACTCACCAAAACAACTCAGCTACTAAGCTGATCGCTGAGCGGTATGGGTAATCGCAAATGTATATAATGGAATTTCGATTTTGATTGAGGTTGATCCCGCCATGCCATCGACTCAGACACAGCAGTTACAGTTAAACCACCGTTCAGTGAGACGTTTCCTCTCTAAACCGCTCGATGAGGGGCAGCTCGAGGAGTTGATCCGCTGTGGCCAGGGAGCCGCCACCTCGAGCTTTATCCAGGCCTATTCGGTGGTACGCGTGACGCGTCCCGAAGCGAGGGCGGCCATTGCCGCGGCGGCCGGCGGCCAGGTTTGGATCGAGAAGGCGGCGGAGTTTCTCGTCTTCTGCGCCGATCTGTATCGCATCAACGCCGCTTGCGAGCGCACCGGCAGGGGAGAGTTGGAGGGGTATAGCGAACATGCCCTGGCCGCAGTGGTCGATACCGCCCTGATGGCGCAGAACGTGATGCTGGCCGCCGAGTCCCAGGGGCTTGGCGGAGTCTTTATCGGTGGTATTCGCAATGCACCTCAGGTGATCGTGGATCAACTGGGATTGCCGCAACGGGTTACACCCCTGTTCGGCATGTGCCTGGGATGGCCCGACGAGGAGAACGAGGTCAAGCCGCGCATGCCGGTAGACTATATATTGCACCAGGATCGATACCGGGAGCTCTCGCCGGAGCGCGTGGCAGAATACGATGAGCAAATGGCTGCCTACTACGCCAACCGAGGCGCCAACATCAAGCTCAGTGACTGGACAGATGCGGTGGCCAGCGCCGTGCAGGGTCGGAAACGGGAGCATATGTCGGAGTTTTTACGGTCTCAGGGATTCTTCGTGCGATAGGGCCAGTTTTTCATTTGTAGGCCAATATAAAGCGTAATATCAATATACCCGCCATCAGCCAGAGCACACCCCGCAACACACTCAGATAGCGATCCGCGGTGATTCGCTTGCGCAGCTGCATTCCGATGAACAGCGCCGCCAGGGCGAACGGTGCCAAAACCAGTGTGCTCAATAGAAAGTCGCCTATCCCCGCTACCTCCTGCTGCGCAAAGACCAGACTTTGGGTCAGTTTGCCGGTGAAGAAATTGAGGTTGAACAGGACCACCATGGTCGCCGTGGCGACACGCAGTTCCATGAACAGGATGATCAATACCGGCAGCATCACATTCACCATGCCCGCCATCAGGCCAGCGATGGTGCCAAACAGCACATAGGCGGGCAGGGTATGATTTCCGACCCAGGAAAAATCGACCTTCAGCAGTCGATCCTGGTTGAGATAGAGCAGTATCGCGGCAGCGAGCAACAGCAGGAAGGGGCGGGGGTCGAGCCAAAGCAGCAGAAAGGTTCCGATCACGGTACCCAGCATTGCGAAGGGTATGATCGGCAGGTAGCGGCGGACATTTCTCAGCTCCTTGCCGCCGCCATGCCAAATGGTCGTCAGGTTGACCGACATGGTGGGGATCAGACAGGTCAGCACCGCGGTGAAGACATCCGTGAAAAGGGCCAGCAGCGGAGTCGCGACCATGGGGAATCCGATGCCGAAGGTGCCATGAACCAGTCCTGACAGAAATATCACGGGTGCCGCAAGCCAGATGAGCTCCCAGCTCAACGGTACCAGCTCAGTCAAGGGGTCGTCCTGTCGTTACGCGCATCAATCAATCGTGAATCGCTGTGATTATGGTGTGTCAAGGCGCCGGCCAAACGCATATTTGAGCGCCGTGGTGGCGCCACTGAGCTGTCGCTCCACCCAGGTGAGATGCAGGTTTCCCCGCTGATCAAGCACCATGCTGGGGCTGCCTTGCCGACCCTCGCCGGACGCCACCGGCACTGGCCAGTCATCGCTCCATTCACCCTCCACGCGCCAGCTCAATACAATATCGGTATCACCCTCCCTTTCGTCATCCCAGGCAACCACCAGGGTGGCGTCTTCGCTACCGGCGACCGTTGCATGGCGCTGTTTCGCCAATCCGCCGAAATCGTCCTGGACCATTTCGTTGCCGCCGAAGCGGTTTTCAGAGACTGAGTACGGGGCACCCCAGATGTCGTAGCCATTACGGAAACTGCGTTTGTCGGCCCATACCGCGAATGCGCCGCTGCGTCCATACCGCCCGAGAGCCACTCGCGATACGCCGTGGCCTGCCCCATATGGCAGATTGCGGCCATGGGGTTTTTCGCTGATACGTAGCGGTTCACTGAAATCGCAGGTGTTATCCTCCCGTTCCACCGCGGCCATGATGATCGTGTGTTTGGGTCGGCGGTCCTCCCAGGCCACCAGCAGGCGATCACCGCTGAAGATTGCCGAAGGGTAGAGTTGCTCGTCGGTGGGAGGCACAGGGTCGACAGGGCAACCGGTGCCAGATGCCAGCAGCTGTTTGTCGTCGACGGCGAACCTTGCGGCATGAATACGACCATAGCGCCCATCCCGTTGCGACCATACGGCAGCCACTTTGTCGCCACTGGTGGTCAGGCTGACCTGCGAAGTGGAGCCGTTGCCGATTCCGGCGATTGGCCCCAGTTTCAATCCTCCGTCGATCGCGGCCACCCGGGCATATGTGTGGCCCTCCTCCTCCCAGGCGACCAGGTAGCGCCCACCACTCAGCGCGGCCAGTGAAGGTTCATAGGCTTCGCCGTCTCCGCTGATCCGGATCTCCTTGGAGAAGCCGGCTCCAGCGGCCATTTTGTAGCTCAGATAGATGCGCGGCGTGGCGTCGCGGTCATCTTCCCAGGCGATGGCGACTTGATTGTCCGAGACGGCGATGTTGCGCCTCCCCGATGAGTCGATGTGGTGGAAGTACTTGTTGCTGCCCGGTGGGACCGGATTGACATCGATCGCCGGTGCGAAGACCCAGGGGGCCGCGAACAGTGATGCCGGCGGCATCAACCACAGCAGGAGGCCTGCAAGCCTGTGGGCGGTCACTGTCTTGCCTTGGAGAGGAGTGTCTGAACCCTGTCATCCGCAGCAATCAAATCCTCGATACGCTGCACGCCGATCATGCGGTGAATGGGTTCTCCCGTTGGAGTGAGAAAGGTGAAGACCGGTGTCACCAGGGCATCGTAACGGGTCCCCAACTCGCGTTCGGTTATCCGTTCGCCGCTGTGAAGCCGGATTCTGTTTCCACTCTCAGCATCCACGTAGGCGAGGGCATAGTGTTGGGTATAGCGCTTTTTGACTGCCGGATCGATGAATGCTTCACGATTGGTCTTTTCGCAATAGCCGCAGCCGTAGCGCCCAAAATAGACGAACATTGGTTTGGCTTCGCTTTTCGATTGCGCCATGGCCTGATCGAACGGGAGGAATGGATAGCCTTCGGGGGCATCGGCCCGGATCAGGCCCGGCATCAGCACTACGGCCAGAAATATATATTTGGATAGGCGGTACCTGATAGGGGATCTCTCATGGCGCAATGCGCGGTGTGGCTGGGTAGGCGGTTTCATTGCCAATAGAATAACAAGATATGCCGAGAATCCGTTAGCCCTCTTTAATCTTCCATGTCCCGCCGCTCCACCAATTCCGGGTCGGCGGTGATCGGTCGGTATATCTCGATACGCGAGCCTTCCTCCACCTTGGCGTCCAGCTTGGTAACCTTGCCGAAGATACCGACTTTCTGCTTCTCCAGATCGATCTCCGGAAACTGCTCGAGCAGTCCGGAGTGCTCGATGGCCTGGCGCACGGTGCTCTGGTCAGGGACTTCGAGCCTGAGCCAGACCTGTTTGAATTTATCGGCATATGCCACGCCTACGTTCATTGCTCGCTCCCCATTATTGATTCGAGGCCGTTATCTCGGAAGCCACCATTCTCTCGCGGCGCTGAGCCAGCCTCCGGTCGAGCAGGCGCTTGCCGGCCAGCAGGAAACCAAGCACCAGAAAACCGCCTGGCGGCAGGATGATGAGGAGAAAGCCCTTGTAACCGGGGATCAGCTCCAGCTCCATGAAAGTGGCCCATGAGCCGAGCAGCAGGGCGGCATTGGCGAACAGGGTACCGCTGCCGAGGATCTCCCTGGCCGCTCCCAGCAGTACCAGCGCCAGGGTAAAACCCAGCCCCATCATCAGGCCGTCGAACAGGGACGGCAGGATATTGTTGCGTGAGGCGAAGGATTCGGCCCGCCCCAGGATGGCGCAGTTGGTGACGATGAGGGGAATGAACAGCCCAAGCACCTTGTGCAGGTCGTGCACCCAGGCGTTCATCATCATATCCACCAGGGTGACCAGGACGGCGATGATCAGAACGAACACCGGGATGCGCACCTGAGGTGTGATGATGCCGCGGAAAAGCGAGATCAGCAGGCCGGAGGCGATCAGCACGGCAGTGGATGCGAGTCCCATGCCGAGGCCGTTGCTGGCGGTACTGGTGACAGCCAGCAGGGGGCAAAGGGCCAATGCCTGGGCGAATACGATATTGTTGTCCCAGATGCCGTCTTTGGCGATGCGTTTGAAGTTGTTGCTCATGGCGGGGTCACTCCAGGCAAATACAATCAAGGCGTAGGGTGCGGCTTGCCGCACCGTCTGTTCCAGATATTAGCGGTGATCGGTGCGGCAAGCCGCACCCTGCGCCTTGAATGGGCGGATTTCTCATATCGTTTTTGCTGTTCGTTCGTGGACTCATATCTATCTACCGCCCGGCGACGTCCGTGGTGATCACCGGCGGATTCAACAGTTCGGTACGATGGGCCTGGAAAAACTGCAGTCCCTGCTTGATCGCCTTGACTACGCCGCGCGGGGTGATGGTGGCGCCGCTGAACTGATCGAAGCGGCCGCCGTCCTTCTGCACCGCCCACTCCTCCTCTGGTGGTTCGCCCAGGGCGAGACCGTTGAAGCCGAGTATCCAGGGGTTTTTCGAGACCTCGATCTTGTCGCCCAGTCCGGGTGTCTCCGCATGGGAGAGCACCCGAACGCCAAGCACCCTGCCCTGCGCATCGAGCCCCAGAATGAGGCGGATCTCACCGGCGTAGCCCTGCCCGCTGATCTCCCAGGCAAGGGCGTTGACCTGGGAGCCGACAGTGCCGCGATAGATGGTTACCGGTTTAGCGTCGTCATCGTCGATTTCGAGAGGGTTGGCCAACAGGTCGTTGTCGTAGCGTTCGTTCGGCACCACCTGGGCAAGGGATTCGAGCAGGTCCTCTTTCTGACGCTCGAGGATGACCTCCTTGGTGGCAATGTTGCCCGCCACCAACAGCGCGGTGGCCAGGGTGGAGAAGCCACCCAGCAATACCGCCTGGTAGCCGATGCGTTTTCGGTATTGGGGTTCCTGCGGCGTACCCATCAGGCCTCACCTCGCTCGTCGGCATAATTCAGTGGTTCTCCCTTGCGATCGCGACCGTAGATACGGGGTTTCAGATAGTGGTCGATCAGCGGCGTGCAGGCATTCATCAGCATCACCGCGAAAGCGACCCCCTCAGGGTAGCCGGCCCAGGTGCGGATAGCGTAGACCAGCAGCCCGACCCCGGCGCCGAAGAGGAGTTGACCGCGGATGGAGACCGGCGAGGTCACCAGATCGGTGGCAATGAAGAAGGCGCCCAGAATCGCAGCTCCAGACAACAGATGGGTGAGCGGACCGACATAACCCTGCGGATCGATCAAGTGGAATAGTGCAGCCAGCAGGCACAGGGTGCCCAGCATCGCCAGTGGGATGTGCCAGGTGATGATGCGCTTGTAGATCAGGAACAGCCCCCCTGGCAACAGAAGCAGGGCCGAGGTCTCTCCAAGGCTGCCGCCGGCCTCGCCCAGGGCGAGTTGCCACAGGGATTCCATACCCATGCTGGCGCTGTCCAATGTTACCCCGCGGCCAAGCTCGGTCTTGAGGTGGCCCAGGGTAGTGGCGCTGCTGATGGCGTCGAGCTGAGTCGAATCGCCGAAGGTGATGGCCAGACTCTCCAGAAGCCCCGGTGCCTGGGCCGAGAAGAGGGGAACAGGTCCGTTGAACAGGGTCATCTCCAGGGGAAAGGAGATCAGCAGCGCAACACGCGCCACCATGGCCGGGTTGAACAGGTTCTGGCCGATGCCGCCGAAGACCTGTTTGCCGATGACGATGGCGAGAAAGGCCCCCACCACGCCGATCCACCAGGGCGCCCAGGGGGGCAGGGTCATGGCCAGCAGCCAGCCGCTCAGCAGCGCGGAGCCGTCGAGCAGGAAGGGGCGCACCCGTTTGCCGGCGAGCTGCAGGGAGCCGGCCTCGAACAGCAGGCAGGCGAGAATGGTGGTGGCGAAGAGAAATATTGCCGGCCAGCCGAACAGGTAGAGGCTGTAGAGAGTGGCCGGCGACAGCGCCAGCAGCACCAGGCCCATGGTGCGGCTGATGCTGTTGTTGGAGTGGGTATAGGGACCGGCGACCGGCTGCTCTTCGATCATGCTTCCACTCCGGATCTGGGTTCGGCGTCAGCGGGGGCATCGGCATCGGCTTCGGTATCTGAACCTGCCTGGGCCTCCGCCTTCTTCTTCGCCTCCATCTCTCTCTTGCGCTTCATCATCGCCTCGCGCTTGGCCCGCTTGATCGCCTCCATGCGTTCGCTGCGCGCCTCCGCCAGGCGCTTGGTCTCGCCCTGCTTGTGCTGCGCCCGCTGACGGGCGGCCAGCTCTCCCTTGGCGTAGTTGAAGTACTGCACCAGGGGGATGTGGGAGGGACAGGCGTAGGAGCAGGAGCCGCAGGCGATGCAGTCGAGCAGCCCCAGTTTGACCGAGTTGTCGAGACCGCCGGCGCGGATGTTGGCCGCCATCTCCAGCGGCACCAGGCCGCAGGGGCATGCCTGCACGCAACTGGCGCAGCGGATGCACGGCATCTCCTCGGCCTGCGTGCTCTCTTCCGCGGTCAGCGCCAGCAGGCCGTTGCTGCCCTTGACCGCGGGTACCCGGGTGCTCGGCAGCGGCTGACCCATCATCGGGCCGCCGCTGACCAGGCGTGCGGGGTCGGATTTGAAGCCGCCGCAGTAGTCGATCAGATTGGAGAGCGGGGTGCCGAGGGGCACCAGTAGATTCCTGGGTTGCTTGATGGCGCCGCCGCTCACAGTCATCACCCGGGAGACCAGCGGCCGGCCGAAGCGCAGTGCCTCGTGCACCGCCAGCGCGGTGGCCACGTTGTGCACCACAACCCCCATGTCGGCGGTGAGGCCGCGCGCCGGAGTCTCCTTGCCGATCAGGGTCTGTACCAGGTGCTTCTCCGAGCCTATGGGGTAGCGGGTCGGCAGGCCGACGACGGCGACCTCGTCCAAATCCATGGCGGCCTGGCGCATGGCGGCCTGGGCCTGGTGCTTGTTGTTCTCGATGGCGATGATGATTTGATTCACATCGAGGGCACGGGCCATCAGGCGCACACCCTCCAGCACCTGTTCGGGGCGCTCGCGCATCAGGCGGTCGTCGCAGGTGAGATAGGGCTCGCACTCGGCGCCATTGATGACCAGGGTGTGCAGCGCGTAGCGGTTGCGCAGGTTGAGCTTCACCGCCGAGGGGAAGGTGGCGCCGCCCATGCCGACGATGCCGGCTTCGGCGACCCGCCGGGCGATCTCCTGCGGCTCGAGGGCGAAGGGGTCGGTCACCGGATCGAGACTGTCGATCCAGGCGTCCTCGCCATCGGGTTGCAGGGTGATGGTGCGCACCAGCAGCCCGGAGGCATGGTGGGCCGGGTAGCCGCCGACACCCATGATACGCCCGGAGGTGGGGGCATGCACCGGTGCCGAGATGGCGCCCTGGCTGCGCGCCAGCATCTGACCCTTTTTCACCACTTCGCCCCGACGTACCAGCGGTTGTGCCGGCGCGCCGATATGCTACTGCAGGGGGATGTGGAGCAGCGGCGGCATGGGCAGGGGTTCGATGGCCTGCCCGGCGCTCAACGCCTTGCGGTCCTGGGGATGGACGCCACCGCGGATCTTGAACAGTTTGAAGAGATGTTCCGCGCCCATGATCAGGCTGCCCGGGCCGGTTCAGGCCAGTACCAGGTCTGCAGGGTCGGCTTCACCACGCGCATCTCGATGCACTCGGTGGGGCAGACCTCGTAGCACTTCTCGCAACCGGTGCAGGCGTCGGCGAAAACCGCGTGGATCATCTTGGGGCCACCGAGGATGGCATCGGTGGGGCAGCGCTTGAAGCACTTGGTACAGCCGACGCAGAGGTTCTCGTGGATGAAGGCGACCGCAGGTGCCTTCTCCTCCACCGCCGACAGATCGACGCTGACCCCCAATTTCGCCGCCAGGCTCTCGGCCAGCGCCTTGCCGCCTGGGGGGCACATGGTCACCGGGGCTTCGCCGTTGGCGACCGCCTCCGCCGCCGGCGAACAGCCGGGATATCCACACTGTCCGCACTGCGACCCTGGCAGCAACTCCTCGATTTCAGCCTGCAGGGGGTTGCCTTCCACCGCGAGATATTTGGACGCCAGGCCAAGCAGGGCGCCCATGCTCAGGCCCAGTCCGGTAACAATGAAGATTGCAGAAACCATCGTCAATCCCTCCGATTGAGCAAACAGACCCTAATGGGTCAATCCGGCGAAACCCATAAAGGCCAGCGACATCAGACCGGCCACCACATAGGCGATCGGTGCGCCGGCGAACAGTGCCGGCACACTCGCCAGCGCGAGGCGCTCACGCAGACCCGCGAACATCACCAGGACCAGGGTGAAGCCGAGGGCGGAGCCGAAACCGTAGAGCAGACTTTCGAAGAATCCGTTCTCCTGTTGAACGTTGAGCAGTGCGACGCCAAGCACGGCGCAGTTGGTCGTGATCAAGGGCAGGAAGATACCCAGTACCTGGTAGAGCGCCGGTGATGTCTTGCGCACCACCATCTCGGTAAACTGCACCACCACCGCAATCACCAGGATGAAGGTCAGGATGCGCAGAAATCCGAGATCGAAGGGCTCGAGTACATAGTGTTCCAGCAACCAACTGGCGAAGGCCGCCAACGTGAGGACGAAGGTGGTGGCGAGCCCCATACCGAGGGCCGAGTCGAGTTTGTTGGAGACGCCCATCAGCGGGCACAGGCCGAGGAACTTCACCAGGACCACGTTATTGACCAGCGCTGTCGAGAGTATAATAAGAAACAGTTCCATAGGATGCCGTCATCTACAGGTTCGATGAGAATCTCCCAACAAAAAATATGCCAATTACCAGGGCGAGCGCGGCCATAGTTGGGTATGTGGCTGCATCGGAACCTCTATCGTTCTGAAATCAGTAATGAAATAGGCTGGAATAGCAATCGCGGATGTTACCGGTCGGCTACCGGGAGGGGGTGGAAATCCGCTGTAGAACGGGATCCATGTAGCCTTTGCTACAGTTCTGTGGCCGATCTCTGTCGGGTCTCGAACAAAGGGGTGCGGAAACCACCGCAATTCGATACCCGCGATTGTGGTATGTCTTTTGCAGTGATAACTGGCAATTTCCACAGAAAATGCCTGATTAAGTGAAGTGAGCGGTTATGATACAGCGCAAATCCAGATCCGAATCCGGTGAAGTCATCGATACCATAACCCGCTTCCTGGCGTCGCCACCCGAGGGGACACCTGCCGAGGTGATCGAAGCCTTCAGTGCACTGGGGGCGAAACACCACCTGCCGCCAAAGCTGTTTCTGGAAACCGTGGAGCAGGCCCCCATCGCCATTTCCATAACCGATCCATCAGCGCATATTCTTTATGTAAATCATGCATTTGAGGTGTTAACGGGTTATCCGCGGGACGAGTTGATCGGGAAGAATGAGTCGGTGTTGTCGAGCAAATCGACACCGATCGAGGTCTACCGGGATCTGTGGCAGACGATTCAGCAGCGCAAGGTCTGGAGTGGCAAGCTGGTCAACCATCGCAAGGACCAGGAGGAGTACCTGGCCGAATTGACCATCTCACCGGTGCTCAGTCCCAGCGGGACGATCGCCTACTATCTCGGCATGCACCGAGATGTGACATCCATGCACCAACTTGAACAGCGCTTGAAATTTCAGAAGGATCTGACCGAGGCGGCCCTGGATGCGGCACCCATGGTGATCGCAATGGTGGGTGCCGATCGCAAGGTACTATTCGACAACCATGCCTACAAGGCGCTGATGGGCGACTTCCGGGGCAGCGAGCCGGTCAATCTCTTTCTCGATGCGCTGGAACAGCAGATCGGTTTCGATCTGGGCAACGTCTGCCAGATCGGTGTCGGATTCACCAACATAGAGGTGAGGCTCGATCCACCCGGCAGTGGTACCCCACGCTGGTTCGCCTGTTCCGGCGTGCGTGTGGCGGAGCTTGACGAGGCGGCGCAAAACTATTTCAAACAGAGCGACGAGACCCGCTGCTGCCTGTTGCTGATCGCCAACGAGATCACCGCCAGCCGCAATCGCATCAACGAGGCACGCTTGAACATGATCCGCGCAAGCATGGCGGAACAACAGATGGTGCAGACCATGCGCGAGGCGATTTCAGGCTCGATCTTCAAGTTGCAGGCGCCGCTGAATGTGATCAAGGCAGCGCTCTCTATGCCCGATCCGTCAGCCAGCCAGAGTGGTCTGCGCAAGGTATTGCAGCAGGCACTCGAAAGCGGTGACGAGGCGATGGAGAGTCTGCACAATGCATTGCCGAGTCCTACCACCGAGCAGACGACATTGGTGAACATCAATGAAATGCTGCACGAGGTGATGAAGCTCTCCACCGAAAAACTGCTGGCGGGCGGCGTGGTCGTCGACTGGCGGCCTGCGCCGGTGTTGCCCGGCATTACCGGTAGAACCAACGCCCTGCGGGGTCTGTTCAAATATCTGATAGACAATGCGGTACAGGCGCTACGCGAGTCTGATCAGGATTATAGAGAGATACGCCTGGAGACCCGGTTGGAGGGACAGGAGCTGATCGTGGAGGTGATGGATAACGGTCCCGGTGTGCCAAATGTTCACCGGCTCAAGGCGTTTGAACCCTTCTTCTGTGGTTGGACCCAGGCAAAAGAGCATGCCGGCATGGGGCTCACCATGGCGCAGGAGGTTGCCATCGGGCATGGAGGCAGTGTGGAGATCGATCCCGATTTTCTGGGCGGCTGCCGCATTTTTGTGAGACTGCCCCTGAATGGGGCTGGAGGCATTTAGTTCTATGGTATCACCCCACGTCAATCCCGATGCAGCGACTGGAAGTCACACCCACTCCGCATTGGAATCGGAGCTGGAGAGCCTGTATCAGGTCAGCCAGGTTCTCAGCCGCTCCCTCGATTTTCGCGAAACCCTGACCGAGCTGTTGAAGACCCTCAACGATACCAGCAACATGCGCCATGGCATGATCTGCCTGCTTGACGAGCAGAGCGGCGACTTGCTGGTAAGCGCTCTGCACGAAAATCCGGTACCGTTCAACACCGTACGCTATAAACCCGGAGAGGGAGTCGTGGGTACCATCCTCGAGAGCGGCGAACCGCTGGCGGTGCAGCGGATATCCGACGAGGACCGCTTCCTCGACCGCCTTGGGATCTATGACGCCGATCTCCCTTTCATCGGGGTCCCGATTCCCATAGGTGATCACACCGCAGGTGTCCTGGCGGCGCAGCCTTCAGGGAGTCCCAGCCTGCTGGGGCGGCAACGCCGCTTCCTGCAGATGGTGGGCAACCTGGTCGGTCAGAGTGTGCGCCTTGCCAAGAAGGTCGAAGACGAACAGCTGGCATTGAAGAGGGAACGGGACTCCCTGCGGCGCAAGGTGCGCGGCGAACACGGCTTCTCCAGCATGGTGGGCCACACCCGCACCATGCGCCTGGTGTTCGAACAGGTGCGTCAGGTGGCAAAGTGGAACACTACGGTATTGGTGCGTGGCGAGTCCGGTACCGGCAAGGAGTTGATCGCCAACGCCATCCACTACAACTCGCCAAGGGCCAATGGCCCCTTCATCAAACTCAACTGTGCCGCACTGCCCGATACCCTGTTGGAGTCGGAGCTGTTCGGCCATGAGAAGGGGGCTTTCACCGGTGCTGTCAGCCAACGCAAAGGGCGCTTCGAACAGGCCCACGGCGGCACCATCTTCCTCGACGAGATCGGCGAGATCAGCCCGGCATTCCAGGCCAAGCTGCTGCGGGTGTTGCAGGAGGGCGAGTTCGAGCGGGTCGGCGGGGTCAAGACTCAGGTTGTGGATGTGCGCGTGGTCGCCGCCACCAACAAGGATCTGGAATCGGAGGTGGCGGAGGGTAATTTCCGCGAGGATCTCTACTATCGCCTGAATGTCATGCCGATCAATATGCCGTCGCTGCGCGACAGACGCGAGGATATACCGGATCTGGCGCGCTTCCTGGTCGGCAAGATCGGTAAAAGCCAGGGCCGGGAGCTGGAGATCGATGACAGCGCCGTCGGTCTGTTGATGCGCTACGACTGGCCCGGTAACGTCAGGGAGCTGGAGAACTGCCTGGAGCGTGCGGCCGTGATGAGCGAAGCGGGCATGATCGACAAAAAGGCTATCAATCTCACCGGCCTGGAGGGCAGCCTGCAGCCCGGTCCCTCGAGCCTCAGTAGCCTGGGCAGTGTGGATATCGACGATCCCAACCTGGATGAGCGCGAGCGGGTCATCGCCGCCCTCGAGCAGGCCGGCTGGGTACAGGCCAAGGCGGCGCGGCTGCTGGGGATGACGCCGCGGCAGATCGGCTACCGGATTCAGACATTGAATATCAAGGTGCGGCAGATTTGATAAGCGACCAGCCGCACTATGATAAACGTACAGGAAGTATTCGACCTATCAAAACTCATAACTAAGCAGGTTCGCCGATTCAATTGGCTGAGCAAAGCAACTGGCAACTCTCAGGGTGTATCGATTTTGCTCCAAACTACGTCTAACAGACGAAACCGCCAGCCTGACTCGACGGCTGCGGATGCGAAATAATCTGAAAAGGAGCAAAATATGGATAAATTGACAACTCGTGAGTGTGAACTCGTGGCCATCGGCGCATCCCTGGCCAGCAACTGCATTCCGTGCATTACTTATCATATCGGTATGGCGAGGAAATCAGGACTTTCCGAGGCGCAGATAGCCATGGCTATCGACCTCGCAGACAAAGTCAGACAGACACCGGCGCGTATGGTGCTCGATGCCGCCACGCGCGGATCGACGGAGAGTGAGGCGACCGTTGCGTGTGGCTGCGGCGATGTCACGGGATCGGTTGCTTCATGAGCATCACCAATGAGGATACAAGGATAAACGAGGATGTGAAGATCTCTGCGACAGCGACCGGGAATTCGTTGGAGAGGGTAGTGAAAGAGCTATCGCCAATGCTTGCAAGCTATCTGCGGCGGCTGTTGTCCGATGCTTCGCTTGCAGAGGACCTGCTGCAGGAGACGCTCATCAGGATCGCCCGCGGATTGCCGGATTTCGATGGACGATCGAGCTTGAAGACCTGGGCTTTCACTATCGCCACGCGTGTCGGCATGGATCATTTTCGAAAATCCGGCAGCAACCAGACAATGACGGATCTCTCCTCAACGGAACCGCCGGCCAGTGATCCGCCTCCCGATGAGCGTCTTGCGCTCGAACAGATGAACGCCTGTGTCCAGGAAGTCATCAATGGGTTACCGGCCGACTACCGTGCGGCTATCCTGCTTTATGATATCGGTGGCCTGAGCGCACGCGAAACCGCCACCGCCTGCGGCTGTTCCGAGCCGACCGCCAAGATAAGGATTCACAGGGCGCGGGTCAAACTGCGTGAGGCGTTGCGAAATGAGTGCGATTTCTACCGCAACGAAGAGAATGTCCTGCGCTGTCACCGGCGTGACTGAATTAGGGCCTGTTAACACTAATCCAATCGGCTCTGTTGCCCCTGAAAAAGCGCCAATCAAGGCGCGAGGAGAGAGGTTTGGTTGATCCAAATGAACGACGAGCAACGCCGAGTGGCGATTTTTCAGGGGCAACCCGAAGGGCTGGGGCTATTTTTCCACCCAGCGGCGTTATCACTCGCTTATGTAGACTAACTACACCACGCTCATTCTGCCTTGCTGGGCGAAAAAATAGCCCCAGCAGAGCTGATTGGATTAGTGTTAACAGGCCCTAGGGACTCCGCATTGACAGATACACAAGAACCAATCGACGGTTATGATTTCGGCGGCAAGCAGTTGTCAGCCTCGCCGGTTTCCATGGAGCAGCTGGCGCTGCTCAAACAGACGGTGACACTGACCGATGAAGATCATCACTGGTTGCGTCGCGCCGGCGAGAAGGTGAAAGACAGCACAGGTGAGATCGTCGCCGCCTGGCGGGATGTCATCGCGGCGCTGCCACATCTCGCATCCTATTACGCTTCCGCTGACGGTGTCATACAACCGGACTACAAGTCACGGGTCGCGGCGCGATTCGAACGCTGGATACTCGATACCTGCCTGCTGCCGTATGACCAGGACTGGCTCGACTACCAGCATGAGATCGGTCTGCGTCATACCCATCTGAAGAAGAACATGACGGACCGAAGCGAGGCCTTGCCCCACATCCCGCTGCGCTACCTCATCGCTTTCACTGCCGTAATCAACGACAGGATAAAGCCCTTCCTGCAGTCTGGCGTCTCAGCTGTGGAAGCCGACGCGATGCACGCTGCCTGGTGCAAATCCGTATTGCTTCAGGTAGCGCTGTGGAGCCGTCCCTACGCATCAGAGTCTGACTGGTGATTTCCTGAATAAAGTTCAGCAAGGAATCTCTCGTGAGAAATCGATCCCGCGCTCTGTTTTTGTCTCATGGTGGTGGACCAATGCCCCTGCTCGGCGACGAAGGGCACAAGGAGATGGTGACCTGCTTGAAGCAAATGGCAGTTACCATCGATAAACCTTCGGCAATCATTGTGGTGAGCGCCCACTGGGAAGCGACCCTGCCCAGCATAACGGCGGGAGAGAGTCCCCCGCTCATCTATGACTATTACGGGTTTCCGCAAGAGTCCTACAGTATTGAATATCCTTGTCCAGGGGAGCCGTCTCTGGCGAGCCAGATACAAAATGTACTCATCGATGCCGGTATCAAAGCCAGGCTCGATAGTGAACGGGGCTTTGACCACGGTTTGTTCGTGCCATTGAAAATCATCTATCCCGACGCCGATGTTCCCTGCGTCCAGTTGTCGCTGGTGAACAGCCTCGATCCGCTGCAGCACATCATGATCGGCCAGGCGCTCAGAGAGTTGAAATATGACAATCTACTCGTCATCGGCTCGGGTTTTTCATTTCACAACTTGAAGGAATTTTTCACCACGGAAACCAAGGAATCAAGAGGGATGAATGAATCGTTCGAAGCCTGGTTGATCGATACCTGCTCCAATACCGCTATCGAGGAAGTGGAAAGATCACAAAGGCTGATCGAATGGCACAGTGCGCCATATGCGCGTTTTTGTCATCCCAGAGAGGAACATCTGCTTCCGCTGCATGTTTGCTATGGTTTTGCGCAGAGTGCGTGCTCTGACTATTTCGAGTTGCAGATTCTGAACAAAAAATCGAGCATCTACATTTGGTGAGCATGATAGACTTGCATGGTACTTGCCAAAGATTCATGAAGTTTTGCTAAAACCCGGATTAGAGCAGGCCTATGTCTAACGGATCCCGTCTTACTAAGTTGATTCCCTGTTTATTGGCGCTGTTTTCCACCTCACTCTTCGCCGAGGGGGAGACTTGGAAACATGAGGTCGAAGCAGGTCTCAACGGCTCTACAGGAAACTCAGAATCGACCAACCTCCATGCCGGTTATTCCGGCAGCTATAAGGATGCGGATCACGGCTGGAAGTTCATCACCGCTTATGACAAAGCGAAGAGTGACGGCGTCGAATCAAGAAACCAGTTTTTCGCCGACTTACTCAAGGATTGGTACTGGAGTGACAGACCCTGGTTCGCCTTTGCCCAGGGCAGGTACGATCGGGATGAGTTCAAGGATTGGGACTACCGGCTCTCCTCATCCGGTGGTGTCGGTTATGTGTTCATCAACGGCGACACCTGGTATCTGGCAGGCCGCTTGGGTCTCGGCGGCAACAAGACCTATGGCGATCCGAATGAAACATTCACCCAGGAAGCATTGCTCGGGCTGGATGCCTCCTGGACAATTTCAGAGCGGGAATCGGTCGATTTCAAGACTACCTTCTACCCCAGCCTGGAGGAGAGTGGTGAATACCGCAACATCACCGCCTTGAACTGGCGCATGACCATGTCGGAGCAGGGGACACTGGCGATGAAGATAGGTCTCATCAATGAATACGACTCTTTGGCTGCACCAGGCACGGACAAAAGCGATTTCAAGTACAATCTCTCTCTGGTATGGGGGCTTTGATTCGTCATCGGGTCCGCCCAGTGCACGCACAACGTCAGATATACCTTGCTATCGAGGGTGGGCTTCATTTGATTAAGAGTGGCAGCGCGCGGCATTACGGATTATCCTCTTTAGGTAGATATGCCGTGCGATAGGGGTAAATAGTGTCAGACGGGCGCTTTATTCACAGAGACACTCTTTTTCTCATCGAATGGCGCGATCCACCGGGTAGTGACACCGTAGTCATGAAATACCCGACGGCTACAGTACCGTCCTCATCTGTCTTGGCACGCATCGAGCGGGAATATGTCATCGGCACCAGCCTCGATCTTCCTGGTATACGCAAGGTTGTCGGACGCAGTCATTGGAGGGACCGCCCCGCATTGGAGTTGGAATACATTCCGGGCGAAACCTTCAAAACCTATTTCAAGGATGCTCAACACCGCCAGATAGAAACCGTTTTGCTTCTTGCTGTGAGTGCGGCTGCCGCGCTGGAGTCCCTGCATGGAGAAGGCGTGGTACACCGTGACATAAACGCCAGCAATCTCCTGGTTCGGGAAGGGGGAGATGAAGCGGTCATTATCGATCTCGAGTTTGCAACACAGCGTGGTGGGGATGATGATTTTGTGTTTGCCATCGAGGGTCAACTGCCCTATCTCTCGCCGGAGCAGACTGGCCGCATCGATCTTCCCGTGGATGAGCGCAGCGACCTCTACTCCTTCGGCATCGTCCTATACGAAATGCTGACCGGCCGATTGCCGTTCCAGGCGGAGGATGCGGCAGGCTGGATACACGCCCACCTGGCACGCCAGCCGGATCCGCCAACCAAATATCTGGCCAAACTGCCTCGGGTGGTAGCGGACATTGTGATGCGGCTGCTGTCAAAGGTGCCGGATAACCGCTACCAGACCGCTCGAGGTCTCTGCCGCGATCTGGCGCGCTGCCTGGATGATCAGCGGGCGCACGGCACAGTCAAGCCATTTACCCTGGGTCATGACGACCACCCCGGTAGATTGCGATTCAGCTCCGCCCTCTACGGCAGGGAAGATGAGCAGCGCCAACTGTATAATGGTTTGCAAAGCGCGATTGCAGGAAAACCCTGTATTCAGTTTATCTCCGGATACGCCGGCGCGGGCAAGACCGCTCTGGTCAATGAGCTGCGATTTCCCGTCGCCGCCGCCGGCGGGCGCTTTCTCAGCGGCAAGTTCGACCAGACGGTGCGCGCACTTCCCTATGCCGCTTTCGCGGAAGCCGTGGTTCAACTCTGCCACCAGCTGCTGGCGGGAACTCCACAAGCACTGGAGTCGTTTCGTATCCGGGTGCTCGAGTCACTGGGGGCGAATGCGGGACTGTTGCTGGACTTCGCGCCGGAACTCGAAGCGGTCATCGGCTCTCAACCCTCGCCACCCCCTTTGGAGACCGCCGAGTCGGCAAACCGCTTTGCGATCACTCTGCTCGGCTTTTTTCACACCATTGTCGCAAAGGAGCACCCCCTGGTACTGTTCCTCGACGATTTGCAGTGGGCGGATGCCGCTTCCCTTGAACTTCTCTACATGATCGTCACACGCGCCGTGCGCAACCATTTTCTGATCATTGCAGCCTATCGTGACAAAGAACTGCCCCCCGAACATCCACTACCGGCGCTTATTCACAGGCTGCACCGGGAGTGGCCGCATATCAACCACATTCCACTCGGTGGTCTGAGCCTGGAGCAGACGGCGGCGCTGGCTGCCGATGCCCTGGATATCTCCCCGCAACAGGCGATCCCTCTGGCTGCCATGGTTCACGCCAAGACCGACGGCAATCCGTTTTTCATGCGACAGGTCCTGGAGACCCTGGTCAGCGAAATGGCGTTGCGATTCGATCCGCTGACTGACACCTGGCATTGGGAGACCGAGTGGATCATGGCGCTGGATATCAGTGACAATGTCATTGAACTGATGCTGCGCAAGATTGCGCGTTTGCCGGAGAAGACGCGCGGTCTGCTGCAGGTGGCTGCCTGTATCGGCAACAGTTTTCCATTGGATCTGCTCGCGATTGGCGCTGAAATCGGTGGGGAAGCGCTGCAGCGAATCCTCGAACCAGCCGTTGAAACCGGCCTGATAGCCCTGCTGGGAGGTCATGGCCGCTTCACTCATGACCGGATCCAGCAGGCTGTTTACCAGTCGTTGACAACACCACGCGCGCAGCAGATCCATCTGCTGCTGGGGCGGCATCTCCTCAGTCATCGCCTGCAGTACGACATTCCACTCGCAGCCACGCAACAGCTGAATCTAGGATTGCCCTTGATTCAGGACCCGGTTGAAAAGCACCGCCTGGCCGGTCTGAACCTGGAAGCGGGTGACGTGGCCAGATTGACTATGGCCTATGTCTCCGCGCGGGAGTTCTATACCACGGGTGAGAGCCTCCTTGTCGACGCCGCGATGGATGATGCGGAAACGCTGTTCGAACTGCGTTTCCGCCTGGCGGAAACCATCTTCTGCCTCGGGGATGTGGAAACAGCCGTGGTCCAGTTGAATGAACTGTTGGCGAGTGCCCCCGAGACAGCGGCCCGAACCCGCATCTATCAACTGCTGATCGATATTTACACTGTGGAGATCAAACTGAGCGAGGCGCTGGAGACCGGCAACAGGGCGCTGGCGGAACTCGGGGTTGTCATCCCCAGGGAATCATCGGTCGAACTTCTGCAGAAAGGCGTGGATGAGGTCGAGGCAATCGTCGCCAGGATTGGAGAGGACGTCGCCAACTGGCCGCAGATGCATGACGAAGAACAGCTTGCGGTTGCTGGATTGCTTACCCATCTTCTCCCCGCGGCATATATCGCGGCATCGCCGCAATTTCCCATGCTATCCGTCGAGTTTGCGCGTCGTACCCTTGTTGGTGGTCTATCGCGATTCTCCTCCTTCGCCATCAGCGTCTTCGGCATGCTGCTCTCGGTTGTACTGGGTCGTTATGAGAGTGCGCGTCGCATGGGTCGTCTGGCAACCGAAATTGCTCATCGGCCGGACGGGGGCGCTTTGCGCGCCCGCGCCTATTTTTTTCACGCCGCGTTTATTCAGCATTGGTCCGAGCCTTTGGAGGCGACGCTGCCGTTTTTCGATGAGGGCTGGAAAATCGGACAGGAGACCGGAGACCTCCAGTTCACCTCATACTGCATCAACAACAGTCATGGTAACGCGCTGCTTGCCGGCCAGTCGCTTGCGGAACTGGAGCAGAGCCTGGAAAAATTCGAAGACATCAACCGCCTCATCCGTCAGGAGGATGGACAGCATTTCTTTTCCATGATGAAACGCATCGTCGGGTTTTTGCGCAAGCCGGGTGGAGAGTTTGCTGATTTCATGTCGGACCATGATGCTCTCGCGATGCTCGAAAATTGGCGACAAAGCGGCAACGCCAGCAATCGCACGGTCTACCATGTGCTGCGTTGTCTGCTGGCGACAATATTGCATAAACCATGCGAAGCCTTGGAAGAGGCGCGGCAGGCTGCGACCTTGCTTGATGGTCTCATGGGTATGACATGGGTACCACATCACCATTTTCTGCATGCGCTGGCGTTGAGCGAAGCCAGCCGGGAAGGGTGCATTGAAACCTCGGATGCCCTGGCGCAAATCGATGTGTACTGCAAACAGATGGAGGTGTGGGCCAGGCACTCACCGGACAACTACCGTTCCAAGCTGTTGCTGATCGAAGCGGAAAAATGCGAATTGACTGGAGCGGATTTCGGTCTCCTGCTCAATGCCTACGATGCCGCCATCGATGCCGCATTGCAGACCGGACGCACCTACGACCACGCACTCTCATGTGAACTTGCATCTGCCTGCTGGCTGCGGCGGGACAAGCCGAAACTCGCCGCTCTCTACCTGCAAACCGCATTGACGAGTTACAGGAGCTGGGGTGCCGAGGCGAAAGTGGCGCAAATGACAAAAGATCAGGCTTCATTGCTGAATACGCTGCACCCATATGAGAATGACAGCTCCTCTCGCTCCAGCAGTTCCGGAGATGGACTGCAGACAATCGAAATCTACTCGGTGGTGAAAGCGGCGCAAGCAGTTGCCGGTGAACTGGTGATGGATCGCATGCTGGCGCGCCTCATCGAGCTGGTGATCGAAACAGCGGGTGCCCAGAGTGGCTTTCTGCTGTTGAAGCAAAACGAGCAGTGGTGCGTGGTCGCTGCGCGGTTGCCGGAGCAGAAGAACGTGGATGTGTTGCAGTGGCGATCGCTCAACGACTATCCGGAGATCGCCGCATCAGTGGTGCAGTATGTGGCGCGTACCAAAGAGCCCGTCAACCTCGATGACGCCACCAAATCGACACTGTTTGCCGCCGACAGCACAATTTCGTCGAGGCATTGTAAATCCCTGCTCTGCCTGCCGATCGTCAATCGTGGCGAGCTGGCCGGTATCCTCTATCTGGAGAACAACCTGGCACCCCATGCCTTCACCCGCGCCCATACCCGAGTCCTGCAACTTCTCACAACACAGGCGATCTCCTCCTTGGAGATTTCGCGTTACTACGCCCGGGTGCAGAATCTCAACCGTTCGCTGCAAGCGGAGATAGTGGAACGCAAGCAGACTGAATCCAAGCTGGAGTTTCTCGCCAACCACGATGCCTTGACCGAACTGCCCAACAGGCGACTGTTCTACGACCGTATCATGCATGCCATCCAACGGGCGCAACGCAATGGCCATCGGGTTGCGCTGTTGTTTCTCGATCTCGATCAATTCAAAAACATCAATGACACCCTGAGTCATCAGGTGGGGGATGAACTGCTGCAGCAGGTTGCCGAACGGCTTGCCGGTCAGGTACGCAAAGGCGATACTCTGGGGCGTCTCGGCGGGGATGAATTCGTACTGCTGATGGAAGGGGATTTAGACCTGCGCGATCTCTCCATGATTGCAGAAAAACTTCTCGCCTCCTTCCACGAACCCTTTCAGGTGAAAGGACACGATCTCTATCCGACCGGGTGTCTCGGTATTTCACTCTACCCGGACGATGCGACCGACGTGGACCAGCTGTTGCGTAATGCCGACGCCGCCATGTACCAGGCGAAGCGGGTTGGACGCAACAACTTCCAATTCTTTTCCGCCAAACTGGCGGAGATCGCCGCGGCCCGGTTGAGCCTGGAACGCGAGCTGCGCCGGGCAATCGAACGCGACGAGTTCGAACTCTACTTTCAGCCGCAGGTAGTGCTGGAAACCGGTAAAATCACCGGCGCCGAGGCCCTGCTGCGTTGGAATCATCCCAGCCGCGGACTCCTGTTGCCGGGTGATTTCATTCCGGTAGCGGAGGAGAACGGCAGCATCATGGCCATTGGTGAATGGGTCCTGCGCCAGGCTTGCAGGCAGCTGAAGCAGTGGCGGGCCGATGGGCGCGAAATCGGTTCTCTTGCGGTTAACGTCTCCGGTAGCCAGATTGGTCCACACAGTGGATTCGTGGAACTCGTCAACCAGGTGTTGGAGGAGAGTGATATCGATCCGGCGAGTCTGGAGCTGGAATTGACCGAGAGTGTCATCCTGCAGGATACGGAGTCCACCATGCGTGCGTTGGAAAATCTCAATGATCTCGGTCTACGTATCGCCATCGACGATTTCGGCACCGGCTATTCATCGCTCTCCTACCTCCATCGTCTTCCGGCACAGCGGTTGAAGATCGACCGCTCCTTTGTCTACGGTCTGCCGGACCAGAGGGACAGTGCGATGATCGTGCAGTCCATCCTGTCGCTGGGAAACAATCTGGGCAAGAAGATCATTGCCGAGGGTATCGAGAAAGCGGCGCAGCGTGACTTTCTGCGACAGGCCGGTTGCATAGAAGGGCAGGGCTATCTCTTCGGCAAGCCCATGCCCCTGAGCGCTTTCGATGAACTTTTGAGTCGAGATTAGTGTATTTCGGGGTACACTAGCGGCCCACTGGTTCCTGGTTTGTTTGCGTACTGAGCCAGACTCAATCACCACTGAGCGCAGGCTCTGCGCTGGCGGGTGTTGCGCTGCTATCTTCCTGCGGCTGCTCGCTCCTGTGTTCCTTCGCCAGCAGCACATAGATCGACGGCAGCACGAAGAGTGTGAACAGGGTGCCGATGGTCATGCCACCCACCAGCACCAGGCCGATGGAGTTTCGCGCCGCGGCACCGGCCCCGGTGACCAGGGTAAGGGGAAAATGGCCCGCTACGGTCGCCACGGTGGTCATCAATACCGGGCGCAGTCGTGTCATGGCCGCCTCGCGTACCGCATCGATCTTCGACAGGCCCTGTTCCTGCAGCTTGTTGGCGAATTCGACAACCAGGATGCCGTTCTTGGCGATCAGGCCGACCAGGGTCACCAGCCCCACCTGGGCGTAGATGTTGAGCGTGGTGGTCCAGCCGCTGGTCCAGTAGGGCATATTGGGGTTAGGCATCTTCAGGAAGGTGAAGATCAGGGCACCGAACATCGCCAGCGGCACCGATCCCAGAAGGATGATCAGCGGATCGCGGAAAGAGTTGAACTGTACCGCCAGGGCCATGAAGATCATCACGATGGCCAGGGTGAAGGCAGGCAGGAACTTGTTACCCTCGTGGCGCAGCTGACGCGACTCGCCGGTGTAGTCGATGGTATAGCCCGGGGGCAGAATCTCACGCGCTGCCTCTTCCAGTACGCCGAGGGCTTCGTCGAGGGTGCGGTTGGTCATACCCGAGAGCTTCACCGCATTGAACTGCTGGAAGCGGTTGAGGGAGCGGGGTACCGTGCGGTTCTCGATGTGCGCCACGCTGCTCAGCGGGATCAGCTCGCCTTGCGGACCGCTGACATAGATCCCGGTGAGCTGGTCCGGATTGAGCCGCTTGGCGCGCTCTATCTGTGGTATCACCTTGTAGCTGCGCCCCGCGATATTGAAGCGGTTGACATAGTCGCCACCCAGCGCCGCCGCCATGTCGTAGCCGACCTGGTTGAGATCGAGCCCAAGGGCACCGATCTTGTCCCGATCCAGCACCACCCGGGCCTGGGGTTGATCGTACTTGAGATCGATCAGCGGCGGGAAGTGGAACATGCCACTGGCGGCGGCCTTGGCCTGTATCTGCTGAGCGAATTCGAGCAGGCGCTTGGCGTCCCCGGTGGAGGCGATGATGAACTCGATGGGGAAGTTGCTGCCGCCGGGCAGCGCGGGGGGTGTGGTGGCGAAGATCTGAAAGCCCGGTATCTGCGACAGCTTGGCCTGGATCTCGGGCACGATCTCGAACACGGTGCGTTCCCGGGGATCGTGCCAGGGTTTGACCACCATACCGGCGAAGCCGTCGGTATCGTAGAGTGCGCCGACCGCGGGTGCGAGCAGGATCTGAAAGGTGAGATCCACCTCCTGCGTACTGAGGAAGGCCTCCTCCACCGCCTTGCCGTAGAACTCCTTCTGATCGGCGGTGGCGTTGGCCGGTGCGTTGATCACACCGAAGATCACGCTCTGATCCTCGCCGGGCGCCAGCTCCTTGGGCGACATGTTATAGAGGGGAAAGGCCGCCGCGGCGACCGCGATCCATATCACGTAGACGAAGGGACGCGCATTCAGGGTAGTGTCGATGATGCGCCCGTAGGCCCGGCGCAGGCGGTCGAAGTGGTGGTTGACCCAGCCGGTGAAGCCCTTCTCCTCGTCCGCGGCGCTGCGCAGCATGTGGGATGACATCATCGGCGAGAGGGTCAGCGCGACTATGCCCGAGATGGTGACGGTGCCGGCCAGGGTGAGGGCGAATTCGCGGAACAGCGCACCGGTCAGTCCACCCTGTAGAGCGATCGGCATGTAGACCGCCGCCAGGGTGATGGTCATGGCGATCACCGGCCCCACCAGTTCGCGGGCGCCGAGCAGGGCCGCCTCGCGCTTGCTGCGGCCTTCTCGCAGATGGCGCTCGATGTTCTCCACCATGACGATAGCGTCATCCACCACCAGGCCGACGGAGAGCACGATGGCCAGCAGGGTGAGCAGGTTGAGGGAGAAGCCGAAGACCTGCATCAGAAAGATACTGCCGATCAGCGAGACCGGTATCGCGAACATCGGCACCAGGGCGGAACGTATGGAACCGAGAAAGAGATAGATGACGAGAATGACGATCAGCAGGGTGTCGCCCAGGGTCTTGGTGACCTCGGTGATGGCGTTGGCGATATATTCCGAGGCGTCATAGCCGAGATTGACATCGAGCCCGGAGGGCAGATCCTTTTCGATGGCATCGATCTCGACGCGAACACGCTTGATCACGTCGATGGTGTTGGCGTTGGGCAGAGGGAAGATGCCCATGAAGACCGCGGTCTGGCCCAGGTAGCTGACCGAGGTGTCGTAGTCCTCGGCGCCGAGGGTGACCTCGGCGACATCCCCCAGGCGTACCATGGCGTCGCCCTGCTGGCGGATCACCAGGCGCTCGAACTCCTCCACCGTGTGCAGGTCGGTATTGGCGGTGAGGGTGACCTGGACCAGGGAGCCCTTGGTGGTGCCGACGGCGGCGAGGAAGTTATTGGCGGCAAGCGCCTGGCGCACCTGGGCCGGACTGACATGGTAGGCGGCCATCTTGTCGGGTTTCAGCCAGATGCGCATGGCGAAGGTGCGGGCGCCGAATATCTCGGCGCGCTGCACCCCGGCGACCGCGGCCAGGCGCGGTTGGATGACGCGGATCAGGTAATCGGTGATCTCGGCCTGGGAGAGGATATCGGAGGCGAAGCTGATATAGGCGGCGGCGAACTCCGAGTCGGCCGACTGGATCGAGATCGCCGGTACCTGGGCCTCGGCGGGCAGTTCGTTGCGTACCTGGTTCACCTTGGCGGTGATCTCCGCCAGCGCCTTGGTGGGTTCGTAGTTGAGCTTGAGGCGGGCATTGATCATGGAAAAGCCCTGCAGGCTCTTCGATTCGATGTAATCGATGCCGTCGGCCGAGGCGATGGCCTGCTCCAGCGGCGTGGTGATGAAGCCGCGTACCAGCTCCGCGCTGGCGCCGACATAGACGGTCGATATATTGATCGTGGCATTGTCGCTGCGCGGATACTGGCGGATGTTGAGGCTGTTCCAGGCCTGGATGCCGGCGATGACGATCAACAGGTTGACCACGATCGCGACCACCGGCCGCTGGATAAACAGATCGGTAAAGGCTTTCATCCTGGCCATTTTGGAATCCTTCTGCACGGGGTTTCGCCCGCAGGGGCGAGCCGGCGACGGTTGCGGTTACTCATTGGAGGGGCTGGGCTCTATTTTGGCATCCGGTGCAAGGGTGTTGTCCACGACCACCGCCATCTTCGGCCGCAGCTTGAATACACCGCTGGTGACCACGTTTTCACCCGCTTTGAGCCCGGTCTCCACGGAGACATAATCGCCCCGGGTTGCGCCCAGGCGTACAACCTGCTGACGCAGTACAAGCTGTTTCTGGTCGCTCTTCTCATCGGTGGCTTCGTCGATAACGAATACGGTATCACCGTAGGGGGCATAGAGAACCGCGGTGGCGGGGATGGCGAGCACCTCCTGTTGCGAGGAGAGCATGACCCTTACATTGGCGAACATGCCGGGGCGCAGCTGTTCACCCTTGTTGGTGAGCGTGGCCCTGACGCGAACGCTACGGGTCGACTGATCGATCTCGGGGTTCACCGCGATGATTCTGCCGATGAATCGATCATCGGGGGCCGCATCGGTCGTAACCTGGACCTCGGTGCCCGGTTTGAGGATCGAGAATTGCTGCTGGGGCAGAGAGAAGTCGACATAGATCGGATCGATGGTCTGCAGGGTTACGATGGGAGTGCCTTGCTCGACGACCTGCCCCAGGTTGATCTGGCGCAGACCGAGCTGACCGGCAAAGGGGGCGCGCAGGGTTTTTTTGGCAATCGCGGCGCGTACATTATCGACCTGGGCCCTTGCCTGCTTGTGGTTCGCCTCGGCGGTATCTAGGTCGGCCTGGGAGACAGTCTTGTTGGCGCGCAGGTCACGGTTGCGATCCAGATTGATACGCGCGAGCCTGGCCGCGGCCTCGGCGGAACGCAATTGCGCCTCCTCGGCGGAGACGTCGATGCGCACCAGCAGATCCCCGGTCTCGACACGATCACCGGATTCAAAGGCGATCTCCTCTACCTTGCCTCCCAGTTCGGCGGTGATGGTAACGCCCTGAACAGCGACCAGCGAGCCTGTGGCATCCACCGTGTTGGGCCATTGCATACTGCGGACCTGATCGGCGGTAACCGTCTCGGGGGGCATCTGCATCTGTGCCGAACCCATGGTTTCGAACTGATTCAGCTTGATGAGAGCCGGTACGCCGATCAGCACGGCCAGCCCCAGCAATGTGAAGACCAATCTCTTTAACATAACCTTTACTTCCGTGCTCAATTCAGGGGTCACCTAATCTGCTGCCGAATGCCTGTCTTCGAAAAATTCGTCCCACGTGAAAGCGCACCATCAAAAATGACTTTGTCGTTTTCGTCAATTTCAAATCATTATCAATACCTTAGCCCTCACAGTGGGGAACTGCGATCGGAGATTAAGGCCTGAGAAATGCTTTGACACAGGAGCGGGTTGCTAAATCGCAACTCCAAAGCTGTCCGTACGTTGAGAGTACTCACGCAGGGAGTAGCTTACAACATCCTCCGCAATGGGACCACTGAATCTATGAATTCAGATCAAAAAGCGCAAACAATGTACATCCAATGAGCCTGAGTGGAAAACCGCATGGCCCACTAGGGTTTGATGTCGAGTACCGGGGTGTCTGGAAAGGCGTCTATGCCGTCGATTTCCACCCTGTTGCCGTGTGTCGAAACGACCCGGCAACGGCTCATAGCGATCAGATTGGGCCTCATCGGCGCACGGGTGGCAAA
>JBNKLI010000101.1:0-11745 GCA_050292275.1 Candidatus Thiodiazotropha sp.
AAGCCGCTTCCAGGCATAGAAGATCACACCCAGCGAGTAGCACAGCCCACCGGCCAGCAGCAGAATCAGTCCACCGGTCGCAACGGCTTCGAGCAGCGGTCCGACGGCGATCACCACCAGCCAGCCGAGTCCCAGGTAGAGACTCACCGAAAGCCACTTGATGCGCCGCTTGGCCAGGGTTTCCAGCAGCACGCCGAGGATGGCGAAACCCCAGACGAGTCCGAACAGGGTCCAACCCCATTCGCCCCGCAGATTGACCAGGGTATAAGGGGTGTAGGTGCCGGCGATGAGCAGAAAGATGGCGGCATGGTCGATGCGCTGCAGCACCCGTTTCACTCTCGGCTGGGGGATGCCGTGGTAGAGGGTCGATGCGGTGTAGAGCATGATCAGGGTGGCGCCGTAGATACTGCAGCTGGTGATATGCCAGGCGTTGCCGTAGAGCGAGGCGAAGGCGACCAGCACCACCAGGCCGGCGATGCTCAACACTATGCCTATGCCGTGGGAGACGGCATGGGCTATCTCCTCCCCGATACTGTATACGCTTTCGCTCAAATGATTCGCCATGGCCTGTTTCCTCGGGTGCTGAAGCGGCAACGCCATCTTATCCGATCGTCATGCCTTGATATAGGTTCCCATCAGTACCGCCTCCTCGATCACATGCCCCTCCATGGCTCGCTCCACATCGGCCTTGGTCGGTCTGTGCAGGCCATCCAGAACGCAATCCAGGGCATAGAGTTTGTGGAAATAGCGATGGCGCCCGATTGGCGGGCAGGGACCACCGTAGCCGGTTCGATTCCAGTCGTTGATCCCTTCTCCTGTGCCATCGGGAAGCTGGGCCGGACTGACGGCCTTGGGCAGATCGCGGGTCTGCGCAGGCATGTTGTAGAGTACCCAGTGGACCCAGACCATTTTGGGTGCCATGGGATCGGGTGCATCGGGATCGTCGACGATCAACACCAGGCTCTGGGTGTTGTCCGGAACCCCGTCCCACTGCAGCTGGGGCGATATGTCGGCACCCTCGCAGGTATATTCCGTGGGTATCGCATCGCCGTCGGAGAATGCGTTTGAGATCAGGGTCAATGGCATTGTCATCTCCTTATGTCGGTTCTGATTATTGGGAATAAGTGTAGCCAATTCACGCAAACTGAGTCGTCTTGAACTATATCCACCGGATTCTCCATTCCGTTACGGGCTGATATGGCTTATGCTTGTTGACAAGTGGCTTCGTTATGGATCACGTGAGGCATTGCCACCTTAGCTATCCGCCATATCATCGTCCACTTGTTTTCCAAGGCGAAAAATCTTCGATGATCAGATTTTTGTTCCCGATGACCGCTGTTCTGGTGTCACTGATCTTTTCGGGTTGTGACAATTCCCGGGAAAATACAGGTGAGAATAGCATAAGGGAGGCGGTCATATTTCTCCACTATTTCAGTGGTTCGCTAAGCGGTGGCTTGGACGAAATGGCCCGCACCTTCAATGATATGAATCCGCACTATGAGCTAAAACCTGTATCCCTCGACCATGAGGCGTTCAAGAGCAGTATCCGCGATACCCTCAACTCCGGTAATCCACCCGACCTCTACTCCTATTGGGCGGGTGCCCGAACGGCGTCCATCGTTACCGACCTGGAACCCATCGATGAGATATGGATGCGCGCCAAGCTGGACGACTACTTCGCGCCATCCCTGATTCAAGCCGCCAGCGACTACAATGGCAAGAAATACCTTGTACCGCTGACTCAGCACTATATCGGTTTTTTCTATAACAAGGCTCTGTTCTCCGCGCATGGACTGATCCCACCTACGACCTGGGATGAGTTTCTCAAGGTCTGCGAGACCCTCAAGTCCGCTGGTGTGATACCCCTTGCCCTCGGCGCCAAGGAGAAATGGCCGGCCCAATTCTGGTTCGACCTGATCCTGCTGCGCACGGCTCCATATGAATTCCGCCAACGTCTGATGTCCGGTGAGGTCGGCTATGACGAGCAGCGGGTTGGCGCCACTTTCGGTCACTGGGCGGATCTGTTGCACAAAGGCTATTTCAACCCCTCGCCCCATGAACTCTCCTGGGATACGGGCGCCAATGAACTCGTCTACCAGGGCAAGGCGGCGATGACACTGATGGGCACCTGGAACATCGGCTATTTCACCAACGACGCCCACCGCTGGGAGCCTGGTAAGGACTTCGACTTTTTCCCGTTTCCAGTGATCGATGCGACCCTGCCCAAGGTTTCGCTCGGACCTATCGACGGGGTGGTGATGCCGAAACAGGCCCCTAATCCTGCGGGTGCGGGTGAAACGATTGTATTTCTCGCTGGGGTGGATGCCCAGCAGGCGATCAGTAGAGGTTCCGGTGCGCTTGCCCCTAATCAGCGGGTGCCGGTGACGTTCTACAGCGATATCCAGCAGCGGGTTCGCCAGGAGATCGACTCAAGTCCCTATTTCGCTTTCAATTACGACCTTTCGACTCCCCCGGCTGTCGCTCAGCTGGGATTGAATGCTTTTTCGGAGTTTCTGGCGTTTCCGGGTGAATATCCCGATATCCAGAAGCAATTGGCGGCTGATGCAAAAAGGAGTTTTGCGGACATAGCGACCCACTGATCGCTCATGAAGTTTCTTGCCCGCCGCAAATTTCAGGAAAAGATCGGTATCAGCTTTGCCTTGTTGATCGGCATGATCGCCATCAATGCACTGGTGGCAGGCCTGGCCGCCTATTCGATCATCAACGAGGCCGGGCGGCAAAATGAGATCGAGGAGATCGTTCGCAATGTGGAGAAAACCCGGCTGACCGTCAGCAGTTTTATCAATAGCCTCGATCGAAGAGTGGCGGAGCAGGTTTTGAGCGAGATCGCGACGACGAGCCGACGCATAAAAGCAGTGGCCAGTGGACATAGCGAAGGCAAGCTCTCCACCCTGCTTTCGCAACTCGGCGATTTCAAGGCGCGGTTCCAAAAGTACATGGTCGAGGCCGACCAGCTGGCTGCGCTGGAAAGTCGGGCAATCGCGTTGGGGCATGGCTTGTTGGGTCAGCTCAATGCGGCAAGGGCCGATGGGGGCGTTTTTATCGACCAACAGGGCTTCGATGAGGTCATCGGCCGCGTGGTGAACATCATGTGGCGGGGCCAGGAACTTCAGTCCGGCCTGCACCGCCCCTCCGCAGATCAGATGAGCAGCATCAAGACAGAGCTGGAGGAGCTGATAAGGTTGTCCCGCAAGGGAGACGAAATAGAGACTCGGCGTCTGCTCTTCAGGATAGTTCGCGACACCCGTGATTACGTCGCCAGTTTCGAGAAACATCGACTCTATAAAGAGCGCAACGCCGCCACCGAAAGGGCCCTGTTCCGAATCTCGTCTCAAATCCAGGCCGACTGTGATCAGGTCAGTTCCGAATTGGCGGCAACCATAGGTCGGCATATCGATTTGGCGATATCGATTACCCTGTTGATTTTCCTGGTGACCCTTATCGCAGCTCCGGCTTTGGCCCGCTATCTGACAGGGGAAATCCTCAAGCCCATCCTTAGCCTGGTTTCGATTACCAAGGATGTGGCGGCCGGACACCTGGATGTGTGCGCCAAGGTGGAAGTCGAGGATGACATCGGCAAGTTGTCACACCACTTCAATCTCATGACCAGTAGCATGAAAAAATCTCAGCAGCAGCTGCTGGAAAAGCACCGGGCGCTGGAAGAGACCCATGATAAACTGGAAGAGCGGGTTAAGCTTCGTACCAGGGAACTGGCCATTGCAAACGACTACCTGCAGTCGGAAATAGCCACCCGAAAGCAGTCCGAGGCGGAGATCCGGGCCAGTGAGGAGAAGTTTCGCGCGATGTTTGAGTTGTCCCCCCTGGGGATGGCCCGCAATACGATGGACGGCATATTCGTCGAGGCCAACCATGCCCTTCAGGATATGCTGGGCCATAATCTGGAGTCTTTGCGGCAACGCCGTCTTTCCGATCTCTTCGTCGAGGCCCCGGTAGCGAGCTGGGGCGATTTTGTCTCCTCGATGCAGGAGACCGGACACTATAGCCTGCGCGAGGCCCGCATTCGCTCAAAGAACGGGAAAACCCGTTTTATTCGCCTCAACGGCGTGCTGGTCACCGATAGTGATGGCCATGAATCCCTCTGGTCCATTTGCGAGGATATCACGGAGCAGAAGCGATCCGAGGAAGTGATCTGGCAACAGGCCAATTTCGATCACTTGACCGGTCTGCCGAACCGGCGCATGTTGCGCAACAGTCTCGATCACGAAATCAAGAATTGTAACCGACAGTCCCAGCTCCTTGCGCTGATGTTCCTGGATCTGGACAAATTCAAGGAGGTGAACGACACGCTGGGACACGACAAGGGTGATTTGCTGTTGATCGAGGCCGCGCGACGCATAGCCGGCTGCGTGCGCGAGACAGACATGGTGGCGCGTCTGGGTGGTGACGAATTTACCGTCGTCCTGCCGAATCTTGAAAGCACGAACAACGCCGAACGGGTCGCCGGTGAAATCATCGAAACCCTCGCCCGGCCCTTCGACCTGGCGGGCAACAGGGTGTTTGTCGGCGCCAGCATCGGCATAACCATCTATCCCAGCGATGCCGGAAGCCTGGAAGAGTTGATGAGCCATGCGGACCAGGCCATGTATCTGGCCAAGGCCGAGGGGCGAAACCGCTTCTGCTACTTTACACGCAGCCTGCAGGAGTCGTCGCAAAAACGGGCTCGTCTGACCAACGATATGCGTCTGGCGCTGAGTGCAGGTCAGTTCGAACTCTTCTATCAACCGGTCGTCGAACTGGCCAGCGGCGATATAACCAAGGCCGAGGCCTTGATTCGCTGGCGTCACCCCGATATCGGGCTGATCAGCCCCGCGGATTTCATCCCCCTGGCGGAAGAGACCGGTTTGATCGTGGAGATCAGTGAATGGGTGTTTCGCGAGGCGGCGAGGCGGGTCGAGCGTCTGCGCGCCACGTACCACCCGCAGTTCCAGATCAGCATCAACAAGTCGCCGGTACACTTTCGTACTTCCCGGCCCTATACCGAGGATTGGGTCGCCTTCCTGGCGAGTCTGGGTCTCACCAGCAATGCGATCATCATCGAGATCACCGAAGGGCTGCTGCTGGATGCATCGGAGACGGTGAAGAATCGTCTATTGGAGTGCCGTGATGCGGGCCTGCAGGTCTCCCTGGATGATTTCGGTACCGGCTACTCCTCGCTGGCATACCTCAACCGTTTCGATATCGACTACCTGAAGATCGATCAGGCTTTCGTACGCAACCTGGCGCCGGGATCCGATGAATCGGCACTGTGCGAAGCGATCACCGTGATGGCCCACAAACTGGGTCTGAAGGTGATCGCCGAAGGCGTGGCGACGCCCCTGCAGCGTCAGCTGCTACTGGCATCCGGTTGCGACTATGCACAAGGGTTCCTCTATTCGGAACCACTGCCGACGGACGAATTCGAACGCTTTCTCGAGGCCGGCAGGTCAGCGGTTGCCGCAAGCGATAGGTAATGACAAACAGTTTTCGTGTCGATCGAATTGCATCGCGGCGTTGAATTCAAATCGCATCGACAACGCCAAAATGGTAGCGATACTGCGAAGGCGTAATCCCCAGTTGTTTGATGAATAGCCGACGCAAACGCTCTTCCTGCTCAAAACCGCACAGATAGGCTATCGATTTTACTGAGCCAGTGGTCGTGCCGAGGAGTTCGCGCGCCTTTTCCAGGCGGATGCTTTCCAGGTACTTTCCCGGTGTCATACCGGTTTGCCGGCGAAAACAGCGGGAAAAATGGCGTGGACTCATGGCCACGAAATCCGCAAGTGTTTCAACCTGCAGTTCGGGGCGGGAAATATTCTCCAACAACCACTCGTGAAGCTCGCGGAATCGACTGCCCGCTTTTTTACGCAGTTCGATGGGTGCGCTGAATTGTGACTGGTTGCCAGGGCGGCGGAAATAGAGTACCAGGGCTCTCGCGGTTTCGATGGCAATATCCGCACCGTAGTCCCGCTCCACCAGCGCAAGAGCCAGATCTATGCCCGCGGTTACACCCGCACTCGTAAAGATATTGCCGTCTTCGACGTAAATAGCGTTTTCACATACATCTATGGATGGATACTGTTGCGCCAGTGTCGATGCGTAACGCCAGTGGGTGGTGCAACGTTTACCGTTCAACAGGCCGAGTTTCGCCAGGATGAATGCGCCGGTACAAATAGAGACGATACGATGCGCTCTTTTTGCGCGCTCACCGAGGTAACTCAAACGCAGCTGATCACTGCTGAAAACTGCCGGATCGCTGCCGCCGGGAATCACCAGGTAATCCGTTGTATCTCTTTTTCCGCATCTCTTCTCAATGTTAACGCTCAATCCTGATTCCAGTGTAACCGCCCCGGGTCTTTCGCCGGTGAAAAGTACCTCGTAACCTTCGCCGGGTTTTCTGGTTCGCAGGAACTTGCTGGCCACCGAAAAGACTTCCAGTGGCCCTGTAATGTCCAGCCCATTGGCTTGCGGAAAAAGTACGAGTTCGACTGTTTTCACGATGTCGGACTAAATTGATGTTCAGATTTCGGCAGTGTAAGGGGGAGCCGGGTCATAATGCAAAATTCTGCGTACCTGCCGCGCGTGGTCGGGGGTGTGTATTTCACCGACCAGCCACAACGCCATATCGATACCAGCGGATATCCCCTGGGCGGTGACGATATTGCCATCGCGAACGTAGCGCATATCCTCCATAACGCTGATCGTATCGTCCTTGCGTAATTCCCCGATCAGATTCCAGTGGGTAGTCGCCTTTTTGCCACGCAGCAAACCTGCCCGCTGCAGGATGATGGCGCCAGTGCAGACCGCTGTCGTATAGTCGGTCCGTTCCGACTGGCGTTGAATCCACTCGATGGCTCTCTCGCTCCCCAGTGCCGCACCCAGCTCGTTGGCGCCCGGAACCAGCACCACATTCAGGTCGGGCGCGTTGTCGAAGGTATATTGCGGCATGACCTCCATGCCGTTGGCGCAGACGATGGGATCGACGCTTTCGGCGATAGTCACCACACGGCCACCATTCATCTGCATATTGGATAGTGCGAATACTTCGTAGGGACCGGCGAAATCCAACGCGGCCACCTGCGGGTAGAGATAGATGCCATAAGTAATGTTCATGTTTCCGACCTTTGTTCTCTGAGTTGACGAATACCACAAGCTTGTGGGATTAGGTTAGGGATCCGTCTCTAAGACAGCAATGACAGGCAACACGCATTTTCTGCCATCGGGTATCTGGCTGGTAGCCGCGAAAACGGCCCTAAATATCGTCCCTGATCCAGGCCACATCGGCGCATTCGGTCACAAATGAATAGGTGAGGTTTACCAGCCCTTCCCTGACGTATGTGGGAGTGGGTATAAACCCCGTTTTCAGCTGATCCGCCACCAGTGCTTGTGGCTTTTTTGATACGATTGACCGGTATCATGACCATCTGATAGCATTTTTGCATTCATCAATTAATCAACTTCGCGTCATACATAAATTTATAAGCCAATATCCATGGGGCTTGTAACCGCTCCCCGGATTTATGCTGACATTTCATTAAAGGAGAAAAAAATGGTCCGAATAAACCTTATCAAAATAGTATCGGCCGCTTTTATCTGCGCGATGATACTCGTTATCCCGCATATTGCGGATGCCGGTGCGAAACCGATGCCTATTGAGGGAGTAAGCTATCAAGTAAACGCTTCGATGAAAGACAATTTGATAACGCTCGTCGGTAAAAAAGTATATGTCCATCTTGATTCAGGAACCACTTTGTCCGGTGTTGTTAAAGAGGTGGGAAATCACTTGCTCCATCTTGAAAAACTGGACGGGAAGGAATTTTTCGACGCGCTGGTCAAGATTGAGACCATCATCGCCATCGATACGCAATTCAGAAAATATCAATGACACAGCCTTGAACAATGAGATCAGGCTTCGATAGGTACCGGTTGTGATACATCTGAACAGGTGGTTTCCAATGTTCAATGGTTAAAAGGGCCATATCATCTGCACAATCCGCTGGCAGAGGGCCTTGTCTTCGCGCTGATTCCACCCTGCACCATTCTCTTGTAACCCACAGTCTCCACCAGGCAATATGCTACCGGGCGACTGTTCAACTAGTATGATGCGTAGCACGCCAAAGTGATTACCTGTATTGAAGATCAGGCGGTCATCGAAAAGATTCCATGCTTAGGTCCGTTCATGGATTAGTTGATCCGGATTCCTATCACCAAAATGACTAAATTCTCAATGCCATGCTTTACTGGTTCTGGTCTCAGCGCAAACCACTCCAGTCGCATATGCTCTGCATTCTGGCGAATAGCGCCATGCTGTGAACCCTTTTCGGCATCCATTCGACATAGTGAATAACCCGACTTTATTTGGAGCATGGCCTCTTCATCACATAGCTATGATCCGGGTCGTCGGCTATGGAGGATGCGAGGTAAATGTATGACTGAACTTGATAGGCTGTTAGAGAGCGATTTGAACGATATATCCGAGCTGTTCGCGATAGAACGGAAAAAGATGAAGGAAAAGGCCTCCTGTTCAAAGGAACAGTTCGAAACCTTGGCTTGGGAAGAGGAAGAGTTGATCAAGCAATTCAATCTTGCATTCGACTTGATGATCGCCGAGTTGAACAGCTGCGAGAATAGCAAGCCAATGAATCAAAGAGACACATGAGATGTGCCTCCCGAAATAAGCATGAATTCAGGTGGCGACCACGAATCTCTTTTACGAATCATACGGGAGCCCTATCACAATCAAAGCGATACCCTGAAAGAAGAAAAGCCTGCCAGGCGTCCAGCGCTGCCGGCCACACGGAAGTGATGCCCAATGAAAGCCAGTTGCTACGTAAACCGATCCGAAGTGGGTGAGGCTCTCGTAACAGGCATCATTTCGATTGGAAAACGCCAATGCGCCCTTGGCCTGTAAGTGCTGAAACGGAGTGGTGCATGGATGCACCGTTTACGGACCTAAGGATGGAATCCTGTCTCGGAATATGCACCTGCATCACACTATTAGCCAGACATAAATGTCCGCCAGCTTTATTAAAAAATATTGAACCACCTCACTGATTTTCCCCGACTAACACAACACGCACCCATACAAGATATTGGGTCCAAGGCTTGTTGATATCATTATAGAGAGGTTATAGATATGAAGAGAGCGGTAACTCTGTTTGCATCAATATTAGTGCTGTCTACGTTGGGCTGCAATAACAACGGGAAAGAGATTGCGCCCGCTCTTGGCGATTGCGAGTCCGGCATCGGCGTTGCGTGCAACAGTGACATTTACCCAGACGCTGAATGGGAATTGGGTGATCCCGTGGAGCATGGACTGTCCCCGGAAGGTTTGAAGGCGATGGCCGCAGTCGCGGAACAGTACGACACGTCATGCATGATGGTGATCCACAACGGTGTTTTGGTCGGCGAGTGGTACTGGAACGGTTTCCAGCGCGACACGCCCGTTGCAAATGTCTTCTCTACGACCAAGTCGATCACAAGCACCCTCCTGGGTATTGCGCAAGCTGAAGGAAAGCTCTACATCGACGACTCTGCTGCGGACTACATCCCAGAATGGCAGTACACAGATAGTAAAGCAGTCACTATCCGCGACCTGATATCCAACGATTCGGGGCGATTCTGGAGCTTCGATAGCGACTACGGCACAGGGCTCATAATGTCGGCGGACCAGACTGCCTACGCTGTAGGATTGTCACAACAGTTCGAGCCCGGAACCGTCTGGGAGTACAACAACTCTGCGATCCAGACGCTTGATGCTGTGCTGTCGTACGCGCTTGACGGGCAGCAATCCATTGCTGACTACGCCCAGGAGAAACTGTTCAAACCTATTGGAGCCAGCGCCAGCATGGGGGTTGACCCATCGGGTAATGTACTGACCTATGTAGGCGTCACCGCCTCATGCGACGACATGGCGCGCTTCGGCTACCTCGCGCTGCGGAAGGGGCGGTGGAAGGAGCAGCAGATCGTTCCGAAATCCTGGATCGAGGAGGCCACCAAGCCCTCCACCGCTCTCAACGATGCCTACGGATACATGTGGTGGCTGAACCGTGAAGGGCACGTCGTTGAACCCTCGTTTCCGACCCGTAGTGAGTATGATGGTCAACTTGTTCCGGCAGCCTCGGAGAACCTGTACAGTGCGATCGGCGCATTTGGGCAGTTCGTATCCGTACAGCCTGACGATGGTTTCGTCATCGTTCGACTGCAGAATGTCGAAGACATCAACGCTGCGTTTCAGACCAGCCCCGACCCGATCGGCTTGACGCAACTCGAAGAGATCCTGACCGCCTTCGAAGCCGCCAAGCTCTGAGCTACGCGCTATCCCAGCAAACTTGTGGTCGCTGATCTCCACGTGGGGATGCAGAGCACTACAGGCCTCGATGAACCGCCCTTTACATACCATGGAGAGCGGATCGAGGCCCGCTCTGCACACCTGATCGACAACCTGCTATCAACGGGGCGTCGAATTGGCCAGCGGTTGCCGTGGAGAGCCGGTATTGACAAGTAGTTTCCTGTTTACCCATAACACTCAACTGTTGAGGCAGTAGCCGATGAGAGTGAAAGGAGTAAAAATGCCAGGATTGTTGGAAAAATAAGATTTATTCAGTCCGCGCGAACGGCCCGAAATAGTACCCTGAACTACGAAACTTGAGTTACCGGAACTCTTCGGTATCGATTTCCGCCTGGGTGGCCGCGTTGTAGCGCGCGCCGGTGACGCTATGCCGGTTGATCAGCGCGTCGAGTTCATCCATCAGGCCGGCGTCGAGTCGGACTTCGTCCGCGCCAAGATTCTCTTCGAGATGGGCGATGGAGGTGGTGCCGGGGATCGGCAGGATGTTCTCGTCCCGTGCCAGCAGCCAGGCCAGGGCGAGTTGGCCCGGGGTGGCGCCGGCCCGTTCGGCGAGGCTTCGCAGGCCGTCGAGCAGGGGCAGGTTGCGTGCGAAGTTGTCCGCATGGAAGCGGGGCATGTTGCGGCGTATGTCCTTCTCTTCAAGATGAGAGACATCGAGCATGCTGCCAGACAAGAAACCACGGCCCAGGGGGCTGAATGCGACGAAGGCGACGCCGAGTTGGCGGCAGGCCTCGAGAACGGCGATCTCCGGATTGCGGGTCCACAGCGAGTACTCGGTCTGCAGTGCGCTGATCGGGTGTTCGGCATGGGCACGGCGCAGGGTGTCGGCGGAGACCTCCGAGAGGCCGATCCCCAGGATCTTGCCCGCTTCGACCAGACGTGAGAGTTCGCCCACGCTCTCCTCGATAGGCACCTGCCTGTCCCAGCGGTGCAGATAGTAGAGATCGATACGGTCGGTGCGCAATCGTTGCAGCGCCTCGTCGCAGGTGCGCCTCAAGGTCTGCGGCCGCCCGTCGATGACCCGCTTACCGTCGACACCGGTCATGCCGCACTTGCTGGCCAGATAGATGCGATCCCGATGGGGCGCGAGCACCCGGCCGAGCAGGGTTTCGTTAGTGCCGAAACCGTAGAGCGCGGCGGTGTCGAAGTGGTTTACGCCCAGCTCCAGGGCGCGCAGCAACAGGGCCTCGGCGGCCTCGGGGGAGGGCGGTGTGCCGTAGGCGTGGCTGAGGTTCATGCAGCCGAGGCCGATGGCGGAGACTTCGGTCTGACCGATGTGGCGGGTGTTCATGGATGGGGCTCCTGATTGTCCAGCTCTCAAGGGTTAACAGGTTCTCGGTGCGGCAAGCCGCACCCTACCGGTGATTCGAGGGTAG
>JBNKLI010000102.1:0-32524 GCA_050292275.1 Candidatus Thiodiazotropha sp.
CGTCGCAAGGTGCAGGGCCGAGGGGGCATGATCGTCGTCGATCATCAGGGTAACTGCGCCGCCGATTTCACCACCAGCAAGATGATCCACGGCTGGATAGAGAAATCGGGGCCCAGCGAGGCGAGGTTTTGACAATGTCGCAGAAAAAAGATCAAGTCCGCAACTGAGCGCGAATTAACGCAATTTTTTCACCTCGCGATATGAACAATACGTTAGGTTGCAGTCTACCGCACCACACAGATAAGTATCGGTTGCATCTGGTCAAACTCATGCAACGGCCGGTAATCAGCCCCTGGGTAGTACCCACTCTACCCTTGCTGAGATAATGATATGGTCACCACAGGTCAATGCCCCAATGCGCTATACGGGACATTTGATAACTCCGAATTTGCGTTTATTCGCGTTCAGTTGCGGACTTAAACCTGTTTGAAGAGGTGTCCTCCGTCAGTGTTGGCGGTAAGCGGCATCGAGCCAACACTGGGGGAGCGGCTCTCCAGAGGGAAACTGCATCTGTTCTTTGGCGAATTTCTCCGCCTCCTGCATCTCTTCTCCCGCATGAAAACGACCAATGATTTCAGTGTGATTAGGATTGAAAAGATCTCCCAGGCTCAGCACCTCAACCAGTTTCTCACTGTTTTTCTGCATTAGGAACATCGACTACCTCCTTTTGGGCAGGGGCGATGGTGGTCAGCCCTGTATATTATAATTATGGATTAGCAAGGGCGATTTTCAACGCCGCCGCAAGCGGGTTGCAAACAGCGCAACCGCTACCAATAGAGCCGAGGCGATCCGCTGGGGATCCTGGACGTTATAGCTCGCGTGTTGACAAAAACCCGATATCGGGCCAGCGCTCAATGGCAAGATCGAGATTGACCCGGGTTGGCGCCAGATAGACCAGTTGATCGTCTCCATCGAGTGCCAGGTTGTCATACAGCTTGTCCTTGAAGCGCTCCAGCATCTTTTCATCCCGTGACTGGACCCAACGGGTGGTGACCACATTCACCGGCTCGACGATCGCCTCGACCTTGTACTCGTGCTTCAGGCGCGCCACTGCAACATCAAATTGCAGCATACCCACCGCACCAAGGATGAGATCGTTGTTTTTCAATGGCCTGAAGACCTGTGTCGCACCCTCCTCGCAGAGCTGCAGAACTCCCTTCAACAGCGCCTTCTGCTTGAGCGGGTCCTTCAGCACCACGCGGCGAAACAACTCCGGGGCAAAATAGGGGATGCCCTCATATTTCAGCTCTTCACCCTCGGTAAAGGTATCGCCAATCTGGATGGTGCCATGATTATGCAGGCCGATGATATCGCCCGGCCATGCCTCCTCCACATGGCGACGCTCATCGGCCTGGAAGGTGATGGCATTGCTGATCTGTACGGTTTTGCCGATACGCACATGCCGCATTTTCATCCCCTTGCGATAACTCCCTGAGCAAACGCGCAAAAATGCAACACGATCGCGATGCTGCGGATCCATATTGGCTTGAATCTTAAAGATGAAGCCGCTGAATCTGGCCTCGGAGGGCTCGACCAGGCGCTGCTGCGTGGTCCGTGACAGGGGACCTGGCGCGTACTCGACGAAGGCATCCAGCAGCTCTTTGACACCGAAGTTGTTGATCGCCGAACCGAAAAATACCGGCGTCAGCTCACCCCGGGCATAGGCCTCCAGATCGAGTTCATGGCTGGCGCCGCGCACCAGCTCTATCTCCTCGCGCAACTCCCCGGCCTGGGTGCCGATGAGTTCGTCGAGCTTCCGATTGTCTAGACCTTCGATGATCTCACCCACCTGGATCTTGCCGCCATGGGTGGCGCTGAACAGATGGGTTGTGTCGCTGCGCAGGTCGTAGACGCCCTTGAGACGCTTACCCATGCCGATCGGCCAGGTGACCGGGGCGCACTTTATGTTCAATACATCCTCGATCTCATCAAGGATTTCCAGCGGGTCGCGCCCCTCGCGATCGAGCTTGTTGACAAAGGTGAGAATCGGCGTGTCGCGCAGACGACAGACATCCATCAGTTTGATCGTCCGCTCCTCCACGCCCTTTGCCACGTCTATCACCATCAGCGCGGAATCCACGGCGGTCAGGGTACGATAGGTGTCTTCCGAGAAATCCTCGTGCCCGGGGGTGTCGAGCAGATTGACGATCTCGTCGCGATAGGGAAACTGCATCACCGAGGAGGTAACGGAGATACCGCGCTCCTTCTCCATCTCCATCCAGTCGGAGGTGGCATGACGTGCCGCCTTGCGCCCCTTGACGGTACCCGCCATCTGGATCGCACCGCCATAGAGGAGCAGTTTTTCCGTGAGGGTGGTTTTTCCCGCATCCGGATGGGAGATGATGGCGAAAGTGCGTCGCCGGCTGAGTTGTTCAAGCAGTTCGGACATTGAAGCCTTCATCGTTCAAAAAAGCAGCGGATTATACCCCATTCACGGCAATCGTTGTGACTCATAGATTCGGAGTTTTGATCCTTATGGGGTGAAATTAATTCAGAAATCACCGCCATTGCGCCCCAGGGGCAAGCCGGGCAGGGATTTGTCGCATATAATTGTGGCAAACAGGGCGGACAAGGTAAATTTATGGCGCTCTCCGTCGGCACGCTGGAAAACCTCGGCAATACCGCTACCGCGGCCGGGCGTGGTGCGCCTGGCGCCCGGGATCCCGCTGCCGAAGCCAATCGATCAGGTGGTGACTATGCAGCGTCCACCGCGACCCCGGCCACCCGCGACAGCGCCACCAGGCGCCCGGTAAGGGAGAGCGGGGAGGCTGGCCAGCTGACATCGGATGAGCAGGCCGAAATCAGGGAGCTGCAACAGCGAGATCGCGAGGTTCGCGCCCACGAGGCCGCCCATCGGGCAGCGGCAGGGGGCATGGCCAGCGGTGGCAGCTACACCTACAAACAAGGCCCGGATGGCCGCAGCTATGCGGTCGCCGGCGAAGTTTCGATCCGCATGCCATCGACCAATGACCCCAAAGTGCGGCTCAGACAGGCCGAAACAATCCGCAGAGCGGCCCTGGCGCCGGCGGATCCTTCACCTCAGGACCGCCAGGTTGCGGCGCAGGCATCGGCAACGGCCGCCCAGGCACGTGGCGATGTACAGGCCGAACAACGCCAGCAGCTGGCGGAAAACAGGGAGAAGGCGGTTGCAGGCGACGATGAGGAGAAAACAGCAACCACTCGGTACAGCGCGGCCGGACAGCGGGCCATTGCCTCCTTTCAGGCCGTAGGCGGCATGGGGACGCTGCACAGCGATCCGTCCACCATCGACGAGATGATCTGATCTCCACCACTGTGCATCGGCCTGACTCTTAGGGTTACCTGATCACCTACAATACTCAACCATGCCCTCTCATACTGCCTCTGTGTCAGGTACAGCAATAAAGCAGGTCGCAAATACTCGCGAACGGTTTTCAGTCCGCAAATGAACGCGAATAAACGCAAATTTGATTACTTAGTCACTCTCCAGAAACCAAATTGACGAGGGTAGGCGCCTGGGGGTTGTCTTTCGCAGAAGCGGCAGGGATGCCGCGTTAGCCCCGTCAGTACAGGGATGTACTGTCGGGGCGTCGGAGAAAGACAACCCCCAGGCGCCGGGGGTAAGAACGATATATGCCGGTTCTTGATCGACACTATTTATGGCAGAGGATACATCATGAGCCAAACCTTGCGACTTTTGCGACACCCTCCGTAGGGAGAGGGTGTTAACGGGACAATCGTGACATAGGGTGAGTAGTTCAATGAAATAAGTTCTATTCGCGTTCATTTGCGGACTGAAAACGAATGGCCGAGCATTATAGGTAATCAGCTACCGCTATGAATCTGGCCGCGCTACAGCTCCAATGACATGATCAGCGCGTCCTCGCGCTGCTGATTGCGGTCCGGATAGTAGCCAGGTCGCTGCCCTATTTCGACAAATCCCAGTTTCTCATAGAGTCCGATCGCCGGCCTGTTGCCGATCCTGACCTCCAGATAGGCCATTTCGGCACCATGCTGGCGGGCTATCTTCAACAGGCGCCGGGTCAGTTTCAGACCCAGCCCCCTGCCCTGCCATTTGGGATGGATAGAGATATTGAGGATGTGCGACTCATCGATCACAACCGACATCACGGCATAGCCGATCACCTGCCAATCGATCGCCGCGACCCAGCAGCAGTAGCCGACGCGCAGACAGTCCTGAAAAATACCCAGGGTCCAGGGAAAGGGATAGACCGCCTCCTCGATGGCAATCACCTGAGGAAGGTCATCGAGCTGCATGGGACGCATGCCAAGCAGTGGCTCCGACAACCGGGTGCTCACTCGGAACCTCGCCGAAGCACAGAGAGCGCCAGCTGAAGATCCTGCCAGGCCTTGCCTTTCTGCTCGGGGGAACGCAGCAGATAGGCTGGATGGTAGGTCACGACCAATGGAATATTCGCCTCTCCAAAGCCATGGATCCGCCCGCGCAGTTTACCCACGGCGATATCGCTCTTCAGCAGATTCTGTGCCGAGATGCGCCCCACTGCGAGGATGACTTTAGGTGCGATCAATTCAATCTGCCTCGACAGGTAGGGCTCGCAGCTGAGCGCTTCCTCGGGCAAGGGGTCCCGGTTATTGGGCGGTCTGCATTTCACGATGTTGGCGATGAACACCGCTTCACGTTTGTAGCCCATAGCCATCAGCATCGCATTGAGCAGCTGCCCGGCACGGCCGACGAAGGGCTCACCCTGGCGGTCCTCGTCGGCACCTGGCGCCTCGCCGATCACCAGCAGATCAGCCTCGGGATCACCGACCCCGAATACCGTCTGGGTGCAACCGGCGCGCAGGCCGCAGGCCCTGCACTCCTTGACTCGCCGTTGCAACGCCTGCCAGTCGAGCCCCGCGATCTCCATGGCTGGTCTGATCTGCGCCGGTTCACCCGAGCGATCGGCAAGAGATTCAGCTGTGTCCATGGCACACGCTTCCCGCTCTTCTACAACGCCATGCCGGGGTTTCGCCTCGTTGCGCCCCGGGTCCTGGCGAAGCCGCCAGGGCGTCAGCCCCATTGCCCTCTGGTAGTGGGCTCGCCGCTGCTCATCCATTCACAGTACCCCCACGCGGATAGCGGGGCGGATTCGTCCGGTCTATGGTGGCGATTGGATGCAGGCGCATCAGCTTACACTTGGAGCGCTCAACTGATGATTCCAGGATCATACGTCCCCGGTTTGCGGATGAGCCTTTGTCGCTGGCTCCAGGATTTTGTTCACCGCATTGATATAGGCCTTTGCCGAAGCGATGACGATATCGGTATCGGCACCCTGGCCGTTGACGATTCTGCCTCCCTTTTCCAGGCGTACCGTTACCTCACCCTGGGCATCGGTACCGCTGGTGATGTTGTTCACCGAATAGAGCTGCAACTCGGTGCCGCTGTTGACAATGCTCTCGATCGCCTTGAAGGCGGCATCGACCGGTCCGCCACCTATGGCCGCCCCCGGTTCCTCCTCGCCATCGACACTCAGTGTCACATCCGCATGGGGGGTCTCACCGGTTTCGGAGCAGACCTTGAGGGCGACAAGCTTGACCCTTTCATTGAACGATTCGGTCTTGGTGTCGGTCACCAGCGCCTGCAGATCCTCGTCGAAGATCTCGTGTTTCTTGTCGGCAAGCTCCTTGAAGCGGGAGAAGGCCGCGTTCAGTCCCTCCTCCGACTCGAAACTGATGCCCAGGCTCTCCAACCTGCTGCGAAAGGCGTTGCGCCCGGAATGTTTACCCAGGACCATGCGGTTCTGGCTCCAACCCACATCCTCCGCACGCATGATTTCGTAGGTCTCGCGTGATTTCAGCACACCGTCCTGGTGAATCCCCGATTCGTGGGCAAAGGCGTTAGCACCCACTATCGCCTTGTTCGGTTGCACCGGGAATCCGGTGATGTTGGAAACCAGTTTGGAGCAGTTGACGATCTGGGTGGTGTCGAGCCCGGTCTGGCAGGTGAAGATATCGGGCCTCGTGCGCACCGCCATCACTATCTCTTCCAGCGAGGCGTTGCCCGCTCTCTCTCCGAGACCGTTGATCGTGCATTCGACCTGACGCGCCCCGTTGCTCACCGCCGAGAGCGAGTTCGCCACCGCCAGTCCGAGATCATTGTGGCAGTGTACCGAAAATACCGCCTTGTCGGCATTCGGGATACGCTCGCGCAACTGGCGAATCAGCTCACCGAACTGCAGCGGCATGGCGTATCCCACGGTATCCGGAACATTCAGCGTGGAGGCGCCGGCATCGATTACCGCCTCAAAGATCCGGCACAGAAAATCGATATCGGAGCGCCCGGCATCCTCGGCGGAAAACTCGACGTTGTCGGTATAACCCCTTGCCCGCTTGACCGCATGAACCGCCTGTTCGATAACCTGCTCCGGGGTCATGCGCAGCTTATGCTGCATGTGGATCGGCGAGGTAGCGATAAAGGTATGTATGCGCGCCGAATTGGCCGACTTCAGCGCCTCCCCCGCCCGATCTATATCCTTGTCCAGCGCTCGTGCCAGACCGCAGACAGTGGAGTCCTTGACCACGCCGGCTACCGCGGAGACGGCTTCGAAATCACCCGGGCTCGCAATCGGAAATCCGGCCTCTATGACATCGACCTGCAGCCTCTCCAGGGCCTTGCCTATGCGCACCTTCTCGTCCTTTGTCATGGATGCGCCCGGACTCTGCTCGCCATCGCGCAAAGTGGTGTCGAAAATGATCAATTGATCGGCTTGGCTCATACTCCGCTCCGGCTGGATTCGCCGCCGTCGTTGGAATATCCGTCGGCAATCCGGCTCACTTCAAGTTAACGTTTGAATATAACCCACCCCCTGTGGATTACCAAACATCCATATTCCACACCCCTCCTAATTATTTAATTACCCACTGTACGACAAACAACCGAACTAAGCGCTGGTTGCGGTACAGGTATCAGTCCTCATCACTCCTGCGTTCAACGGTCGTTCTTTGCTCCCGATGCCTGCGCAGCTGGACCAGGGTATACACGGGTCCGGAGACCGCATAGGCGAGAAACAGCATAAACAGAACGGTGGGGGGGTGGGTCTGAACGATAGCCAACACGATCACCACCACAACCAGGACGATAAAGGGTACCTTGCCCTGAAAATCGATATCCTTGAAGCTGTGATAGCGAAAGTTGCTTACCATCAGCAGCCCGGTCAGGGTTGTCAATATGGCCGCGGGCCAACCGAGTGAATTTCCATCCATGCCGTAGTCGACCCCGATCCAGACGCCACCGGCCATGATCGCAGCCGCGGATGGGCTTGGCAGCCCCTGGAAATATTTCTTGTCGGTGACCGCCAGCTGAGTATTGAAACGGGCCAGACGCAGGGCGCCTGTTGCGGTGTAGATAAAGGCCGCCAGCCACCCCAGCTTGCCCAGATCGCTCAACGCCCAGATATAGACTACCAGGGCCGGTGCCAGACCGAAGGAGACCATATCCGAGAGACTGTCGTACTCGGCACCGAAAGCGCTCTGGGTCTTGGTCATCCGCGCCACTCGCCCATCAAGGCCATCGAGCAGCATGGCGACGAAGATCGCCACCGAGGCGGTCTCGTATTTGGCGTTGACGGCCGCGAGTATTGCGTAGAATCCGGCAAACAGCGCGGCGGTGGTAAAGAGGTTCGGTAACAGGTAGATCCCTCGACTGCGTTTCTTCTGCTTGATCTCTTCAGGTTCCATGGCCAGACTCGACTAAGTTGAAATCGCGAAAATTATAGCAAGGCTGAGGGTCAAAAGCGCCACAGTGAATCCACTCTAAAAACCGAGCGGTACACTAGAGACGCCCGGACGCCTTGACGTCCAGATAGGAGTTCACCAGGGTAACCGGCAGCTGCCGGGGCTGGCAGTCGATCAGCAGAGCACCCCGATGCATCAGTCTTTCATGCACCTGTTTGCGCTGACCGAGATACTCCATCACCGCCTGAAAACGCAGCGATTCTTTAAGACCGACCACCGGTTTGTGCAATACTTCATCCAGGGAGGCCTCATGCAGATCGGCTATCACCACCAGGTGCCTGCGCAGCAGCAGCGATACCGCCTTCAACAGATCGTCACGCTCCTCGTTGCGACTGTTGGTGAGGATGATCACAAGGGCCCTGCGGCGCTGCAGCGGCATCAGTTTTTGGGCGGCATCGAGATAATCCGATGCCTGCAGTGTGGATTCGATATCGTAAGTCCGCTCCAGCAGGCGACGCACCACATTCCCCCCTTTCATCGGCGGTTGCCAGCGCTCATCCCCGCCGAAACTGAGGAAACCCACCGCATCTCCCTGGCGATCCGCCACATAACAGAGCAGCAGCATGGCATTGAGTGCATGATCGAGGTGTGCGCCCCTGGCATCCTCATGGCGCATATGCCTGCCGCAATCGAGCATGAAAATCAACTGCTGATCCCGCTCATCCTGATACTCCTTGGATATCAGACGGCGGTAGCGGGAGCTCGCCTTCCAGTCGATCTGGCGCAGCGAGTCGCCGGTCCGGTACTCCCTGAGCTGGTGGAAATCGCTTCCTTCACCACGGCGCTGACGCCTGCGCACTCCCATTTGACTGAGATGGTTGTCGGTAGCCAAAAGGGCAAATCGTGCTATTTCCCTGAAGTTCGGGAACACACGCACCCGGGTGAGGTGATCGACAAAGCGTTTCTGCCGCCACATTCCAAGCGGTGAGCCAATCACCAGATCGGTACCGCCAAACCGCCCCTCACCCCGTTGGCTGGGCAATACGCGGTAGTGGACCCTTGCCTGGCGCTGCGCAGGCAGGGTAAGGGGCTGAGGCTGCATCTGCACCTCAAAACCACCTGGATAGTGGTCGTGAACCACGAGATCGATGGCGCTATCGGAGTGATTGGCCAGGCTCAGTTCAACCCCTGTCCATACACCCACCGGTATGCTGGTGCGGGCATCTCTTTTCAGCTCGGGGGTGGGAAGACGACGTAATCGCAATAAATCGATCAAGGCCAGCGCCAGCAACAATGCGATACCCAGTTTCCAAGGCAGCGCCCACACCGGATACCAGACGGCCAGCAATGCCGGCAGTGCAAGCAAGGCGCAGGCGATGAGCAGTCGGGTGGTCGGTATCACTGACGGGGTGCGGCGATGTTGGCCAGCAGATCGTTCAACACATCATCCGCCTGATAGCCCTCGATTTCGAGATCGGTGGCCAGCCGTATCCGGTGCCGTAATACCGGCAGTGCCGCCGCTTTCACATCATCAGGGGTGATGAAGTCGCGCTGCTGCAGGAATGCCTCGGCCCTTGCCACGCGCAGCAGGGCAATGGTTCCGCGCGGCCCGGGGCCTGCTTCGATCCCGTTCCAGTCGCGTGCAGCCCTGACCAGGCGCACCGCATAGTCGACGATCTGCTCATCCATGCGCAGCTGCGCGATATGCGTTTGCAACCGCGGTATCTCATCCGCCGCCAGCAGCGGGCGGATAGCGGAGGTATCGAGCTGATCGCCGACAGACCCCATGGTCACCTGCTTGACCATCGACTGCTCGTCGCGCTCTTCGGGATAATCGATGAAAACCTTGAGCAGGAAACGATCGAGTTGTGCCTGCGGCAGTGGATAGGTGCCCTCCTGCTCGATCGGATTCTGGGTCGCCATCACCAGAAAGGGGGGGCTAAGGGGAAAGGTCCTGCCTTCGATGGTGACTTGTTGCTCCTGCATCGCCTCCAATAGCGCCGACTGGGTCTTGGCGGGAGAACGATTGATCTCGTCGGCGAGTAGTAGATTGCAGAACACAGGCCCCCTGCGCACACGAAAATTCTCGCTCTTCATATCGAACATGATATGTCCCGAGATATCACTCGGCATCAGATCGGGGGTGAACTGGATACGGCTGAATACACCCTTCACCGCCGTCGCCAGTGAACGTACCAGCAAGGTCTTGCCCAGCCCCGGCACCCCTTCGACCAGGACATGGCCGGCAGAGAGCAGCGCCAGTATCACTTCATGTATGACCCGTTGCTGACCGATCACCGCACGTGATATCTCCGCCTCCAGCTCCCGGGCACGCCCCAGAAGAGATTCGTTCAAGCCTGTTTCCTCTACCATCGTTCTATTTCCTGTCCGGGTGCAACGCAGAATATAGCCGTTGCAGAATGATCGTGTTTTTAATGAACTGAGCCGTATCGCCCTGCCTGGAATAGAGTGCGTTGTACAATGCATCCGAGGTCATCCCGGTGCGCTTGGCCAGCCAGTCGCAACGCTCCCTGCCATCCATTTGCTGTAATAACGGATGGCTCGTCAACCAACGCTTCTCCACCTCGTCGCAGGCCGCCTCAAGCAAACCTACTGAAGGATTGTGACGCCAGGCAAATTCGGCTGTCGCCCGCAGATGTTCCAGTAGATTCCTACGGCCTGTAGCGGGTTGTGAAATCAGTGGCCCATCGCTGTGGCGAAGGTGCCACAGCAAGGCGGCTGCGAACAGTGCCAGGCTGACCATGAGAAAGGGGGCCTGGCGCCACAGCAATGTCAACAGGGACGGCATTTGGGAGTTGTAGAGCAGCCATGCCTTATCCGCACCCTTGGCCAGAGAGGCCAGAAGAAACGCATGATCCCTCTCACCAATCAGGCTGTTTGTCAGAAAACGATTGTCGCTGAGAAAGGTGACGCTGCCCGCTCCCCAGGGAAAACTCACCAGGCGCGGGAATCCGTCATCGGGTGCCTCCCAATAGCTGTTTTCGCTCTCCACACTGAACCATCTGGTGCTGTCGAAAGCGATCTGCAGTTCATCCTCACTCCACGGCAGCGAGACAGCTACGGCCTCCTCCTCTTCAGTCAACTCATCCGATTCAAGCATCACATCGAACTGTTGCAGCAGCGGGTGCCCTGCCCCTTCCTCCATTGCGCTTCCCGGCGTCACCACAAGTATACCTCCACGCTCCACCCAAGCCAGCAGCGAGGCTAAACGGGATGAGGCAAACGGCGGCCCGAGGTCTCTGACCAGCAGCAGACCCGGTTCCTGCGGTGGCTCGATGAGTAGCTGGCGGCCCGTTTGACTCTGCGCTGAAACCCCAATGCGGGTGAGAAAATATTCTGCGGCGAGCAGAGGATTACGCCTTGCTTCAGCACCCATGCTGCCTCGAACCTGCTCGCTGACATACTCGAAATTGTTGATAAACCAAACAGTCAATAAAGCGCCGAGCAGCAGCAATGCCGCCAGGCCGATCACCATTGGCGCACGACTATTCGCCACCGCTCGCCCCGAAAAATGCAGGCCATTCACGGCACACGCCAATCGCCTTCTCCCGGGAGGGTTCGATATGTCCGTATGCTATCTGCTGCCACATGCCGGTCAGGCGGGTAAAATAGGCAGTGGAATCATCCGCTATCACGCCGCGAACGACCCGCAGACACTCGCCCTCGGTGGAACCCTCGTCGATCTCAATCGAGTAATTGTGAACCAAAGCCGACAAAGCCGCTCTGTAGAGAAGACTGAATCCCCCTCGGTAGTCACCTTGCTCAATCAAGGAAGCCGCCGCTGCGGCGGGTTCGCTGGGGAGGGTTTCAGGGCGTAGATCAAGCCCCACTATCTGTGCCGGGATCTGCTTGTTGTTCTCCCGCTGCTGTACGGCTGTCCCTTGCAACAGGAAACGGTTCTGCATGAACCAGTAGAGCAGATAGGCAAGGATAGCGCCCAAGGCCAACCACATCGCCCCTTCTGTGAAAAAGGCAATGTTGCCAGTGAATCCATCGAGAAACTGTTGCAACCATTCAATCAGCCAACTGCTATCCTCCTCCTCGGAGACATCGCCGGTATATTTCCAGAAACCTTGCTCTTGGGTACGGCCGAAGACATCATCGGCCAATATCTCCTCGATCACTTCCTTGGATTCCCCGGCGCTCAGTTGCAGTGCATCGACATTGGCGGGCTGTAGACCGATACCGGCAAAAGCGGCAGCAACAACCAGCGATGCAGCAGCCGACATGCGTCTGGGCCGATGGCGTTGCGCCATGTTTCTCAGTCCGATTTCCAGATCCCATGCCTCGAGCTGGCTGCGCCGGTTCAGATAGAGGGCGAAACCGCCGGCGACATAGAAGGGAGCGATCAGCGACATTGCCAACAGGCCACAGCCGTGTTGTATCCACTCACTCAACGGATCAGGGTCCATGAAGTAGCTCTGCCAATCGATCCATAACAACTCCTGCGGAATAATCCCGATGACAAGAGCAATAAATCCCAGCTCCAAGATGATCTCAAAATGGAGTCCCACCAGCGTCAACCAGCCGGCTGCATGCGCGCCTTTCCCTAGTACGCCGATACGAGCGCTTCTGCGCCGTCCCTTCAACCCCTCGAGCACAGCCACCGGCATCACGAATGACCGGGATGTGGACAAACGGCGCCAGCTCAGATTGGCCGGCAACTGGGGCAACACGATCTTGAACCAGTTACCCAACACCGATTTGACAGTGAGCCTCTCGGCGAAGAGCCGACGACTCAGCCAATATAGCAGAGGTGGCTCGTACAGCGGTTTCAGCCACCACAGCAACAGCCCGGCCAACCAGAGCGGCAACGGCAACAGTACAAGTACAACCATGGTCGGCAGCGCACTGCAAAGCCACAATACCCATAGCGGCATGAACCACTTGCGCGCCATGGCAAAGCCCAGGTCGATACTCTCCCAGGTCTGCCTCGGCCTGAGCCTGACTGCAATCCTAGCGAGGTCCATGTACCCCCCTGCCCATCAACAACAGATAGACGACAACCAAAAACCAAAGCAGCGCCGCCACCAGGTATTTGGTTGCCGGCTGTATCAGCATGGATGACCAGAAGGCCTCGATAAAAGCCGCGATGAGCAGCATCAATGCCGCACCAAGGACCAGTTGCAATGCTTCTCGTGCTTGATCCTTGAGTGCCTCCACTCGGGTTCGTTGTCCCGGCGCTATTACTGCATGCCCCAGACGCAGACCGGCTGCGCCGCAGATAACGATGGCTGTCAACTCGAATGATCCATGGCCCGAGACGAAAGGCCAAAAGGTGTCATGATAACCCAAACGGGTTAGATGACCGGCGACCCCACCAATCACCAAGCCGTTGAACAGCAGGATGAACAGTGCCCCCACGCCAAGTATTATGCCGCTGGCGAAGGTCCTGAATCCGATCCCGATATTGTTCATTATGTAGTAGCCGAACATGGTTAAATCAGTCTCCGAACTACGCGCCAGGGCGCGACCGATTCTATGGTTGTCCGGATCGTAACTACTCTCCATCTGAGCCACGGTCGCTTCATCGACCAGGGTATAGATCAAGTCCTCCTGCAGGTAGCAGCCCACACCCATCAACACTCCAGGCAGCAGAAAAAAAATCAGGGATATCGCTAAATAACCGCCGCTGCGACGCACAGCCCTGGGAAATCCGGAATGGATGAAATTGAGCAGTCGCCAGCGCCATCCCCCCTGCTGACGATAGAGCAGCGAATGTCCGCGCAACACCAGACCGTGTAACTGGTCAATCAGGGCCGGGCTGAAGCCGCGACTGCGTGCCAAAGCGTAGTGACTGCACAAGCGCCGATAGCTGGCGGGAAAATTCAACTGTTCGGCCGACGACATGCGGCGTTTGGCGGACGGACGTTTCAGATCCTCCATCAACTCCGTGATCTCATCCCAGAAGGGCTGATTTTCCGATTCAAACTGTTGTTGTCTCATCAGCGTCCTTTGAGAATCCAGTTTGCATAGGCATATAATGAATTGACCGCCGCGTCCCCCTTCAATCCCGTCTGCTCACTCAGCAGTTCCGCCAGTTCGTGGCGCCGGCCCAGGGAAAGCTTTTCACCCCGTTCAGCAAAACTCAACAGGGTCAACTGCTCGGTTTCATCGAGCTCAATGGGTGGCTTGTTCGCAACCGCCTGGGGTGGAAGTTCACGACTGTGCCGCTCATCGCGATAGACTACCAGTGTTCCAGCCGCGAGATCACCCAGACGCTTGAACTCCCGGTTGATCAACATAGTCAACAGACCTGTTGCATAGAAAAAGGGCAGGAAGTCAGCGCTTCTCAGGAGATTCCTGATCACAGAGGCGCTCGGGGTGACCGGTGTGCCGTTGTCCTGAATCACTTGAATGCCCATCGCGCGTTTGCCGGGTGTGGCACCGCTGCGTATCTCGAACACCACTGGATAAAACCATTCGATGAGAAAAAAGCCGATCAAAATGAGCGCCATGCCCACTCCACCCATGAGCGACATGAGCATTACCAGAACGAGATAGATCACCCCGCGAACTGCGGCATCGATGGCCCATGCACAGGCACGCACCACCGGACCGGCAAGGCGATAGTCGAGCAGTACTCCCTCCGGGATCTCGTAACTGAGCAAGGTATCGAGAGGTGCTACAGACTCTCCTTCTGACAGCTCTGCCTGCATCGATCAGTCGAAGTAGATATCCCGATACGCCGAATAGATGGCGCTGATGAGAATCGGGGAGACGATCAAAAGGCCCAGGCCAATCGGGATGGTACCCAGTATCATCAGCGCCATGGCGGCCAGGCTATAGATGAACAGTGGCAACATATTCTTCAAACAGCCCATAAAACTTGCTTTCATCGCCTCCCAGGCCGACATATCGTTGAGTACGACCAGGGCCGGGGCGAACAGGTAGGCCATGAGAACCGGGACGAACAACAGGGATGTGATGAGCAGACCTATCCAGAATGAAGGCGAAAACATCATCATTGCCATCGCTTCAGGATCGGCTGGTTGCGCACTGGCCATCTGTGCGATGTTACCGAACATGATTGCGGCGAACGCGATAAAGATCACGATGAAGAACAGCAGATAGAAGACACCCACCATAACGGTCTGCCCGGTGTTGTTGGCAAAGCCGGCAAACAGATGGCTGACCGTGAAGTCGCCACCTTCGTCCTGTTCGTAACAGCCGATCATCAGGCCGGCGATCAATACGGGTGCCAGAATATTGACTGCGAGAGGACCCAGGATGGGAATCAAGCTGACCCCGAAGGTCAGCACAACCCAGATGATCATGACCAGAATCCAGGCTATGGGCGCCTGCTTGAAATGCCACCACCCCTTGGCGATCCATGCAAGTCCATGCCCGGCAGCAACACCGTGCGGCCCGGTCATGTCGCCTTCGATCGACTGCTCCAGTTCCGCCTCCGGAGTTGAGTAGGGATTCCCCTCTTGCTCTTCAGTCTGGTTTGCCCGATTCATCACTATGGTTTGGTCGGGGTCCCTGGCCTGGGCGGCATGATACTTTGCAGCGACAATACCGCAATCCTGGCAGATCCCCATTTCCATTTTCGAAGAGCCGCACTTGGGGCAACGCTCGCCGACAGGATTCATACTTGGATCCAGCACCTCCGTGGCGTCTTCATCACCGTTGTCGAAAGCCGCGAGGGTGAGTTCGGTGGGCATGACCGGCTCGTCTGCGGGTGGTTTCGGATCGAGCTCGATGACGAGACCCAGCTTCTCCAGGGCCTCCTGATACTTGGTCGCCTTTTCAAGATCGATGTCCTTTTTCAAGGTCGCCGACCTGCCGCTCTTGATCAGCTTTTGCGCCTTCTCGGGACCAAGCTTGAACTTCTCGCTGAACAGAGTGATGATTTTCGCCTGATCGGTGCCAGGCTTCAGCTCACCAGTGTAGATAACTTTATAAACTTCAGACATTACCACGCTACTCCAGTAGACACCTCAGGCTTGCACGACCTCTTATCCCTTTGCATTATCCTGTTCCATTTATTTACGGCAACATGCGCCTGTTCTTAAGTCGGGGCATCATCGATCTGGAGCAATCTCACACCCTCAGGATGCCATGTTAGTCATTGATTAACTAGGGATTATCGCGATATATCGGGAACACGACCACAGCCCGACATCCTCCATCTTTTGACCCTGATCAATAAATCTGCAGTTTTTCACTCGGTTACCGGCTTTCAACCCTTGTCGATGTTAACCTATTGCCTGTCGATAAATCACCCTCTTCGGGTCCATTGCGGACATCGTCCCATCTCCTTCGACTGGTCGCCTCCTCCCTTGAATATTCCCCGGCTTGACAACTTCGCTCGATGCGAAGTTATTAACCCGGCAACCAGGTATGTTACGTTCAGCCGCCGTGAAAACTCAAATGGAATCCTCAATAATTCCCTCCAGCAGGGTAATAATCTCGTCTTCAACCTCCGCGCCACTTCCTGCAAGGTGCGGAGATCGATAGGCCACATGGACATGTTGCGGATCGGTATGCCTGACGTAGACCGCGATGGTAAAAGGGCATTGAGCTATGTTCTCGGGAGCGGCCTGAGCCATCTTATGGGATATCAATGCACTGCAAAACTCGATGGATTCCGCCTTGGTAAACACCTTGGAGTACCCCAGATCCGATGCAGTGCGATTCAACATATCGCTGACATGCAGGGTACCGCTGACCAGGAGACCCCGCTCGATAATTGCCATCTTGATATTCTCCACCACATCCTCGAAAGGTTCACCGGAGGAGAAGATCCTTACCGCTGATGGGCTGCCCGCAGGCTCTGCCGAGATGCACGGAGCGGCGAATGTGAACAGCATACAAAGTATCGATAAAACGCGCATATTATACTCCCGTTGTTGTCTGCCCATGGCGCCCGCGGCGATACTGCAGCCACACAATGCCTCCCAGCACTATCAGGGGTGGTATCAGAAACCATCCCGTGTGCGGCTGCTGTATTTGCCTATAGTAGCCGGTTATACGCTGGCTGAAACCCGCTATGAGGCCTGCCTGCTCGGCAGCACTGAGGAAGCCGATATCGACAACCCGAAGAGTATCGCCATCGGGCTCGGTTATAAAGCCCAGACTCTGCAGATAGCTGTCGGTTTGTGTCTGCGGTTTCGCCAACAGGATCTCACGCGGTAGCATTCGACCCGCATCGTCTTCCACCTCCATCTCCAGTCGCACCTTGGCACCCACCGGCAGTGAGTCGATGTACGCCTCTATATCGTGCGCCGGCTGCCAAAGCTGCGCGGGATAGAGATAGTCTCGCAGGGCATCGGGTCGAAACAGGGAAAAAACGACAACCAGCAATACCAGTGTCTCCCATAATCGGTTGCGCACCAGCAGCCAGCCCTGTGTCGCGGAGACGAAAAGCAACATCGCGAGGAGACCCTGCAATACCACCAGTACAATATCCAGCAGGCCGGTGACACCGATCATCAACAGATGGGTATTGAAGATGAACATGAATGGCAATACCGCGGTACGGATATCGTAATAAAACGACTGCACTCCGGTTCTGATCGGATCACCGCCCGAGATACCGGCTGCGGCGTAGGCCGCCAGACCCACCGGCGGCGTATCATCGGCAAGGATACCGAAATAGAAGACGAACATATGGACCGCCACCAGAGGCACATCCAGGCCATTGGCAGCCGATAGTTGTACGATCACCGGAGCCATCAGCGTCGAAACGACGATATAGTTTGCGGTGGTGGGCAGGCCCATCCCCAGAATCATGCAAATCAATGCGGTCAGCAGCAGCATCAAGATGACCGACCCAAGGGACAGAGTCTCGATCAGTTCGCCCATGACCTGACCGATACCGGTCAGACTCACCGTGCCCACCACGATACCCGCAGTAGCGGTCGCCACACCGATGCCAACCATGTTGCGTGCGCCGTTCTCCAGGCCGACCACCAGATCTTCGAAACCCCGCTTAACGGCGCGCAGCACTGACCTGTCCTGAAACAGCGCGCGCAGTCCCTCCTGGGAGAGCTGAATCACGATCATCAGGCAAATGGCGTAGAACACGGCAGTGGCGGGAGAGAGACGCAGCAGTATCAGACACCAGACCAGCACCAGGATCGGAAGCAGAAAATGCAGACCGCTCAGCAGCGCTTTGCCGAGGGTCATGTTTTCCATGGAGTCCTGCTCCTTTATCGCCAGAGCGCAGCGTGCTTCGCAATAGATCAGCAGCACATACAGAGAGAGAATCAACACGGCGTTGGCATAGAAACCGTAACTGCCGAACAGGGTGTCGACCGCGGCAACCAGCCAGTAGGCGATGAACAGGAAACACCCCACTCCCGCCAGCGTCAATCCCCAGCCAAGCAAGCGTTGCCTGACAGCGGCTGTGGGCGCCTCTCGATGCGCCTGCATGCCTGCCTTGACTGCCTCCAGATGCACCAGGTACATGAGCCCGATATAGCTCAATAGTGCCGGCAGAAAGGCGTGTTTTATCACCTCCAGGTAGGAGATATTCAAATACTCGACCATCAGAAAGGCAGCCGCCCCCATCACTGGCGGCATAATCTGGCCATTGGTCGAAGCGGCCACCTCGATGGCACCGGATTTCTCCGCTGTGAAGCCAACCCTTTTCATCAACGGTATGGTAAAGGTGCCGGTGGTTACCACATTGGCGATGGAGGAGCCCGATACCATACCGGTGAGCCCCGAGGCCAATACCGCGGCCTTCGCGGGTCCACCCCGCAGATGGCCGACCAGGGCATAGGCGACACGGATAAAGTAGTGGCCGCCTCCCGCCTGCTCCAGCAGGCTGCCGAACAGCACAAACAGAAACACGAAACCGGCGGAGACACCGATGGCCACACCGAATACGCCCTCGGTCGAGAGCCATTGATGTGAGGCGACCCGGGCCAACGAAGCCCCTTTGTGAGCCAGCAGATCGGGCAGCCAGGGTCCGGCGAATGTGTAGCCGAGGAAACAGACGCCGATCACCATCAACGGCCATCCCAGGGCACGCCGCGTCGCCTCCAGCAGCAGTACAATGCCGATCACCGCCACCGCGACATCCACGGATGTCGGTGCCCCTGAACGCACTGACAGCGCCTCATAGAATAGATAGAGATAGAGGGCGCAAAAAAGCGCCACCAAGGCAAGCAGCCAATCTGACAGGGGTATGGCATGAGAGATCCCCCTGCGGCGGGGAAAGGAGAGAAACGCAAGAAAGATGGCAAAACCGAGATGTACTGAACGGATCTCTGTATTGTTGAACACCCCGAAACCCAGACTGAACGGCAGGGGGGAGGCGACCCATAGCTGAAACAGGGACCAAGCCAGGGCCGAGCCCAGCATGATCTTACGGGCAAAACCGTGCGGGCGCCTTCCGCCGAACTCGGCTGACTCGATAAGCTCGAGTTGTGGTGTGATGTTTTGAGACGACACGTAAATGTATCCGCTATGGCCTGGTAAAACTGATCAAGCGGCCCGGCACTTCGAATCACACCCGAACAGTGCCACCCGGCATTGCCGCTGCCGTCTACAGCAGCCCCTTCTCTTTGTAGTAACGCATGGCACCGGGGTGAAACGGGGCGCTGTTGCCCTTCAACATATCCTCAGCCTCCAAACCCGAGAACGCAGGATGCAGCTTTCTGAAAACATCGAGATTTTCAAACACTGTCTTGACCAGTTGATAGACCACCTCCTCATCCACTGTCGAGGAAGTGACAAGCGTTGCCTTGACACCGAATGTCGGAGTCGCAGTCTCGCTGCCGCGATACATGCCCGCGGGTATGACCGCAGGGGCGTAGTATGGATTGGCGGCAACCAGTGCGTTCACCTGCTCCCCGGTCACCGGCACCAGATGAGCGTCACAGGCGGTCGCAGCCTCTTTGATGGAGGCGTTCGGATGACCTACGGTATAGATCATGGCGTCGATCTTGTTGTCGCACAAAGCCCTGGCCTGTTCCGTCGCCTTCAGCTCGGATGCCAGCTTGAAGTCGTCCTTTTTCCATTTGAATTCACTCATCAACACTTCCATGGTGCCGCGCTGTCCCGAACCCGGATTACCGATATTGACACGCTTATCCTTGAGATCCGTAAATACCTTGATGCCGCTGTCATCCCTTGCCATCACCGTAAAAGGCTCGCTGTGAACCGAAAAGACCGCGCGCAGTGATCTGTTCGGGCCCTGTTGAGTGAATTTCGAACTCCCGTTGTAGGCGTGGTATTGCCAGTCGGACTGGGCTATGCCGAAATCGAGCTCACCATTGGCAATGGTATTGAGATTGAAGATCGATCCACCCGTGGACTCCACCGAGCAGCGGATACCGTGACTTTTTCGAGACTTGTTCAAAAGGCGGCAGATCGCCCCACCCGTTGGGTAGTAGACACCCGTCAGCCCACCGGTGCCGATGCTGGTGAAACGCTGTTCGGCCGCGATCCCGAGAATCGGAACCAGCAGCAATAGGAAGATGAGTTTACGCATGGTTGCTCCCTACGTGTCAATGAGTTTCCCGGGATTTTCCCGCCCGGGGGTGAGCTACCCCTGACCTATACAGAGGCCCCCGAATAACGATACCGCATGTAGCGCCTGATTTCTAAATAACCGCAAATAGGTTGTTGTAGGGTGGGGCCCTGCCCCACCAAATCAGCCTGTCTGAAGGATTAGCGGTGGGGCAGGGCCCCACCCTACGACCTAAAGACAAAATTCGTGTTTATTTTGCGGTTGATGTTCGAAAATGCGTTATCCCCGGTTCACGGCCAGAAACTCTTTTACAACCTGGGCAAATCGTTGAGGCTGTTCGGCATAGAGCCAATGCCCGGCACCGTTGAGCATTCGCAGCCGATAGTGGGGAAACAGCCGGCAGATCTGCTCGCGGTGGGTATCTCTGACGTAATCCGACCTCTCGCCATGAACGAACAGGACATCCCCGGCATATATCAGTCTGTGCGCCTGGGGAAACCCGGCCAGCCGCGATATCGCCTGGTGCAAAACGTCGAGATTGAATCGCCATGACCAGCCTTCGGGCTGTTTCACCAGGTTCTGCAACAGAAATTGTCTCACGCCTCTCTCACCGACCCACTCTGCCAGCCCGCGGTCCGCGGCATCCCTGTTCACAATCCGTGCAAGCGGCAGGCCCTTGAGCCCGCTGAAGATGCGCTCGAAACTGTGCATATAGGTCACCGGCGCAATATCCGCAACCACCAGCTTTTCGATCCTTTCCGGTCGCTGCAGGGCCAGCCACATCGCCACCTTGCCGCCCATGCTGTGGCCCAACAGATGCACACTGCCCAACTCCAGGCGATTGAACAAAGTAAGCAGGTCATCAGCCATCAGCGGATAGTCCATGTCGCGATGATGGGGAGATCGTCCATGATTTCGCAAATCAGGGATTATGATATGAAAATCATGCTGCAGATATTTTACGACCCCCATCCAGTTGCTGGTGGATCCGAAAAGGCCGTGCAGCAGGCAGAGCGTCGGTTTTTCGGGATTGCCGGACTCCCGATAATAGAGTTCAACAGTATTCATGACAGTTCAAGGAATCACCCGGTGGCATGGGACAGGTCCCTCTCCCTTAGTAGTATGTCGCAAAAGCCAGCCCATGGTGTATCCTTCAGTTCCATAATCAGTAAACACCGCGGTGACGACCCATCCTGGTGGAATCTTCCCGCGCCGGGTGCCGCACAGGCACCCAGCACTTAGTTCGGGTGTTATTTCATACAGGGACAGAGCAGTTACAATTCGCGTTCATTTGCGGACTTAAAACCATTCACGAGTATTTGCGGCCTGCTTTTATGCCAACACCTATTTTCGTTTCTTGGGCGGCAGAAGATCGGTAATCGTGCCATCCGCCATCTCAGCGGCAAAACAGATGGTCTCGTTCAGTGTTGGATGCGGATGAATGGTCAAACCGATATCCTCGGCATCGGCACCCATCTCGAGGGCCAATACTGTCTCACCAATCAGCTCGCCGGCATTGGGACCGACGATACCGGCACCGAGAATCCTTTTCGTCTGCGGATCGAAAAGCAGTTTTGTCATGCCTTCATCGCGACCTATGCCCAGCGCGCGCCCACTGGCAGCCCAGGGAAATGCACCTTTTTCATAGGCTATTCCCTTGGCCTTCGCCTCGGTTTCGGTCAGGCCCATCCAGGCAATCTCCGGATCGGTATAGGCCACCGATGGTACAGTCATCGGATCGAAACTGGCCGGTAGTCCCGCTATGACTTCCGCGGCAACCTTGGCTTCATGGGTCGCCTTGTGAGCCAGCATGGGTTGCCCGACTACATCGCCGATCGCATAGATATTCGGGACATTGGTGCGCATGTACTCATCCACGGGGATAAATCCCGCATCATCCACTGCCACACCAGCCGCTTGTGCATTGATCTTCTTGCCATTGGGGGTACGCCCCACAGCCACCAGCACCCGATCGTAGGTCTGTGGCTTGTCTGGTGCCTGCTTCCCCTCGAAGCTGACCTTGAGACCGCTCTTCATGGCCTGGATATCGATGACCTTGGTTCCGAGCATGATCTCTCCATAGCGTTTCGCGATGCGTTTCTGCAACGGTCGCACCAGATCGGAATCACAACCCGGAATCAACCCCTCCTGTAACTCAACCACGTCGATCACGCTGCCAAGCGTGCTGTAGACGGTAGCCATTTCGAGGCCGATGATACCACCACCGACAACCAGCATTCGCTTTGGCACATCCTCCAGCGCCAGGGCACCGGTGGAATCGATCAAACGAGGATCGTCGTTGGGAAACCCGGGAATCTGCACCGGACTCGAACCACAGGCGATGATAGCATCGGTGAATCCTATTGAGATTGAGCCACTGGCGGCTTTCACTGCAATCCGGTTCGGGGATTCGAACCGGGCGACACCATGCACCAGTTCCACCTTGCGTTGCTTTGCCAGTTGCTTCAGGCCGCCGGTCAAGCGTTTCACCACCTTTTCTTTGCCCGCCCGGAGTTTATCCAGGTCGATTTTTGGTTTGCCGAAGACAATCCCCATCTCGGCCATCTCAGCCGCTTCGTTGATCACATCCGCTGCATGAAGCAACGCCTTGGATGGTATACATCCGACATTCAGACAGACGCCACCCAGATCATCATAGCGCTCGATGAGGATCACACTCTTTCCCAGATCGGCGGCACGAAACGCCGCTGTATACCCCCCGGGACCCGCGCCCAGCACAACCACATCGACCTGCTTGTCGGCGCTCCCCCTGACTGCCTCGGAAACCGGTGCCTTGGTCGTTGACGGCTTTTCAGTCACTGAATCGCCGGCGCTCAACTCAAGTACCAGAATCTGACCACCCATGGAGATTTTATCGCCGACTTTGACATGCAGCTTTTTGACCACGCCGGAATAGGGAGAAGGGATATCCATGGTCGCCTTGTCGCTCTCCAGGGTAATGATCGAGTCTTCCGCCTCGATACTGTCTCCCGGTGAGACCAGGATATCGATGATATCCACTTGTTCAAAATCGCCGATATCGGGTAGGGTTACCTCAACGGTGCCGCTCATGGTCGCTCCTCTGTCTATTGTTGTGGCCGGTCATGCCCTTTATAGCATTTCTGCATGGTATAGCGTAGCCGAACTACGGATTTGGGTTGTGAAAAAGATGATATACGCGCTTAGCGCTTTTAATCGTAAGTTCGTGTGTATTCAGCGGACCGCAAATGCCCACAGGCACACCGGGCAAGCACACGACTGGCTGTAAACAAATCAGGTCGTACCCGTCCCGCGGATATCCTGTTGCAGCCAGGCTGTTATGGCTTTGGCGCTCATCGGTTTGGAGTAATAATAACCTTGCAGGTTGGCACATCCGATTTGCACCAGGAATTCCGCCTGTTCTGCGGTCTCGACACCCTCCGCTATCAGCCCCAGATTGAGGCTGTTCGCCATGGCCACGATCGTTTTGACCAGTGACACATCGTCGACATCGCCCGGAAGACCGCTGATAAATGATCGATCGATCTTGAGTATGTCCACCGGAAAACGCTTCAGATAGCTCAGGGATGAGTAACCGGTCCCGAAGTCGTCAACTGAGAGATTGACGCCCAACAGTTTGAAGCTCGTAAGCCACGTCACCGCCTCTTCGGTATCTCGCAGCAACAGGCTCTCGGTGATTTCCATTGTCAACATCTCCGGGACGAGCCCCGTTTCCTGCAGCACCTGGCTAAGATAGACCGCCTCCAAACCCAGTTCACGCTGTCGACTGGAGAGGTTTACCGCCATTCTCAGGTCGGAATACCCGGCGTTGTGCCACTCGCTCAACTGCTGGCATGCACCTTTAATCACCCACTCGCCGATCGGGCCGATCATACCGCTATCTTCCGCCAACGGAATAAAGACACCGGGGTATATTATTCCCCTGTGGGGATGGTTCCAGCGCAACAGCGCCTCAACGCTGACCACTCTTTCAGACACGGCATCAACCACCGGCTGGTAATATATCTCCAGTTCACCACGCTGTACTGCGAGTCGCAGGTCGAGCTCGAGCTGCTGGCGCTCAAGGGTGCGTTGCTGCATCGAAGCGGTAAAAAACTGGTAGTTGTTTCTGCCGCGCTCCTTGGCCTGATACATCGCCATATCCGCGTTTCTCAACAACGAATCGGCATTCACCGCATCATCGGGAAAGATAGTGATACCGACGCTCGCGCCAATGTAGATTTCACGCTCATAGAGAATGAAGACCTTGGTGATTCTATCGATCACTTTAGTGGCGATACTGGCGACCGCATCCATATCGGAAACATCCTGCAACAGAATAATAAACTCATCCCCACCAAATCGGGCAACGGTATCCGACTCTCTCACGCAATCATTGATGCGTTCGGCGACGAGCTGTAACAACTCATCCCCCATCACATGCCCGAATGTATCGTTGACCATTTTAAACTGATCCAGGTCCACGAACAGTATCGCCAATCTCCACTGCTCTCTTTGCGCCGAACCTATGGCCTGCACCAGACGATCGGATAACAGCGAGCGGTTGGGCAACCCGGTCAGGGCATCGTAGTTCGCCTGATAACGGATCTGTTCCTCATTCTCCTTATGTTTGGAGATATCCGAAAATACCGCCACATATTCTTTAGCTATGCCGTCTTCATCGGGTATCGCCGCGATTGAAAGCCATTCCGGAAACACACTGCCATCCTTACGCCGATTCCAGATCTCTCCCGACCAGTAGCGTTTATGCAATACCGAGTCCCACAGCGCTTCATAGAACTCCTCGTCATGCCTGCCGGAACTGAGAATACTCGGCGACTGGCCGATCACCTCTTCTGCAGAATAGCCGGTGATGCGGGTAAAGGCTGGATTGACTGTCTTGATCATGTTGTCGGCATCGGTGACCATGATGCCTTCGGAGGTCGTATCAAAGACTGTTGCATTCATGCGTAATTGATCTTCGGCCCTCTTCTGCGCGGTCACATCCTCTTTTACGGCGATAAAGTGAGTGATCTGACCTCTGTCGTCACGCAGTGGTGAAATAGAGGCCGACTCCCAGTAGATCGTGCCATTCTTACGCTTGTTGTGAAATATGCCGCGCCACTCCCTTCCGGCCAATAACGCGTCCCACATCGCCTTATACTCTTCCCTGGTCTTATCACCGCTTTTCAGAATTCGCGGATTCTTGCCAATCATCTCAGCTGCCGTATATCCGGAAACCTTTTCGAAACGGGGATTGACATACTCGATAATACCTTTGGTATTGGTAATCATTACCGACGCTGGACTCTGCTCCAATACCCTGCCCAACTTCCTCAAGTCGAGCTCAGCTCGTTTCGATTCCGTGATATCGCTGCGCACACATACGATACCGCCTTCATTCGTGTAGCTGTTACTGGCAAGATACCAGCTGCCATTATCGACCTGTTCCAGATACTGCCCCATTGGCATGGACTCGATGATCGGCTCACCTTCGAGGCTCAGATTCTGGATACGATTCCCGGTAATCGATTGCAATGCATTGATATCGACACCCTCTTTGATCCATCCTTTCAGCCATTCATAACATTCACTAAAACGCCTGTTGTGCAAAACCAGACGTCCCTGCGCGTCAAACAGGGCAAATGCCTCCGACAGATTTCCCACGGCGTCATGCAGCCGGAACCAGGCACGGTTCACCTCCAAATGTGCATTCTGCAGGCGTCTGATCAGTTGCCAGAGACTCAAAAGCAAAATGATGATGAAGACGGAAAGCACAACTATCAAGCGCCTTTTTTGCGTGGTTTCTTTTTCCCGGTTTTGTTCATGCCTCGAGTTTAAATGTTCGAAATACTCCTGGGTCGGTATAGACAGATAGTGTGTTTTCAGCGCCCCAAGACGGGTCAGGTCCTCGAGGTTCGAGTCCACATGAAACAATACGTGCTCATACTTCTCCCTGCCCTGTTCCAGAGTGCTGGCAGACGCTTTGAGTTGCAGCAGCGTCGACTTTATGTCATCGAGCTGGGAATCGGTATAGAAGAGGTCGTATACATAAAGGGAGTTGAGCAGTTCCAGAACTTCCTGATAAAGCTCAACGTTCACTGATTTCAGTTCTTTTGCGGCGATAGGCAGGTAGTGGATTCCATTGCGTACCATCGAGGCCTGGAACTTTATCTTTTCCAGTAAGGACAATTTCTCATCAACACCACGCCAATACTCCTCGACAAGCAAGAGAAATTTCTCATCGTCAATCTCCTTCGCTTTGTCGTTGATCCGCTGTTTCAGCACGCGCAATCGATTGGTCGTCTGCACCAGCGGGTCATACTGCACCAATAGAAACGAAGTCACCCTGAGGACATCGCGATCCAATCGCGCATCCAACTCCTTCAAGTGCAGCAAACCGCTCGAGAGTTCGGTGTAGTTTCGGGAGTTGTCATCCCAATAGACCGCCAGCAGCAGGATAAACGCGATACCGAGTGTTACCAGCAGGATGCTGCGTTTTGTCCCGATTCGTTTGATCATCTTCATGGTTTCAGCCTGATATGCTCTCCAACCAGGCTGTAGAGAAATGCGGCAATATCCTCTATATGATCAGCCGGCAGCTCCCGGCCCAACTGGTAACGCCCCATGATGCGGATAGCTCCATCCAGGCTCTGTACAGAACCATCGTGGAAATAGGGTGGGTTGATTGCCGCCAAGCGCAAACTGGGCACCTTGAAATAGTGCTTGTCTTCACTCTGCTTGGTGACGTTGTAACGCCCCAGGTCCGCAACACTGATAGGGCGCCCCCTGTCGCTGAAATAATCACCCTTGGCCCCCATGACACCAAACATGTTGCCGCCCACATTTACTCCCTGGTGGCAACTGATACAACCATAACTCTTGAACAAGCGGTAGCCTTGAAGCTCCTTTTGGGTCAGCACCCCTTGTTCGCCATGGAGCCAGCGGTCGAATCGCGAATTGACCGTAACCAGGGAACGTTCGAAACTCGCAATGGCTATAACGATAGCCTTGTCTGTAATCCCATCCTCGAACAGGGCATCGAAAGCCTCAACCATGGATCTGTCCTGCTCGAGCTTGGAGATGACCTCGGCCCAATTGGAGTTCATCTCCACGGGATTGTGTACCGGTCCAGCTGCCTGCTGTTCCAGTGTTGCTGCGCGACCATCCCAGAATTGCACGAAATTGTATCGGCTGTTGTAGACGGTGGGTGCCTTGATGCTCCCAACAGCACCTCCGATACCCATGGACACCGCCTTTTGGTCGGTTCCACCCGTTGATAACACATGGCAGCTGGAGCAACTGACACTGTTGTCCTGGGAGAGCCGGGGGTCGTGAAACAGCCTGTCCCCCAGGGAAACCAACCTTGGATTCAGATCAAGATCGACCGCCAGGGGTCCAATGGGCTCGTTTTTCACCCCGGCGGCGAGAGCAAAGGATGAGAACAACCAAAACAATAGCTGTAATTTCAAGTAGTTGCTCATAATCGATAGCTATTGACCCGCAATGGTCAATGCGCTGGTGTTTTACATCCTTGCAGTGATTTGTGTATTTGCCGAATGGAAAAGCGTATTCCATATCAGGTTAGCGGTTTGACCTTGAATATCTTTAAGGGTGGAAATCCCGTTGAATCATTGACATAGGTGCAGAACTCACAAGTGCCTGCAAAGCATAATTGAGCGCCGTTACCAATTCCATGAATTGACAGGTTTTTTTGAGCTAGATCAATAAACCTGGCCTACAGCAACAATTGACGGATATCACCCAGGAGTAAGGAGAGGTAGGTAGTGAACCTGACACCATCGGCACCATCGATAACACGATGGTCGTAGGAGAGAGAGAGCGGCAGGATCAGCCGCGGTTGGAAAGTTTCACCATCCCAGACAGGCTGCATACTGCTGCGGGAGACTCCGAGAATGGCCACTTCGGGAGCATTCACGATAGGCGTGAAGGCGGTGCCGCCGATTCCCCCGAGACTGGAGATCGAGAAACACCCCCCCTGCAAGTCCGCCGGCAGCAGTTTACCTGCCCGCGCCTTCTCGCTGACGCTCATCAACTCAGCGGCAAGTTGGAAAACAGCTTTCTGGTCGACATCGCGTATCACCGGCACCACCAGTCCGTTTGGCGTATCAACGGCAACACCGATGTGGATGTATTTCCTGTACACCAGCGAATCGCCGTCCGTGCTCAACGCCGCATTGAACTCCGGCATCTTTTTCAGCGCCGCAGCAACCGCCTTCATCAGAAACGGCATCAGGGTAAGGCGTACATCCTGCCCGGAAGCGGCTTGTTTCTGTGATTGCCTGAAAGCCTCCAGCTCGGTGATATCCGCCTCGTCAAACTGTGTGACATGAGGCACGGTCAGCCAACAGTGATGGAGATGCACGCCACTGATCTTCTTTATACGGTTCAGCGGCGTTGTTTCAATCTCACCAAAGCGGCTGTAGTCGACCTCCGGTCCCAAGGGCACTTCAAAAGGCGTCCGACTGGTTACGCCACCCTCACCTTGACGCAGGGAACGTTTTACAAACCCCTGGACATCCTCTTTCAGGATTCTGTTTTTCGGGCCGCTCCCTTTGACCAATGAGAGGTCGACACCCAACTCACGGGCAAACCGGCGCACCGACGGACTGGCATGGGGCACCACCGGTCCGCTGCTTTCAATCAATCCCTCGGGCACGGGAGGCACACGCGCCTCTTTTTCGCCCGGCAAACGTCGTGGCTGCCTGGAAACAGGCGCCGGGATCTCGCTTGGGGCCGGCGCAGGCGCCTGTACCGTCTCGATCTCTTCAGCCGCCGGTTCCGGGGCTCTATTCTTTGCCCCCTCCCGGGTCTGTTCGCTCTCCACGGTTTCGAGCACAAGTATCCTGTCCCCTTCACCAACGCGATCCCCCACCTTGACCAACAACTGCTTGACCAAACCGGCATAGGGTGAAGGAATCTCCATCGTGGCTTTATCGCTCTCAAGGGTCAGCAGGGACTCTTCTACCGTAATCCGGTCACCCTCCGACACCAGTATCTCGATGATCTCGACGGATTCGAAATCGCCTATGTCCGGTATCAGTACGTCTGTCGTCTTACCCACGTCTCATCCTCTTGCCGATTTGGCATAACCAGTTTCGTTCAGGCCGGTCGCATTTCCGGCTACCACCGCGAAAATCACTAGACCCTGCTGGGGTTGGGCTTTTCCGGATCGATCTTGTATTTCTTGATCGCCTGACTAACCAACTCCGGTTTGATCGCGCCCTCATCCTGCAATGCCTTCAGGGCGGTAACGACGATATAGTAGCGGTTCACCTCAAAGAATTTGCGCAATTGGCTTCGCATGTCGCTGCGCCCGTAACCGTCAGTACCCAGCACACTGTAGCTGGCATCGATAAACGGACGAATCTGATCCGCATAACTGCGAATGTAATCCGTGGCAGCCACCACAGGACCTTTCTGAGCACCCAGTTTTTCACTGACATAGTTCACTCTCGGTTTCTCATCCGGATGCAGGGTATTCCATCGCTCAACGTCCAGTCCGTCGCGACGCAACTCGTTAAAACTGGTAACGCTCCAGATGTCGGCCGAGACCTTGAAGTCATCTTCAAGCAGCTGCGCTGCGGCAATCACTTCGCGCAGGATTGTACCGCTGCCCAACAGCTGTACCCGCAGTCTGTGTTTACCCCCCTTATTGAACAGATAGAGGCCGCGTACGATGCCCTCTTCCACACCTTTGGGCATTGCCGGTTGCAGGTAGTTTTCATTCATTACCGTGATGTAGTAGAAAATGTTCTCCTGTTCCTGGTACATCCGCCGCATGCCGTCCTGGATGATAACCACCAGTTCGAAGGCAAATGCCGGATCGTAGCTGACACAGTTGGGGATGGTTCCGGCGATGATATGACTATGTCCATCCTGATGCTGCAAGCCCTCACCCGCCAGGGTGGTGCGACCGGCGGTACCGCCGATGAGAAAACCTCGGGCCTGCATGTCCCCTGCCGCCCAGGCAAGATCGCCAACCCGCTGAAAACCGAACATCGAATAGTAGATATAGAATGGGATCATGCTGATCCCGTGATTGCTGTAGGATGTCGCCGCCGCGATCCAGGAGGACATGGCACCCGCCTCGTTTATGCCCTCCTGCAGTATCTGCCCCTTTTTGTCCTCCCTGTAGAACATCACCTGATCGGCATCCACCGGTTCATACAGCTGACCTACCGATGAGTAGATGCCCAACTGGCGAAACATACCCTCCATACCAAAGGTACGTGCTTCATCCGGAACGATGGGAACAATCTGGTTACCCACCGTTTTATTCCTTACCAGCATGTTGAGCAGACGCACGAATGCCATGGTCGTCGACTGTTCCCTGTCGCCACTGCCTTCCAGCAGGGACTTGAATTCATCCAACGGCGGTGTCTGCAGCGGCTCCAGTTTGGTACGGCGTTGTGGCAGAAAACCGCCCAACTCCTGGCGACGCTGGTGCATATACCGCATCTCGGGGCTGTCAGCCGGCGGTTTGTAGAAGGGTGCCGCACCGATCTGGTCATCCGAAATCGGTATATTGAATCGGTCACGGAAGGCCTTCAGCGCCGCTTCACCCATCTTCTTCTGGGAGTGAGTGATATTCTGCCCCTCGCCGGCCACCCCCATTCCATATCCCTTAACTGTTTTGGCCAGTATGACGGTCGGCTTTCCTTTATGGGCTATCGCATCCGCATAGGCTGCATAGACTTTATGGGGATCATGCCCTCCCCTGTTGAGACGCCAGATATCCTCATCGGTCATATTGGCGACCATCTCATCGAGCTCCGGATACTTACCGAAGAAGTGCTCCCTCGTGTAGGCCCCGCCCTTGGCCTTGTAGGCCTGGTAGTCGCCGTCGACACACTCTTCCATACGCTTTAGCAGAATACCGTTTTTATCACGGGCGAACAGCGGATCCCAATAGCCGCCCCAGATCACCTTGATGACATTCCACCCTGCACCACGAAACACCGCCTCGAGTTCCTGAATGATCTTGCCGTTACCCCGCACTGGTCCGTCCAGGCGCTGCAGGTTGCAGTTGATGACGAATATCAAATTGTCCAGGCGCTCCCTGCCAGCCAGGGAGATGGCGCCCAGCGCCTCCGGTTCATCCATCTCACCGTCGCCGCAGAATGCCCATACCTTGCGCTCATCCGTATGCAACAAGCTACGATCGTGCAGATAGCGCATGAAACGCGCCTGATAGATAGCCATCAGCGGTCCCAACCCCATTGAAACAGTGGGAAACTGCCAGAATCCCGGCATCAACCAGGGGTGGGGATAGGAGGAGAGGCCGCGACCGTCGACCTCCTGGCGAAAGCTGTAGAGCTGCTCATCGCTCAAGCGGCCTTCAAGAAATGCCCTGGCGTAGACCCCTGGCGCGGAGTGTCCCTGAAAAAAGATCAGGTCGCCGTCGCGCTCCTTGCTGGGTGCGCGAAAAAAGTGGTTGAAACCCACATCAAAAAGCGTGGCGCTGGAGGCAAAGCTGGAGATATGCCCACCCAGTTCGGTCGATATCCTGTTCGCCTGAACCACCATCGCCATGGCGTTCCAGCGAATGAACGAGCGGATGCGACGCTCCATGGCACGATCGCCGGGAAATCGTTGCTGTCTGGTCACCGGTATTGTATTGACATAGGCCGTGTTTGCACTGAACGGCAGGTAAGCACCGGAGCGGCGCGCCTTGTCAACCAGGCGTTCAATCAGAAAGTGGGCGCGATCCACGCCTTCGTTCTCGAGCACGGCTTCCAGGGCATCCAGCCACTCCTGTGTCTCTTGTGGATCGGTATCGGGTCTGGTCGGCATGATTGTTCTCTAACAGTTAAGTTGACAAAGAAAATCCGTTCTCCAGCATGGAGATTTAGATCTATCTCATACAGCTGACAGAAACTATTTGAGGTGCCAATAGTTTGGATTGGTTGACGTAATATACAGCAAGACGGATAACATTTCAGCGATCTCCAGGGAATAATTTGTTCACTTAATCCCCTGTTTTTATTGTTAATTAACTATCCGGCACGTGGTATACAGTATACACTAGACCGCTTAATATCGATAGAAGGATTTTTATATCCTCCTCTCCCTGCCCTCTCCCCCGAGGGAGGGTGTTGTAAAAGCAGGACGCAAATACTCGCGAATGGTTTTCAGTCCGCAAATGAACGCGAATAAACGCAAATTTGATTACTTAGTCACTCTCCAGAAACCAAATGGACGAGGGTAGGCACCTGGGGGTTGTCTTTCGCAGAAGCGGCAGGGATGCCGCGTTAGCCCCGTCAGTACAAGGATGTACTGTTGGGGCGTCGGAGAAAGACAACCCCCAGGCGCCGGGGCTAAGAACAAACTCTGCTGTTTCTTGATCGACACTATTTATGGCACACAATAACTCAAAGCCAAGTAGATTCGCTGAAT
>JBNKLI010000103.1:0-27261 GCA_050292275.1 Candidatus Thiodiazotropha sp.
GCTCTTTCAAGCGTACCGAGGTTTTACCGCTTCGGCAAAGACGCTCATATTTTTTCCGTTCTTCTGGTTGCAAAACAATTGATATCGGCGCGCCCACAGCAAATTTCCGAGTTTGAATGATTTGCTGTTATTCTATCATATTCGAAGTGTTTATTCGTTACACTACACTAGCTTAAACGGTTTCCGGGGTGAAAGCGGCTTTCGAACATGGGTATATCGTGTTGCGTGCAATACGTTGCTTACGCTGCGGACAAAACGAATGGAACAGCAATCACTGAGTTTCGAACAGTTCACTGAAGACCTGGCCCGTGGATTGTCTGATGCCCCGTTGAGTGTCGAAGACGAAATCGAGCAAACGCTGTTGCTTGAGGAAGTAAAGATTGGTTGCACTCTGGCAATGCTGCAATGCCTCGACCGCAATCACCGTCTGGCTTATATCCTTGGTGAGATCATCAAACTTGATCACATCCAGTCGGCGAGAGTGCTTGAAACAACGCCCGCTGCCTTCCGGAAGCGACTTTCACGAGCGCGAGCGAGTATCCTCTCGTTCATGACGGCTCAATGTGGACTGATAAACCCTGCCAATGCTTGCCGATGCAGTCGTCGTGTCAACACTGCCATAACCCTTGGACGCGTGGATCCATCAAATCTGTTATTTGCCACATCACAGCAACAGGCAAAAAAGTTTCCTCAGGTGTTGGCTGAGATAAGACAGCTTGAGGAATCTCGTCGTGCCGCAGCGTTGTATCAGTCGCGCCCTGAGGTAAGGGCGTCAGATGCCTCCGTCATATTCCTAAAAAATTTGCTAGATGAAATGCCAGACAGAAATCTTAATGAAGAGTCCGTCCAAGATGCTCCACCCGATCCAATAACGCTACGCGGTTTGCGGTCGTCTGAGCTATCGCGTTAACCTCGGTGATCAGCATGAGTGAACAAATGAATGACTACATGAAAGGAGTGGAAACCCTCACAAAGCTTGTTGGTGCAGAGCAAGGTGAAAGAGTTGCGGCACGCTTCAAGGAACTCAGTCCCGCATTCGAGAATGAAGCGATATCCGTTGTCTTCGGTCGCACTTGGGCTAGGCAAAACATAGATCCAAAAACTCGATCTCTATGCAGTATCGGCATTCTTGCAGCGCTCGGTAGATTTGGTGCATTGCGCATAGTGTTTAATATTGCACTAAGTAACGGTGCCACTGTTGAAGAAATAACAGAGGCATTGTTACAAGTTGCAATTTATGCAGGCTACCCGTCCGCGTTTGATGCTCTGCCTATATTGAAGGCAGTGCTTGAGGAGAGAGGTGCTGCGCAAGAAGGTAAGTAAGGTGCCAGGACAGACAAGTGGCCGCTATAAGTGGGCTTGGCGTGTCATGTTTGCTGTATGGGAAAGAGTGCCTTCAGCTCTGTTTGAATTGATAGGCATAGTTTCGGCTCACCTGCAATGGCCGTGCGTACCCGTCTAGCTCGAGCCAATAGCGTCCGGCGATGTCTCGGGTGATTCGCTGAATGGCTTCAAGGCGCACAATGGTCGAGCGATGAATGCGCCAGAACCGGTTGGGATCGAGCTTAGATTCCAATTCCTTAAGCGTGGTACGGATGACCCACTCCCTGCCGTTGCTGAAGACTGAAGTGTACTTGTCAGCGGCGTGAAAGTAGTCCACCTCATCGACTGGGAGCAGGGTGATATCATCCTGCTGGCCTACTTTCAGCCACTGTAGCGTGTCGTCGACTGGCTGTAGCTGCTGCGACAGATCCCGCAGCAGTTGAGTCAGGTCGGGCGGTGTGTTTTCGATACCTTTGCGCAAACGTTCTACCGTGGTTTGCAGACGTTCGTCGGTAACCGGTTTGAGCAGGTAATCGACCGCAGCTTTATCGAATGCCTCGATCGCATATTGATCGAAGGCGGTGATAAAGACGATGCGACAATCAGGGTTTGCCTGTTCCACTACTTGAAGTCCGTTCAGGCCGGGCATGCGGATATCGAGAAAGGCGATGTCGGGCTCATGTTGCTGCATAGCCTCGAGTGCCTCCACCCCGTTAGCCGTTTCGGCAATGATGCGCAGCTGCGGCCAGAGTCTGCTCAACTGCCGCCTCAAATAGCTGCGCAGTGGCGCTTCGTCATCGGCAATAAGGGCAGTGACTGAGTGTCTCTTCATGCCTGAGCTTCTTCTTCAAGAGGTAGATTCAGGGTGGCTGTCACACCCGAGGGTGAGTTCTCATTCAAGACGAAACTGCCCCGTTCGCCATACAAGGCGGCTATTCGCTGGTGAACATTTTTCAATCCGACACCCGATCCCGATTGCGCCTGCAGACCGCGACCGGTATCGATCACATCGATCGACAGTCGGTCGTCGTGACGGCGGGCTCGCACTGTTAAATTGCCACCCTCGAGCTTGGGTTCAAGGCCGTGCCGGATGGCGTTCTCGACCAACGGTTGAATCAGCAGCGGGGGTAGGACGACAGCCTCCAGCTCATCGGGTACATCGAACCGATAAACGAGCCGGTCGCCCATGCGTATGGACTGTATCGACAGGTAGGCCCGCAGCATGTCCAGCTCCTGGGCCAGGGTGATCGTTTTACCGCGGGTACTTTGCAGGGAGACGCGCAGATATTTGGTCAGGCCCTCCAGCATCCGCTTGGCACTGGCGGGTTTTTCGTCGATCAGGCCGAGAATGTTGGAGAGTGTATTGAAGAGAAAATGGGATTCGATCTGCACCTGCAGCAGGCGCAGTTTGGTCTCGGTCATGCGCTGTTCGTTGCGTGCTCGTTGCAGCGACTCACTCTGCAGCTGCTGTTTATTTTCCGAGAGTCGGTGGCGGGCGTAGAAATAGTAAGAGATCGCTGAGCCGAAGGTCACCGCGCTGACGGCAGCGATGAGAAGGACCTGTGGATTGTGCTCCAGTAGTTGCGCCGGACTGGCCCCGATCAGATAGCTGCCGACGACCACGCCGAGCAAACCGCCCACAGGTACCGCGATGATGAAGTCGCTGGCGACCTTTCGTTGTTCACGCCGGAGCAGGCTTGCCCCCCAGACGGTGAGAAACATGGACAAGCCGATGCTGATGGAAAAAATCGTATTGTCCCGCAGCGAGGTGGCCAGCAGCAGGGTGAGCGCCACGGCCGCCAGCTGGGTCAATCCGAGCAGTATCGCCAGCTCTTTGAAAAAACGACGTAGCAGGTGCTCGTTGCCGTTGTCCACTATTTCACACTCCATTGCCATGCCAATAGCGCTATCCATCGTTCAGGCAGCTGGCGATAAGCGGCATCCGCCGGACCGCTGTAGCGCCTCAGGGCGAAATCAAAGCGGTGGCTGTTATGTTCGTATTCGAGATTGAAGGTCAACACCTGGCCATTATCCTCTGGGGTATAGAGTAAATCCAGAGAGGGATTGATGCGCTCACCTTGATAGGCGATGCGCAGCAGACTGTTCCAGCGCAACAGGTTGCGTGCCTGCAGATAACGGCTGGAAGCAGCGATGTTGGAGAAGATCGCCCCATCCGGCACCGCCGCCTGGCCGAGCAGGGTGCGCTGCTTGGTGCTGAGCGCGATGAGCGACTGCCACTCCTGTCGCGTATAGGCCTGATCGTCATACCATGCCTCGCACAGCAGGGACCAGCCTGAGGGCGTGGTCCAGCCGGCACCCAGTAGCGTCTTGATACCGTGGCTGGAGGTCTCGACCTGTAACGGATCGCCCATCGCCAACAGAGGGTCGTCGTTGTCGGCGAGGGGATTGATCAAGCGCTGATAGCGGTGTTGATAGAGCAGACTGCCATGCCATTCGAACCGATCGCCGATCACCCGGCTGAAACCACCGCCGATCTCCCATTGCTGGCGTCGGCTGAGACGCGCCACGCCATGCAGGTCCGTGTCCCCTGCAATCCCATAGAGTTTGAGCGCGAGCGAGGCGTCATCCTTGGGTTGTTCCTCTTCACCATGGGTGGGATTGGCGACGAGCAGCGTCGCCGCGCCGGTGGCGCTGAACCCCTGCCAGGCCAGCAGCGGAACCCCCTCCAGGGAGGTAGGGTAGAGGCGTCTCCGGTCTTCCCGCTGGACCACATCGAGGGGCCGGAAACCGAACCCCACACCCCATCCCATCACCTTCTTACCCAGGGTGATCTCCTGACCCAGCAGTTGGGTGTCCCAATAGAGTTCATTGAGGATGGCATCGTTATGCGGCGGGTAGCTGCTGCGGACCTCGTTACGCAACAGCAGCTGGCCGTTGACACCCCCCTGGCGGTAATCCAGCTCGAACTCCTGGCGTGACTGGCTTTGCGAAAAGCCGCTGATCTCTGCCGGGAGAAACAATGCACTCTCGTTATTGATCCGGTGATACTCCGGGACCAACCGCACTCTGGCATTCCACTCAGCGGCTACCAGTGGTCCGCAGAGCAGGCATGCCAGCAAGGCAGGCAGAAACCTGGTCATTGGGAGATGTCGTTGCGTATCAGATAGGCGGGGTTGAAGAGCTTGTCCGGTGTGGCGTGCGGACGCATGTCGAGGTAGTGTATCTCGGTGACGCGTGCGGTCTGAATCCGATCGACCAGCTTCATCGCCACGATCTGGTGGCGGCCGTTGAGCTCTCCCATTTCGAAGTGGGCCACCTTGGCCAGTTTGCCAGAGGCGACATACAGGTTCGCCTTGATGGGCCGGTTATCCTGCTCGGCCAGATAGAGCTCGATGCCTTCGTAGGTCACGCCCTTGCGCGTTGCGTGAAGCAGCAGAACCCGGCAGGGAATGCCGTCCACTACCTCCACGCCTTTGAGCTCACCATCGTAGTCTTCACTCCAGGTTAGGGTGGCGATATCCCCACTGGACGCCTCGCCCAGCAGTTTTTGCGAGGCTGTGATGCGGACAGGACGCCGCGACGAGGGCATGATGATCCAGAACTTGTCGTCCAGCAGCAGCATTTTCTGTCCGACTTCATTGGGTGAGCGAAACAGCACCAGGGAGCGGCGGCCCGGCTTGAGGTAGACCGTGTAGTCCCGGGTTTTCTGTAACTCCCCCTTTTTGAAAAGACGAATCTCCGTCTCCACCTGCACTTCGCCGGCAGGCAGACGAAAGCCATCGGCCTGTCGCAGCCAATCAGACGTTTCATCGGCCAGTGCCGGTTGACAGGCAAGGAGCCAATAGATCAATACTCGATTAAACATGGGTCAGCGCCTCCACCAGTGGTTTGCGCGCCGCCTTGCGGCTGGCGAACCAGGCGGCAAAGACACACAGCAGCAGCACGCAAACGGCCGTTGTCAGATACAACATCCCATCAACGTAAATAATCAGTGGATAGCCTTGTGAGCGCGACGGCGGAGGAGGCATTTCAAATCCGGCCAGGGAGAAGAAGATGGCGGCGCCCGATGCCAGCGCCATGGACAGGATCACGCTGAAGCCGCCCATCACCAAGGCCTCCAGTACAAAATTGCGCATCACCTCACCCGGATGCGTGCCCATCGCCCGCAGGGTGCCGATTTCCCGCGTGCGTTCGACCACGCTCATGGAGACCACATTGGTCACCGCAAAAAAGACCATACCAAGAATGATCGCCCCCAACAGACCGAAGATGTTGTTATAGAGGCTGCGAACGGCTAGGTAGTAAAAGGCTGTATCGAGCCAGGTCCGCATGGCAAGATCGGGATGGAGGTTCGCGATCTCCTTGCCCAAGCGGTCGGTTTCGTCTGTCTCTTGGAGATAAACGGACAGGGTGCTGACCCTGGCGGTCTGCAGCAGCGCCTGCGCCGTCTCCACGCGAGTAAACAGAATGCGTTTGTCGATCTCGGGCACACCGACCGAGATGACGCCCTGGACCACCACATCCTGAGCGTTCAATCCGCCATCCACGGTGGTCGACATGAGGGTGAGGGAGTCCCCGACCTTGGCATTCATGACTCTGGCCAGTCCATCGCCGATCAATATCTGCGGATCGCCCTGCTGTGGTGAGTGGGTGCTCAGAGTGAAGCCTGACAGAACTTTGAGGAAGGGTCCCTTGACCTTGAACTCGTCGACGTCGACGCCATTGCCGACAAACACCGATGATTTGTCTCCGTTGCTGATCAGGCCGGAGAATTCCACCCTGGACAGTACCGCGCGAATGTCCGGTTTATCGATGAGTGACTCCCTGATTGCCCGGTAATTGTCAAGACCAAGTGCCATCGGCACCTCTTCCTGCTGATCGAAAAAGCCTTCATGCGCCAGGACCAGGTGACCGTTTTCCCGCGCTGCCATCTCACGCAATGAATCGTAGGTGTAGAGGGCGAACCCGCCACTCACCAGAATGCCGGTGCAACCGACAGCGACAATAAGGATGGTTACCAGTCCCCGCCGACGGTTGCGCATCACGTTCAACAAGGCGAATTTGAGCCATCTCATTGAAGGACTCCATCTCGCAGCTGAAGCGTCCGGCCGCAACGTGAGGCCATACGCTCGTCATGGGTGGCGATCAGAAAGGTGCAGCCCGACTCGTCGGTCATTTCGTGCATCAGGTCGATAATGGTTGCCGCGGTTTCGCCATCCAGATTGGCGGTCGGCTCATCGGCGATCACCAGGCCCGGCCGTTTTACCAATGCCCTGGCCACCGCGACCCTTTGACGCTGGCCGCCGGAGAGCTGGTCGGGACGGTGCTTCTGTAACGACTCCAAACCGACATGCACGAGCATCTCCCTGACCCTCTGCGCACGCGACTTTGCGCTCATGTCGGTCAACAGCAGGGGATACTCCACGTTTTCAAACAGTGTCATCACCGGAATCAGATTAAAGCCCTGGAAGACAAAGCCAATCTGCTTGCGACGCAGCTCTGTGAGCCTGTGATGGGATTGGCTGTTGATCTCGATACCGCGTAATCGATAATCACCGTCGTCAGCCTGGTCCAGCAGTCCGCAGAGATTGAGCAGGGTGCTTTTGCCGCTGCCAGAGGGTCCCTGAAGGGCGACGAACTCCCCTGCGCCCACAGACAAATCGATCCGTTTAAGTGCCGTAACCCTGTTGTTGCCCAGGCGGTAGGATTTACTGATGCCTCGAAGTTCAATCAGGTTGTCCATCTTCATCGGCTCGATTTCAACAGCAGATTATTCACTTCCAGGGCGATACGGCGCGGTGGCAACTCACCAGCGAAGGCGAGTAATTTATTCAACAGCCCCGGTAGTACCACGCTGCGGTGGGATTTGATTCCACGGATGATGCTGCGCGCGATACTTTGCGGTGTATTTTTAGGCAGACGATAGAGCCAGCTGTCAACGGCTCCGGAACGGGTTTCAAAGGCGCTCTTCACCGGGCCGGGACAAACGGCGCAGACATGGATGCCGCTGCCGCGTAGCTCCAAGGCCAGTGCTTTGCTGAAGCTCAGAACATAACTCTTGGTAGCATAGTAGACCGCAAAGCCAGGGCCCCCGGGTTGGTAGGCGGCGAGAGACGCCATATTCACGATCTGTCCATGGCCACGTTCCATCATTGGTTTGAGAAAGCGTTTGCTCAGTGACGTCAATGCCGCCATGTTCAGTTGCATCATCCGCAACTCCTCATCGAGCGCCGTATCGATGAAACGGCCGTAGACTCCGATACCCGCATTGTTGACCAGCAGATCGATGGTGATGCCTGATTGAGCCACCTGCTCATACAGTTTGGCTGGTGCCTCAGGCTGCGTAAGATCCAGTGGCATCGGCTTGACCGCTACATCTGTCTGTTGCCTGATTTTGTCAGCGGCGATGTTCAAGGTGTCAGCGTCGCTTGCGCAAAGCACCAGGTCATAGCCTTCGGCAGCCAGAGATTCAGCCAACGCCAGACCGATGCCCCGCGATGCTCCCGTGATTAGTGCCCGGGGGCGTTCAGTTGTCATATCTTTCATTGCCTGGTGACCTCCCTTAGCTGTTGTGTAACGAGTTGCTGATAGCGACCGGGAGGGACGAGTGGGCGAGCTTGCTTGAGATACTTGACTGCCTGATCCCATTGCTCTTCTCGACGGGCGATCTCCGCCGCCTGCATGAAAAGCCGTCCCTTTACCTCCGGAGCGGAAACCCCAAACACCGGACTGTCAAATGCTTCAACCAGCAGTTCCTTGGCAGCTTGGCCTCGGTTAAGAAATTCAGGAACCTGCAGAAAGGTATTGATCGCTACCAATCTCGTTTCCGTACTGACGATCGAACCGCGGATTCGTTGGTCGTCGTGTCCCGGTTTCAACATCGATAGCGCCTTGTCTATCATGTCCAGCCCTTTCTCGGCGTTGCTCAGCCGCGACCAGGGCATCCAGGCATCGCGTGCCTTCAACGTGTAGGCGCTACCTAGATAGGCCAGATACAAGGGTTGTTCCTGATCCAGTCCCACAAGCTTGGTGAATTCGGCGATGGCGGGTTCCGTATCTGCTTCATTGCCGGCCAGGCTTGATTCGAACACGGCTTGGGCCTCGATGAATTGATCGAGCAAACCAGCGGCCTCTACCTGTGGGAGGAAAAACGTCAAAGCGAGAATCGGGAAGATTATTTGATAGTATTTCATCTGTATTCGCCATCTGCATAGGATTGCGGAAAAGACTAGCCACATTTTCTGTTGATATCAGCGCAATGCGACGAATGGCAGAGTAGCCGGACGGAATGCAGATAGGGGGAGCAAAGGTATAAAGAGAATAACCGCAACACCCCTGGATTTTCGGCTATATAGGACCGCTTTCACTGCCTTCCTGGCCTGCCAACTTAGTTCAGGGATACCTCGCCAGGCAATCTATCCTTCTGTTGCTGTACAGTGTTGAGAAGTGTGAAAACCAGCGCTATGCAAACCAGTCTGAATCGGGTGAAGCCCGCGTTGCCGGCAGCAACTCGGGTGGTGGCAGTAATGCGCCTTTCTTCATGAGGCGAGCCAGTATCTTGTCGATGATCGGCTGCGGGAGTTAACTTGGGACAATAACCTCCATTCATCGTCTTTATGACCAGCTTCGGCCGCCATTATTTCTCATATTTAATAAATATATCGCGCATCAGCCACCATCCTCATATATTTCTTGTTTTTGAGTAATTATTGACTTATTGCCCAACATCGGCCTATAGTTTCTTATATTGGAGAAACTTTATGGCCAGAAAAATTACGCCCTTACCCCTGCCCGCCTCCCCGGTCATTGACTCGGCGGAGGCGTTTGGAGCATTTGTACGCAGCCTGCGCACTCAACAGCAACTGCGTATCGATGATGCTGCGGCACTGTGCGGTGTTTCGGTTCAGCTGCTCTCGGATCTTGAAAATGGCAACCGTTCCGTCGGCCTGGACAAGGCCCTGGCGGTTGCACGGCAACTGGGGCTCACCCTGCTGGCGGTACCAAAATCAGAGCAACCCCAGGCGATTGCCGCCATCAAGAGTCGGTCATTATGACAACCCACAGCCTCTCGGCCTGGATTGGTAAACAACCGGTTGGCACCCTGAGCTATCACGACGATACCGGGCGCTTCTCGTTTGAATACGAACAGACCTGGGTGACGCATAGCGGCGCTTATCCCATCTCCCCCGCCCTCCCGTTTCGTCGCCCGGACAACCAGACCGATGAACTGCACTCGGTCAATGTACGCCGCTTCTTTGAGAATCTGCTGCCCGAGGGCAAAGCCCTGGAGGATGCGGCGGCCGCGCACACGACCTCAAAAGGCAACCTGTTTGGTCTGCTGCGTTGGCTGGGCCAGGAGAGTACGGGGGCGCTTGCCCTGTTGCCTGAAGGCACCCTGCCGGCCCGGGTTGAACCGATCGAGCGTGAAGTCACCTTTGAAGAGCTCTCCGAGCGCATCCATGACCGGGCCAATCGTCCCTTCAATGTATGGGACGGCCGGGTACGCATGTCCATCGCCGGTTACCAGGATAAACTGGCGGTCTATGTTGATGAGGAAGGAAAGCTCTTCCTGGTGGAAGGCCTGCTGGCTTCGACGCATATCCTCAAACCGGAGCCAATGAACCCAAAGCTCTCCAGGCTGGTGGCCAATGAGCACTTTTGCCTGAAGCTGGCTGCCGCGCTCGGTATACCCTCGGCCGAAGTGGAAATTCTACGCGTACCGGAGCCGGTACTGATGGTCAAACGCTTCGACCGCATCAAACACAACCGCCATGTCGAGCGTTTACATGCGGTGGATAGCTGCCAGGTGCTCAATCTCAGCGTCAACCACAAGTATGAACGCAATTTCGGCAGTGGGCGTGATGTCGCCAATATTCGGGACGGCGTCAGTTTCGAGAAGCTCTTCTCCATCACTCCGTTCACCCAGTCTCAAGCGGCCACACGCATGGCGCTGATCCGTTGGGCAATCCTGCAATACCTGATCGGCAATAGTGATGCCCATGGAAAAAATATCTCGTTTCTGGTCGAGCCGGGCGGCCTACGCCTCGCCCCTGCTTACGACCTGGTTTCGGTGTGTATCTACCCGGATATCGAGCACGAATTTGCCATGGCCATCGGTGACGAGTTCGATATGACTAAAGTCCGTGCCTACGATTGGGCAGACTTTTCCGACCGCTGTGGCATAGAACGCCGCCTTCTGGTGCGTGAGATGAACCGGATGATCAAAGCGCTCAGAATCCAGTTGCCGACATTACTGTCTCTGCCCAACTACATTGAGGAAGAGCGCACCATGCTGCAGAAAATCTCAGACCTGGCCCTGCAACAGGCTGAGCAACTGGAAATCGATGCGAAAATGATTGCGAAAGTGGTAATTGAATAGAAGCGGGCGCAGCCTCAACCTGTTCCAATGAGCGAGTCCAGATGATCCGCCCATTTCTGTAGCCACTGCCTACACTCCGCCTCGTACCGGTGCAAATCGTAGGTTCCTTCAATCCCCTTACGTGAATGTCCCAATACCGCTTCGGCCACTTCGTTAGTGCATTGCAGGCGTGACAAGCCGGTCCTGACGCTTCTGCGCAGATCATGAGGTGTCCAGGCTGGAAGATCTACCATCTTGTGGCTTACTCTCATCCGCCAGGCCTGCTCGGTTAACTGCTTTTGCTGGATAGGCAGCCGCGTTTTCTGGGATGGGAACGGGTAGTCTCCAGTGGTCAGGCGAAGTGTTTTCAGGAACTCCACCACTTGGCGGGGCAATTGCACATAGCGCTCGACCTCCGTCTTGCTCTCCCTTATGTGGAATGTCCGTTTCTTCAAGTCGATGTCCTTCCAGGCCGCATTGCAGACCTCCCCAGTACGACACCCTGTCCAGAGGGTAAACCGAAGAACATTCTTCTGTGTTGCGGTGTAATCGGAGCCAGGCAACCATTTCAGCAACGTCGCCAACTCGGTATCAGAGAGGACTCTTTTTCCTCGTTGATGGGTAAGTTTCACCTTGGCCTGTCTGAGGCTTGCTTTGGCGAGAATTGCCGGATTTGCAAACTCATCTGAAAAATAGCCCAGACCAATCGCAAACTCGTAGGCGGCGGAAAGCTCTCTCAGTACATTTCCTGCTTGAACATTTGCCCCACGTTGAACAATTGCCATGATCATATCCACCACAGCCTTTCGCGTGACAGCATTTGCCGCCATCTCCCCCAATTTGGGAATCACATCTCCATAGAGGGTTCTGCGCGTCTCAGACTGACCTTTCGGTTTTCGTGCGCCGGCGATGACCTTTCCGCTTGGAGATTTCCGGTCTTCGATATATTGGGTCAGGTAGAGCTCTACGAGCTTCTCCACAGTGAAGGATTTCTCAACTGACTCTCGTTGTCCCAGTTCAAATTCCTGGGCTTGCTCCCGTTCCTGCTGTTTCTGCCGTTTCTCCTCTTTGGCCTCAGTTGCCAAACAACGCCCCTGGCGGCGAATTTGTTTCAGTTCCTGAAGCTTCAATCTCGCTTCGGCCAGGGAGGTCTCCGGGAAGTTGCCGATTTTCACCTGAACGAGCTTTGAGGTGATCGGGCTGGTATAGCGATAGAAAAATGTCTTTAATCCGGTAGCCCCGCATTTCACTCGCAAGCCGATGTTTTCCCCCGTGTCGGCCTTGATTTTATCTCCCGGCTTCATCGTCTCCACTGTCCTGGAAGACAAGGGTTTGGTATTCTGTACTGTTGCCATTGGCATCCTCTTGAATTGATGTCAGTTTGTCCGACGCAATGGAAAAAAGTGTAACTTTTGGATTTCAATGGAAAGTTACACCAACAAAAGTTACACTTCAAGTTACACTTTTTTCTGAGATTGGATGATATTTCGTGAGACTCGATGAGACCACAAGAGACGACTTAAAAAGGATAAATGCTTATAAATCAATAAGTAGAGCAGCGTAACGACATGAGTTCATTAGAAAAAAAAGAACAACATACACCAATGATGCAGCAGTATCTGCGCATCAAGGAGGAGCATCCCGGGATGCTGCTGTTCTATCGCATGGGGGATTTCTACGAACTCTTCTATGGCGATGCGGAGAAGGCGGCGCGGCTGCTCGACATCACCCTGACCAAGCGGGGACAGTCGGCGGGCAAGCCGATTCCCATGGCGGGGGTGCCCTACCACGCGGCGGAGAGCTACCTGGCCCGCCTGGTGAAACAGGGGGAGTCGGTGGCAATCTGCGAACAGATCGGCGACCCGGCCGCCAGCAAGGGACCGGTGGAGCGCAAGGTGGTGCGCATCGTCACCCCGGGAACCCTGACCGACGAAGCGCTGTTGGAGGAGCGGAGGGAGAATCTGCTGGCAGCGATCAACGAGACGGCAGACGGCTATGGCCTGGCGGCCCTCGACCTGGCCAGTGGTCGCTTCACCATCCAGCAGCTGAACAGTCTCGAAGCATTGAGCGGAGAGCTGGAGCGTCTCAGCCCGGCTGAAATCCTGCTCGATGAGGACTCCCTGCTTCCTGAGCAGCTAAACCTGCCCGGGGGAGTGACCCGGCGTCCCCCCTGGCATTTCGATCTCGACTCGGCGCAACAGCTGCTGTGCCGCCAGTTCGGCACCCGCGACCTGGGAGGCTTCGGCTGCCAGGATCACCCCCTGGCGGTGGCCGCCGCCGGCTGCCTGCTGCAGTACGTGGAGGAGACCCAGTTCGGCGCCCTGCCCCACATCAACGGCATGCGGGTGGAGCATCGGGAACAGAGCGTGATCATCGACGCGGCAACCCGGCGCAACCTGGAGCTGATCCATTCGCTTTCCGACCAGCCGCAGCACACCCTGGCGGGGATCATGGACCACACGGTGACCGCCATGGGCAGCCGTATGCTGCGGCGCTGGATCAGCCAGCCGCTGCGCGACCGCGAAGCGGTGGCGTTGCGCCACGCCACTATCGATGCATTGCTCGACTCGGGTCTCCACAGCGAGCTTCAGGAGATCCTCCAAGGCATCGGCGACATCGAGCGTATCCTCGCCCGGGTAGCATTGAAGAGCGCCCGCCCCCGGGACCTGGCCACTCTGCGCGACGCCCTCGGCGCCCTGCCCCGGCTGCAGCCCGTGCTGGCCCAGCTAGACACTCCCCTGGTTCCGAAGTTGTCACGGCGGATCGGCGAGCACCCGACCACTCACCAGCTGCTGCTGGAGGCAATCATCGAACAGCCTCCGATGCTGATACGTGACGGCGGGGTCATCGCCGGAGGCTACGACGGGGAACTGGATGAACTTCGCGCCCTCTCCCAGAACGCCGATCAGTTTCTCCTCGACCTGGAGAGCCGTGAACGCGAGCGTACCGGCATCGCCACTCTCAGGGTCAGCTACAACCGGGTCCACGGCTACTATATCGAGATCAGCCGCGGCCAGTCCGACAAGGCGCCGGAGGACTATATCCGCCGCCAGACCCTGAAAGGGGCGGAGCGCTTCATTACCCCGGAGCTGAAGAAGTTCGAGGATCAGGTGCTGAGCGCCCGGGAGCGCTCCCTCTCCAGGGAGAAACACCTCTACGAACAGCTGCTGGAACGGCTCTGCGACTCCCTGACACCACTACAGCAGTGCGCCGAGGGTCTGGCCCAGCTCGATGTGCTATGCAACCTGGCCGAGCGCGCCCAGAGTCTCAACCTGGTCTGCCCGCACCTGGTGGAAGAGCCTGGTCTGCAGATCACCGATGGCCGCCACCCGGTGGTGGAACAGGTCAGCAGCGATCCTTTCGTCGCCAACAGCATCGGACTCGACGACTTGCAGCGAATGCTGATCATCACCGGACCCAACATGGGCGGCAAATCGACATTCATGCGCCAGATCGCGCTGATCGTGCTGCTCGCCTACGCCGGCAGTTTCGTTCCCGCCGCGGCGGCGCGGATCGGCCCCATCGACCGCATCTTCTCGCGTATCGGTGCCTCCGACGACCTGGCCGGTGGACGTTCCACCTTCATGGTGGAGATGGAGGAGACCGCCAACATCCTGCACAACGCCAGTGCCCAGAGCCTGGTGCTGATGGATGAGATCGGCCGCGGTACCTCCACCTTCGACGGTCTCTCCCTGGCCTGGTCATGCGCCGTGGAGCTGGCCACCTGCCTCAAGGCCTACACCCTCTTCGCCACCCACTATTTCGAGTTGACCACCCTGCCGGAGGAGTATCCCGGCATCGGCAACCTCCACCTCGACGCCGTGGAACACGGCGACTCCATCGTCTTTCTGCACGCAGTACGGGAGGGCCCGGCAAACCAGAGCTACGGCCTCCAGGTCGCCACCCTCGCCGGTGTGCCGAAAGCGGTGATACTGCGTGCGCGACAGCGTCTGCGGGAGCTCGAAGCCAGTGCCCAGCGCCATGCAGAGCAGTTACAGAGTCAACTGCCCCTGTTCGATGAAACACCGCCGGCCCCAGAGATCTCGGACATAGAGGCGATGCTAAACGAGATAGACCCGGATGAGCTGACCCCGAGGGAGGCGTTGCAGGCATTGTATCGGCTGAAGGAGAAACTCGAAGGTCAATGTTGAATTTTGAATTCAATATCGAATTTCTGCTCAAGGATTGAATCCAGTCTCCGGAGCATCTGGGTTAAACCCTGATTAGATTAGGTAATTCCACCCATTCAAAAGCATAACCTCCCTTCCTACATTTAAACATTACAATAAATAATGCAGGGGGCATGACAGTGGATGCACGAAGAAGCCCTAGAACGAAGACCTCGTTTGCTGCAACGCTTATCAACAGCGGCGGGGGTGTCGAGCAGGTGCGTATAGTCACGGATCTTAGCGAGTCCGGTCTCTTCGTGACTTCGCTCACTTCCGCAAGAATCGACGACATCTACCTGATATATATCAAAAAGCCGGGGGATAGGGAGAGCATGGTCCTGTCCGCAAGGGTTAGCCGTGTCGATGTCCGGGGCAGCGGACTGGTGTTCGATCAATTGCAACAAAACGAACGACAGTTTCTGTTCGATTTGATTCATCCTAAATGGGACGGCAAGGATCTGCTGGAGGGTGTGATTATCCATGGCGTACTTGAAGAGACAGCCGATTTCGCCATCTGTATGCGTCTGACATCCCTGTTGAGCAGCAATTATCGCTACGCCTATCGCGCCGCCGGTCCGTCCTGTTCCCTTAGTCGATGAACTCCAGCGACATCTCCCCCAGATCGATTCGGTCGCCGTTGTGCAGTTTCACACCACCCGCCTTGATCGGCTCACCATTGATCATGGGTGGTTTGTCGCCGCCGACCTTGAGCAGGAAATAGCCCTCTTGACGGCGGTTGATCAGAACCAGGTCTCCACCTGGATTGCCCACGCTGAAGAATGCCCGATCGACAACCTTCTCTTCGCCAATGTTGCCACCAGCGAGGAAGCGGACCCTGGCCTGCTGCTCAACGGGGGATTCCGTGTCCGGTCCCAGTTGGGCACCGGTGTTATGTGCCTCCTCAGTATGCGCCTCTGTGGTGACTGCCGATGCGCCGGCTCCTACTGACGAGGTCCTGGAGGCAACAGATGCCGCCGGTTGGGGGAAGCTGGACTCCCGAGGACGCATTACCACGGTTCGATCAGGATCATCCATATCCATATCCTGAGGTGGCCTCTGCGCAATGAACCGCAGGTGGTATTTTCCGACCTCGATCAGATCACCATGCTTCAAAAAGCGTTTGGTAACCATGTTGCCGTTGACTCGAGTACCGTTGGTGCTCTGCTCGTCCTCGATGGAAAAACCGCTGAACACCTGTCTGAGCGTGGCATGGTGACGACTGACGGAGCGATCCCTGAGACAGATCTCACAACTATCGTCACGCCCGATCATCATAAGTTTATCGGTAAGAGGAAACTCTTGTGGTGACTCATCGTCTCCCATAACTACGAGTTTTTCCATAGAGCTAAATACCCGGGTAGCAAATTGCCTAATAGTTCAACTGTCGTTCGCCATGATACGAACTAAAATCACAGAGATGTTATCCATCCCTCCCATTCTGCAGGCGAAATCGATGAGCTCATCGGCCTGCCGCGTCAAATCGAGATCCTGGTTTTCAAGGATACTTTGGATTTCATCATCCGTCACCATCCCAGTCAGACCATCCGAGCAGAAGAGGTAAAGATCGCCATCCTCCAACTCCGCCTCCGACAGATCGATATCCAACACCTCTTCCGAGCCGATTGCCCTGGACAATATATTGGTCGGTACTCCAGCCAAGAGTGCCTGTTCTATGCTTTCAAAATCACCAAGATCCACCATCTCCTGGATGATGGTGTGGTCTCTGGTCAACTGCTTGAATTCTCCGCTGCGCAGGCGATAGAGTCTGGAATCGCCCACATGGGCATAGACAAGGCTCTGTTCGTTCAACAGTCCAACTACCAGGGTTGTGCCCATTCCCTGGTACTCCGGTACCTGTTGCGACAGCTCCAGGACTGCCTGATTCACCCCCTGTACGGCATTCAGGAGGTCATTCCGCCCAAACCCTGATACCCCATCAGTACGCTCACCGGCCAGCTGGTTCGTCAGGATTTCGACTGCAAGACCACTGGCCACCTCACCGGCGTTGGCGCCCCCCATACCGTCCGCAAGTATCAGCAGACCGCTATCGGGACTGCCGCCTACCGCATCCTCATTCTGCTCCCGTACCACCCCTATGTCGGTACGCATCACAACATCGAATTTCAAGCTGACTCCCGACATATAGCGGCACAGGCTTCAAAGATTCAACTGCCCTTGATCGGCGTGGGTCACCGAAGCGGCAGCAATCGATGAGTAGAGTTAACGACTCGCTTGTTGTTTACTATCTTGCTCTTGCAAAATAGCACTCATCCGTTGAGCCGGTACGTAACCAGGCAGCATATCCCCACTCTGTAGAAAAATGGACGGGGTTCCGTTCACACCCAGCGACTTGCCGAGTGCCCAATGCTGTTCGACCGGGTTGTCGCACTCCTTCTTCTCCAGCTTCTCCCCGGCCTTGGAACGCGTCAAGGCGTCATTGGGATTGTCGGAACACATGACGGTTACCGCCTTATCGAAGGACTTACTGCCAATGCCGGCCCTGGGAAACATCAGATAACGGACTCGTATGCCTAAATCATTGTAGTCCTTTATTTCCTTGTGGAGCTTTTGACAATAACCGCAATCGATATCGGTAAATACGGTAACCGTGTATTTTGTCTCTTTCGGGGTGAAGATAACCATATTCTCCTCCCCCACCGCTTCGATCGCCTCCGCCTTGGCATGAGATACCTTCGGGGAGGTCAGATCCTCACGGGTTTCAAGATCGTAGAGGTTCCCGCTCAACAGGTATTTGCCGTCTGCTGAGACATAGTAGAGCTGCGGCCCCACCATGACTTCATATAGCCCGCTTACCTTGGCGGGAACGATACTGGAGATAGCACCCTGCTTGAGTATCTTCCTTATCCCTTCGCGCACCTTCTCTATCTCGGCGTCTTGCTTGGTGGGTTCGCCTGCTGCGGGTCCTGCCAGCAATAGCGCGAATAGCGAAAATAGGGTAAATGTCTTTCGCAAGACACCTGGTTTGGATTGTTTCATCAATGATTTAGTCCCGAAAATTCTGATATTGAAGGGGAAGGCCGTAGTCGGTTTCCCGCATGAGAGCGATGACCTGCTGCAGGTCATCCCGCTTTTTCCCTGTGACGCGGACCTGATCACCCTGGATCTGGGCTTGTACCTTGAGCTTGCTGCTCTTGATCTGCTTGACCATCTTTTTCGCCACGTCACTATCGATTCCCTGTTTGATGATCACCCGCTGTCTCGCGGCATGCAGAGCGGTCTCCGGATCCCTGATATCCATGGCAGCGATATCCACTTTCCGTTTGACCAGCTTCTGGCGCAGAATATCCATCATTTGATTGAGTTGAAACTCCTGTTCGGCGCGTAATAGGACTTCGTTCTCATTCTGCTCGAAAGCGGCTTCCACACCCTTGAAGTCAAATCGGGTAGCTATCTCCCGATTGGCCTGATCGACCGCATTTCTGACCTCCTGAAGGTCCACTTCAGAAACAATATCAAAGGATGGCATTTCGGCTCCTGATCAACTAACCACAGGATGGGGACTCTACCATATCCGGAACCAACTCACCTAGTGTACCCCGCCATAGATTCTGTTACATTCAGAGCCGCCCCAATGCGCCAGATCAAGGCGTGGCTCGCAGGGAGGAGTGGCACAGGGAATCGGTTCAGTCATCCATGCACCACATGATCATATGCCTTCACAACACTCCCTCATGACGCAACAGCCATCGCTTGATCTCAAGCTTCTCTCCACCCCGCTCGCCTGCGAACCCACCCAGGCCGTTGATGCCGACAACCCGATGACAGGGCACGACCAGTGGACAGGGATTAGCGCGGCAGGCGTTCCCCACCGCTCTGGGACCGCTGCCGATCTGCCTGGCGAGTTGACCATAGGTCATGGTACTGCCTGCGGGTATCTGCTGCAGCGCCTCCCAGACTTGGCGCTGAAACGGCGTTCCCTCCAACACCAGCTCCAGATTGAATTTTCCAGTTGGGTTCCGCAGATAGGCATCTATGGCTTCAATCACCGAGCTCAGCCCCGGCACCTCCCGGCGGTACCCCTGTTGCGGCCGGGTCAGGTAGTCGATCGTTTTCAATCTGCCCTCGAAGGTGGCGATGCCCACCGGGGCGAAAGGATAGTTCACCACAGCCTGATAGGATTGGCTTGTCATGGTCAAGGTCTCTGTTCTCTGGAAGTGAATGAAAAGGGTGTCGACTGGTGACATTTACCTGAACCGGGGTAGCAAACAGCGGCCTGAATATGTCCACAGATCCTGTGGATAACTTTGTGGGTAAGCTGGAGGCACTGAGCTGTAGCCCTTGATCCTGTTAATCTCTTCTTAAATTGTGTAATTTCTATACAATTCATATAAATATATATATTTCAGTAAGTTAAGATGTAATTTGAATGTCTGATATCAGAAGTTCCCTTTAACTCGCCAAACTTTCCGGATAGACACCCTGAGTTGTGTATAAAAACTGTTGACAGCAGATTTCATCCATGTTCACAAGGGCACTCTTCGGGCGATTGGATCAAGTTTCTTTATATTCTTGACTTAAGGGTATATTTCCCCCATCTATTGTCCCGATGAAGATGGTATTATCCAATGATGAAACTGCTCGAATCCCAATTCTGGATCACAACACCACTCGATGCCATGACCCGCGAGATGTGGGAGTCGCTCTGTGACGGCTGCGCCAAGTGTTGCCTGCAGAAAGTGGAAGACGAGGATACCCGCGAGATCTTCTACACCAACATAGTTTGTGATCTGCTCGACCTCGATCGTTGCCGCTGCACACACTACCGGGAGCGATCGAAGCTGGTACCGAATTGTGTCACCCTCGGGCTCAACGACCTCTCCGACCCCTATTGGCTGCCCGAGACCTGTGCCTATCGCTTAGTGGCTGAAGGCAAGCCCCTGCCCGATTGGCACCCACTGGTCAGCGGGGACCCCGGGAGTGTCGAACAGGCGGGCCACTCCATTCGCGGCAAGGTAGTGAGGGAATCGGAGGCGGACGACTGGGAGCATCACCTGGTCGACTGGATATGAGTCCGCAAATGAACGCTGATGTGCGCAAAGCCCACACCATGAACACCATTGCCACACTGACTCAGTTCATCGAATCCGGTGGGCTTTCACTCGACTTCACAGACATGGGACGGCGCATCAGCCCTATCCCGCGAGAGCACTTCATTGCTTTCGAACTCACCGATATACCCTACCCCCTGCCGCTGCAACGCCAGGCGTGGTTCGCGCTCAGCCTTGCCGACCCGAAGCAACCACGGTTCGATCCCATGATATGGTTCATTCGCTTTCCCCTGGACGAGCAGGGCAAGCTGCTACAGGCCGCAAGAGATGAGTTCATGCATCACCTGGCGGAGAATCAGGAGAGCAGCCCGGACAGGGATGGCATGCAGCGCGCACTGCAGAACAATCCCTATGCCTTTCAACCCAGGCAGGATCGGCTGGCTGTGTTTCATGCACGCCTGACACACGCCCTGAAACAACCGGCCTCCCACTACTATGACCATGCCAAAGACTATTTCGACGGTAAACTCGGGTGGGATCAGTGGTCTTTCATCGGAGTTCAGGGAATTGCCGATCTCGCCGCACGCCTGAACCAGCAGGGCAATACCAAGCGGATCGCGAAGTCGATCCCCTACCTGCCGCCCTCCCCCCTGGAGGCGCTCTGCCACTGCCTCGAGAACGGGGTCATTGCGGATTCCATCGCCGAGGCGTTGGCCGAAAGGGGCAGATCAACCCTGGGAGATGAAAAGCCGAATCCGCAGGTTCTCACCGCGGTGGTGCGAGGGCTCTCCCAAAGCCGCTCGGTGGAGATTCGCAATGCTTTCGTGCATCAACTCATCGATCATCCCATCGCACATCGAAGTGACATTCTGGCTGCGATATCGGGCCGCGCCTGGGAGGCGCTGGAGGATGTTTCACTGCGCCGGCAGTTTCTTGAACGGCTTGCCGGCAATGAAGCGGGACAGGAGTTTTTCAATGCTGTTTTGAGCGATCTGCTGTTTCTTCCCGCCACCCGGATTGCCATGCAGGAGAGTCTTCGGGATCCCCAGCGCTCCGCCCGCCTGGGCCAAGTGCTGGGTGATTTTTTCAGCGCCCTGAGAGGCACCTGAGGGATCCCATGCAGATCACATCATCCCGGTATGCGCCAGTCACGCCGGGATGATGTGGACAGGGAATATCGGCAGGCTGGGCTACATCATCTCGATCATGGCGTCGCCGAAGGCCGAGCAGCTCAACTCCGTGGGGTTGTCCATCAACCTTGCCAGGTCATAGGTGACGGTCTTCGCGGATATGGTCGCACCCAGGCTTTCGATAATCAGATCGGCCGCCTCGAACCACCCCATGTGGCGCAGCATCATCTCGGCCGAGAGGATCAGCGATCCCGGATTTACCTTATCCTGTCCGGCATACTTCGGTGCAGTGCCATGGGTCGCCTCGAAGTTGGCCACCTCGTTCGAGAGATTTGCCCCCGGAGCTATACCGATACCACCTACCTGGGCAGCCAGGGCGTCGGAGATATAATCGCCATTCAGATTCAGGGTGGCGATTACACTGTATTCAGCAGGCCGTGTCAGGATCTGCTGCAGAAAGGCGTCTGCAATCATATCCTTGACAATGATCTCCCTGCCGCTCTTTGGATTTTTGAAGCTGCACCAGGGCCCACCATCCAGTTCGACTGCGCCAAACTCCTCCTTGGCCAATTCATAGCCCCAGTTCTTAAAGGCACCTTCGGTGAATTTCATGATGTTTCCCTTGTGAACCAGGGTCACCGAATCGTGGTCGTTATCGATGGCGTACTGGATCGCCTTGCGCACCAGGCGCTTGGTACCCTCGCTGGAGACAGGTTTGATCCCGATACCGGAAGTGGCCGGGAAACGGATTTTACTGACGCCCATCTCGTTTTGCAGAAAATCGATTATTCGTTTCGCCTCGTCGCTACCCGCTTCCCACTCGATCCCGGCATAGATATCTTCGGAATTCTCCCTGAAGATGATCATGTTGGTCTTTTCCGGCGCTTTCAGCGGACTTGGGGTACCGTTGAAGTAACGCACCGGCCTCAGGCAGACAAAAAGATCGAGCTGTTGGCGTATCGCCACATTGAGTGAACGGATGCCGCCACCCACCGGTGTCGTCAACGGCCCTTTTATGGAGACGACGAACTCCTTTATGGCATCCAGGGTCTCCTGAGGCAGCCAGGTATCGCTATCGTATACATGGGTCGCCTTCTCGCCCGCGTAGATCTCCATCCAGGCAATCTTCCTCTCGCCACCATAGGCCTTCTCTACAGCCGCATCGACCACTTTCAGCATCACCGGAGAGATATCCACACCAATGCCATCGCCTTCGATATAGGGAATAATGGGATTGTTCGGGACGCTCAGAGCCCCTTCCGCGTCAACAGTAATCTTTTCCCCGGTGGATGGGATCTCTATCTTGTCATATGCCATGGATGTTTCCTGTATCTAGAAATTAACCGTGATATCACCACGCCCTAAACAGGCAGGCGACTCGATGGAATCGAAACCGCAATTGTAACTGGGTTTCGGGGGATCTGAGTAGACCTATCGCCCATCGATCCCAAATATTGGCTCAAGAAGTCGCTATAATGCACGCTACATTGTGATAATAAACGCCTAATTCAGTTGAAAATATACCTGCTTACCCATCATGCTCAGCCATGGATTGAGAGCTGGAAGAATCATGGAACCATATGAAAAGTTTTGAGTTTTTAGTTTTGCTCTACAGGGTAGAGACCATTCGGCAGCACTTCAGGGAGGTTCGATGACGGAATCCAATCAGAAAACAGCGGGTCAACTGCTCAATTCACTGTTGACTGAGTGGCAGAAAGCCATAGTCGGCAAACCACAATCCCTGCGCCTGGTGATGATCGGCCTGCTCTGCCGCGGACACCTGCTGCTGGAGGATCTGCCCGGACTCGGTAAAACGACCCTGGCCAAGGTGGTGGCTAGAAGCCTGGATTTAAACTTCAAGCGGATTCAGTGTACGCCGGATCTACTGCCGGCCGACATTACCGGCATCAACCTGTTTGACCAGAAAGCCCAGGCATTCCGGTTTCTGCCTGGCCCCGTGTTCACCAACATTCTGCTCGCCGACGAGATCAACCGCACCTCGCCCCGTACCCAGTCGGCTCTGCTCGAGGCGATGGCGGAGCGCACGGTTACCGTGGATAGGAAAACCCGCAAGCTGCCCAAAACCTTCATGGTCATCGCCACCCAGAATCCGATCGAGTTCAGCGGCACATTTCCCCTGCCCGAAGCACAACTGGATCGCTTTTTCATGCGCCTCTCCCTGGGCTATCCCGAATTGGCCGATGAAACCCGGATCATGCAGATGAACAGTGGTGAGGATCCGCTCGAGCGGATCAGCGCGAAGATCGATGAAGGAACGCTGCTCGGGCTGCAGCATGCCGTGACCAAAATCCAGCTCGATCAGAAAATCATCGACTACATCGCAGCGCTTGTTCACGCCACCCGCAGCCACAAGCGGATCCGCCTGGGGGTCAGCCCCCGCGGTTCGATATCCCTGATGAAAGCGGCACAGGCAAGCGCGCTCTTGAATGATGAAAGCTTTGTCACCCCCTTGAGAGTACAGGAGCTGGTACAGCCGGTGCTCGCCCATCGCATGCTGCTCAGAAGCAATAGCGACAGCGATGGGAAACTGCTTGCCGAGATCATCGATGCAACACCGGTCCCGGCCATGCCGGGCAGCACAAGCGAGAGCCGCAAAACGGAGTCGGTGTTCGAATTGGCGGAGTAGCCGGAATGAGGGAACAGGCCTTGCCGTCCAACAGGCTCCCACCTGAAGCCATCGCCTTCTTGCAACGCTGGTTCAACCTGCACGTGGTCATCTGGCTGCTCTCCCTGGCCTGCTTCCTGGTGGCATGGAACCGGGGATTGGCACTGCTCTACGGCCTCTCCGCGCTGTGCCTCTCTTTGTTGCTGATATCTCACCTGATGCCCAGGCTGCAACTGCGTGGCGTTCATGTAGAGCGCTCCCTGGCGGGTGACCTGAGCGCGGGCGGCGAAGGGGAATTGCTCTATCAGATCTCGACCAGGGGTCGGCGTTACCATCTTCAGATCACCGATGACCTCCCATTTGCAGAACAGCAGCAGGGGCTTTTCATCTCGCGCTGCGACCAGGTTGCCCACAAGCGCCTGAGATTCCATTGTGAGCTTCGGGGCCGGTTTCTGCTGCAGCAGCTCACCCTCTCCTCCGCCTATCCCTTTGGTGTGGTAAGCCACAGCAAGCGGTTGCAGACTGATGTGCTGGAGGTGCTGGTGCTTCCCAGGATATTCGATATGCACAGCATCCCGATGCCGATTACCGCGGACGCCAACAGTGACGGAGATCTCCCTATTCCACAACAGGGAGGCCAGGATCAGTTCGCGGCGGTGCGGGAGTACGTTCACGGCGACAGTCTGCGTCATATCCACTGGCGCGCCTCGGCCCGTCGCCGCCAGCTCGTGGTCAAGGAGTACGAGCGCAGTGACCGGCCCGTACTCCTGGTGGCACTGGACTGCCGGCCCACCTTCAACCACGGCGAGGGATCACGATCCAGTTTCGAATATGCCATCTCCATCGCCGCTTCCATGATCCACTTCGCAAGCCGCGAGGGCATGCAAAGCATCCTGGTAGTGGAAAACGGTCAATGGCATGATCGTCTCATCCCGGCCTACACCTCGGATCTCTACGATCTCTATGCCTTTCTCGCGACCCTGGAGAGTAACGGAAGTCAAAGCAGCAGCGAATTGATCGAACAGGCGGTAGCCAGATTTCCACAGGCCAACCTGATCACCGGGTTTCGCCTCTCCGACGATGAGGTTCTGCCGACCCTCGCTCCCCATCTGACCCATATCGATCTGGCGATGGATGCAGAGAGTTTTGTCTTCCCCATGCGCACCCATCAGGTAACCGACTACCATCGCCAGGGCAATCGGCTGATCTATCCGGTCAATGCCATGTCTTCGATTCGAGAGCTGTTTCAGTGAAGCTCGACTCGATCAAGGTCGTCCATTGGTACAGCCTGGTCTCGGCGGTCGCCGCCGGGGCGGTGCTGTTTGCCTACCTGGGGGCTCTGGCTGCACTCCTGGGTTCGGTCCTGGTGATGGCAATCACCCATTTCGTTCTGGTTCTGGTGGCGAAGACCGATGAGAAGGAGAGTCCCTACCTGAAGATCTCCGAACAGATCGCGGCAGCCGGCATTATCGTCTTTCTGCCGATGCTGATCCTCTACGGCCCGCTGCTGGCGTTGTTGGTGTTCATTGGGTTCGCTCACCTCGCCCTGTTGCTGCAAACCCATGATTACCGCCGCCTCTATATGGGATTGGCGGTGGGCTTTACCGCACTGATCGCCGGCGCCGTCGAATCGAAATCCGGTCTCTATCTGATTTTTTTCCTCGCCTATGCGGTCACCATCAGCATGACCCTGGGCTACGCCTACATCGAGCCCCTGAGCCGCAACCGTTCCCAATGGAATCCCCTTGACCAGTTGCGCGCCACCGCCTGGCTGGTTGGCGTTGCCCTGATCATCTACCTGGCCGTACCCAGGCTGCCGGCCGGTAATCTGGGCGCCATCCCGGGATCGGATCACTTCTACGAGAATCCCGAGTGGGAACAGGAAGCGGAGCACAAACAAGGGGATGAGGCGCAGCGGGATCCCGCAGGATCGCTGCTGCAGGAGCTTGCCGATCGCATGCATGAAGAGGGTTCGGATACGGGTTCTGACCCAGGGCAGATTTCGGATAGAGAGCCCTCTGAGTCACCATTCCGCTACCGCGGGTTCGACTATGAGATGGAGATCGACAACCCCGACGATCAGGGTGACCGCTTCAGCAACGCGATCGTGGCACATGTTCGTGCCGACCATCCCCTCTATCTGCGGGCACGGATCTTCGACAGGTTCGACGGCCTGCGCTGGTACAGTTCCGCACAGCAGTTGAGCAAACTCACCCTCTCCCGGGGGGAGATCGAGTTGCGCCAACCGGCACCAGCCTCCGCCGATAGCGTGACAGAACACTATGAGGTCTTCATCGAAAGAGACCTGGGCGACTATGTCCCCGCCGCAGCGGTGCCGATAAAGGTCAATTTCCCCTCAAGGGTCATAGCCGTGGACGCATTCGGTCAACTGCACTCGCCGGGGTCATTGAAAAGCGGAACAGGATATGCCGTCACGTCACAGCGCACACGCCATCGGGGACGATCCTTCGCCGAAACCGACTACCTGGATTTGCCCAACTTCACACAGCTACCGGAGGACATGGATCCTCGGATCATCCAACTGACCCGGCAGATCACCGACTCCCACCAAAGCCAGTTTGCCAAGGCGGTGGCGGTGGAACAGTACCTGCGCAACAACTACGCCTACGATTTTGAATCCATATTCGATTCTCAACATCGCACCCCCTTGAGCCGGTTCCTGTTCGAAACCAAAAAGGGTCATTGCGAATATTTCGCCAGCGCGCTCGCGATCATGCTTCGCACCCAGGGCATTCCATCCCGCCTGGTCACCGGTTTTTCCGCCACCAATCAGAATCCCCTGACCGGCTACTACGATATCCATGCCCTGGATGGACATGCCTGGGTCGAGGCCTATGTGGATGGGCTTGGCTGGCTGGAACTCGAACCCACGGCCTACTACGAGGGCCCGTCCGCCGAGAACGAAACCCTCTCGGCGGAACAGATCAACGACTATGTGGAGCGTCAATTGTTATTGCAAGAGGCGATGGGGGATGCCGATCTGAGCATTGAGACGGTACTGTCCGCGATATGGCAGTCAGGCTATCTGATCGTCACCTGGCTGGGGGCCTACCTGAAACTCCTGGTTATCAACACATGGCCATGGTTAACCGGGCTCGCGGTCTTGATGTTGTGCCTGTGGATTGCCTGGCCCCATATCCACCCCAGATGGCGGGCTATCCAGATCAAACGCCGCCTGCTTGCGGCACAACCCGAAACACCCACCGAAGCCATCGCAAGCCACCTGCAGGCCATCGATGAGCTGCTGTGGAATGCGGGCTATCGCAGACCGGCGGGGCTGACCATCGAGCGACTGCTCGACAGGCTGGTGGCAATGGATATCCCTTTACAGCCGGAAAAGCTCTCCCGGCCATTCAATCGCCTACACTATTCCAACAAAAAAACCGATCCGAACCTGCCCCACTACAGCCAGCTGTTCGATGCTCTCTATGCGCTTAATCTCAGTGAACTGCGACGTCGCATCCACTCTCTGCAACACCCGATGCAACCTGAGTAACTGATTTACAACCGAACTTAGCACTGGACGCGGGATGCTGCCAATTGAAGGTAACTACTCAGCCACTGCTGGAAACATCCCGCGCTGGATGGCGTACAGGGGATGTATTGCGTCTACTCGATCATACAAATTAAAGTAACTAGTGGTAAAATAATCCAGCACATCAAT
>JBNKLI010000104.1:0-17322 GCA_050292275.1 Candidatus Thiodiazotropha sp.
TTGAACTGAAGCACGATCCCTTTCAATTCATCGCCCAGCCCCGCAAGACTCTCGCAGGCCGTCAATGTCTCGTCGCTTCCGGCCGCGGACTTGTTCGAAAGTTCGGCGATGTGATTGACAGAGCGGTCGATTTCATTGACCGTCGACGCCTGCTGTTCGGAGGCGGTTGCAATATGAATGTTGACTTCGGATATCGCCGATACGGCCTGGACGATATGGTCCAATGAGCTGTTGGCATCCGATGCCTTCTCCACTGTCTCGTTTGCACTTGCCACGCTTTCGTTCATCACCTTGACCGCTTTCGCAGTGCCCTCCTGAAGGCCCTGGATAATCGTCTGGATTTCCTGAGTCGACTGCTGGGTACGGCTTGCCAGTGTTCTCACCTCATCGGCGACCACGGCGAAACCGCGGCCCTGTTCGCCTGCCCTTGCAGCTTCGATGGCCGCATTGAGCGCCAACAGATTCGTCTGATCGGCAATACCTCGAATCACCCCAAGGACCGAGCCGATCGCTTCACTGTCCGTCTCGAGCTTGTTTATGACTGACGCTGCCGATTCAACCTCCTTGGCCAGCACAGCAATGGCATCGACAGTCTGTTTTACAACCATCTGCCCATTACCCGCCTCGGTGTCAGCCTCTTTCGCGTTGGACGCCGCGCTCTCGCTGCTGGCGGCGATCTCTTTCACGGTGGCCGACATTTCGGTGATAGCGGCAGCCACTTGCTGCATCTCTTCATGTTGCATGCTCGTGGCCTGGTTGCTTTGACGCGCAATTTGCTTGAGCTGTTCCGCCGCGGCGCTCAGACTCTGGGTGGAATCGCTGGCTTTGAGGATGCTTTGCTGGATCTTTTCGACGAAGCGGTTGAAGGCGGCCGCGAGTCTGTCGATTTCGTTGTCACCCTTTACGGGCAGCCGTTGAGTGAGATCACCCTCGCCAGAGGCAATGTCATCCATCGCATTGGTCAGTGTATTTACAGGCACCAGTATGCGTAACAGAACAAAGCCACTTACAAGCAGCAAGGCGATAACACCGGTGATAAAGAGGACTACGACCTGGCTGGCTACAAGCATATCAGAGGTGTCGGATATCGTAGCTTCAGCCTTCCTGTTGGACTCCAGGTTCTTTTGCGCGATCGCTTGATTGCCCGCATTGAGCTGCTCGATCATTCCCTTGGACTGAGACTGCATGACTTCGTGCACCTTGCCCTTGCTGTCGGCGATGAGCGCCTGGTATCTGCCCTTCGTCGCCTCCACCTCCTGGTTTACATGCTCGAGTGTGATGGCAATCCGAATCGAACCGATGACGCTGCCCTCGAATCGAATCTCCTTTTTGACCTCTCTTATGTCACCATCTTTCGAAGCTGCGGAAAAAAGCTTGTCGAAAGGCAGCCTGCCTTCTCCCTTGTCGAGCAACTCTCTAACCTTGGTATTTTTGCGATTCAGGTAACGGGTGAGAGAACGGCCCTTGTCGTTGTAGTAGATGGCATAGACTACTTGGGGATTCTTATTGGCTATCTTGACATAGCTGACCAGGGTCGAAAAATTGTTTCCCAGTATGGGTTCAATACCCACTTCCGCCAGCATTTCCGCAAGAGCATCGGCAGTTTCGAGCATGGTTTTGGCGTAGATCGTTTGAGCTGTATCTAGTTCCTTGGCAAGCCCGCTTTCAAGATAGCCGCTGAGTGATTCACCCGCCTTTGATTCCATAGACTTGATCGACTGGGTAACACCATCAAGGCTGTCCGTAAGCGACTGCTGAACATGCTCTTGCTCCACCTTGAGGCTGTTGAGCACCTCATCTTTCAGTTCACCAATGCTGTGAATTCCGAGATAGATCGATATGACAGACAGAATGGTAACGGCAATACCAACCGCAACCACGGTAAGTAAAAACAGTTTCCCGCTCATCTGTTTTTGCATTTTTGAGATGCTCAACATTTTAATACCCCAAAACTCTTAAGCTAAATTGCAGAACACAGGTCTACGTCAACAGGGGGATCACTGTTTATAGGCCCCGACCTTGAGTAGTTTCTGCAGTTCCTCGACACCGCCGTAATCCAGGGGATTTGTCCAGCCTACGATTTTCGCACTTTTCGCGGCAGCATTCTGCGCATCGAGGGCGAGCAGGGCGTCGACCACCTTTTGTGCATCCGCACTGCTGGTGGAGGAAACTTTTGCAAACGGCCATTCCGGATACAGGGGTGTGCTGATGACGAAAGGAAAGCCATCATGTTTCTTTGCACCGATAATCTTGAATTCCGACATATCGATGTCACCCGAGGCCGCCATACGCTCAAGGGTATCGGTTCTCACCGTACCGGCATCCACGCTTGCGTTTTGTACGGCATAGACCACATTGTCGTGTTTTCCACCGAACTCGACCGATGCAAAATCACCCATAGGATCAATTCCATTGTCCTTGAATTCCTTGTACGCCATCTGCCAGCCGCCGAAAGAGCTCCCCTTGACGGCCATGAATTTCTTACCTTTGATGTCAGCCAGGCTGTTGATATCGTCGCGGTCCGCATAGGTCAGAATTACACCGCCGAATGACTTCAAGGGTTTGCCTTGCCTTGAGTTGATCATTGTGGCAACGGCGCTGCTTTGATACTTGACCATCGCCGTGACGAACATCGACGAGTTGACCAGGAAGTAATCCACGCCGCCCTTTTCCACCGCGGGCATGACTTCATCGAAATCGAGAGGCACGATTGTAAAACTGTCGCCTGGCACGGTCTCCGTCAGATAGCTGCCGAGCGCTCCCCACTTGGCCATGGCCTTGGCGGCACCGTTTTTCGCCAGTACACCGATTTTGAATTCACCTGCGAGCAGGTCGCCGGCGAAACTGGTTGTGAGAACAAGAGTGATACCCAGAATAGAAGAGAGTAGTTTTTTCATTGATTTATCCGATGTGCTGTTACGTTAAACAGGTAGCCACGAACAAAGGCCGACGCCTGGTGTGAATATTTACCGCCGTAACAATGTGTGCTGCTCCTTGATTATGCAGCGCCTCTACCTACATCGAATCGGTGCAAGCAGACCGATATAGTCACTATCGGTAGTCGCTGCAACACAACACTGCAAAGGGCTGTGACTAAAAGTGCGTCCATACTGAGAAAAACTTTAGAAATAATAGAGTTATAGGCAAGAAATGCCTGGAATTGGCATGGTTTCAAGTGGAACGTTGAGCCATGAATTTCTTGATTGACCATCTTAACAAACTGATAATTATAGAAAAATAAAATACTATCCAAAGGGTGTGGCATAAAGCCGCGTCAGTAAAAGCCAGGATTGCGGAACTAAGTGTGTGGTGAAAAAAACCTGATTAAAATTAGATATTTATAATTTACTAACATGGGTATGGATCTCTATCAGGTCCCCCCGATCGGGGGATTCCGTACTATTTCAGAATACTCTTGAATTCCTCTTATGAGGAAGAAATCGACACAACGCGATATTTCTGCCGGCTTTACATGTCGAGTCAGGGAGAAGAGAGACTCGATTGTTCTGGTCGTGCTGGTGTATGCATTGACAGTGAACGGTGCAGCTGTAGCGGCAAAGGACCTTGAATTCGATTGTCCGCGTGCCTATCGGGGAATCAAGGCTGAAATGCTACCGACCTATTGGGAACCTACAGATAAGGGTGAGCGGCTTGGAGCGGGTCAGTCCCATGTACAGGGGAAATACATGATCTGTATCTATCGCAAACCAAACGGAAAGAAAATCGGCAATGTCAGGAGATTGATACCGAGTGGATATCACTGCATCACGGATGGTCAAGGTTCGTTTCAATGCCAGAGAAAGAACGCCAGGTAGATCTATAAGAGAGGAGCAAAATGGAGACTACGCAGACTTCTGAGAAACTTTCGAATAGCAACCTGATAACAACCATACCGGGAAGAACGTTGAAGTTGTTGTTGAATCCGGCGCAATTCTTTTCCAAAGATATGCCGAAAAGCGGTGGGTATTCGGAGCCGCTGGTGTTCATGGTTGTGATGGCATTGGCGACCGGCCTGGTGATCGCGGTTACCGCAATGTTGGGTTTCGGCCCTGGCGGTGTGATGGGTATGGGTTTGATTGGCGTGATTATATTGCCGGTGATGGTGGCTATCTTCGGATTCATCGGTGCCGCCATCCTGTTCGTGATCTGGAAGATCATGGGCTCCAAAGAGAACTTTGAAACAGCTTATCGCTGTATGGCATTCAGTTATGCTTACGCTCCGGTAGTGGCGCTGCTCGGTGGTGTGCCCTATCTCGGTACATTGCTTTCCGCCTTTTGGCCCATGGTGCTGATGGCGATCGCCAGTATCCATGTGCATGGCCTGAGCCGCACCGTCTCGTGGGTGGTGTTCGGCATCCTCGGGGTTCTGCTTACGCTAATGGGACTGGGAGCGGAAAAAGCCGGTCGTGAAATGGAGGGCAGTGTCCAGGGGTGGTCCAGGCAGATGGAGGAAAAATACGGTGATCCGGATGAAATGACGCCTGAGGAGGCAGGACGGGCTCTGGGAGAAATGCTGAAAGGTTTCAAGCAAGGGCAGGAATGAGGAGGTGTGTATGAAACATCAGATCATAGGATCATTCACCTTGGCTCTGGCCTTTTTGGTGACTACGGCGGCTGTGGCTACAGAGTTATCGGGCAGGCTCGGAGCTGGAAAAGTTGTCATGGATACAGCAATCCGGCTTGATGCCAAATCAGCATCGGAGCTGATAGGTAAACGGGGTATCGTCATGGATACATGTCGACAACCGACGAATAAGCCGCTCATGCTGACGGCGCATGACGGACGTAATTATCGACTTGCCGATGGTATCTACAGGAGTGGCAGCGGCATTCAGATTCACATACGAAACGGCGCTATTGCGCAGGTCACTTTTTCGCGGAGGGGGATGTGAGATGAAGCGTTTTATGTTTATCGTGTTGGGCAGCCTTGTTGCTCAGACCGCATGGGCAGGATGGGTGATCACCTACAAGGATGCGGACACCGGCGAGACCAGCCATGATTACTATGATGGGGACAGGGCCAGTTTTGGCGACATGATCGACACCGGCGAACACTTTATCGCAGTGAACCGTGATGCAAGGGCATATTGGATGGGGACTCCCGAGCAATATTGCAAGGCCCTCATATCATGGACTAAGAATATGCAGGCCAAGATGGCGTCGATGCCTGTCCAATTCAGGCCGGTTCCAATCAGCCAGAAGAAGGTGACCCGAAAGAAGCTGGGAACCGAACAGATTGCGGGTTTCTCTGCAACCGGCTGGGAGTTTTATGTCAATGGAAACCAGGAGGGTCGGTTGTGGATATCTTCGGATTCCGGTCTTTCGGATATCATCGAATTCGAGCGTTCACAATCGAAAAGAGTGAAATGCCTGGAAGAGTTGCAGAGCATGGGTCTGGAGGGGTCGAAGCTATACAAGCAAACTGTCGACGGTGCGTTCGTCCTCAAGGAGTCGTACCGGCAAGTGGTTTCGGTTGAACGCAAAAGCATCTCCTCCAGTCAGTTCGATGCGCCAGAGGGATACAAAGCCTTCCAGGACTATGATCGATTCGTGGAGTACACCGGCAATCATTCCGATTCTTCAACCACGTCTTCGTCCGATTCACCAGCGCCGCAACTGGATTCGCCGGAGCGCGCCTCAGACCACGGGTTCGAGCCGGAATCGAGTAAAGACTATGATGGTGGCGACAATGTAGTCATCAATGATGCTAAGGAGATAGGTAGAGACGCTGCCGACGAAGCTCATCAATCCACCAAACAGGGAATCCAGGAAGGGATTTCAGAAGACATTCAGAAGGGCGTGCGGGGCCTCATGGATAAGTTGGGATTTTAACGAAAGGATCGGCAGGTTGTGGACATATGTGAAACCTAGTCTGAAATCAGCTGCCGGCAGATCCCCTGAGAAAGCAGGGATGCCGGCAATGAGAATCGCAATCCAAAAGGTATGGTAGAAGGAGAATGAGATATGAAGTATCAGATAATGTCCTTGTTTTGCATTGTCGTCTTGAGTGTAGGCTTTTCAGAGATCACAGAAGCCAGAATGGTCGGCAAGCCGCAGACACAGGCCGCGGTTTTAAAGTGTATAGATGTAAAGACACCGAGTGGTTGTGAGATCTGCTGTGGTGAAGGTGATTTCAACGAATGCCAGTCAGTTCCATGTAGTTGGCTGAACAAAGTTACAAAACCTTCAGCAAGTCGGAGTATTCCAAACCGGCCCATAGACCCGCGATCATTACAGCAGTAAGAGCGAGTCACAAAAGATGCAGTAATGATTTTCGAGGTTAGACAGTGCCAAAATTTACAGAAATCAGCTCCATCCTGGTTCTGCTTTTCTGCCAGGCGGATTGATATGCAATGGAAGTTGTTCAGCTTACGTGGCAAAAGGCCTGGCAGTGTACTTTCAGTGCCGAACTGAACTCTGAGGTTGAGGAAGCCAGTGGCCCGGGCGGGATGGCTCAGGGTTCCAAACGCCGGTTGCTCCAGATGCTTCAAGTAACCGGAGTGAAAGCACAAAACCCCGGCGGCGATACCGACTCATACCGTGAAACCAAGACTCAGACGGTAGACGGGAAAGTACATCTTTAGTGGGATGGTCAAGGTTTCCTGTCCGAGTGAGCGGATATGCGAGGTCGATATCGACGGAGGAGCATTGAGCGGTATGGTCGAGAATATGCCGCTGCCTTCCGGGCTTGTTCTCGCAGGTGAGGGGGAGAGCCAGTTTGTCGATACCAAGGGCATGAAAATGAGCTGGAACTGCCAGCCGGAATAGAACTTCAAGGAGTCAAACATGAATAAACTGATTGCGATGATCGGAGTGCTGATGTTTTCCGTGGTGGGCAGCCAGGCGTTGGCCGATCCATTTGCTGAAAAAGTGAAGATCACTTCCGGAACGACTCCCTTGGGACAAATGGCGATTGATAACGCCAAGGTTCCGGATGCATCACAGGTGGGGATTCCCGCTTATCCCGGTGCTTTGATATTTCAGACAAGGGAGTTTGGCCAGATGAAATCCAATGGCAAGCCCTACCTGCCCTATGTCAAGCTCCTTAGTGCTGACCCTGTTGACGAAGTGGTCGAATGGTACAAGAAAAAACTTCCGGACTACTTTTTCGAGAAGAAGGGCTTTTTGGGAATGTACAGCTACCGCTTCTGGAAGGTCAAGGGCGACTACGGAATGATGGACATGGATGCCATGGGGATGAATGAGAATATCGTTGTTACCGAGGGCAAGCAGCATGCAGACGACTACACTGATGCGGTCAGCATGATTGAGATTACCTACGAGTCAAAATAAATTCGCGGACAAGCTCGGTGAAAATAGAAGGGTTGAGACGACACGCGAGGAGATTCGAATGAAAATAAGAGAGGTCGTTGCAGTGATCGTGGCATCCTTCTTTATCATAGGCAATTCAGTGGCCGAGCCATTTGCTCCGGCTATCGTGGTGCCGGAGTCGAGGTTCCCTGAGTTGTTTTCCGACATGTCAAAGGATACGGCGGAGATGTTTGGGCTCTGGCCGGTCGTCAATGAAGAAAAGATACCGGATAGATCGGAGGTGCAAGCCCCTCCGTTTCCGGGTGCAGTGATTGTAAAAGTGCTGAATCGCGCCCGAACAGGAAGGAGAGAGTATGCAGGTCTGGCTTCGGCTCAAATGTTGACGACAGTTGATTTCGAGAATGTAAAAGCGTTCTATCAGCAGCGGCTGGAGGGATGGAACAGCAAACGTTTTTCAAATGGTGACAGTATTTACTGGGCAAAAAGCGGTGATGTTGACGTGAACTCAAAAGCCATGGACGAACCTCATGTGCGGGTGTCCAGGCTATCCGCTCTGGTCGGTGGCGGAAAACGGGAGAAAAAACTGCTTCCTGAAGCAAACACTTTTATCGAGGTCTTCTACATGCCTTCGGCTGGCAGATAACTGATGGGTGGGGCAGGACCGGGGACCCACCAGGTTTCAACCGGCCTTGAGAATAGGTTATGTCAGCAGTCTGGCGGCAGGAAATATTTGTCCACAGGAGAAGTCCCATGCAGGCGATAGGAGTAACACACGGATAATGGCGATACAGGTCTTGTCTGAAAACTGTCGGTCAATGGGCACTCGATGGAGGAGATTGGCGCTCACTATCGTTTTGCTGTTGCTCATGTCAGTGGCATGGTCCGCCGGTCTCAAAGGGTTTGGCGATGAAGGGCGGCCGCACGCTTCGGCAATCCTTTCCGAGCCCGGTTTTAAGCTCGGTGAACAATGGCTGAAACCCTATCTTGCATCCAAATCGATAGACACACTGTTCGGGATGGTTGCCGAGGGAGTCCGCTTCGAGCCATATGACGGCTCTCTGCGCTCTCCGGAAGGAACGGCAATTACCCGCAAGGGAAACTCATTGGATCAAGCTCTACTGTTGAAAAAGGTGCTTGATGCGAAAGGATACAGAAGCCGTCTGGCGCAAGGTCGGCTTGACCGGGACAACGCTTCGATTCTGATCAGAGGCATCTACCCTCCCCGGATACCCGGTTATCGCTATTCGGATGAATACGCACCGTTCGAGCCGCAAAAGTCGAATCCGCTGATCAAGGGTGTGCTCACGCACTATTGGCTGGAGATCGATCAGGGCGCAGGGAACTGGTTGCCGCTCGATCCATCCTTTCCGAGAGCGAGGATCGGCGAGGCCTACGCAAAAGCGGAGAACTATTACGACCAACCCCTGCAGGCCTGGCATCAAATCGTCTCTGTGCGTCTGATGCGCAAAACGATGGATGGCAGCACAGCGATACTGTTTGATATCGAGAAGCCGGTGTCGGAACTGGGTTATATGCCGCTTTCGTTCTCATGCATGGGAATACCCCTTGAAAACAGGCCAGGGAATGAGTCGGCGAAGAAGGGGTCGGCTGCGGGTCTGTTCGGTGGAGCCCTCGGTGGAAAAGGCAGCGATCGAAGCAGCGAGAAAGAGGTTGATGCACAGGCGCAGATCCTTGGGACACAATATCGGTGGAGGCTCGCGATACGTGGTGAAGGGAGCGAACAGTCCGTTCACTCGGTGGAGTTTGGCAGGCGGGATAGTCTGATTGCCCGCGAATGGCTCGATATCACCCTCAAGGTTCCCGGTCAGCCGGACCGAACCATCGAGCGCCTCCTGTTCGTCGCCGAAGATAAAATGCCCGAGCATCAACCACGGATGTACAGGCGTTATCTGCTCGAGTTGCTTCCCGGATCGGTGCGTCCGGAGTTGGCCGACGAGAGAGATCGCCAGTTCGGGGCGCTGTCACTCAAGGATTGGGAGCGTTCATTGCGAGGAGCGAAGCAGGACTCGGATCAGGCTACCGCGCTGGCTATCGATGAAAAGCTGGGATCAAGCGTGCTACAGATGATTATTACACGCTTTGCCGAGGCTTCGGATGAAGCCTCGGACCGTGCCGCCTACGGCAATGGCGTGGTTATCGTTCGTGCGCTGCCAAGGCTGCTGATTTCCTCGGCCGAGATGCAGGGGGAGAAGCTGGAGCTGAGCATGGACCTGCGCCTGGACGAGGTTGAGGCGATTCCCTATCCGGGTGCTCCCGCCCGTGTCGCGAATCTTTACCAGACCGGCAGGGGAATCATGCAATCGAAAATGGAAGGGGCGATCCTGCGGAAAGTTACCGGACAGGAGACGTTATCGACTGCAGCCCTGATCGATGAAGCCCGGTCACAGGGAATTGACCTTCGGGTGCTCGATGACGCTTCGCTGAATGGATTCTTGAAGAGTGCCGTTGTGCCGGCAGTGGTTAGCGATCATATGAAAAAGTCTGTTTCGGGCGGCAATCGGATCATCGTTCCGCAGAGGGCAGTCACGGTCGCCGACACCAAACGCTGGGGATGGTGGCAGGTCGACGAGGCGAGCGGCCGCCATATAGGAGTAATGGACAATGGTCTGCATGCCGGCATGGCCGAGTACACATTGTCCACGAAGGAGATCGGCCTGAATCCAAAAACGGGTTTTGTGGTGGGTATGATTATTGGAGCGGATTCTACGCTGTTTACGATATCCGGTCTGATGCTCAAGCACGGGGAGGTTACCCAGGCAATGATCAAGGAGGCCAAGGATTTTCTTGAAAGTATCATTTGCAGTTCATGCCCCAAGGCCGGAGCAAGTGCCTCGGTGAGCGCCTCTGCCGGTAATGACTGTTTCAGTAAGGAGATTTCAAGAGGCGCATCCGCCAAAGCCAGTATCGATTTTTGTGAAGAGTATGCAAATGGCTTCAAGTGCGCATCCGCAATGTTGATGGCGGGTCTGACGGGTGATGGTGCAAAAGCGGAGATAAAGACCGAGGCATCGTATTCGCTCGGTTGTAAAGGAAGCAGTGTGGAAGCAGGTGTGAGTCGTGATTTTTGAGCGCATCTGTCTGTCGATAATTCTTGTGTTGGTTCCATGGCAGGTCATGAGCGCGACTACGTCCGAGGATGCATACTACTCGGGCAGTATCGATCTCTATCCAAAGCCTGTGCCGGTATCGACGATCAAACGCGCCGCAAAGATTGAACCGGATGAAATGTCGATGGCATTCCGTCAGTTCACCGAAGCGCTCGAGGGTGTGGCTAACTCCTCCGTACTCGTTCGCATTTCCGCGAGCGGAACCAGGGCCGGGCAGAACGGCCTGGTCCTGCTGAAGGTCTCATCCGTCTGGAAGAACGTTCATCCGAAACAGCGGGTCGACAGGAAAGCTTTAGAGGGTAAGCCCGACCGCACCATGGGGGCCGGTGGTCTGTTCTCGGGTAGCGCAAAGGGTGGCAGGCAGTCAGATCGGAAGATCGACCTGGACGTGGCCTACAAGATTCCGAAGTGGGGAGATCATCTGTTCGCGCTGGCCGATGGTATCGCATACCCGGTCGATTCCGCCTCCGCATCCATGGCCCGGGGGACCGATCCGGACAAGCCATTCACGATTGCACGCCATGGCCAGGAGATCGAGGTTCACTCCCAGTTCACTATTCCGCGCACAGCCAGAAATATCGCACTTCAGGTTTTCGACTATAACAATGGCAATATTCAGATTCCGTTGTCGGGTGATATCGCGCTTGCCAGGGGGACAGGCTATCCGCAAGGAGTAAAATCCAAGGTTCGTATCGGAGAGCTGGATCTGGGAGTCGTCTCGGTGGCCACAGCGCAAAAAGCAGCCGGCATCGAGGCGGACAAAGGCTGGACCTACCTGAGCGTCGATCTCGTCGGCAAGAGCAACTACCGCAAAGGCACGCAGGCGAGTATCGCCCGCCTCGATGCGCAAAAATATATCTGGCTGGAAGCTGATGGCGGTTTCATCTTTCCTGTGTCATGGGTGGAAAACGGTAGCGATACCGTACGTTTCACTCCTGAGTTTTTTTCTGCAGAGCGCATCGGCTTTCTGGTTCCCGATCAGCAAAAGAACTTCCGTCTGGCGATAAGGGATGGCAGCGAAATTTCCCGTCTGCCGATAATGGGCGGCAATCCCGCATCACCGCCCTTGGCGTTTGCATCCTTCAAGGATGGGGATGTCGCCGAATGGCAAATCCTGTCATTGGGTAAAGTAGATGGCAGGTTGCTTGTGGACATGGGAATCAGGGGGCTGGATGCGCGGCGGGGGCTCGAAGTCGATCCGTTTCGGCAGCTTTCTGTAGCCGAAGGGTCACCGCCTGACCGCAAGCTGAGTCAGGCGCTGGGCCTGGGTGTCGCATCGAAGCTTGTGGTTCCCCCCGGCGGGTATGTCCGCTTTGTACTTGCCTTCAAGGGAGATGAGATTCCCGCCTCTATTCATATAAAGGGTATGCAGGGAGAAGGCGACCTCGCCCTCAAAGGGGCTCCGGGTGGTGATCTGAAACTGCTTTCGCTGGCGCGCCCTGAGCACACTGCGCCAGCCTCCGTCGTGCGCAAGAGGCATGAGTCATCGAAAAAAACGCATGCGGCGGCAGTAAGCGATGGTGAGGAGGGGGGCTCTGAAAAGAGGACCCGAGCCAAATCCGCTCCGCTCGAGGAGTATCGGCTACCGGCCTGGGATCTTGCCGGTGCCCTTGTCGAGAAGGAACAGGGGAGTGGCATTGAACACGCCATCGAATTGAGCAAGACACTGGTGGCGAAAGGCAGCATAGGCGGCAAGGATGATCGCGATGATTTCTATTTCCTCGACATTCGGGGAAAGCCACAGCTCTGGACTATCGAGGCCGCCGGAGCATCAATAGATTACCTGGCATATGTGGATGCCTCGCAACATCAGCAGCTTCGTAAAGTAATTGGCAAAAAAACCGGGGAGGTGCGACTCTCCAACCTGTTGCTGGTTCCGGGGCGACACTGGATAGAGGTCGGTGGCTCGAGAAAGCGTTCGGGCGCCTACCAGCTGCGTGCCGTCGCCATGGGTGAGTCAAGCCCCGAGAGTGAAATTGAACCCAATAACGATACCTCATGGTCGAACCGGTTGCAGGTCGGGCAGTCCGTATCAGGCGTCGTGGACGATGGGGACGAAGATCGATTCAGGTTTTCACTGAAGGCACGGGAACATCTATTGGTAAGGTTACAGACCTCGGATAGATTGCAGGGGAGGTTTTCCATTTCAGGCGATATCGACATCCCGGAATCACGGGCAAAAAAAGCAGGCGAAACCCTGACCTATACGGGAAGCTTCCTCCCGGGGGATTACGAGGTTCGGGTACGTTCCGCCGGACGCCAGCCAACACCCGCTTCCTACAGGCTCTCAATCCTGAGGCTGGATCCGTTTACGCAAGCGCAGGCCAGGCCGCCGGCACTGCCCTTGTCGTTTGACGACATGAAAGGGGACCGGCGAGTCGCGGCATACTGGCCGCAGGCACAGCGTATCCAAACAGAGGTTCGAATCACCAACAATGGCACTGCCCCTCTCTCCCTGTCACTGCAAACATGGAGCAGTCACGACGGCTGGAAGGTTGAGCCGGGCCTGAAGCAACTCTCCCTGGAGCCGGGCCAGAGCCAGGCAGTTCCCATCACCGTACTGGTCGAACCCGATGTCGCGGCTGAGCATGTCGCGATTGCCATTGCCGTGTTTGATCAACTGGGCGGTATGAAGAGCCATCAATTCGGGATGAGTGCCATATGCGGAGATCACCCGGTCAATCCGGAAACCTATTTCGATCCACCCGAACCGCTGCTCGGCGGGCTCGATGTGGCCTGGAACGGACTGGGGGCAAGGGTGATTGCCGAGAAATGGCAAAGTCAACGAAGAATCGATGAACTCGTCGATGGCATGACACCCGGCCGGGGCGGTTTGAATACGCAGGGATTCCAGAAAGAGAAGCCGGATATATTCAGCGTAAAACTCGCCGGGGAAGCACCCGTACCGGTCAAAGGTGTCGCCCTGAGTCCGATGGGGGGATGCGCATCCAAGGATTGGATAAAGGATTTCGAGATTGAGTTCTCCAGCGACGGTGTCCATTTCGAAAAGGGCTTGCAGGGGAGCCTGAAAAGGCTGCCCAGAGAGCAGTACTTCGTGTTGCAGGAGCCACGCAAGGCAACCCATGCACGGCTGCATATTCTGAGCACTCACTCAGAGAGGGATAGCCGGGTATGTCTGGGCGAGTGGAAGGTGATCGCCGACCCTTCAGCCGGTATCTACCCCAAGGGGTTGAATATCGCGGACCCCGGGCTTGGAGGACACCTTGTGTGGCATTCGGTCGGTGTTTCAGATCAACTTTTATCCGGCACCTCCAGAAGAAGCTCAACCAAAATGTTCAGTGACCGAGGCAACGAGTGGGTGGTGGGCTTTCGGGATGATCGGATGGCCAGGATTACCGCGCTGGAGTGGGAGCATAGCGGGTACAAAGGGAGAAACCGGTTGTCGCAACTCCGACTCGCAGTCAGCCGCAACGGACCGGTCGGGCCATGGGAATCGATGGGCGAGTGGCAAATCGATGCCAAACAGAAGGTATCCCGCTTCTCTCTGAAGACGCCGCTATGGGCAAGATTCATACGCTTCTCGGCAGAGGTGGAGAAAACGGGCAGCTACGATCTGACAGGCCAGATACGAATTGTCGAGCAAGCGGCAGGCGGCAGCTACCGCTCTGTCGTGGGGGAGTGGGGGAACTATTCCACATCGGGTCCCTATGAGTGGAACTCGGATGATTTGAAAACAGCGAAGATAAGCGCGAAGGATCAGAAGAACAGTTCCAAAGAGCGGGCCACCCGGCTCGAGTTCGGCAAGTCCTATCGTGGGAGTGCGTCACTTGATGGGCAGACGGCCTGGTATCGCCTCGATATCCCGAAGGGGAGTAACCGGCTGGAGTGGGAACTGACCGGCTATCCGTCGCTGACGGTTCGTCCGCTGCTGATGACTCATGATGGTAAACGTATACCCATTCATGTCGATAGAAATACGGGACAGAAGGCAAGTTATACCGCCGACGTCGAGGACAAGCGGTCATATCTGTTACAGATCGAAGAGCCACCGCGCTCGATTGTGTTTACCTGGGACAACAGCGGCAGTGTGTCGCCCTACCTGCCAAGTGTCTATCAGATGCTGAATACCTTCGCCACACAGGTTCAGCCGTCACGCGAATATGTGAACCTGTTGCCCTTTCAGGACAAAGCGCCGGAGATGCTGATGGAGCAGTGGAGCGATCAGCCTTTCGTAATAATGGAGGCGCTGAATAATTATCCGCGCAACGACGGCTCCAGCAATGCGGAGTTGAATCTCAAAAAGAGCATCGAGGCCCTTGAGGAGCGGGATGGCAATCGTGCGGTGATTATCATTACCGACGCGGAGTCGGGAAAGAAATCCGGCGAATCCAAACTATGGGATCCGATAGGCAGGGTTTATCCGAGAATCTTTGCTCTCGAACTGCATGGTGGAAAACCGTCCAGTCAGGATAAAATGCAGGACTGGAGTTTCGTCAATTCCGGTTATTACAGTTACTTCCGGAATCAGGCGGACATGGACACGGCGTTCGAACGCGCAGTATGCCAGTTGCGCAGGCCGGCCAACTTCAGTCTCGTCGCCAGTACGAACTATCAAAAACCTGCCGGTCCGGGCGGAATTCAGGTGTCGTTGACGAAGGGTTCGGAACAAACTGCCGTGGAAATCATCCTGGACGCTTCTGGAAGCATGTATAAAAAGCTGGGAGGCGAGACCCGAATCGCCGTCGCCAAGTCGGTTCTGAAAGAGCTGATGAGCAACTCGATACCCAAAGGCACACAGCTGGCCCTGAGAATCTACGGACATCGAAAGGCTAAGGCCTGCGATACGAGGCTGGAAATACCGTTGCAGCCATTCAATCCCAAACATGGCATCGATCTGGTCGGGAAGGTCGACCCGAAGGACAGGTCCAGAACGCCACTGGCCGAGTCGCTCGCACTGGTCGCAAAAGACATGAAATCGGCAACGGGTAAGTCTGTCGTCATTCTGTTGACCGATGGTGAAGAGTCCTGTGGAGGAGACCCGGATGATGCGATTCGCGGACTTCGGGAACAGGGGATGGAAGTGCGAATCAACATCGTTGGTCTGGCAATCGACTCTGCCAGGGCAAACAAACAGTTCTCCAACTGGGCAAAGCTCGGCGGCGGGACCTATTTCGAGGCGAAAGACCGGGATGGCCTCAAGTCGGCGCTGAACAAGGCGTTGTTTCCGAAATACCAGCTGTTGGACAGGGACGGGGAAGTCGTAGCCGAGGGTATTGCAGACAATAGCCCAGGCACCGTTCCCTCCGGGCGCTATCAGTTGAAGGTGTTGACGACACCGGTGCGTACCATCAGTGATGTTGTCATCAGTGAAGGCGTGACGAAGAAGGTCGAGGTAGAGAACTGAGTGTTGCATGGCAAAAAGGTTGCCGTACAGGTGATGGAGGGATACACCTGAGTGCAATCTGGCATCGGGCGCGATATCGCGCATCCCTCGAAGCAACAGGAGAGCGAATCGCAGAGTCACTCCCTTTTTATCAGGAAAGCCTGTGTGCAGATTTTTCCGCACAGATGTGGTGTCCCAATCTCCCTCAGAAAACCACAGGGGATCTGTAGAATGGAAGTCAATTCATAACGATGATTATCTTGGGTGATATCATGTCAGAGTTTGAGTCACTAGATACCATTGACATTCTTTGCTAATAGATCTCCTGCTTCTAGAACCAATGATGTGGGTTTTATACTGATACCGGTTAGTGGCGAATAGTTCAAAAGATACTACTATGTCTTTTTGAGAATATAGAGAAGGTTATGGTTTTTTGGCCGTAAAGTACCTAAAGAGATAAGCCACATAGCATTCAATAAAAACTGTAGTGGAGCAGGAGGGTTGCCAAAACAATACTCTTCCAGTACATGTAATTTATTTTTTTCGATAAATTTTAAAAATTGCTTTCTGGACAAAATCCTGTCGTGGTAGGTAGGATATGGCCCATAACCATGCTTGCCAGCATTTTGGCTAGCGCAAAAATATTTTTTATAAAAGATATGAAACCAGAAAGGTGTTATACGTGTGAAAAATCCATAAACCGAGTCTCGGTCAGGAAATTTAAGTATAAGAATCCCCTCTGGTTTTAACCACTTCAGAAAACCTTTAAGTACATTTTCAGCGCCTTTTATATGTTCCAGTACAAAAGAGCTATAAATAATATCGTAGTTGTTTGTTGGTAAATCGTTCTCCCTTAAGTCCCCTAAAATAGCTGTGTGAAGGTCACCTTTGACACTTTTCCTCATTTCTAAAGCATGACTGTCTGTGTCAATGCCGGTTAGGTGGTAGTTAAAGCCCGATAAATCAATCGGCCAATTTTTTCCACAACCAGCTTCCAGGATTTCTAAATGTTTTGTGAGATGACTTTGATGTTTCATATACGATTCGATAATCTCATTGAGCTTCGAATTATCATGAACGACTTTTATGTTGCAGGTCGACATAGTTCCCCCTTCCATGGGTGCTGGTGCTGGCCTGGTAAAAAGCGTTGTCGTAGTATACTAAAAATCTTCGACAAGCTCCATTTTGTCAGTCTATAGTTCATGAACGTCATTATATAAACAGATCTTAAAGAGGGAATGTGCCTGGCTTGGAAACTTAGAGGAAAGTAACACAATAAGTTGAACTCGGTTCTTCCCGGTCAAAGGTGGTGCCAAAGTGTGCTTGATAGACTACGACCCTTGCTTAATTTGAAGCCTGAATGCCGAATCTTTTCCAAAGGTATTCAATGGCCATCCCCACCAGTAAACCCAAAGCAACATTAAGCAACAGACAGACGATACCGGTGACAATGATGACAGGCAGGTTCTGCCGCGAACCCTGCATGAGCTGTTTGCTCATTGCCATGTCGAGGCCGGCAAAAACCAAAAGCGCGCCTACTGCCGCCAGCGGTATCAGCAATAGCAGTTGCAATGCATT
>JBNKLI010000105.1:0-34829 GCA_050292275.1 Candidatus Thiodiazotropha sp.
CCATCAACAAATCGGTAGAATCCGCCGCTTCCCGGTGCCCGACCGCTCGTGGGCGACGTCCTATTATCTGACGAACTTGCGCGCGAACCGGGCGCCACTCCTTGCCTCACCGTTCGTACGGGAGGCTGCCTAAACCGTAAGGAGAGACAATGAGGCACTATGAAGTCGTGTTCCTGGTCCATCCCGACCAGAGTGAACAGGTACCCGCTATGATCGAGCGTTATCGCTCGGGCATTGAGACCAAGGGTGGTTCGATCCACCGTCTGGAGGATTGGGGTCGCCGCCAGCTGGCCTATCCCATCAATAAAATCCACAAGGCACACTACGTGCTCATGAACATCGAATGCAATGCCGAGGCACTGACAGAACTTGAAAGTGCCTTCCGCTTCAACGATGCCGTGATTCGAAACCTGATCATCCGTCGTGACGAGGCTGTCACCGAAGTCTCTCAACTGGCCAAGTCCCAGGAAGAGGAGGAGAGAGAGGGTTCATCGACACGCAGCCGTGATGATGATGCCGACGGCGAAGATGAAGATGAAGAGGAAGAGGAATCAAACGATCTCGCAGAAGAGACCGAATCCTCTGACAAAGACTAATCGAGTGGATTGAGGGGTATTAAGTAAATGGCGCGTTTTTTCCGACGTAAAAAATACTGCCGCTTTACTGCGGAAGGTATAAACGAGATTGATTATAAGGATTTGAATCTTCTTAAGGCCTATATAAGTGAAAGCGGCAAGATCGTTCCGAGCCGTATCACCGGTACCAAGGCAAAGTATCAGCGTCAGCTTGCGACCGCCATCAAGCGGGCACGCTACCTGGCATTGCTGCCTTACACTGATCAGCACTAAGGGAGGTCTCTACCTGCCGGAGTAGTGGAACATGAAGGCATTGGCATCCTTTGTGATGCGCGGGCCGTCACAGTCGGCGATGGTTGCTGTGGGTCTGACCATGTTGTCATTGATGTTCCCGTTCATCGGCATTTTGGGCAGTGCCTGCGTAGGATTGGTATTCCTTCGCCAGGGTGTTACGGCCGGAACCAAGACACTACTCCTTTCGACGCTGGCCATGGCCGTGCTGATGGGAGTGATATTGGGCAATCCACTGCCGGCTCTGGGTGTGTTGCTGGTGCTCTGGTTGCCTGTTGCCACACTTGCCATGGTGTTACGCAATACCATGTCACTGATCATTACGACGCAAGCGGCGATCGTATTCGGTGTGTTGGTGGTGTTGATGCAATATGCCGTGTTGGATGATCCTGCCGCTTTCTGGCTGGAATATCTGCAGCCCTTGGCAAAGCGTGTCGTGGAGGCTGATCTACTGGACCAGGCCCGAAGCCAGCAGCTGGTCGAACAGATGTCGGTTGTGATGTGCGGGGCGGTTGCCGTGGTGTTTATGCTGCAACTGCTGAGCAGTCTCTATGTGGCTCGCTGGTGGCAGGCGATATTGTACAACCCAGGTGGATTCGCCAAGGAGTACCATCAACTGCGGGTACACTGGCTGGTGGGAGTGGCAGGGGCCCTGGCCTTGTTGGTCCCGATGTTGCCGGGTGAGAACTCGCCGCTGATGTTCAGCTGTATGGGAACGGTCTTTCTGGGTGTGTTGTTTCTACAGGGATTGGCCGTTGCCCACGGGGTGCTCAAGGGAGTGAAGTCGTCGCAGCTCTGGTTGGTGATGACCTATCTTTTGCTGATTGTGTTCATGCCACAGATGGTGATGGTTTTGACCAGCATCGGTCTGCTGGATGTGTGGATAGACTTTCGAACCCGCTTCAGAGCGAGTCGAAGCGGGTAAGAACCTGTTGCCGGGTGGCCTTTAAAGGGATCCGGTAACCTGAGATTTGACCTATATGAAGGTGGTTTACAATGGAAATTATTCTGTTGCAGAAAGTGGATAACCTGGGCGATCTGGGTGAAAAGGTAAATGTAAAGAGCGGATATGGCCGCAACTTTCTGATTCCTTCCGGTATAGCGGTACCGGCCACGGAAGAAAACGTGAAAATCTTCGAGGAACGCCGTGCGGAACTCGAAAAGGACGCTGCGGATAAACTGAAGGTAGCCGAAGTGCGCAAGACGCAATTGGATGGGCTGGCCGTATCCATCAGCTGCAAGGCAGGTGACGAAGGACGCCTGTTCGGTTCGGTAGGCACCGCTGACATTGCAAAGGCCGTCACCGATACCGGCATTGAACTGGCCAAGAAAGAAGTGCTGCTGCCTAACGGGCCGTTTCGTGTCACCGGCGAATATGAGGTCGAACTGCATCTGCATGCCGACATCAATGCCAGCGTCAAGCTGACCATCCTGCCGGAAGCATAAACCGCTGGTTCACACACTGTTTAGTGCCCGTCCATAAACGACGGGTGCTTCTCACCCTCAGGCACCTGCCAGCATTCAAGAGTTTCTGGACGGGCGCTGGTGTCCGTCCGGAAATCGTGTAAATTCTTCTCGTCCCCGGCACCTGGGGGTTGTCTTTCTCCGACGCCCCAACAGTACGTCCTTGTACTGACAGGGGCAAACGCTGCATCCCTGCCGCTTCTGCGAAAGACAACCTCCAGGTGCCTACCAGTGACCATACGATTTCTGGATGGACACTGGTTGGTGCTGGATCGCAATTATCTCGTTCAACCGGCTTATCCCGGCTGGCTCAATTCCGCCTAATCCCGTATGCTAAACAGCTCGATTCGGCAATTTCCCACCACACAATCTGTAGATCGGAATTGATGTCAGAAACCGCCTATCCTGAAGAGATGCCGGCCTATCCGGATCATGACACCCAAGCCATCAAGGTGCCTCCCCACTCGATTCAAGCCGAGCAATCGGTGCTGGGTGGCCTGATGCTGGATAATGCGAGCTGGGACAAAATAGCGGATCAGGTTGTGCAGGGGGATTTTTATCGCAGGGAGCATCGCCAGATCTTCGATGCCATCGCGGCCCTTGCCGAAGATAGTCAACCGTTCGATGTGGTAACGCTCGCGGAGCATCTGGAACGCCGGGAGTATCTGGAAACCTGTGGTGGTCTGCCCTATCTGGTCCGATTGGCGGAAGAGACACCCAGTGCGGCCAATATCAAATCCTATGCCACTATCGTCCGCGAGTATTCGGTGATGCGGCAGCTGATCTCCGTGGGTACGGATATTACAGACAGCGCCTTCCATCCCCAGGGCAGAAAGGCTGAAGAGCTGCTCGACAATGCCGAACGCAAGGTCTTCGAGATCGCCGAGCAGACAATGAAGGGCAAGGGCGGATTCGCCCCCATCAAATCACTGCTGACCAAGGCGGTGGAGAGGATTGAGACCCTCTTTCAACAGGATGAGCCCATCACCGGCATAAGTACTGGCTTCTCCGATTTCGACATGATGACCTCCGGGCTGCAGCATGCGGATTTGATTATCGTGGCCGGGCGGCCCTCCATGGGTAAAACCACTTTTGCCATGAATGTGGCCGAGAATGTAGCCATCCAGGGAGGCAAGACGGTGGCGGTGTTCAGTATGGAGATGCCGGGTGATGCGCTGGCGATGCGTATGATGTCCTCCCTGGGGCGAATCGACCAACTGCGTGTGCGCACTGGAAAACTCGAGGATGATGAGTGGCCGCGACTCTCATCAGCGGTCAGTATGCTGGCGGAGACCAGGCTGTTCATAGACGATACACCTGCAATGACACCCACGGAGGTGCGTGCCCGAGCGCGCCGGCTCAAGCGCGAGCATAGCGATCTGGGTTTGATCGTCATCGATTATCTGCAACTGATGCAGGCACCGGGTGAGGGGGAGAACAGGACCAGTGAAATCTCGGCAATCTCCCGTTCACTGAAGGCCCTGGCCAAGGAGCTTGACGTACCGGTAATAGCCCTCTCACAGCTCAATCGAAGTCTGGAACAGAGGACAAACAAGCGTCCCATCATGTCCGATCTGCGGGAATCCGGCGCCATCGAGCAGGATGCGGATCTGATCGTCTTCATCTATCGTGACGAGGTCTACAATGAGGACAGCCCGGATAAGGGCATCGCGGAGATTATCATCGGCAAACAGCGTAATGGCCCCATCGGTACGACTCGCCTTACTTTCTTGGGCAAGTATACAAAATTCGAAAATTACGCCGACGACATCTACGGTGACGAGGGTTATTGATGGGCTTTGCCCCTCAGGCCTGGATCGACCATGCCGCGCTTCGCCATAATTTAGAGCGGGCCAGGCTGGCGGCGAAGGAGAGCAGGGTATGGGCGGTGATCAAGGCGGACGGCTATGGTCACGGAATGCTGCGAGTTGCACATACCCTGGCCAACGCGGATGGCTTCGCTGTCGCACGGATCGACGAGGCCGTGCAATTGCGTCAGGCGGGTATTGAGTCGCCTATCCTGGTGATGGGTGGATGCTATACCGGGAACGCGCTCAAAATCGCTTCAGAGGCATCATTGCAGATCGCCATCCATGAAAGCGCGCAGTTGGATCTTCTGGCGCAGACAAGGCTCAATCAACACTCTCTGAAACTCTGGATCAAGGTTGACACAGGCATGCACAGGCTTGGATTCGATCCGCAGGAGATCGCATCTGCGGTCGCCGCCCTGCGAGCCAATCCAGCGGTGTCCGAAATCAACCTCATGACTCACCTGGCTAATGCGGACGATAGGAGTGATCCCGCAACCATGGAGCAATGCAGATTGTTCAACACCCTTGGTCCTGACCGGTTTGGCTCATCTTCGATCGCCAACTCGGCTGGCCTTCTCGGACATCAGGCAGCGCGTGCGGACTGGGCGAGACCGGGTATCATGCTGTATGGTGGATCTCCATTCATCGATGCCAGCGCGGCTGAACTGGGGTTGTTGCCGGTAATGACGCTGCAGAGCCGTGTGATTGCCGTCAAACTCTGCCGTCGGGGCGATCGCATCGGTTACGGCGGTACCTTTACCTGTCCAGAATCCATGCCGGTCGCGGTCATCGCCATTGGATATGGCGACGGCTACCCGAGGCATGCCCCCAGCGGTACACCGGTTATGGTGGCGGGTAAGCGTCTGCCCCTGGCAGGCCGTGTCTCCATGGATATGATCAGCGTAGATGCCCGGCCCCACCCTGAGGTGAAGGTTGGGGATGAGGCGATATTGTGGGGCAGGGGTCTGCCGGTGGATGAGATCGCCAGTGCCGCGGGCACCATTTCCTATGAACTGCTTAGCGGAGTCACGCGACGGGTTGAGTTCATCGATATGGATACAGACGAGGGTGAATGATGGCACAGGGCAGTAAGCGGCAGTTGAAATCACAATATCTCTGCCGTGAGTGTGGCGCCAGCTTTCCCAAGTGGTCCGGCCAGTGCTCGGAATGTAACGCCTGGAATTCGCTTGAAGAGAGTGTTGCCTCGTCTGCCGCCGCATCCAACAGTCGCTACCGTGGTTATGCGGGCGAGACTTCTTCGCAGACGCTGACGCTGACCGATGTGGAGAGTGAACAGGAGCTGCGTGCCCCAACAGGTAGCGATGAGCTCGACCGGGTTCTCGGGGGAGGGCTCGTGGAGGGGTCGGTAGTGCTCATTGGCGGTGATCCCGGGATCGGTAAATCGACCTTGCTCATTCAGACCTTGGCGCGCCTTTCCTCTTCAATTCAGACCCTGTACGTTTCGGGGGAGGAGTCGCCCCGTCAGCTGGCGATGCGCGCGAGACGTCTCGGGCTGCCGGCCGAGAGGCTGCGATTGTTACCTGAAACCTGTGTCGAACGCATCATTGCCGTTGCTGAGCGGGAACGACCCCAGGTCATGGTTGTGGACTCGATACAGACCATGTATACCGAGCTGTTGCAATCGGCGCCCGGTTCGGTCTCTCAGCTGAGGGAGGCGGCCGCGCAACTGGTACATTTTGCCAAACGCTGTGCGACATCGGTGCTCCTGGTGGGACATGTCACCAAGGAAGGGAATCTGGCAGGTCCACGGGTGCTGGAGCATATGGTTGACTGTGTGCTCTATTTCGAGGGTGAGTCGGGTAGCCAGTTTCGCCTCATCCGTACCATCAAGAACCGTTATGGAGCGGTCAATGAACTGGGTGTCTTTGCAATGACCGACAAGGGATTGAAGGAGGTCAGCAATCCTTCGGCAATCTTCCTGTCCCGGCAGGCGGAAACGGTGCCAGGCAGTATCATACTGGTTACCCGCGAAGGTACACGTCCGCTGCTGGTGGAGGTTCAGGCTTTGGTCGATGAGAGTCCACTGGCCAATCCGAGGCGGGTCACCCTTGGTCTGGAACAGAACAGACTCTCCATGCTGTTGGCTGTACTGCATCGGCACTGTGGTATTGGGATGTTCGATCAGGATGTCTATGTCAATGTGGTCGGGGGGGTGCGTATCACGGAGACCGCCTCCGACCTTGCGGTTTTGATGGCGGCGCTTTCGAGTTTTCGTGATCGTCCCATCGACCTGGGCATGGTTGTTTTCGGCGAAGTGGGGTTGACGGGAGAGATCAGACCCGTGCCTAACGGTCAGGAGCGCCTGCGCGAGGCGGCCAAGCACGGATTCAAGCGTGCCGTGGTGCCCGGCCCTAATCTACCCAAGCACCCGATTCAGGGGTTGCAGATCACGGGGGTTGATAATTTATCCGATGTGTTGGAGATTTGTTAACATTTTCAGGTGCATGGGGTAATCTTAATGCTCCTTGCCACGGTGATTCGGAGAAAAGATGTCCGGATTGAAAAATAGAAAGGTTCTCCTGGGTGTGACCGGTGGCATTGCCTGTTACAAGAGCGCAGTGCTGCTTCGAGCGTTACAGGATGCAGGTGCTGAGGTACGTGTCGTCATGACACCGGCGGCGCAGGCCTTCGTCACTCCCCTTACATTTCAGGCTCTCAGCGGTCATGCCGTCTATACCGAGCTGCTCGATCCCACCCAGGAAGCGGCGATGGATCACATATCCCTTGCCCGCTGGGCCGACCTGGTGCTGGTCGCACCGGCCAGCGCGGATTTCATCGCCCGCGCAGCGATGGGACTGGCGAATGATCTCCTGACGACCATCTGCCTGGCAACCGAATCAAAGATTGCACTGGCCCCGGCAATGAATCACAGGATGTGGTTGAATCCGGTAACACAAGAGAATCTGCAAAGACTTGTTGACAGGGGGTATCTGTGCTGGGGGCCGGACGAGGGGGTTCAGGCATGCGGAGAAACAGGGCCGGGTAGGATGCTCGAACCCGAGGCCTTGTGTCAGCAGGTGCTGGCCCAGTTCACCCCCCGCATTCTGGATGGCACAAAGGTGTTGATAACCGCCGGCGCCACCCGGGAACCCATTGATCCCGTGCGTTTCGTCAGCAATCGCAGTTCCGGTAAAATGGGGTACGCACTGGCACAATCGATGTGCGAACTGGGTGCGGAAGTGACACTGGTCAGTGGTCCCACGTCGCTGGCCGTACCATCGGAAGTCGGCGCCATTCATGTCGAAACGGCCGAGGAAATGTATTCTTCGGTCATGGCGCATGTGGGTCAGAATGATATTTTTATCGCCGTTGCCGCAGTGGCTGACTACCGTCCAAGCCATCTCTCTACAGCTAAAATCAAAAAAAACAGCGAAATATTAACACTGGATCTTGTTAGGAATCCCGATATACTCGCTGAAGTGGCAGCAAGGGAGCACCCACCGTTCACGGTGGGTTTTGCCGCTGAAACCGAACAGCTGGAACAGTATGCCGATGAGAAACGTCGCCGCAAGCAGCTGGACATGATCGCCGCCAACCTGGTGGGTGGTGATGAAAGCGGTTTCGAGGCCGAACGCAACGCGCTGCTCTTGTTATGGCAGGATGGTCGTGAAGAGCTGCCGATGATGGCAAAATCACAGCTGGCTCGACAGCTCGCTTTGCGGGTAGCGGATCGATACCGTGCGCGCACTTGAACAAACAGATCTTAGTTCACAGCAGTTTAAATTTTGCAATCGATATGGTTGCTATTGAACGGTAGTTGGGGCGCCTAGCCTGATCCAGGAATTATTATGGGGTTTCTAAAAAAAAGCGAGGAAGGGAAGAGTCGTCAGGGCGGCGGTCGCACTATACGCGGTTACTGGCTGATTGGGGTGCTAGGCGTGCTGGTAATGACGCTCCTGGCATGGTCCTACATTTTTTATCAGAATCTGCAATCCACGCAGCAGAGCCAGATACGACAGACCAGGTCGATCGCACAGATGCTTGCCAGTGCTATCGGCATAAACATACAGCAACAACAAACACTGATTGGAGGGATCGCCCACCAGTCCGGTCTGGCGAATCTATTTAATGATGTGGATGAGGGCAGGCTATCCAGGGAACAAGCCGAAATCACCCGCATGGTTCCCGATGTACTCCTTGTGCGGCTGTTGCCCCGAGGCTACAACGAACCTGATGCCGATGAAGCGCCCAAGATGGGATATGCCTCTCTATCCATGTTGAGGCAGGCGGAGAAGAGTAGCACGGTGTTGCCCGCGGAGCTGCACCAATTCGGTACTGCCGATCAGCATATCGCAATCGCCAGCCCCATTCCCTCCTCACAGGGTGAAGGTGTCAGCGGGGTGATCCATGCAGCCTATTCCACGCAATGGCTGAAAAAGCTATTGAGTGGGATAACGGATTTCCCGGGATATCTCGAGCTGCAACAAGCCGTAAAAACCAAGGCTCCCCTGATCTTCGTGAGAAAGGGCGACAAAGCGGCTTCCGATCAACAACCCGATGGGGTAATCCCTATCAAAGGCACCATCTGGCAGCTTGCCTATTGGGGAGGTGGTGGTTCTCAGCTGGATTTGATGGACAACATCCTGTTGATTGCGCCCGGTTTGGCGCTGTTTTTGCTGATAGCGCTTCTACTGTTTAGTATCAGTCAGCAGATGATGAATGCCCTCAAGCGTGATCAGCAGACAATCCTTTCTCTGGTCGAAGCGCTGGTTGTCGGCCGCCCTCCCAAGGCACAGCCGGCACAGTTGGGTGATCTGCGATCGACCTTGGAGGTGATGGAACACCAGATCAAGGAGTTCCGTACCACCCAGGTAGAGAAGAGCAAGGGCAAGCGTATTGTCAGCGCTCCTGATGCCGGTATGGGGATCAAGATTGACGAAGTGGAGGTTATGCCGCAAGAGAAGGCTATAGATGCCAGTATTGATATCCCTTCCTCTATCTTCAGGGCCTACGACATCAGAGGCATTGTGGGAGAGACACTGACTGAAGAAATCGTCAGGCTGCTCGGTCAGGGGATTGGCAGTGAGATCTTCGAGAAGGGTTTTCAAACGGTAGTCGTGGCTCGCGATAACCGTAATTCCAGTGAGCAGCTGCAGAGCGCATTGATTCAGGGTTTGCAGGCGAGTGGTCGTGATGTCATTGACATAGGCATGGTGCCCACACCTCTGCTTTACTACGCCGTGCATGAACTCGAAGCGCAGTGCGGAATCGTCGTCACCGGCAGCCACAATCCACCGGAATATAATGGGCTGAAGCTGGTTATCGGCGATAGTAGCCCGACGCCGGACGAGATTCAGGATCTGCGGCGGCACATCGACGCGGGACAACTGCTTCAGGGAGAAGGTTCTTTCGACTCACAAGAGATCGTCAACGACTACATCGATCGCGTGATATCCGATACCCGTCTTGGTCAGCCGCTCAAGGTTGTGGTCGATTGTGGCAACGGTGCCGCTTCGGTCGTGGCGCCCGAGCTCTACCGGCAATTGGGTTGCGAGGTTGTCGAACTCTATTGCACGCCGGATGGTGATTATCCCAATCATCATCCTGATCCGGGAGATCCGCGAAACATGCAGGATCTGCAAAAGGCGGTGGTGGAACATCAGGCCGCATTGGGTATCGCTTTCGATGGTGATGCTGATCGCATCGGTGTCGTCGACTCTTCGGGTAAATTGATCTGGCCCGATCGGCTGTTGATGTATCTGGCCATCGATATACTTACCCGGGAGCCTGGGGGCGATATCATCTATGACGTCAAATGTACGCGTCATCTCGCCAATATCGTGCTCTCCAACGGTGGCCGACCATTGATGTGGCGCAGTGGCCACTCGATGCTGAAAACAAAGATGAAGGAAACCCATGCACTGTTGGCAGGCGAGTTCAGCGGTCATATCATGTTTGCCGAAAGATGGTACGGTTTCGATGACGGCATTTATGCGGGTGCGAGACTGCTGGAGATACTCTCTCTCGATTACCGCAGCAGCGCTGAAGTGTTCGCGGAACTCCCCGAAAGTCTTTCAACTCCCGAGTATTCCCTGGAGTTGGATGAAGGACAGGCACAGAAAGTGATGGGTGCCATCGAAAAGCTGCCCGATCCACCCGACGCCAGAGTGGTGAAAATCGATGGTTTTCGGGCCGAGTTTGAGCAGGGTTGGGGCTTGGTGCGGGCCTCGAACACAACGCCTTCGCTCCTGTTTCGCTTTGAAGCGAATAGCGAAGAGAGCCTACAGCAACTCCAGTCGGTTTTTCGTGATATGCTAGCGAAAGTCGATCCTTCACTGCAGCCACCATTTTGATGGCCCCAGCATGAGTCTATCCCCTGAACAGGCACAAAACGTCGCCCACGTACTGACCTCCGCATTGCCCTACATCCAACGTTTCAGGGGCAAGACGCTGGTGATCAAATATGGCGGTAACGCCATGGTTGACGAAGGGTTGAAAAACAGCTTCGCCATGGACGTTGTGTTAATGAAACTGGTGGGAATAAATCCGGTTGTGGTACACGGAGGAGGGCCGCAAATCGCCAACCTGTTGCAAAGACTGGGTAAGGATTCCGAATTTGTTCAGGGTATGCGGGTGACTGACAGTGAGACCATGGATGTGGTCGAAATGGTATTGGGTGGATTGGTCAACAAGGATATTGTCAGTTTGATCAATCGCGCGGGAGGTTCGGCCGTTGGACTCACCGGAAAGGATGGCGATCTGATACATGCCAGAAAAATGGTGATCAGTCGCAAGGGTCCGGAACTTGATGAGTCGGAAATCATCGATATCGGTCACGTGGGCGAGGTTGAAAGCATCGATGTCAGCGTTGTCGATATGCTGGTGCAGGGGGACTTCATTCCGGTGATCGCACCGATCGGCATCGGTAAGGATGGACATTCATACAATATCAATGCTGACCTGGTTGCGGGTAAAGTGGCTGAGGTGATGCAGGCTGAGAAATTGATTCTTCTTACCAATACCCGCGGACTGTTGGATAAGGATGGTGGTTTACTGACCGGACTCTCTGCAGAACGTGTCGATGAGCTGATAGCCGATGGCACCATTCACGGAGGAATGCTGCCGAAAATATCCACTGCTCTCGAGGCTGTAAAAGCGGGTGTGAGTAGCTCGCATATTATCGATGGCAGGGTTCCCCATGCCGTACTTCTGGAACTATTCACGGATGAAGGTGTAGGCACATTGATCCGGCGGCGCTGATGGCAGCACAAAGGCAACCCCGTCGGCAGTTGATTCTGGAAGCGTTGGCCAGAGAGCTGGAACAGAATCCAGGTAGTCGTATTACAACCGCATCGTTGGGAAAGGCGGTTGGCGTCTCCGAAGCCGCGCTCTATCGTCATTTCGCCAGTAAGGCCAAGATGTTCGAAGGCCTGATAGATTTCGCCGAAGAGAGTGTATTTGCCCGGGTGAATCAGATTCTCAAGGAACAACCCCAGGCTGAACCCAGGTGCGCCCAGCTGCTCTATCTGTTACTGGCTTTTTCGGAGCGCAATCCCGGAATTACTCGGGTGCTCCTGGGGGATGCCCTGGTGGGAGAGACGGAGCGCCTGCTGGTGCGTGTCGGGCAGTTTTTCGACCGGGTCGAAACCCAACTGAAGCAGATCCTCAGGGAAGCCGAGATGCGAAAGGAGATTGTGCTGGTCGGCGACAGCTCGGTGTCGGCTAATCTGATGATCGGTTTCGTCGAGGGCTTGATGCACCAATATCTTCGCAGTCGCTTCAAGATATCCCCGTTACAGCAATGGGATGCCCAATGGCGCCTCTTATCGGCCGCGCTCTTCTCTTCTCCTTGTACGATATCAGGGCAGGGATTGGGTTAAATCGGACCCTTTGGCAAGCGCGGCTCGGAATCCCTGCTTGACACGCTGTATATCTTCACTGTTTTTGCAGGTCTGACTCTGCATTGAAATGATTTTGCATTGAAGATCCATGAAGATCACAATGCTGCCCCTTTTCGGATCGTTGATGCGGGAAACCGAGATACTGATATCGGTTTCATCCAGTGGTTCTCCGGTGACGACGATATTTTCGCCTTCGATTTTGATCGGCGTAGTACTGTTGGCCTTGAGATAGGCTTTTGCCCGCTGCCATGGGCCTTGGCAGTTGTCCCCGCTTTGGCAATGATAGACGTTCAGCAGGGCATCATCGAACGATGCTTTGGCTTCCAGAATCGGATCGCTCGATTGCTCCAGTTTTTTCAGTTCGCGAAAGCGTTTCAGGTCGCGCGCGAAGGACTGGCGAATGCGGTTCTTGTCGTGCTCCCGTTCGATAATGGAGCGGTAGGCGTCTTTAAGGGCCTGGCGTCTTACTTCGATATCGTGGAGCAGCGTCGAAGAGACCGGACGGCCGCTCAATTCCCTCTGCGCCGCGTCGCCCTCCATATCCTCCAGTGTCGATTTGAGCCGCTTGATATTGGCCTGTGTGACCCTAATGCTGGTATCCACGGCCTGTAACTGGCCGTTTCTCGTCATCAGGATATCATCCTCGCTTCTGAAGGTGCGCAGCAGGACCCGGTCCTGTGCCTGTTGTTCTTCGATCAGCCGCTGTTGCTCCTTGCGCAGTCGTTCCTGTTCGGCTTCCTGCCTCAGCTGTTCCTGGGTCTTCGCCGCATCCACCTCCTGTACCACGATCCCGCGTTCGTCGAGCTGGGAGCGCGCGCGATGGGCATCGGTGGGGGGAAGGGTCTGGGTATAGTGTGTCTGACCTTTGTCGTCGACCCACTTGTAGAGCTTGCCCGCCAGGCTGGACAGAGGAGACAGCAGCGAGATGAAGAGTGTCAGACTGATAACTATCGAGCGCATACCGGCAGAATTCTCAGTGTTTCGTCGCAATCCGTGGATTCCGGTTTAAATAAAAAAAGGTATTTGAGATAGATTATACTTCGTGGCTTACTTCATAAGATAGCTGCTTTGTGGAACAGTTCACCCTTTTAGTGATTTCTCTTCTGGCCAACCTCTTCTCCGCATTCTCCGGCGGAGGTGCAGGCCTGGTTCAGTTGCCGGCCCTGATTTTTCTCGGTCTGCCATTTGGCGTGGCGTTGGCGACACACAAGGTTGCATCGGTCGCTTTGGGCCTGGGAGCGACTATCCGTCACCTGCGCGAAGGTGGGTTGGAGCGCCAGTTCGTGATCTTCATACTGCTCACGGGATTACCCGGTGTGGTGCTGGGTGCCAGTTTGATTCTCAAGGTTGCCGACAGGCATGCGCAAGTGGCCTTGGGCATGTTGACCCTGGGTTTGGGTATCTACTCCTGTCTAAGCCCCAGACTGGGCCTGGAGTATCAGGCCACGCACCGTGACAGATCGGGATTCCTGATCGGAGGCGCGGGGCTGTTTCTGATTGGTGTCCTCAATGGCTCCCTCACCTCGGGTACCGGGCTGTTCGTCACCCTCTGGCTGGTGCGTTGGTTCGGACTCGACTACCGTCGTGCGGTGGCGCATACACTGGTGTTGGTGGGTGTTTTCTGGAACGGCAGCGGTGCGCTCACTCTTGGTATCCTTGGTGACATCCATTGGGCATGGATACCGGTGCTGCTCGTCGGTTCGCTGCTCGGAGGCTACCTGGGAGCCCACCTCTCCATCGCCAAGGGGAACCGCTGGATCAAGCGGGGATTCGAGGTGGTTACGCTACTGATCGGCACCAAACTGGTGCTGGGTTGAACCCTTTCTGGTTATTTAATAATACTCAGCCATTAGGTTTCAGTCCGTAAATGAACGCGAATAAACGTAAATAGAACTGTTTTTCGGTTGTTTCTTTGTATCTGCAAGTAGTGTCAGGCACTAGCGCATGTGTGCCTGCTCCGTCCCAATTTGTCAGCCATCTCCATTCGGATGAGCCTGATATATATCAGCACATTTGCGTTAATTAGCGTTTATTTGCGGACATCTCATATTTGCGGTTCGATGCAGAAATCATTTCATACGCCATATTGATCCCGGTAGGCCTGAATGCGTTTCAGGGAGGTGCCTGAGTCGTCGCTCTCCTCCAGGTATTCGATCAGCTGTTCGAGCCGTACAATGGCGCTGACGGGCATGCCATAGTCGTTCTCGACCTCCTGGATCGCGGAACGTTCGCCCTGGCCCCGTTCCTGCCGATCCAGCGCGATCACCACTCCCGCAGGGATTGCCTGCTGGGACTGGATGATCTCCACGGATTCCCGTACCGAGGTGCCGGCGGATATCACGTCGTCGATGATCAGGACATCGCCCTGCAGAGCGTGACCGACAATGACACCGCCCTCGCCATGGTCCTTCGCCTCTTTGCGGTTGAAGGCATAGGGGATATCTATCCCGTGGTGGTCGTAGAGCGCCGCCGCGGTTACGGCAGCCAATGGAATTCCCTTATAGGCCGGGCCGTAGAGGATGTCGAAGCTTATCCCTGAGTCGACGATGGCCTGGGCATAGTAACGCCCCAGCCGGGCCAGGCTGGCGCCACTGTTGAACAGCCCGGCATTGAAGAAGTAGGGGCTGATACGCCCTGACTTCAAGGTGAATTCACCAAACCTCAGGACGCCGACGTCGAGGGCAAAGCGTAGGAATTCCCGTTGATAATCCTGCATGAATCCGTACCTGTTGAAACTGATGGCGCATTGTACCCTTTTTGTTAAGGGAGGGGGGACTTGGCTTCCCTTGCCACTTATAATGCGGTGTTTTTAATCGATCAGAGGTGTACGTGAACTCATCCAGCAGGCTTTCCGACTGGAGCAAGACCCTGGCCGCCTACTGGCAGCCGGGGGCGCGCAGTATGCTCTTTCTCGGCTTTTCCGCGGGCCTGCCCCTGCTACTGGTCTTCGGCACGCTCTCCTACTGGCTGAGAGAGGCTGGCATCGAGCGCTCCACCATCGGATTTCTCAGCTGGGTCGCACTTGCCTATGGTTTCAAATGGATGTGGGCACCGCTGGTCGATCGTCTGAAACTGCCCTGGTTGACAAACAAGCTTGGAAGGCGTCGCGCCTGGATGCTGCTGGCCCAGATCTCTGTCATAACCGGACTCTGCGGACTGGCGCTTTCCGATCCCCGCCAGGGGCTGCACAGTTTCGTATGGCTGGCACTGATGGTGGCCTTCTCATCGGCAACCCAGGATATCGTCATCGATGCCTATCGTATCGAGCGGGCGGAGGTCAGGTTGCAGGGTATCATGGCCGCCAACTACATGATCGGATATCGTATAGCCATGATCGCCAGCGGTGGCGGTGCGCTGGGGGTTGCCAAGTGGGCCAGCCCGAGCGAGACCGGATACCACCTCCATGCCTGGATGTACACCTACTTCGCCATGGCCATTCTCATGCTGGTGGGTGTCATCACTGTGTTGCTGATCCGCGAGCCCGATGTTCATCCCAATGCCGCGACCCTGGAACAGGAGGCGGTGGTGGATCGTATCATCGAGGGTGCCGATTGGTTGCCGGGTCTGCTGCGTGCCTTTAGTGAGTGGTTCTACGGTGCCGTGATCAGTCCATTTGCCGATTTTATCCGCCGTTATCGATGGCATGCGATGCTGATACTGGCCCTGATAGCCACCTACCGTATCTCCGATGTGGTGTTGGGCGTGATTTCCAATGTCTTTTATGTCGACATGGGTTTCACCAAAGGCGAGGTTGCCATCGTCGCCAACGTGCTTGGAATCGTCATGACCCTGCTGGGGGCGGTTTTCGGGGGGGTATTGGTGACCCGGGTCGGGGTCATGCGCATTCTGTTGCTCGGTGGTGTGCTGGCGGCCTCCACCAACCTGTTGTTTGCCTGGCTGGCCGGGATCGGTCACAACGTCGCCATGCTGGCAATGGTAATCTCCGCGGACAACCTCAGCGCCGGTCTCGCCACTTCGGCATTCGTGGCTTACCTGTCGAGTCTTACCAATGTCTCCTACTCGGCGACGCAGTATGCGTTGTTCAGCTCTGTGATGTTGTTGCTGCCCAAGTTCATCGGCGGCTTTTCCGGCGTCATGGTCGATGGCCTGGGTTATGTGACTTTCTTTCTCTTGACTGCATCCATGGGTATTCCCGTGTTGCTCCTGATAGTGCTGGCCATGCGTTACCTGCCACCGAGCAGGCTGCCCGAACGGGAACAGGATACAGTCGCTTAAATCTGTCCGATCGAAGGTAAGGGCTGAGGATGTACGAATGATAGAACAAAGCAGTTATCTTGCCGCTTTCGTCGTGGGACTGCTCGGTGGCGGACACTGTGTCGGCATGTGTGGGGGTATAGTCGGTGCGTTGACTTTCGGCCTTCCTGCGTCGGTGCAAAGCCGTCTGACAACGACTTTACCCTATCAGCTGGGTTATAATCTGGGCCGCATCACCAGCTATGTGGTGGCTGGCGCGGTCATGGGAGGTCTGGGCGTTCTGCTGGTCCAGGCCGTGCCTGTCTTTATCGCACAGCAAGTGCTGTTGGTGATTGCGGCTGTCTTTATGATTCTCCTCGGCCTCTATCTTGGGGGGTGGTGGACGGGCCTGGCCAGAATAGAGCGCCTGGGGAATTATCTATGGACAAGGATCGAGCCTTTCGCCCGCAGGTTGTTGCCGGTCAAGACCCCTGGACAGGCATGGATTCTGGGTCTGGTATGGGGGTGGATACCCTGTGGATTGGTCTACAGCATGCTGGTGTGGACTGTTTCTGCAGGGAGTGTGGCCAAAGGGGCGGGGCTGATGCTGGCATTTGGGCTCGGCACACTACCCAATCTCTTCCTCATGGGAGTATTGGCGGGCAGCATCGCACGCTGGCTGAAGGATATCCGTGTCAGGAGGGCGGCTGGATTGACTGTCATCCTGTTCGGGATAGTGACCCTGGTCAGGGCCCTGTGAAAGGGCTCTGAGAAGAACGCATATTTTGTCTTTTAGGCGTAGGGTGCGGCTTGCCGCACCGATAATTGTCCAGGTAAATCTGTGCTGTTCAGGTATATGCGTTGGTGCGGCAAGCCGCACCCTACATTGCGAACTATTGACCCGGCAACCAAATAGGTTAGGTTGCCGGGTTAATAATACGGGTAGTGAAGAAATCTGCCCGTCAATCGATGAAGAACTCCTGGGACAACTTCGCTATATAGAAACGGGTTTCGCCTTTCGGTTGTACCTTGATCTCAAAGTTGAGAGTCTCGCGGTCGGCGATGCGGAATTCACCGATATAGTAGATGGCATCGCCTTCGATGATCTTGCGCATCGGAATGCTGATCAACTGACCTCTGATATTGTTCGCCTTGGCCATCACCACGGCTTCCGTTGATTTACCCGAGGTTCCCTCTACGGACTTGATGATGCTGACGTTCAGCATGCCTCTGTATTTACTACGCTGGATACCGTATTGCCTGGCGATGGTGGGCTCCAGGGATGCACTGGGGATGGCGTTATGGTGGATGGTGAAACCAGGCACGCTGGTACTGTTTTCCGCCCAGGCGGCTGTGGCCGTTAACACAAATGCAAGGAACACAATGATATGTTTCATTAAAGGCATTGACTAACCCCTCCTAAGTAAAATGCCGGCCTGAATGGCCGGTCTTTGTTGTACGTTTCAGTGTAGTCGATCAGCCGATATGGGTGAAGTGAGATGTCTTGATCTTCACATAACCTGAAGCGCACTTCAGAATAAAGCTATATACTGAATGATAATTGTTATTTAATTCAGTTAGATATAATCTTATTACGATGTGACTTCTTAGCTTTGTCTGATTGCTCACTCGGTTCTGCCATTGAATCAGCAACCCTAGCTGGTTTTGAGCTGAGTTTATAAGCTCAGGATGCGCTCTGTTTCACCAGTTTGGGCTTCTGGCGCTGGCTTTGATGCAGCGGACGGTTATTGCTGATACGGTTGGACATGTTGCGTAAAGCAGTCAGCTGTCGTGCCAGCTCGGTGTATTGCTCCTGCAGCTCGAGGATGCGGTATTGCAGCGTGTTACGGGACTGGCCGATCTTCTGCAGATTGTTCAGGCGCTTCTCCATCATCTCCTTGTGATCCTTTATCTGCATGACCAGGGGCTCGAGCGCGGTGACGATCCATTGCTCGATCTCGTCGTCGGCGCGCTGGAAGATATCGCGGGCACGCTTGACGAGCGCGGAGAAGAAGCGCTTGACCACAAAGTTCTGTTCCATCATCGCAGTCACGGGACTGTTACGGAAGATCTCCGCCTCCTGATGCAACAGCTCCAGCTCGACACGATATTTCACGATCGAGAACATCTTGGGCTGGATCACGGCGAAGCCATGTTCGTTTTGAAATTTACGATAGATGGCACGGATCAGCTTGCGGGTCTGCTCACTCTGGGAGACGACCTGGAGCATGGTTCGACGGGTCTCCTCAAACAGGTTTTTCATCGAGGTCTTCATGCCACTGGTGGTCCAGCTGTTGGTCATCTCCTTTCTGCAGCGGCTGATGGTCTCATCGAGGATACTCAGGCTGAGAATCTGCGCCAGAACGTCGGCTTGCTGTTTCAGCTGCTTTCGGCTCTGTTGAAATGTCTCCACGTCACGAAGGTACTGGGCCTGCTCGCTACGTGTCTTCTCCATCAGATTGTTGATGACATCGTCGCTTTTATCGCTCAACTCCTCGAGTTCCTCGAGTTGATATTTGGTATCGTTGAGCTTGCCTGACAACATGCTGCGGCTGTTGTCCAGCATCTGTCCGACATCGGAACTGATGGTGTCGAGCACGATCTGTTGCTTGATGTTCAATACGTCCTGACCCAGGTAGTTTTCGAGATCCAGCAATCCGCTCTTATCCAGCAGTTCGGTCTCATTGCGGATCTTGGCCAGGAGGCCCTTCTGAGCGGAGATGGGAAATACCGCCTTGGCTTCCACCCCCAGCATCTCTGCAGTGGATTTCTGCTGATTGCGGATGGCATCGTGAATATCCTCGTGCTCGCGCAGATCGTCCCACAGGGTGTCGATCTTGTTCAATACCACCATCAAGCCGCGTTGGCGGCCGCTTTGAAAGCCTTTGACATGGTGTTGCCAGATCTCCATGTCGCTGCGTGTCACGCCTGTATCGGCACCGAGGACGAACAGCACCGCCTGAGCCGCAGGCAGCATATTCAATGTCAGTTCCGGTTCCGTTCCCAGGGCGTTCAATCCGGGAGTGTCGAGGATGGTGAGTCCTTTTTTCAGCATCTCGTGAGGGAAGCTGATCATGGCGTGGCGCCACTTGGGGATGTCTATCGTTTCCGGAGGCTGTGTCTGATGGGGATGCAGATCCTGGCTGTAGAGCCCGAGATGCTTTGCCTCCTCCAGGGTGACGGTTTTGGTCTGGATGACTTCATTCAGAGCAGCCTGCATCTGCTCGACCGAGTCGATTTCCAGAGGATAGTGGACCCACTGTTTGGTGTCATGTCGTAGTTGTGTCAGGGTGTTGTCCTGCAGCCGAGTCTCAATAGGAAGCAGGCGCACATAGGCTTCATTGCGTACATCGTCGTAGAAGATCTCGGTGGGGCACATGGTGGTACGGCCGGCATCGGAGGGAAGCAGGCGCCTGCCGTAGTCCGCAAAAAAGATAGCGTTGATCAATTCTGTCTTGCCGCGTGAAAACTCCGCGACAAAGGCAATCGTCAACTTGTCGCCCTTGAGGGTGGACAGGGTCTCCTCGATGCGATGTTGAATATCCGGGGTGGACATCCCGTTCTCTTCAAGCCAGGGGCCATACTCCTCGATGGTGTTGATGACGTCCTTTTTCCACTGTTCGTAGGCCTGTAACTGTTCTACAAATCTGACTTTTTCCATACTGTTGTCCCAAATATTTTTTACGCCGGAACAGCCTCTTATCTCAAATTTTCCACCAAGAGCGCAATCATACGCGAGGCGGGTCGTTGATGCTATACAGATGATTCAATCTTCAAGCTCTATCGGCAGAATACGGGGGGACTTTAACCGCAACCGCTTGCTGCGGGAGCTCTTTCCGGCGATCAATTGGACCTGTGAAGCAGGCAGACCGAATCTCTTGGCGACGAATTTCAACAGATGGCTGTTAGCCTTGCCATCGACGGGGGGGGCCGTGATCGCGATTTTGTACTCATCCTCACCATAGGGGCCGATGAAGGCATCCCTTGACGCCTTCGGCTGGATACGCAGGTTGAGGATCAGATCACCGCGATCCCAGCGGTACCAACTCACAGGAAGGGGCTGCCCGTGATTTTGTACAGTGGGGGAAGCAGAAGCATTTTCAACAGGATGAGGCCGATGATCACCAGCATGGGGGAAAGATCTATACCCCCCGTGGGTGGGAGGATCTTCTGTGCCGGCCGCATCAGGGGTCCGGTAAGGCTGTAGAGGAGGGAGACTGCCGGATTGTAACTTCCCGGATTTACCCAGCTGAGTATCACCTGAATGAATATCCCGAAGAGATAGATATTGATGAGCAGTTCCACCAGCTCCGGTATCGCCCATATGAATGGCGCAATGAGGTTTGCCGTGCCTGTGCCGAGGCTGATGATTATCAACAGTTCGAGAGTCTTGAGTAGCCATGCAAGCACGATTGAAGAGAGGTCAATGCCGCCGAGACCGGGAATGATTCGGCGTAACGGTTTCAATGGTGGATTTGTCACCTTTACCAGAAACTGGGAGACCGGATTGTAAAAATCGGCTCTCACCAGTTGCAGCAGAAAACGCAGCATCACCGCAAGGATATAGAGCCCGAACAGGGTATGCACGAGAAATACGATTGGGTTGGTGAGGTAACTGCTGTCCATACTATTCTCCCAGCATTTCGGAGAGTTCGATGGAGCGCTCAAGGGCTCCCTGCATGGCCTTGTCGAACAAGGTCCGCAGCTCACCGTCCTCCAATATTCCCAGGGCCCGTTCGGTGGTGCCACCGGGTGAGGTGACCTTTTGCCTGAGCACGGCGGGTGAGTCGCTGCTTTCCATGGCCATGCGGGCGGCGCCGAGTGCGGTCTGCAGTGTCAGCAGGCGGGCGCTGTCCTCATCCAGCCCCATCTGTCGAGCGGAGGCCTCTATCGCTTCCATGACGAGAAAGAAATAGGCGGGGCCGCTGCCGGAGACGGCGGTGACCGCATCCATCTGGGATTCATGCTCCACCCAGCGCGTCAGCCCCACTGCGCGCAGTATGCTCTCGGCCTGGTTGCGCTGCGCCTCGGTCACGCCCGGGCCGGCGTGAAGTCCCGTGGCGCCGGACTGAATCATCGCCGGGGTGTTCGGCATGGTGCGCACCAGTGCGACATCTCCACCCAGCCAGCCACGCAGAGCGGACTCCTTTACCCCCGCCACGATGGAGATCACCAGAGGCTTTGTCTGCTGGATCGATGCCGCCAGGTCCTGCGCCACCGATTTGAGTACCTGGGGTTTGACGGCCAATACCACCACATCTGCCTGACGGATCGCACTGTCATTGTCCGATTGGGTGTGGACGCCGCTACGGGCGGCCAACTGCGCCAGTTTGTCCGCGTCGGGATCGCTGACCGTGATGCGGGACTTGTCATAGCCGTCGGCAATCAGACCGCTGATCAGGCTGGTGGCCATGTTACCGCCACCGATGAAAGTGATATTCTCTTTACTCATACCCTTGCCACTAACTTATCTTTGAAGAATGGGTTCAAACCTTACTGATTATACTGCCGCGGACCAAAAATTGCGGTGCCGATTCTGATGATCGTGGCCCCCTCCGCAATGGCGGCTTCGAGATCGTCAGACATACCCATGGAGAGAGTATCCATGGGATTCTCCACACTCTGGAGTTTGTCACGCAGCAATCTCAAGCGCTTGAAGGGGAGGTGTTGATCCGCGCCTTCCGCGGCGGGTGCAGGGATCGTCATCAACCCCCTGATCCGCAGATTGGGGAGTGAGGTCAAGGCCTCGAACTCCTCAATCAACGCCTCCTCGCTGTAGCCGTCCTTGCTCGATTCGCCACTGCTATTGAGCTGAAGACAGACGTTAAGCGGCGGCAGATCGGGGGGGCGCTGATCACTCAGCCGCGTGGCATGCTGGAGACTGGCGACACTGTGGACCCAATGGAAGTTTTCGGCGATCGGCCGTGTCTTGTTGCTTTGGATACGACCGATGAAATGCCATTCCAGATTTTTCTCCCTGAGACGATCGATTTTCGCCAATGCCTCCTGCAGATAGTTCTCGCCGAAACAGTTCTGTCCCAGATCCGCGAGCATGGCGATCTCCTCGGCACTCTTGGTCTTGCTGACAGCGAGAAGGCGGACACTGCCCCGGGCCAGGCCGCAAGCCGTTTCCGCTTGGTGAATTCGGTTCAATACGCTTGTGTAGTGCTGGAATAGCCTGTTTCTGGTCTGATCTGTCACGCTGGGTACGTCATTTGAGTTGTTGGTGCGGCCTGTGAGTCGGGTCGATCGCTTATGATATCCTGACAGAGTGGGGTCTGGGGAATGCCATTTCAAGTTAAATTTTAACCGTAGCATGGCTAAACTTATCAATTTTTAGGACGATAGCTATGAAAAGCGCCAATCTGCGGATAGAGTAGTGCGATTATCGCGCAGGGTCGCTACGATATCTGGCGAATGATGCGTCAAGTCTCTTTGGAATTTCTAACGGGGGAATGAATGGATATCGCTGAACTTCTGGCCTTCAGTGTCAAACACAATGCATCCGACCTGCATCTTTCGGCCGGGTTACCGCCAATGATTCGTGTGGATGGTGACATCAGGCGTATCAACGTCCCCGCGCTTGAACACAAGGTCGTGCACGCGCTCGTCTATGACATCATGAACGACAAGCAGCGCAAGGATTTCGAGGAGTTTCTCGAAAACGACTTCTCATTCGAAATCCCCGGACTGGCGAGGTTTCGTGTCAACGCCTTCAATCAGGCCCGTGGCGCCTCGGCGGTATTTCGAACCATTCCCTCGAAGGTATTGACCCTGGAGGAACTCGGTTGTCCCTCCACCTTCAAGGAAATCGTCGATGTGCCCAGGGGACTGGTATTGGTGACCGGGCCCACCGGTTCCGGCAAGTCGACCACGCTGGCCGCGATGATGGATTACAAGAATGACAACGATTACTCCCATATCCTCACCATCGAGGATCCGATCGAGTTCGTGCATACCAGCAAAAAGTGTCTGATCAACCAGCGCGAGGTGCATCGCGATACACTGGGTTTTTCCGAAGCGCTGCGTTCTGCCCTGCGTGAGGACCCGGATATCATCCTGGTCGGCGAGCTGCGTGACCTGGAAACCATCCGCCTGGCGCTGACCGCCGCCGAAACCGGCCATCTGGTGTTCGGTACCCTGCATACCAGTTCCGCCGCCAAAACCATCGACCGAATCATCGATGTGTTTCCGGCCGGTGAGAAGTCGATGGTGCGATCGATGCTTTCCGAATCCCTGCGTTCGGTTATTGCCCAGACCCTGCTGAAGAAGATCGGCGGCGGTCGTATCGCGGGATGGGAGATCATGATCGGTACGCCGGCGATACGAAACCTGATCCGCGAGGACAAGGTGGCCCAGATGTACTCCGCAATTCAGACTGGCCAGGCCGCAGGCATGCAGACCATGGATCAGGCGCTGAAGGAATTGGTGCAGCGTGGTGTCGTAAGCCGTCTTGACGCCAAGTCCAAGGCGCAAAACAAGGATCAGTTCTAAATTATAGTTGTCTTCTGCTTGTATGATGCCATCTGTCCTGCCCGTGGCGCAGTTGCTGTATAATGTGTGAATCGGCGGCTGTCTCCCGTCACGGCGGGTCGGATTGCGATTGAAAGAGGATAAGACTATGGATTTGAATGCGCTCCTATCGTTGATGGTGAAAAACAAGGCTTCCGATCTGTTCATCTCCGCCGGACGGGAACCCTCCATCAAGGTGGATGGGAAGATCCATCCGGTCAACAAGATCCCATTTACCCCCAGAGAGACCAAGGAGATGGTCTACAGCATCATGACCGATGCGCAGCAGAAGGAGTTCGACGAGACCAAGGAGTGCAACTTCGCCATCAGCGCGAAACGCCTCGGGCGTTTTCGCGTCAGCAGTTTTTACCAGCGCGATACCGTGGGTATGGTATTGCGCCGGATCGAGACCAAGATTCCCACCCTCGAATCGCTCTACCTTCCCCCCGTGCTGCAGGACCTATCCATGGTCAAACGCGGCCTGGTGATTTTCGTAGGCGCTACCGGCACCGGTAAGTCGACCTCCCTGGCCGCAATGATCGGCTATCGAAATACGCGGGGCGATGGCCATATCATCAGTATCGAAGATCCCATCGAGTATATGCACGACCACAACGGGTGCATCATCACCCAGCGCGAAGTCGGCATCGATACCGAGTCCTACGAGGTGGCGCTGAAGAACACCCTGCGCCAGGCGCCCGATGTGATCCTGATCGGCGAGATACGTACCCGCCAGACCATGGAGCATGCGATCTCCTTTGCCGAGACCGGCCATCTCTGTCTCTCGACCCTGCATGCCAACAACGCCAACCAGGCGCTGGATCGCATCATCCACTTCTTTCCGGAGGATGCGCGAGAGCAGATCTTCATGGACCTCTCCCTCAATCTCAAGGCGATTGTTGCCCAGCAACTGATTCCCAAGGTGGATGGCAACGGACGGCGCGCCGCCGTGGAGGTGTTGTTGAATACGCCGCTGGCCGCCGAACTGATTCGCAAAGGTGAGATTCACAAGCTCAAGGAGTTGATGAAGCGCTCCACGGAACACGGCATGATCACCTTCGACCAGCATCTGTTCCAACTCTATGAGGAGGGGGTTATCAGTTACGAGAATGCCCTGGCCCATGCCGATTCAGCCAACGATGTACGCCTCATGATCAAACTGGGCGCTGCCCACACCAGCGACTCGCTGATCGATGAACTGGATGGGATCACCCTGGCGGACGGCAAGCACTGAGCCGCAACCTCTCCCTTGGAGGGAGAGGTGCTTTACCACTCTGATCACATTCCTTGCCGCGAGGACATAGACTCCCCTCTCCCGCTTGCGGGAGAGGGGTCGGGGGAGAGGGTGTTAAACAGTACTTACACAGTCTCACCCGCGTGAGAACGCACGGAGAAGCGGCCAGTTATTCCTAATGCCCTCCGAGAAAACGCTCAGCCGCTTGATACTGCTTCTCCGATTCATTGGCGACAGTGCCATCGTCATTCAGAATCATTTCACAGCTTTTCGCCATCCGGGCCTGCATGGCGGCCTTCCATGCTCCCCGCGCACCGGTCTGGTCATCGGATGAAAGCGAAGCCGCTGCAGCCGCGGCGACAAAATGTTCGGCCTGTGCCGCCCAATCCGCATCGCTGCCGCAGGCGGTATAGGTTTGTGTCGCAAACGCCTTGACGGCCTTATGGATCTCCTCCAGCTCCCCGGGGGAGATATCGGCGTTGCTCGCCGCATCGATGGCTCGATTGACACGGGGGTCCTGACTCAAATGGCTTACGCTGGCGACGAACTGACCACCCAGGGCCCGTTGCTGATCGGGTGACAGTCCGCTGATGGCCTCTCGCAGATCGTGGTCGTTGGTGATGTTCTGGGGCATTAGTGATCCCTCCTGAGAAAGACTCGGTCACAGATAGCAGCTATCTGTCTCAATATCATAGGTTTGCCCTGGAGCGGGGGTGATGATCTGGATCAGTTAATTAGTATATTCTGCTGAACCATCTTCCAAATTTCTCTCCAGCGCCCAATCAAAAGGCACCGATCACTCGAGCAGGGAGACAAGCTCGTGAAACCGGTTCTCCCTGGCCCAATCCAGGGCGCGCTTCCCGGTGAAATCGGCGAATTCCCGGTCGACGGGATATTTCAACAGGCTGCGGACAGCCTCCCTGTGCCCCAGTTTCGCGGCCCATATCAATGCCGTCCATCCTTTCGTGGTCTCGACCTGATTGATGCTGGCGCCGGATTTTATAAGCAAATCAATGAGATTTGGATGGTTGTTCGAGGCCGCCAGCATCAGTGACGAGTAACCGCCCTTGTCGGTCTGATTGACATCCGCTCCGGCGAGAATCAGGCGTTTCGCTGCCTCGTAGTGACCGTTCAATGCGGCCTTCATCAATGGAGTCCAGGAGCAGGCATCCTTGACGTCGACGGCGGCGTCGGCTTCGATCAGTCGGGTGAGGCTGGGCAGATCGCCTGTCTCCGCGGCGACCAGGAGCGCTGGAGGCTGCGCTACGGCCTCGGCTTGTGGGCTGTCGTCGGTGCATCCGTACTGCAAAAGCGAGAGGTAGATCAGGAGGACGGATCGATGCCGGAAAGCGGGATTGTCGAATCTCATACCCACAATTCTCGCCAGCGCCGGGACTGACTCAATGCGGATTCGCAATCGGCCCCTATTTATCGGGTTTTTTCTTGTGATCGAAAAAGGGATTGGGGAAGGGGGTGATATTGGAATCGGAGTCGATCTCAATGATCTTGCCGGGACCATGCTCGTCCTTTTCCACTTCATCGATGCGAATCACCGCATGGATGGGAATCCGGGTGCGGTGAACGCCTGAAAACTCCTCTTTCAGCTTTTCCGCCGATGGATCGACGACCACCGAACTGGTTTCCTGAAAGATAAGATCTTCCAGCTCGACAAATCCATATAACTCACCTTGACGTACAGTTTTGGCAAAGATCTCATAGACCTTCCCCTGGTTCAGGAAGACAATTTTATATATGCGCATGACCGGTTCCACCATTCCCCTGTAGCGGTTTGTCATGAATGACTTGTTTATGACTCTGTCAGAGGGAGACAGTTGATTGTACACCATGTCAACTCTTTTCTATGTATCTCATTCCCCATTGGTGCATGACATTCAGTACCGGTTGCAGGGAGTAGCCGGCTTCCGTCAAGGAGTATTCGACTTTTGGCGGCACCTCTGGATAGATCTTGCGAGCCACCACCTGATCCTCTTCGAGTTCCCGCAATTGACGGGTCAACATACGCTGCGTGACATCAGGCATCAACCGGCGCAACTCGTTGAAACGCTTGGTTCCGTCGAGTAGGTGGTAGAGGATGACTCCCTTCCACTTCCCTCCGATCACCTTCAGTGTCGCCGCAACGGGACAGGTGAATCCGCAGACACTGCTCTCATGGGTTTGCATATGGGGACTCCAGGTATACAACTTGGCACTATAGGCTAAAAATGTGCGTACTTACACAAATTGCTGTTAACGGATAGTATCGCATCCCAATGCCGCGTTGACCAACACTTGGCGTGTCGCCCATTTGCCGAAACGGCGCTGGAGTATGGCTGCCCCCCCAACAACGATGATCACGACGCGACCGGCATGCTCCCGGCTGAAGCAGCCGGGTCGACAACAATGAATTTTGATGACTCAAAGGAGATAGAGATGATCGGTAAACTGTTCGAATCATTCGACCTGGGCCCGATAACGCTACGCAATCGGGTGGTAATGGCCCCGATGACGCGTTGCCGGGCTACGGCCGACCACATCCCCACTTCGCTGATGGCGACCTATTACGCTCAGCGCGCGGAAGCGGGGCTTATCGTATCCGAAGCGGTTGGGGTTTCTCCTGACGGGCTGGGTTATGCGCGCATTCCCGGTCTTTACAACCAGGCTCATGTCGACGCCTGGCGCCAGGTTACCGACAGCGTGCACGAAGCCGGTGGACGAATCTTCGCACAGCTCATTCACACGGGCCGTGTCTCCCATCCGCTGAATATGCCGGAGGGGGCGAGAATCCTCGCGCCATCGCCAATCGCCCTGGCCGATAGCGTATGGACAGACCAGGAGGGGATGCAGCCCTACCCGGTGCCAGAAGTCATGACGGAAGCGGACATCCAACAGGCGATCGAGGAGTTCGCTCGAAGTGCCGAGCTGGCCATGGCGGCGGGTTTCGACGGAGTGGAGGTGCACAGCGCCAACGGCTATCTGCTCGACGAATTTCTCAACACGGCCAGCAACCAGCGCACGGATCGCTGGGGCGCATCGATAGAGAACCGTGCACGCTTCACTATCGAAGCGACAAGCGCAGTCAGCAGACGCATAGGTGCGCAACGCACCGGTATTCGGATCTCACCCTACGGTGTCTTCAACGCCATGGCGGCGGATGGGGATATGGACGCCCTCTATCTCCACTTGGCGAAGGCTTGTGCAGACCTCGAACTGATCTATATTCATATCTCTGATTTCAGTGCCCAGGGCGCGCCGGAGGTACCCTGGAGCATCAAGGAGCGTATCAAGCAAGCATTTGGGGGTACATTCATCCTCTCGGGCGGCTATGATGCGGAGCGGGCAAATACCGACCTGGAGGCGGGGAGGTGCGATCTCGTCGCCTTCGGCCGCCCCTTCATCGCCAACCCCGATCTGATACCACGATTCAAGAACGACATTTCCCTCGCTGTTCCCGATGCTGACAGTTTCTATACGCCGGATGAGAAAGGCTATACAGACTATCCATTGGCTGGTTGATGGCGCCGCCGGGCTGTGTCGTATTTACCGGGTTGGGCAGGGGCCCAACCCGGATCCCTGTGCCAGCTTCAGTGGTATCCCAGTTTGAAGAATTTGCCGATGTTTCGGCTAAACCAACCGGTGGGTTCCTTGTTTCCAACGATCTCCATGAGGATCTCCTTGGATTCGGTGGCATAGGCCATGTCCATCTGCTTAATATGGTGAATAAACCAAGCGCTGAGCATTTCATGGAGTTGTATGGCGATGTTTTCGCCCGCATTATATTTTTCCTGGAATTTCTCCAGGCGCTTTACGAACATATCATGTGTCGCCTTGTGGGGCTTCAGATGTGGATATCCGGCCTTAAGCATCAGGTGTTCCTCAAAGGCCAAGTGAGAGTAGCAATAGTCGAACAGCTCGGTCAGCACGACGCCTACTATGCGATCGTCGTTTTGTGTGATCGCTTTATCGAGCTGGTTGATGTAGTCCACGATGCGTTTGTGTTGTTCATCGATTACATCAATTCCGGTATTCAGATCTTTTGTCCATTCGACAAACATAGGCTTACCTCAGTCACTCGGCGAATCTCCTTTCCTATGGAATTTCCTTACTCTTTATGATGAAAAGTGATTATTAGCACATAATCTATCCGCATTCCTTAAGATTCGATTAAGCCGCAGTAAAAACCTGAATTAATTGTCTATCGATAGCTTCAAATAAGTCGTATCACAACCGTGCTATGTATCTGCCAAACGGATTTGTCGACTTGGTTGTCCAAACAAGAGGTGGTTGTCCAAACAAGGGATTGGAAAAGCCCCTTGTCTCCTTTGTGAAGTAGAGACAGGCTTTCATAGGACCGGCAAGGGGTCCTTCAGGTGATCCTGCCACAGCGTTCAAGTGAGTCGTGAGCGAAACAGAGCGAAAGAACTCGTGTAACCGTGGAGGAAGGTCTTGCCGGCCACCGGTCCGATCTCTCCGTTGCAGAAGAAACCACCCAGAGGCGTGGTTCCCAGGAGGCGGTGGAAAGTGTCCGAGTCGTGGCCGGATTGTCCATAAAGGCCCTTGCCACGTCCGGTACATGAAAAGAGTACCGCTCCCAGCGGTGGTCTGTCGCCAAAACTCATCCGAGTCCGGCTCAACACCTTGTCGAGATCGCCTGCGGAGGTTTCGGCGTCACGCAGGTGAAACTGCACTACCTGGTTTGCGTAGAGTTCAGCCGCCACACCGATGGCGCCACTCTCGAAATCAGCACCCACCAGATTGCGGATCAGGAAATCCCCCTGGCCGAGCAGGCTGTCATCCGGACGCATGGCGACGCCGAGAAACAGCGAGTGCTGCATCAGGGTACGATCCTGGTCATTCGAACGGGCAAAGAGCTCGTTTAAAATCTGAAGGGGTGGGCGTCCGTCGAGCTCCAGGATGGCACCACCTTCGAGCGCCGTGATAAACATGGGCTCGCCGACGGGCCGGCAGCCCTGGGCAACGGCGGTGCTCATCTCCAGATCGCCGCCGAGGGAGAGGATCAGAGCACCGGAGTGATAGGTCGTTTCGTTGAGGAAGAGGGCGGTCTCGCCTGGCCCATGGCTACCGCTGGCCAGCCCACCGGCGATCACGGCGGATGGAAAGCCGGCCTCCAAAGAGTGTATCAGCTGCTCGACGGGAAAGGTAAACGGGTCAGCCAGGATGATAAACTGCGCCGGCTCTCCGGGAGAGTGCTGGGCAAGTGCGGCACACCTGCGGCTATGGGGGGTGGCTGGACCAAGATCCCGGCCCTCTACGTGCCAGCCATCCAGGCTGACCGCCGGGAGGCGAGCCGCGGTCAGGCTCACGGAGGGCTGGAACTCCACCTCTTCATGATCACCGATGACACCGCTGGCGGAGCAACCAACCAGCAAACCACCTCCGAGGTGGAGTCTGAGTCTGGCCGGCAGGGTGTCGAATCCTTGACGGTAGTGGTCCGAGGCAAACACAAACATCAGATCCGGCGGCCCTTTCAGGTCGGCGAGGATCTGCTGAGAAGCTGCATGAATTGCGTTTTGCAGTTGGTTTTCGCGACTGATGGCTGTGGTCCAGTACATGATCTCGAGCGCCTGTGGCTGGGTTCATCTCATATTGTTTATGTATAGCAGATGGGGGCAGATGGGCAGGCTGTTCGACAGGTGGTGGATTTGGCGATTGTCAGATGGAGCTGCTTTTGGCAAATTTATACTGGTTGCAAGGCTAATTGCGGGGATCTCTGTCCGACCATGTTGATACTTCCTAATTCGTGTTTTTTGCACATACCCAAGACCGGTGGTACCTGGGTTACTCGGGCCATAACGAAATCGGGTATTCCAACCTATGATATCAGGATAGATGGAGACCCCCATATCGGTCTTAGCCAAGTGCGGTGTAGTGATCGATTCCGGTTCGCATTTATAAGACATCCACTCGATCTGTACAGGTCCTATTGGCAATTCAAGATGACCTATGGGTGGGATGAAAGGAATCCGCTGGATCAAAGATGCCGCTCTGAGCACTTCCACAACTTTGTCGAACAGGTGTTGGAACTATTCCCGGGTTTCATTACCACCAGCCTGGTTGAATTCCTGGGCGAGAACTATGATCAGATAGATTATGTCGGTAAATATGAGAATCTTGTAGATGATTTGATCCATGCCTTGCGGATGGCTGGTGAGGTGTTCGATGAAAATAGCATTCGGGCGCTAGCACCCTGTAACGTCAGTAACAAAGAGAAATATCCGGCTGAGTTTACTCCGGAGCTGGAACAGCATATCAGAGAGTCTGAACTCACGATAATGCAGAGGTTTGATTATGATTGAGTTTTACACTATTTTTTAGATGACGTAAGTATAAGTTCGACTGAACTAATAATTCTGGAGATGTTACATGGGTACAACATGGAGTGTCAGAGTCTACTCTCAACCCGACCTCTCTACATGCTGGCGGGCATCGTTGCGAATGATGCTCGCCTGGCGCAAGCAAAAAGATATCGGTAACAAGGAATGGGAGAGTCGCTGCAGGGCCTTGTTGCTGCCGATGTTTGGCAGAACCCTTATTGGATTGGCCGATTTTCAAGTGGACATGGTAGCGAGAAAAATCGGTCTCCGTAGTAACGTGGAAAACAGCCTGCAAGTTTTCAAGGCTCATCTGGAGAAGGGGCCTGTCATGTTCAATCTCCATGGCATGCCGTTTGGACACATGGTGGTTGCAATCAGTTCGCGCTTCATTTCCGCTCCCAAAGCAAAAAGCTATGCTGCGGGTGACAGATATCTGCCAAGGAGAGATGAATTTTTCGAGGTTGCCGATCCCTGCGCAAAAGGCTATCCGCCAGGCCCCTGTCGGGGTGGTATCCGATTGCTGCCTTCCTTGCGAATTGAGTCATCCATCAAACGGGGTTATATCTGGTACTGGAATTGATCGGAATAGAATCCACAAAACCGAATCCCCCGACAATGCCGGGGGATTGTTACTCAGAGGTAACTTAATAAGGAACAACGACTGTACCTAGTGGATTCTGCACTTTCAATTCATCGCCGGCGATAATGCCAAGTTCGCGATAGCTGAAGAAGATCCGTTCGCCCAGGGGTACATAGGCATCGCAGGGATCCGGGCGAACACGGATCAAGCGAAGCTGCAACGGATCCGACTCCATCACGTCAATCTTGAAATCGCTTTTCTGCGTGCAACCGTTAGATGTCACCTGGAAAACGATGCCCTGATTTCGAAACAACACGCCAAGCAGTGATTCAAGCTCCTGCATCGGACTGATGCTGACCGGAATCGAGGCAAGAACTCCCCCAAATACCGAATCCACGAACTGCAGGTTGAAATGCTGAGGGTTTGACGCCCCGGTAAACTCGACTTCGAAGCTCGAGGTGTCGCCGCCGCAGCCGTTGATGACAACACCGGTGAGATTTTTCACCAGCGCATTTGGATCTGAAGCGACGACATCGACGTAAACAGGTCTGATACAATAGGGATGGATAGTCAGCGATACTTTCTCGATAACGGTTTCGCCCTTGTTGAGTGTCAGATCGAGGAACGGTGGATAAGCAGTGTTGATATCGTCCGCACTACTCAACATGCTTGCGGTCAACAAAAAAATAGTGTTCCAGAAAATTAGAATATGCTTCATTGCATTGAACTCCCTGTTCGATGAGTAAAAAACATTCTGCTGCATCAGCGGAATTATGAACGGCGTAAATGCCCATTTCCTCCCTCGTTGAAGTATACTCATGCGTTTGTAGATCATACAAGGAGCGGCTTCAGTAAACCTTAAGAAAAAGTGAATCAAGGTAAAGGAACCCTTGTTTCGAAATCACAAATTTTTTGCTAACCTGAAAGGGCTTTCCCATCTAACATAGATCCGACTTAGATAGGGGGCGGTGCAAACGTCCACTTGAATGGTGCGACCTGCATCCAACTTCAACTAATCAGAAAAACAGCAACAGTCCTAGCGCCACGACCAAGGAGATGACCGATGGCATACTTCAATACCACTTACCTGATCCGATTACTCCTGCTCTTAATGCTATTGAGTACAACGGGCACGATACTCGCCGCACAGCTTGACAGCACAGAGCTTTTAAAGCAGATGGTTGAACGTTATGGTGGAGCGACGGCTCTCGAAAAACTCAATACACCTTATCGTCAGCATTGGGACCTGGTTGCAATGACCAGTCATGAAAAGGGTACCGATCAACGCGCGATCGATCTGCCTGGAATGCTGACCGTCGAACTGACTTATCCATCGAAGAGCGAAAAGCGCATCCTGAATGGGGATTCAGGAGAGAAAATCTACAATAAAACCCGCCATGAGGTTGTCAATGGACCAGGATTGATGGCAATGAGGCTGCAGCGTATGCGTCTTTACAATCCGCTTCTGTTACAACAACGCGCAGCTAAAATCCATGTGACTGAAGAGGGCGACAAATTTTACAGGTTAACCCTGCGCGAGGGTGATATAACAACGGACTACCATGTAAACAGAAAAACCCTGTTGATCGACAAAGTGATCGGCACCTTGCAGATGAACGGTATGGCTATGAGTTTCCTGACGGAATACCGGGACTACAAAGCGGTGGAAGGCGTCATGATGCCGCACACAGAGATCAAATATGCCGGCAACGTCAATACCGCAGTATTGACACTGCGCGAAACTTCCTTCGGTGGCTGATCCTCGAGGAACCACTGGTTAATTCTCTTTTCGTCATCCCGGCGTATGCCGGGATCCAGGAAAATCATGCATACAGATTCCGGCAGCCTGTGCCGGACTTGAACTGGTACCGGAATGACGAATCAATCAGAGGTTCCTTGTCAGACTCTGATGCCCTACCATAGCGAATGATTCCAGGTGTAGGGTGCGGCTTGCCGCACCAAAATGCAGACGTTTGAATAGCGCGGTTATTTCTGCTAGGCATCTTTTATATTGAACCGCTCGAGCTCGTTCACGGTAACACTTCTGATGGAAAACATGATCAAGCAGCCAATGATATTACCACCGGGAATCAGATTGAGAATTGCCAAGGTCGTGATATGGCCTACATTTCTTTTGACGATCGCCCAGTGAGTCCAGTAAGCAGTACCTAAAAGAAAAGCAGCGAGGCCAATAGCGATCGGGATATTGTTCTTGTCGGATTCAGTTATTGTCACGGTAAATAGCGCAGCCAACAAAATATTGATGGTCCATGAAAAGACAACATACAGCTTTCGCCAGAAATTCAATGTAGAGAAACTGGCACTCAGGGTAAGTGCATCGCTCTTTTTTTCGAGTATGGACTGAGGGGGGGAATAGGGATTTATCTCATAACTCATGACTGTGTCGGGTCGCTGATTCGAAGACTGTGCAAAGTGGGTTATCATGAACAATTATATAGTTCAAACCATGAGTTTGATACTATGTTCAGCGTAACAGGGATTATGGGTAAGTACTTATTCGCCGGAATACGGAGTTTTGAGATGATGCAACAACACTTAGATACACCCTTTCACCAATACCGTTCGGATTGGCCGCATCGAATAGCCGCCGTTCTGTTCCTTGTCCTGCTAGGGTCGATCAGTTTCAAGAGCAGTGCGGAAAGTCGCATAGAACTCATCGACGGCACCAGCATCAATGGCGAGGTCGTCTCGATGTCGAACGGTCGTTACGTCATCCGTTCCCAGTCGCTTGGACAGATCGAGGTGCCCAGTTCCTCGATACGTTCCATCAAACCAACCGGCGCTACGACTCCGTCAGGCCAGGCCAACACAGATATACAGGCTATCCAGCAGCAGATCGGCACTTCTCCGGAACTCATGCAAATGGTCACCTCCATGATGTCGGATCCGGAGATCCAGGAAGTGATAAAGGATCCGGAACTGGTACAGCTGATCATGTCCGGTAATCTAGAGG
>JBNKLI010000106.1:0-10171 GCA_050292275.1 Candidatus Thiodiazotropha sp.
GTGCTGGAGGCGGTTATCGCATCCTTGCCGGACAAGCAGGGTCGGTTGAGCCGTTTTCAGGCGGATGTGAATAGAGCGCGGGACAGCCAGGGCAGGGCGCTCGCCCTGTCCCGGCTGCAGCTCAGTTGGTATGGTCCCGGCAAAGCGCTGCGCATGGGCGACACCTGGCGTTTGAAAGTCAGGCTGAAACGCCCGAGGGGGCATCAGAATCCCGCCGGCAGGGACTTCGAGCAATGGTTGTTCAGCCAGGGTATTCAAGCCAGGGGTTATGTCAGGAAATGGCAGGGCAACAAAAAAATAGCATCCCCCTCATGGCATGGATGGCTGGGTAGACTACGCCAAACCATCGCCAGCCGGATCGATCGCCAGGTTGAGCAGGGAGATGCTGCTTCTCTGTTGAGGGCTCTGGCGATAGGGGACAAACGAGGCATGGGATCGGCGCAGTGGCGTGTATTCAGCCAGACCGGCACCAATCATCTGGTTGCGATATCCGGTCTTCACATCGGCATCGTTGCCGGCTGGATACTCTACCTCAGTCAATGGCTCTGGCGCCGCAGTGAACGCCTGACCCTCGCTGTTCCTGCCCTCAAGGCAGGATCGGTCGCAGCCCTGGCAGGGGCGCTTGCCTACGCGGCCCTGGCGGGGTTTTCACTGCCCACGCAACGCGCGCTGCTGATGCTGGCGACGACCCTCGGCAGCGTTTTGCTCGGGCGCAGGATTCAACCGGCAAGAAGCCTGGTGATAGCGCTGTTTCTCGTGGTATTGCTCGATCCCCTGGCAGCGCTGTCAAGCGGCTTCTGGCTCTCGTTCATTGCGGTCGCGGTGATTGTCTGGTGTGTTGGTGGACGTTTCAAGCCATGGACAGGGTGGCGGCAGATAGTGCGTGTGCAGTGGTTCGTCACGCTCGGACTGTTCCCGGTTCTCCTGCTTTTTTTCGGACAGGCTTCGCTGATTACACTGGTGGTGAATCTGATCATGGTGCCCTGGTTTACCCTGGTACTCGTTCCCCTGGTGCTCCTTGGTTTACCATTGCTGCCGATATCCCTGTTCGCCGACTGGTGGTTCGCAATGCTTGGATGGCTGGCAGGGCATACCTACCAGTTTCTGGTGTGGTTTTCAGTGCTTCCCCATGCCGCGATCTCACTGCCCGATGCCGCTGTCTGGATATGGATCGCGGCGTTTCTCGGATTCCTCCTGTGGTTGCTTCCCGCAGGTATACCGGGGCGCGGACTGGCGATATTCATGATCCTCCCGCTGTTGCTCGTTCGGCCGCAGCGTCCCGGGCCCGGAGAACTGTGGCTCACGCTGCTGGATGTCGGCCAGGGACTGGCCTGTGTCATCGAAACCGAACATCATCTCATGGTCTATGATACGGGACCTGCCTCCGCCTCGGGATCCAGCACCGCGGAGTCGGTCATAGTTCCCTATCTGAGATCCAGAGGCTATGCGGGCATAGACCGATTGCTGCTGAGCAATGGTGATCTCGATCATGCCGGCGGCTATGGCGCCCTGAGGCAGGCGATGGTGATCGGCGATGTCCTGGCGGGCGAACCTGAACACACGGCGCAGTCGCGGGTCTGTCAGGCCGGAGAGAGCTGGCAGTGGGACGGCGTGGATTTCACCATTCTGCATCCGGTACCGAGCGAGTGGTTCACTCATTCGAACGATCGTTCCTGTGTACTGCAGGTGAGTGTGAGAGATATGCGTATTCTGATACCGGGAGACATCGAGGCCAGGGGTGAAAGCGCCTTGCTGCAACACCATGCCAAGGTGCTCAAGTCTGAAATCGTGGTTGCGCCTCACCACGGTTCCGCCACATCATCCACGCCGTCTTTCGTGAAGATCGTCGATCCTGACTGGGTGCTGGTCTCCAGCGGCCATGGAAACAGTTACGGATTTCCAAAAGATGAAGTGGTTCAGCGTTGGCGAAATCAGGGAGCGATTGTACTTAACTCTGCCGAGACCGGGGCGATACAGTTTCGAATCGCAAAGCCGGGTGCCAAGCTCTCGCCTCTGCTCTATCGGCAGCTCAACAGCCGCTACTGGAACGAGTGAGTCCCGGTCAGCCATTGAGTGCTATTTGGGGCCGTTCGCGTGGACTCGGCAGCCTGGGAAAGACGCTGTAAACCCGTCCCTGGGCACTCGACGGCCGCGTCCCTGCGGCCGACGCTCTCCCGGACTGCCGAGTCCACGCGAACGGTGGAGTCTGAATCACGATTTGAACTCCGAAACTTGAGATATAAATCATGCCGCGAATGAACGCTAATGACCGCAAACAGACGTAAATCCTGATCAGTCCGCTGCGGTTTCCTGGTGCTTTGACGGTCGGTTGTCTTGCCGGCCGACCCGTGCAATGCAGTGAAGCACCTGTTTTTCGCTGGTGTCAGTTTCAGATTACTCGCATCATAAAGTACACTAGGATCTTTTGGATTCACCAAAGCATACAGGACATGAAAAGTGCTAGAACTGGTTAAATCCGGCGGATGGCTGATGCTGCCCATCATCGCCTGCTCCATCGTCGCCCTGGGGATAGTTATCGAACGGTTGTGGTCACTTCAGAGAAAACGGGTCATGCCCGATTATCTGATGCGCCAGATCCTGCAGCTGCACAAGGACGACAAGCTCAATCTGGCCGACCTCGACAAGCTCAAAGGCAGCTCTCCACTGGGCAGAATCCTGGCGGCGGGCCTGCTCAATCGAGATCACAATAAAGAGGTGATGAAAGAGGCGATAGAAGAGGTGGGGCGCCAGGTGGTGCATGAGCTTGAACGCTATCTCAATACCCTGGGAACCATCGCCTCGATATCTCCTCTGCTCGGACTTTTGGGTACGGTAATCGGCATGATCAAGGTATTCAGCGTCATCGTCACCGCAGGTGTCGGTGATCCAGGGGTGTTGGCCGGCGGCATCTCGGAGGCATTGATCACCACTGCGGCCGGACTCTCCGTGGCGATTCCGAGTTTGATGTTCCACCGTTATTTCAGTGGTCTCATAGACAGACTCGTGATCGGAATGGAGGAACAGGCACTCAAACTGGTCGAGGTGATACATGGTGAAAGGGAGCTGAAATGAACCTTCGCCCCTCTCCGCGCAAGTCGCCCGAAGTCGATGTAACACCGCTCATCGACGTCGTCTTTTTGTTGCTCATCTTTTTCATGGTCTCAACGACGTTCGAACGCGAGAGCCAGATCCTGATAGAACTTCCCGAAGCGACGGGGGAAGAGGTCGAACATCAAAAAGAAGAGCTCGATATCACTATCAATATTTCCGGTACTTTCTTCGTCAACCAGCGTGAAGTCGTCAATACGGAGATCGAAACCCTAAAGCAGGCCATCAGAAAGGCCGTCGGTGAACGACGCAACCTGCCGGTCATCATCAATGCCGATGCCAGGACGCCGCATCAGTCGGTGATGACGGCGATGGATGCGGCAAGCCAGTTGGGGTTGACGAAGATGACGTTTTCCGCCCATCGCCCTGCCTCTGAGTGAGGATTGCTTGAACGCAATCGAGGCATCCTGGCGCGGCTGGAGCACCCTTACCCTGCTGTTGCTCCCCCTGTCCGCTCTATTCTGTCTGCTGAGTGCGATCCGCCGGATATTCTATCGTATCGGCCTTTTGCCTGTGGTCAGGCTCGATGTGCCGGTGATCGTCGTCGGCAACATAACCGTGGGTGGAACGGGCAAGACACCGATGGTGGTCTGGCTTGCGGAAAAACTGCGGGAGTGGGGATTCAAACCCGGTATCGTGACCCGGGGATATGGCGGAAAGGCGCTGCAATGGCCTTGTGAAGTAACCCCCGGGAGCCTGGCGAAGGAGGTTGGAGATGAGGCACTGCTGTTGAGGCGACGTACCGGTTGCCCTGTGTTTGCGGGTCCGGACCGACCGCAGGCGGCGCAACAACTGCTGGCGGCACATCAGTGTGATCTGATCATCTCCGACGATGGTATGCAGCACTATGCCATGGCAAGGGATCTGGAGATTGCGGTCATCGATGGCAAACGCCGCTTCGGCAACGGACTTTGTCTGCCTGCGGGCCCCATGCGGGAAACAAGACAACGTTTGGCTGCCACTGATCTGGTCATCGTCAACGGGGCGGCGAAGCCGCAGGAATACCATATGCAACTGAAGCTGACTGAAGCCCTGGTCCTCAACGGTGGTGGCGAGTCGAGAGGGCTGAGCACATTCGCAGCCGAGCGGGTCCACGCGATCGCCGGTATCGGCCATCCGGAGCGGTTCTTCGACATGCTTCAGGAGCAGGGGCTTGACATCGAACGCCATCCCTTTCCCGATCACCACGCCTTTTCAGCGGACGATTTGCGTCCTTTTTCCGCACACACTGTTCTCATGACAGAGAAAGATGCGGTAAAGTGCGAACAGTTCGCCCAACCCGGCCATTGGTATGTGCCAGCTGTGGCTGTTGTGGGTGAGGATTTTGAAAGCGCGTTGATGGCACTGATTAGAAGGCTGAAAGATGGACAGAAAACTGCTTGAAATCCTGGTTTGCCCGCTTTGCAAAGGTAAGCTTGTCTATAAGAAGAGAGTCGGCGAACTTATTTGTCCCGTCGACAGAATGGCCTTTCCGATTCGGGATAATATACCTGTGATGCTGGAGGAAGAGGCAAGAAAACTGGCTGCCGATGAGGAGATTGGCGAAGAAGGCAGGGAGTGATGCGCTTCAAGGTCGTTATTCCTGCACGCTACGCTTCGGTCCGTCTGCCCGGCAAACCGCTTTTGGAGCTGGCGGGCAAACCGATGATACAGCATGTGTTCGAGCGTGCCCGGGAGAGCGGTGCCAGTGAAGTGGTGATAGCCACTGACAACCGGCAGATCGCCGATGTGTGCCGGGGTTTCTCGGCAGATGTCTGTATGACATCCGAACGCCATCGCAGCGGATCTGACCGGATAGCCGAAGTGGCAGGGATCCGCGGTTGGGCGGAGGATGAAATCATCGTCAATCTGCAGGGTGACGAACCCTGCATGCCGCCTGAGTTGTTGAGTCAGGTAGCGCATGACATGGATGAACACGAAGCGGCATCTGTGACCACGCTCAGCGCAAACATCACCGATCGCAAAATGCTGTTCGATCCCCACGTAGTCAAGGTGGTCAGCGATGCCCAGGGTTATGCCCTCTATTTCAGCCGTGCACCGATTCCCTGGCACAGGGATGAATTCATCAACAGCGACACACCCCTGCCCGCAGGGATAGGCTTTGCCCGCCATATCGGCCTCTATGCCTATCGATCGGGTTTTCTCTCCCGTTATGTGACTTTGGACAGGGCGCCGTTGGAACGGGCGGAGTCACTGGAACAACTCAGGGTTCTGTGGCACGGCGATAAGATTCATGTCAGCGAGGCAAAGGTCGATCCCGGCCATGGCATCGATACCCATGATGATCTGAAGCGGGTCTCCGAGCTTTTAGATCGCAATCTGCATCCGTAGCGATCCGCCCCTGCCGAAGAATCGAGGCAACTACTCACCCATCGGGCGATAAAACAACCGAACCAAGCGCCCGGTGCTGCGACCGAGGGGTGAGTAGTTACCAATCGAGAAACATGCTCCGGCGGGCAGATCCTCCAATCTGCGATGTTACGAATGTAAACATTTTCGACAGGGACGACGACATAGGGCATATCACTCAACCAGGACTGGGAATTAAGGTGGTATTTGTCGGGATAGTTTACAGTTCCCAAGCGCATTATCTTATAAGTTACATTATGTAGTAACCATAACGTATTGTTTAAAATAAAATATATAAATATATGGCACATTCTGTGCAGTGTTCAATAGTTAATTGGCATTGGGATTGGATTCACACATTTTCTAGCACTTGGCACTTGTGGTAGTTCACAGTACCTCCGGTAACGAGGGACAAAAGGGGCGCAGCGGATGACTTTGGTGAAGAATAAAAACAGCTTGGAACTGGTGGAGCAATCCCTGATCAAGCTCCAGGTATCGACTATCACTCCGAATAGGTTTGCACCCGACCCGACAGCCAATCCCAAAGGCGCAATGCCTTTGATCGGCGGACAACTGGGCAGCGATATTTCCGAGCTTCTCGATTACGCAGACAGCCACTCACCCCGCCACTCACCCCGGATGGCTGCCGACGAGGAGGAGAAGAAGCGAATTTCAAGGGAGTTGCATGACGGCCTGGGTCAATTGCTCACCAGCATGAAGCTGCATATCCAGCAGTGTCTGAATGGGTGCGATGATCAGGTGATGGAACATGGATTACCCGAAGCACACAAGGAGTCATTGCAGGCACTCTCATCCATGGTCAACCAGGCGATGAATGAAGTGAGGACGATCTGCAGCTCCATACGACCGGCAATCCTTGACGATCTCGGTGTCCTGGCGGCCATCACCTGGCAGTGTCGCCAGATCTCTCAGCTCTGTGCCAAGTTCGATGTGCGAACCGAGTTCGAGCTGGCCGAATCGGATATTCCCGAAGCGTTGAGAACCGTTATCTATCGAATCGTTCAGGAGTCGCTGAACAACGCAGTGAAGTACTCAAAGGCGACACTGATCAAAGTCAATCTGTTTCTATCTCACAATAGTATCAATCTCACGGTGCTTGATGACGGAGTCGGTTTCGATCCGGCCAAGATCAAGGACAAACTGGGAGTGGGTTTGATGAGTATGCGCGATAGGGCAGAGTCCGTGAATGGCACCCTTCAGGTAAAAGCGGTGGTGAATCAGGGCGTCGAAATCTGTGCCTCGTTTCCGTTGAAAAGATTTGCACTCAACGGTTGATGATTCCCTTGTCAAGCGCGTAGGTGGTCAAAGCCGATACACTGTGCAGATCGAGTTTCTTCATCAGATTTGCCCGATGTTTCTCGACCGTCTTAACACTGATGCAGAGATACTCCGCCATGCTTTTGTTGGTATGGCCTTCAGCGATCAGTTTTAAAATCTGCCTCTCTCTCTGAGTCACTGTATCCCAGCGTGTAACCGGTTCCTGACTCACATTGTTGGTGTTGAGATAACTGTTGACCACCTTTTCGGTGATCTCCGCACTCAAGTAGGTCTTGCCATTGAGTACACGTTCTGCCGCCGTCATCAGCTCGTTTTGTGTGGCGTCTTTCAACACATAACCGTTGGCACCCGCTTTGAGGCTCGCCAGTACATACTCTTCTTCGTTGTGCACCGTCAGAACCAGTGTCTTTATCTCGGGCATACGCTCCTTGATTTCGCGTATCGCATCCATGCCGTTCAGACCCGGCATGCTCAGGTCCATGATCACCAGGTCGGGTTTGAGTTCGATGACGCGACGTATGGCATCACGGCCGTTATCGGCTTCTCCAATTACCTCGAACTGGGGATTGGACGTCAACAATGCCTTAAGCCCGGCACGCAGGATATTGTGGTCTTCGGCGATGACGATTCTTTTGTTGCCCGTGTTCATTGTTACTCGAAATCTTTCTTCGATGCTTGATTTGTATGGATTGGAAAATCCGTTTTTTTATCTTTTTTTCACTTTCAGATAGTTTAGGTGCGATTGGATTCGATGCAAAGATCAATCGCTGTTTTAACTAATCTGGCCAGCAACTTCAATAGATTTACCATGACACAAAAAGGAGTTTGAATAAACCCTGGTTGAACTTCTTGAGCGTGATTTTTGGCAACTTTATCCTTTTATTTACTATTCAATATTCACTATCAGTCCTTAATGCCGAGCTGCATTTGTCACTGTTTCCAGTGCGCATTTTTCTAGCTTTTTTCTAAAAGAAACAAAAGACTTTTATTTTCGAATAAATGGCTCCGGATCCTATCTGCTTACCCTACCTTTCAAGGTAGGGTATTTGCCCCTCGATAAATACCCAGTCCGCTCCTGTCCGGGTAGGAGATCGAGTAGAAAAAAAGCGTAGTTTCACGCAAAGACCCTATTTATATGGAGATGTAAGCTGTGCACCAAGTACTGGTGAAGGGGCTGGTGTGTCCGGATTGCCAGACAGTCGAGTCCCAGGAAAGTTGAATGACCATTTGGGGTCTGGAGAAAAGAACCATGATAAATGAGAGTCAGGGTTACACGAAGCGAAGCGTGATTGTATTTGCCATGCTGATACTACTGATGCTGGCAAGCAGCACTTTGAACGCGGCACAGTTTGTTCTCAGTGTCGTCGATGCCGAAGGTAATCCCGTCGAAGGTTTTCGCTACTTGCTGCAGGAGGATACCACTTATGCTGTGGATCCCGCCGACCCTGCCACTACCGCTGACGCGACAGCGACATCCGATGGTCTCCTGTCCCTTGGTTTTCATGCGAGTTTCCATCCGGTTGGCAAGACACAAGACACTGCCAGCGGGTTGAGCGGAAGTACGGATGGATCGAGCATCAACATCCTGCGCGTGCCACCGGGTCGCTACTATGTTTCGGTGTTGCCCTATGCCGGTTACAGCATCAGTGGCGGTTCGGTCGAGGTGCTGCCGAATGCGCAGGACCAGGGTCAAACCCTGGACAACCTGACGGTTACGGTTCAGGCACACCCGATCCCCACCTCGCAGATCTCCATCTATCTGTTCGAAGACAACTATCCCATCAACGGCGTACCCGATCTTCCCAACGAGGCGAATGACGGCAGTGTGGATTGGACCAAGTTCACCCTGTTTCTGGAGGAGCCTGCCGGTCGTTACGGCGCGGCGGGCGGCCAGGTGATTCAGGATGCCTTCGGCAACCCCCTGGGCACCAGTTACCTGCAGACATGCGACGCGAACAATGTACCGAATCCGAATGGTTTTCTGGGTCAGACATGCCTGAATCCCGATGGCACCCCGGTGATACTCAACCTGGGTGACGGTACCATTCATCCCAATCCCGACGGCACCATGACGGTGAAGAACATGGCGCCGGGTAAGTACGGAATCATAATCATCCCACCCACTGATCCCAACGATGTCATCGGCTGGCAGCAGACCAGCACCATCGAGGGCAGCAAGGTCATCGATGCCTGGGTCAAGGCCAACGAGCCGGCGGTGTTTGTCGAGTTCGGCCTGCCCGGTCCCCATGTGTTCGTCGGTTTCATCAAGACACCGGTGGATGGCGGCATGCCGGGTATCCCGGCTCCCCAGCCGGGCGAGCAGCTGGCCAGCGTGAGCGGCACCGTCACCGACATGCATATGTCCCGCTCACCCACTTTCGATTTTTTCTCAGGTCGCCCGTTCCCGGCGTGCTGGGTCGGCATCAACAAGGTGGATGCCGCAGGGGCACTGGGCCAGGGTCTGGATGCCATGCCCTGTGATGCGAGTAGCGGTTTCAACTTTACCCTTCCACCGGGCAGCTATCAGCTTGCGATCTGGGACAGCAACCTCGATGTGGTGTTCGCCAACTATCCCTTTACTGTGGATACCACCGGCGGCACCTGTAACGGGGGCCAGAGCTGCGCCTTCGGCAACGTGGCCGTATTCAACTGGTTCGCCCGCCTCAACACCGGCATCTTCTCCGATGCGGATCTGGATGGATTCTGGGACGCCAATGAGAATGGCATAGGACCGGAGAGCCAGAATGTGTCACTGCGCTGGCGCGATGGCACCGTCTACCAGAGCTTTCCCACCGATGGCGAAGGTATGGCGCCTTTCGACGAGGTTTTCCCCTTCTTCCACTGGCTGGTTGCGGAGGTCAGCTTCGCCAACAAGAAGGCCACCGGCGCGACCTTTGTCATCGATGATGGCGGCGAGATCGATTTCAATCTGCCGGCCAACGCCAACGATGCGTTTCCCAGCTATGGCGAACTGGTGGCCCAGCCCCAGGTTTGTACCCAGGCGATTTCGGACAACGCGGATGATCCCAATGCCGGATGCACGGTGGGGACGACCCTGATCAACCCGAACACCAACGACAACCTTTCGCGTACCGAGACGGGTCCGGTGTTGACCCAGGCCTTCCAGGCTTTTCTTGGACAGACCAACGTGATGCATTTCGGCAAGACCGACTACATTACCAGCACCGAACCGGACTTCAGTGTCGTGCCTCCGGTACTGCCACAGTTCGTGGGCGAGAACGGCGGTATCTCCGGTATCGTTCACTACGCCACGACACGCGCTGAAAATGATCCCCAGTTCGCGGTCGCGGAAGTTTGGGAGCCGGGTGTGCCACGGGTGCAACTGGCGCTCTATGCCGATGGCGATATCGACTGTTTTCCTCAAGGCGATTTCCCCAACGGCGATTGCGATATC
>JBNKLI010000107.1:0-10419 GCA_050292275.1 Candidatus Thiodiazotropha sp.
ACGACATAGGGATCATCCTGTCGTGCCTCACCGATCAATGCCGCCTGGCCACCACCTGGCAGCTCGCGCCAGCGCGCTAGTGCCTGATTCGCCTCAGCGGCGGCTACAACGGCGACAACGCGTCCCTCGCAGGCCAGGAAGAGGGGGTCGTAACCAAGCATTTCGCACACGGAGCTGACTGGATCACGCACCGGAATGGCAGACTGTTCGAGCCGTACCTGCAGGCCTGTGGCGCGGCTGATCTCATGGGCCACGGTAGCGATACCGCCCCGGGTTGGATCGCGCATGAAGCGTAGTCCCGGCAGATCGAGGAGGGCTCTAGTAAACGGTAACACCGAACCCGCGTCAGAGTAGAGATCACCACGTAATCCGAACTGCTCGCGGGCTAGCATGACGGCTATCCCATGGTCGCCGACAGGACCACTGACCAGTAGCTGATCCCCGGCTTCGATCCGGCTCATACCCAGCTGCAACCGGTGTTCACGCAGTCCGATACCGGTGGTGGCCAGGTAGATGCCGCCACCCTCACCCCGCCTGACCACCTTGGTGTCACCGGCAACCACGCTGACCCCGACATCGTTCGCGGTGTCGGCAATGCTTTTGATGATGCGTTCCAGCAGCGCGACTTCAAACCCCTCTTCGATAAAGGCATTGAGAGCGAGATACTTGGGGATGGCGCCGCTAACCGCCAGGTCGTTTGTGGTGCCATGCACGGCCAGGGAGCCGATGTCGCCTCCGGGAAACTCCAGCGGTTGTACGGTGAAACCATCGGTGGTGAAGAGCAGGTCACCACCCGATAATTCGGGCAGCAGTGCGGCATCGGCCTGAACATCCAGGTTGGGATTGTTCAGATAGCGCGCGAACAGGGTTTCGATCAGTTCCCGCATGTAGCGCCCGCCGTTGCCGTGGGCAAGTGAAATGTGGGTATCCTGGAGAGTCATTGTCTATTAATGTGGCGGCCGCTTTGATGCGTCATTATCCAGGCATCGGAGAGAAATTCTAGCTGCTTTTGCAGGAATTTATCGCACCTGGACAAAAGCCGGATCAGTCTCATCCGTCAAAAAAAACCCCGCCTCCAGGACGGGGTAATTTTTTTCTCGATATAGTTACTATTGTTGACTTTCCGCTGGCGCCGCAGGTGCTGCCGGAGCGGCATAAGGATAGCCGTAGCCATAGCCCGGATATCCGTAACCGTAGCCCGGATAGCCGTAACCGTAGCCCGGATAGCCGTAGCCATAGCCCGGATAGCCATAGCCATAGCCGGGATAGCCGTAGCCATAGCCGGGATAGCCCCATGGGCCACCATATCCATAAGGTCCCCAGGGCCCATACCAGTCATCATCATCGTCGAACCAATCAAACGGACCCCAAAATGCACTAGCAGGTAGAGTGGTCAACAGAGCGGTTCCGGCGATCGCAGCTACAGCAGCGGTTTTCAAGGTTTTTTTCATGGTACAATGTCTCCTTCGTATCGCTTTATCATATTTTGTCGGGTGGTGAGTGGCCACCCGGCCGCACACCCCATTTCTTCTTTATATCGGTTCATGGCCTATTCAGGGGCTGTTCCTTGAACCTCATAAATACTATATGCCAGCGATAATTTTTTTGCTTGATTTAAATCATTAAATAATCAATCTTTAATATTCCTTGTTTTCGAGCAGCCTCGAGAGTCGTTTGAATGCATTTTCTATCTCCTCCTCGCGGTTATGGAAGTGAGGGGAGAAACGAATGCCGCCAGCCCGACAGGCGCAAATGACCTGGTCCTTCATGAGGGCCTGATAGAGGGCTCGGTTGTCAATATCCGGTATCCGGAAGGTAACGATACCTGCCCGCCTTGGCGGTTCTCTCGGGGTCAGCAGCTCATAGCCTGCCTTGTCCACATGGGCGATGACTGCATCGGCGTTTCTCCGGACATCGGAACTGATTGAATTCAGCCCGATTTCATGGATCAACTTGAGACTGGCATGAAGGGTGTGGATGCCAAGCATGTTCGGGCTGCCGCACTCGAAACGCCTGGCGCTCTGTGCCGGTTGCCAGTCGATGCGTTCGAAGTCCCCCATCGATTCCACCATGTGCCAGCCGAACTGATGCAGCTTGAGGCGCTCCCTCAATGAGCCATGGCAGTAGAACAGCGCCACACCTTCCGCCCCCAGCATCCACTTGTGGCCATCCGCCACCACGATATCGGCATGACAGGCCTGGACATCGAAAGGTATGGCGCCAAGACTCTGAATGGCATCGACCACGAAGACAACATCATGGGCCCTGCAATAGTCCCCCAGCACTGCAAGTTGCAGGCGCTCTCCCGCAGCGTATTGAACAGAGCTTACAGACATCAGTCGGGTATTTTCATCACACAGCGCGATCAGGTCCTGTTCCGGGGCGGTGCTGCGGGTGAGATCCAGCAGCCGCAGCTCGACCCCCTCGGCTTGGAGTGATTCCCATACGATGCGATTTGACGGGAACTCCTGGGCGATGGAGACGATATTCTCCCCCGGCCGCCATTGCAGGCCATAGGCAATCGCCGACAGTCCTTCAGAGGTACTCTTCAGCAGCGCGATATCCTGCGCCGAGTCGGCATTGATCAGGCGTGCCAGCAGGCTGCGCAGTTCACTCTCCACATCCATCCAGCGCGCGTAGTGTGAGGATCCGCTGAAACCGTTTTCCTGGGCAAAACGCATGACTTCGGTGACTGTGCACTGAGGCCAGGGGGCGACAGCGGCATGGTTCAGATAGATTATCGCCGGATCGAGTGAGAAGAATGACACAATCGCCCTCTGTGTTATGGTGCCGAATGCTGGGTTTGGTCAGGAGACTGCAATGCAGACAAAAATCTTACGGCATGATGCGTCAAAGGAGTATTTTTTCCAAGAAGGTTGTTTTATTAACGAACTCTCAAACCATGAAGGAGACGAGGCCCTGTCGATTGCCCGTGCCAGGGTGAATCCCGGCGTCACGACCCGTCTGCATCGTCTCGATCGCAGCGCTGAGCGTTACTGCATCCTCAGTGGGGTAGGGAGGGTCGAGATTGATGGTCTGGCGCCTCAGCCCGTTGCTCCCGGGGATGTGGTGCTGATTCCACCGGGGGTCTCCCAGCGGATCAGCAACACAGGCCCCGAGGTTTTGATTTTTCTCGCTTTATGCACCCCGCGCTTCGACCCCCAGGACTATGTGGAAATAGACGAGGAGAGCGGGGCCCCCAAGGGGAGAGTGGGTGATAATTGACCCTCATCACAGAAAATGACGAGAAATCAGTAAATAGTATATAATTAATTTAGGAAACATTAATATATGCCGATAATCTAACTGAGTGATGCAGTATAACCAGCTGATTCTGGCGAAAATTGCGAATTATCAGTGATTATGAATAGATTATTTGTCATTATATTAGCAATGACTAATACGCGAGTAGTGAGGTGTATCATGTCATTTCTGAATTGCAAGCATCTGCGTACCGTGGTCACGCTGGCCGGTGTTCTCCTGATTGGCGGTATCATGCTCGAGGTGGTTGCACACCTGAGCGCTTCAAATGTCGTGTTGCTGTTTGTGCAGCCGATAGCCCTCGGAATGGTCCTGATCAGCCCGGTGATGATGCTGATCGCAATGGTCTTGAGCCTGATTCCGGGCAAGAGCTTCAAGGACTGCATCCAATAGCGACGCAACAGCAGTATGCTCCTGTTGATGCAGACAGTCTGCTGGCATATGCAAAGTACTACGCTGTAGGAATTTTTCTCGGTGTGCCTCATCCTTTCCACCGCAAGCGGGCCGAAAAGCACAATCCTGTGTCCAGTCTCAAAAGGCTATAGGTGCCTCGGAATCAGGATCATCCGCAATCGTCTGAGGTGTGAGGTCTTCGGTGAACGACTCGACCTGTTCCCCCACAGCCTTTGTGCCCTGCACACGGGCGATATGAAACAATGCATCGCCTTCGTTGGTCAGGGGTAGACTCGTGCGTCCGATTATGATTCCCGCTGAAGGCGATTTCACCTCCAGTTCCTTATCCCCGAAGGGCGAGGATATTACGCCCAGCAATTGTCCCGCTTTGACCCGACTGCCGAGTGTGGACAAAACCCGGAGTATTCCGCTCTCAGGTGCCCTGACCCATGAGGTACTGCTTGCGACCACGGGCTCGATTACTCTACTCCTCCTGCGCTTGACGGCGGGAAGCATATTCAGGGTGCGCATTACATTGATAATCCCTTTGACACCGGCGCGGATAGCCACTTCGTCAAAACGCAGTGCTTCTCCTGCTTCGTAAAGCAACATGGGTATTCCCTGCTCAGCGGTGGCCTCTCTCAATGAGCCGTCTCTCTCCTGTGAATTGATCAGAAGAGGTACGCCGAAAGCATAGGCAAGAGATCTGGTTGTTTCATTTTCCATGTTGGCGCGAATCTGCGGCAGATTGCTTCGATGTAATGCGCCCGTATGCATGTCGATACCGTGAGTGCTGTTTGCAACGATCTCCCGCATGAAGATACTGGCCAGGCGACTTGCAAGGGATCCATGTTCATGTCCAGGAAAGTTGCGGTTCAGATCTCTACGGTCGGGAAGGTAGCGTGAATGATGAATGACACCATACACATTCACAATTGGAATGGTGATCAGGGTGCCACGCAATCTCATGAGGGATTTCTGGTTCAACAGGCGCCGGATGATCTCCACACCGTTGAGCTCGTCACCGTGTATCGCTGCGCTTACGAACAGACGAGGTCCGTCCCGCCTGCCGCGCCATACCTGTATCGGCATGGTCAGCGGGGTGTGGGTATGTAAAGAAGCAATTGGCAGGTCGAGGTTGACACGGCTTCCCAGGGGTATCTCAACGCCACCTATCTTCAACGAAGGCATCGCTATCCCTTGCCCCGAGTCCGGGTACGGTTGGGGTGTGCATTGTTTTCGATGAAAGAGATGACCATTCCGGAGATATCCTTCCCGGTGGAGGTCTCGATCCCTTCCAGACCCGGGGAGGAGTTGACCTCCATCACCAAAGGGCCTCTGTCGGATCGCAGAATATCGACACCGGCGACATTGAGCCCCATGACTTTCGCCGCACGTACCGCAGTCGCTCTCTCCTTGGGAGTGATTTTGACCACGTCTGCGGAACCGCCGCGATGCAGATTGGATCGAAACTCACCTTCGGGTGCCTGCCTTTTCATCGCCGCGACCACCTTGTCGCCGACAACGAAACAGCGGATATCGGAACCCCCGGCTTCCTTGATGAATTCCTGTACCAGGATGTTCGCCTTCAAGCCCATGAACGCCTCGATGACGCTTTCGGCGGCCTTTTTCGTTTCGGCCAGCACTACACCTATACCCTGAGTGCCCTCGAGAAGCTTGATGACCAATGGTGCGCCACCGACCATTTTGATCAGATCCTGGATATCATCCGGCGAATGGGCGTAACCCGTCACCGGCATACCCACACCGGCACGCGACAACAACTGCAGAGAGCGTAACTTGTCGCGCGCCCTGGTGATCGCTACTGATTCATTCGCCGGGAATACACCCATCATCTCGAATTGCCGCAATACGGCTGTCCCGTAAAAAGTGATCGAAGCGCCGATTCTTGGAATCACCGCATCGTAGCCGGTCAGCGCCTCGCCCTTGTAGTGGACTTCCGGTTTCGATGAGCTGGTGTTCATATAGCAGCGCAATGTGTCGATGACATGCATTTCGTGGCCGTGTTGGCGTCCGGCTTCCACAAGCCGGCGGGTGGAGTAGAGTCTGCTGTTGCGCGATAGTATGGCAATCTTCATAGGAGTAGGTCGCTCGCTCTTTATTTGTGAAGCTTTTTGGGTTTGCCCATGTTGTAGGACGACTTCGGGTCAACCAGAAAGTGTCCGGCCAATGCGGATCGCCCGAGCAGCATACGGAACTTCATTGAGTCTCTGTTGGTGAGGGTTATCTCGATCGGCCAGCTTTGGCTCCCGAGGTGGACCGGGGTCCGGATGACATAGCGCATCTCCCGATGCCCCCCTGAATCGCTAACCTCCCGCTCATCGACAATCTCGGCATTGCACCATTGTTCGAAGCTTGAATTTTTCTGCAGCGGGTGAATACCGAAACGAACCATCCGCTTGCCTTGTTCCTCGTAACATTCGACGCAGAAGGCATGTAGTGCGGAGGTGCGGGCGCCGGTGTCGATTTTTGCCTTGATATGTCTGATTCCCAGTTGCGGAAGACTGAGCCACTCACGCCAACCGGCCAGTTGTAGTTGTTTACTCATAGGATTAAGAATGAAACCCGGAACTGTGAATTATTGGTTATTGTATCGATACTCAAGTATAGCCTATCGCCATCTGCGGATAGTGTCCTGCAAAGAGTGTCAGGCTATGGCACCAATGAGAATTTATCTCAAAATTGCGGATCGTGCATCAACACAATGCGCGACCCCCGCGAAGCGCGGAGATCGCTTGAGCAAATGATCACCGGAGCAGGGGGGCAAGGTCCTGCAGGTGTGCGGGATGTCACTCTGAGATGGGTTTCCAATGATACGGAAATGCGGATGGGATGTCGGAATGGCACTCGACCTTACCCGTTTGGTTCCAGCATTATGATGACTCCCCCCTGTTGGGGGGGAGCGGAAATGTCAGACGAACAGGTTGACGTCCGCCTTCATGGCCCGCGGTAGAAAGCTTGCCGCACCGACCCACTCCTCGACCTCTGGGATGAAATCATCTTTGCCGTAATCGAAGAGATCCACGGTCATCTGGCAGGCAACCAGTTTGACATCCGCCTCCAGGCACAGCTCGCGCAATTGTTCTATGCTGGCGATGCCTTTGTTGTTCATTGTCTTTTTCATCATACCGGTCGCCATGGATTCAAAGCCCGGCACCAGGGTCATCACGGAAGTGGGCATCGGCAGCTCTCTGCCTTTGATCCAGGTGGGCCCCTCGGGTAGTTTCATCGGCATCGCCGGATTGCCCAGGGGACTCACCTTGAGATCGAGGTCCCGTTTCAGCAGATTCAGGCCATAGAAGGTAAAAAAAACAGAGACATCCCAGCCCAGGGCTGCACCGGTCGAGGCGAGTATGAAGGGCGGATAGGCCATATCGAGGGTCCCCTTGGTGGCGATTATGGTCATCGAGGGGGTATGTGCGGCTTCGCGTTGCGCCATCTTTTCGTCAAAGCGGCGGTCGAACCAGTTTTCAAGGTCCTCCATCGGCATATCGGTGAGTGGTGCTGCGTTACTCATGTTTGACTCCTTATCGAGTGGGTATCAAAGCTTGCGGATTCTGAAGAAAAATCCGTCTTCATGCTGCTCGCTGGCGATCAGCTCGTTGCCCGTCTGGAGGCAGAAGGAATCCAGGTCTTTCACCGATCCGGGATCCGTGGTGTTGATTTCGAGAATCTCACCGCTGGCGAGGGCGGCTATCGCCTTCCTGGTCTTCAGAATGGGCAGGGGACAGCTCAGGCCTCGTGCGTCCAGGGTGTGCGTCGTATCAGTCATGATGTTTCTCCTTTCGCTGTGTTCGATGGATAGAGATGACCGGTCGGTCAAGTCTCAGTGAAAAAATAGATCCTCAATTCAGTGGTTTCTGCTCGATGCGGATACTTTTGATTGCCGGGCCGAGCAATCTCACCACTTCCGGGTCGTTGCGTGTCTTGGCGAGCAGGATGACACCCTCCAGGTAGGCAAGCATCGCAGTGGCCGTGGCCTGGGTGTCGAGGGGCGGGATCTCGCCGATCTCCACCGCCTCCTCGAGGGCTTCGTGAAAGGGCGCACTGGCCTTGGCGAATACGGCATTGATCCTGGCCCTGATCACCTCGTCACGGGTACTGATCTCGAGCGCCAGATTGCCGAACAGGCAACCGGGCATGCGCCCTTCGAGGTTTTTCGCCGCCTTTTGCCAGTAGTAGACCGCATCTACCATGTAATCGAGGCGCTCCATGGGGGGGAGGGCCTCGTCAAATGCCTCGGCGACAAAACCATGTGCCCAGTCGTCGGCCATGTCATCGATGACCGCCATGGCGAGATCCCGCTTCGAGGGGAAGAAGTGGTAGAAACTCCCTTTCTGGACTTTTGCCAGGGTGCATATCTCCTTGATGCCCACGTCGGCATAGCTGCGTCCGTGGAAGAGTTCACGGGCGGTGGAGAGAATGCGCTCTTTGGTATCAACGGTGACGCTCATGGGGCAACAGTATATTAGACCGGTCGGTCAAGTCAAGTGCTTCCGCAGATTACTTAGGGTTAATGGCACATGTTTAGGGGCACTTGCATCGGGCGCAAGGACGTACCGGCGGGGCGTCGGAGAAAGACAACTTGAATTATTGAAATCACAACCCCATCTCCAAGGCAAGTCAACGAATCAGTGCAAAATGACTACTGGGAGACGAATGAAATGTTACCGAGACTAGATGGCTTTGATAACGGTCTGTTCAAAGAATTCAGGCGCCTGGAACGTGAGATGGATCAGCTTTTCAGCGCCTCTTTCTGGCCGAATACGATGCACTCCGCTGTGGCGGAGAACTATCCACCTGTGAATGTCGGTGTAACACCCGAACAGGTCGATCTCTATCTTTTTGCCGCCGGATTGAATCCTGAGGAGTTCGATATCTCCATCAAGGAGAACCGCTTGACAGTGAAGGGTGAACGTCGCTTGGAGCAGGACAAGAAAAGCGATCACTTCAGAAAGGAACGTTTCGACGGAGCTTTTCACAAGGTGGTTGATCTGCCGGATGATGTGGATTCGCAAAAGATTGAAGCCCGCTACAACAATGGAGTGCTTCATATCGTCATTCAGCGTCGTGAATCTTCGAGACCGCGACAGATCACCGTTCAATAAATACCAGGAGAGAGATGCGATGAGTAGCAGTAAAGAGATAACCGAACGCGATGTTCAGCCACGACGAAGCCGTGAGTTGCCGCAGCGAAGCATCCGTCCCGATATCGATATCTTCGAGGATGAGAGCGGAGTCACGCTGATGGCCGACCTTCCCGGCGTCAACAAGGAGGGGCTGGATATTCAGGTCGACAATGAGACACTGACAATCGACGCCAGGGCGGAGCTTGACATGCCCGAAGCGATGCAGGCGGTGTATGCGGATATCCGCGCAACCCGTTATCAGCGCAGTTTTTCGCTGAGCAGTGAACTCGACGGCGGCAAGGCGGAAGCCAGACTCAAGCACGGCGTGTTGTCATTGTGGATTCCAAAACGCGAACAGTATAAACCGCGCAAAATCGAAATTAGAAACAGCTAAGCTTTTACTCTTCGATAGTCAAACACAACCGGCTCACATCACCTTGCTCCAATCCCGCTTTGAGCGAGGGGTGTGAGCGGTTCAGCAACATCAGTCAGTTATCACAGTTTTGATGTGAGATGGCTGGTATCTCATCACCTCTACCTGGCCGGCTGAACAGCGAACGCCTGATTTCTTCAGCAGTCTTCATTCCGACTTGAAAAGAAAAAACAACACCCATATATACGGCTTGGACATACCAGTCAGGTTAAAGCAATTCATTAGGAGGTAGTGATATGTTCAGACAACTGAGCAGTTATGAAGGCAGCCTGTTTGATGAATTCAGGCACATGGAACGCCAGCTGGAGCAACTGTTTGGGGATAACTATATGCCAAACAGTATCCGCTCGGTGGCAAGGGGGACCTATCCGCCGATCAACATCGGCAGCACCCCGGAGCGGGTCGACGTCTATCTGTTCGCTGCCGGTGTCGATCCGAAGACCCTGGATATCTCGATCCAGCAAAATCTACTGACGGTACATGGAGAACGCAGTTCCAAAACAGCCACCGAGTCGGCGGGCTACTATCGTCGCGAGCGCTTCGACGGAGAGTTTCATCGCGTCGTGACCTTGCCTGATGACATTGATCCCGACGGGGTCGAGGCCAGCTATAAGGAAGGAGTGCTGTGTATCACGGTTCGGCGCCGTGAATCGACCAAGCCTCGTCAGATTGAAGTCAATTGACCATTGGGAGGTAATGGATATGAGTACTGAGAAAGATGTAACCACAACCAGACAGCAGACCAGGAGCGAGGAGAGCGTGATCAGGCCGCTGGTCGATATCTACGAGGATGACAGCGGTATCACGCTGCTGGCCGACATGCCGGGCGTGTCCAGGGAGAGGCTCGACGTGCAGATAGACAAGGCTACGCTCTCCATCGAAGGTGAAGCGGAGATCACCATGCCCGAAGGGATGGAGGCGCTCTATGCAGACATCCGCTCGACCCGCTACCAGCGGAGTTTCTCATTGAGTAGTGAGCTGGATGGGGAGAAGGCGGACGCCAGTCTCAAGGATGGCTTATTGAAACTGCATATCCCTAAACGCGAGCAATACCAGCCGCGTAAGATAGCAGTGCAGGTTGAGTAGCGTCACCACCGGGTATTGCAACTTGAGTTTGCTGTAACTGCAAGGTACGGCACAAGAGTGGCAGCCGGGTTGTGCCTGACGGCGCAACCCCGCTCT
>JBNKLI010000108.1:0-2111 GCA_050292275.1 Candidatus Thiodiazotropha sp.
AGTGCCGATAAAATCGTCTGCTCTGAGTTGGTTTACCATGCCTATGGTGATGTGCAATGGCCAACGGAACGTAAACTGGGTCGTGTTGTGGTCAGTCCCGATAACATTGCCCAGGAAGCGGCCGGCACGGGCGACTTTGACGTGGCGGTGCTCTATCACGATGGGGCCGAGGTCAGGGATGAGAGGCAGCAGCGGCTGGCGAAGCTTATCGAACCGAGGGTGGTTACCCTGGCTCACAGTAGTTTGAGCGAGCTCAATCCCTGACAGTAGGGAGCCCGTTGGCTGGGCTGTTCTGGTGATCCTCTCGCCTCAGACCGCCTGGTAGGATGAGCGATAGCCATTGTACTCTTCGATCAGCTCTCCCATGGCCGTATTGTCGAAAGGCTGCAGACCGCGCAGGCTCATGTATTTGGCGCCGCGTCCCACAGACTCGCCGTTTTCTTCGATGTGGAAGTCGAGTCTCACCATTCCCTTTTTGCCTGCGACCTCGAAAGTGGATCCGGCCGCTTCCAGCACCGGACTGGTCAGGTCGAGACGGTTGAGTTCGACCTCCATCTTTTGATAAATCACCAGCGGGCGGGCCGGATTGATCATAACGCCCTGATCTGACATCAGGGGTACCAGGATGTGGGGGAAGGTCTTGCCGGAGAAAGCGACATAGTCGCGAGCGAGGTGTTCGATCAGACTGGCAGCATGGGTTGTGTCGCCGCTGCGTTCGATGGTGAGGTAGCACTTGCCCTCCGCGTCTGTGATGTCAACCTTCTTGGCGTCGGTCTCGGGAAAGATCACCGCTTGATCGCTGACCATGCCGGAGAAGGTAAAGCACATGAATTGGCTCAGGCCCAGACGCTCCAGGGCCACCGAGAAGAGCAGGTCGCCGGGAACACAGAACATCTTGCCCTCGGTGTCGTGCAGCGGGTTGAAATCATTGGCGATCTCTTTGGCAAATCGGCTTGCCTGCTGGCGGCTGAAATGGATTTTGTCGTTGTTTTGTTGGTAGAAATCGGCCAATACCATGGGTTCCACTCGCTATACGCTCTGAAGAGGGGGCATGATAGCAGTTGGTACAGAGTGCACAAAGGGAGTGGATCTCTTTGTCGGCAGGCGGAGCCAGTAGGTGATACCGCAACAAGACAACCTGATAATTAAAATTAAAATCAATAGGATAGGCCATGATGCGCCTGCCGGGAGAAGCTCCATTGCGGTGTTTCAAGCCCTGAACGCTCCCTCTCCGGGTACCAGATTGATATGATGATGCGCCCAAATCAGGTAGCCGCCACAACACCCTCACTGGCCATTCGATCAGCATGGAACCGATCACCAGCACGACTCTCTTTGGCCGAGGTTGGCGCTGAATTGAAAGCGTCTTCGCAGGCTCACAACACGCTTGATAGTGTTGGGCGCCCACGCTTTGATTCTCTGATCAGTAGGGGTTTTCTATCTCGATTCTGCTGCTGCGGATAATCAGCAAAGAGACCGGGCTTGGCCTCAATCACGCCTGTGGTAGAGTGTTCATAGGCTGAGCTAGAGAGAGAAAATCGTGACTTTGCACGAAACGAAAACATTGCAAGCCAAATTCTCCGTCGGTGACCTGATACAGCATAGGCTGTTCGATTATCGGGGTGTCATTGTCGATGTGGACCCGTTCTGTATGCAATCCGACGAGTGGTACGAACAGGTCGCCCGATCCCGTCCGCCCAAGGATCAACCCTGGTATCGGGTGCTGGTCCACAACAGCAACGATGAGACCTATGTGGCAGAACGTAATCTGGCCCACGATCCCAGCATCGAGCCGATCGTGCATCCTCTGTTGACCGAATTTTTCAGTACCTTCAACAATGGTCGCTATCTGACAGGCCAGCGGGTCAATTAACTAAGACCGAACAGTCAGGGTTCAGCCGCGGGTTAGTATCACTAATCCAATAGGCACGGCTTGGGTTGTTTTTTCCTCCCGGCAAGGCATCGGCCGCAGCTCTGCCCTATACTTTATAGAATCCAACATAGCTTGGGGTCGAAGGACGACCTGAAGAGTACAAAGAAGACCAATAATATCTCGAGTGACCCGCTATGAATGCCGACAATCAGCTGCAAGACCCCAAGAGCAGACTCAC
>JBNKLI010000109.1:0-7314 GCA_050292275.1 Candidatus Thiodiazotropha sp.
CCTGAGCTTCTCGGTAGCGACAGATAACGCGGACAAAAACTACCTCAACTATGGACTTGGATTGGCGGCGACGCTGCCGCGGGGCAAGTCTCTCTTCCTCAACTACGAATCCGTGTCAGGACAGGACGGAATTGACAGTACGACTGTCGATCTGGGTATTCGGATTGAATTCTAATCGCCCGTCGCGCCAACGACCTCGACCAGTGCGGGAAGTCACCTGGCGCGACGTCTTCTCAACCCTTGGTCCACGACAGTAAAGGGATTGCCGAGGTATACTCGAATTAAGTCAATGCCTTGCAAGATGCACTTGCCGGAAAACATGTCAAACGGTAAACTATTGTTTCATTTAGGGAAAAATTACACGCCCTCGTAGCTCAGCAGGATAGAGCAATCGCCTCCTAAGCGATAGGTCACAGGTTCGACTCCTGTCGAGGGCGCCACTTGGCGAATGAGCAGATAGATGCCATTTCACCTTGCCATGCAACGCCTGTTGCTGCTGCTGTCTATCCTCGGTGGCTTTGTCGATTGCCATGCCACCACACTGGAGGGACAGGTCTCGGCGGTACTCAGTGGCGAGCGTATCACGATCAGAGTGGCTAATGGGGCCTATAAAGAGGTTGAACTGGCCGGCATTCGTATACCGAGCCTCGATAAATCATCTGCAAAAATAGCCCATCGCCACCTCAGGATGCTACTTGCCGGGCGTTTCGTCAGTGTTGAATACACTACCCTCTCAGCCAGTGGTGTTATACTCGGAACAGTCCTGCATGGGGGAGCGGATATCGCCTTGCGGATGCTCAACGACGGCCTAGCCGTAGCTGTGATGCGGCCCGGGCTGGATCCCTCCAAAGCGCGCCGCTACAAACAGGCCGAGACCGACGCCCGCTCCCGGGGACTCGGTTTCTGGCAAAAACCGAGATGACCGATCAAGAGGTGTCATATGGGTAAGAATAAACAAAAAGAGAAGGATAAGAAGCCCAAGAAAGATAAGAAAAGGGCCAAAAAGGAGAAAGCGGCAGCCAAGACAACCGCCGTTACAAGCAAAGAACAGCGCCTGGATATGATAGCCATGGCGGCCTACTTCATCGCCGAGAAACATGGTTTCGATCCAGGCCATGCGACTCAGGACTGGGCAGAAGCCGAAAAGCAGATTGATGACATGCTCATGGCCAAGGAGTCCAAATAGGGCCTGCCGCCAAAAAATGGATCAATCGGTCTTGTCCCGCTTCCTGGCCTTGGCCCTGGACTCTTTTTTGCGCAGCCTTTTCAGGTTCTCCTCCAGCGCCGCTTCCAACGCCCTGTAGACCTTGAGCTGTGCAGCTTGATATCGGGTCTCAGGTTCCCCCACCAACTCCAGCCGGGCACCAAAGTAGGCCAGATCCGCTTCCAATGAGATTGGATTCAGATTGACTCTCAATTTGTTACTCTCTATGCCGGACAATAGCTTTCTCTTTTCACCTGACTGCCGTGTATGGTGTCAGAAAACGTTGACGAACTACAGCATGGAGCGTCGCCGTCAGCCTCATTCCAAGCCAGACCCCACCCGTTGTGTTGCGATCTATGCAACCGTGAGAAATCCCTGTCCTCTCTCTATATATCTATCGCCCTCAGGGCAAATTGCGGAAAGCATCAATCTATTTAAGACACCACCCTATTCTAGCAGAGCTATGACATGATTCGAGATAGGGTTTTTATCTGTATTGAATGATCCAATAATCTGTATAAATTCAAAAGAGAATTTTTTCAAACATCTTATGTCAATCCATCGGTCTGTGCTAACATTTTGCTAATGCCTGCCCAAAATTAAATTATTCATCGATCCTCAAGCCTATGGGCGTTTGAAAAATGAGCAACTATCTGGATTTTCTTAGATCCACGTCCGCCTATTCGGGCGGTAATGCAACCTTTGTAGAAATACTCTACGAAAATTACCTTAAAGATCCTTTAAGCATTCCGGAAGATTGGCGAAGAGAGTTTGACGGACTTCCGCAACAAGCCCGGATAGACACCGCCCATGAACCGATAAGGGAGCGATTCCTCCACCTGGTCAACGAGAAACGATCCGCGACCATCACACCGCATGAGAATCTCTCCCCCGGCGCCGCGGAACAACAGGCTTCGGTATTGCGCTTTATCAACGGTTACCGTATGCGCGGGCACCAGAACGCGGATCTCGACCCACTCAAGCTGCGTGACCCTGTCTACGTCCCGGATCTCGACCTGGCCTACCATAAGCTGGACAGGATCGATCAGAACACCATATTCAATACCGGCTCACTGTTCGCTCCGGAACGCCTGCCGTTGCATGAAATCATCGAGCTGATCAAAAAAAGTTATTGCGGCAGCGTCGGCACGGAGTATGGTCATATCACAAGCACCAAGCAGAAGCGATGGATTCAGGAGCGCATCGAGCAGCGCCACCTTTTCCAACAGTTCAGCAACAAAGAGAAAACCTGGTTGCTGACCCTGTTGACCGCCGCCGAGGGTATAGAAAAATACCTGCACAACCGCTATGTGGGACAAAAGCGCTTCTCATTGGAAGGGGGCGAATCGCTTATCCCCTTGCTGGACGACCTGATTCAGCATTGCGGCATCAATGGCATCAGCGAGGTGGTCATCGGCATGGCCCACCGCGGACGTATCAATGTGCTGACCAACATTCTGGGCAAACCGCCGCAGGATATCTTCGACGAGTTCGAGGGTCGTGTCACCATCGATCCTGAACGTCTCTCCGGCGACGTGAAGTATCACATGGGATTCTCCACGGATATCGATACCGAAGGGGAGCTGGTTCATGTCGCACTGGGTTTCAACCCCTCCCATCTGGAGATCATCAACCCGGTCATCGAAGGTTCGGTCAGGGCGCGGCAACGCCGTCGCGGTGATCACGATGGCTCGCGTGTGCTGCCCATTCTGATCCATGGTGATTCGGCATTCGCCGGCCAGGGGGTTGTAATGGAAACCCTGAACCTGTCGCAAACCCGCGGCTATACCACGGGTGGCACGGTTCATGTCATCATCAACAACCAGATCGGCTTCACCACCAGCAATCCATTGGATACCCGCTCCACCCTCTATTGCACCGACGTCGCCAAAATGGTTCAGGCGCCGATATTTCACGTCAATGGCGACGATCCCGAGGCCGTCATCTATGTCACCCGCCTTGCACTGGAGTTTCGCATGCGGTTTCGCAAGGATGTTGTGATCGATGTCATCTGCTACCGCCGTCTCGGTCACAATGAGGCTGATGAACCCTCGGTTACGCAGCCTCAGATGTACTCCAAGATTCGCAACCACCCTACCGTTCGAGCCCTCTATGCGGACCACCTGGTGCAGGAGTCGGTCATCTCTCCTCAAGATGCCCGCGAACTGGTGGACAACTATCGTGAGTCCCTGGATCAGGGAATCGTAGTGGCAAGGCCGGTGAACTGTGCCCTGCGCCATCCCTATGCGGTCAGATGGAACGCATATAAGGGTATCGAGTGGGAACACCCGGTTGATACCTCGCTCAGCAGCGAACGTTTTGAACTGCTGACCGAGCAAATGCTGCATGTGCCTGGTGGTTTTGAACTCCATCCCCGTGTCGACAAGATCTGGACCGAGAGACGGCGCATGGCCACCGGGGATCAGTTCGTCGACTGGGGATTCGCCGAGAACCTTGCATACGCCTCGCTCTTGACCGATGGCATTCCTGTGCGGCTCTCCGGCCAGGACTCCGGTCGCGGGACCTTTTTCCATCGCCATGCAGTGCTGCACAATCAGGTCGATGGTGAAGCCCTGATACCCCTGCAGCACCTGACCCGTGATCAGGCTGATTTCCTGGTCATAGACTCGCTGCTGTCGGAGGAGGCGGTACTCGGGTTCGAGTATGGTTACGCCACGGCCGAGCCCAACTGCCTGACGATCTGGGAGGCTCAGTTCGGTGATTTCGCCAACGGCGCCCAGGTGGTGATCGATCAGTTCATATCTTCCGGCGGGGAAAAGTGGGGCTTGCTGTGCGGCCTGGTGATGTTCCTGCCCCATGGATACGAAGGCCAGGGCGCAGAGCACTCATCGGCTCGACCCGAGCGCTTTTTGCGCCTCTGTGCAAATCACAACATACAGGTCTGCATACCCAGTTCGGCATCGCAGATATTTCACCTTTTGAGACGACAGATGCTGCGGCCCTTTCGGCATCCACTGGTTGTCATGACGCCGAAAAGCCTGCTAAGGCATCGCCTGGCGACGTCGCCGAAACAGGAACTCCTCGAGGGAGGATTCAGAAATGTCATCGATGAGATCGATGATATCGACCCGAAGGTGGTCAAACGACTCATCATGTGCTCAGGCAAGGTCTACTATGAACTCCTCGAAACCCGCCGCTCTCGCGGTCTGGAGGATGTCGCTGTCATCCGTATAGAACAACTCTATCCCTTCCCGCAAAAGGAGTTTGATAAAGTCGTAAGACGCTACAAGAATGTAGAGATGGTAATCTGGTGTCAGGAAGAACCACAGAATCAGGGGGCCTGGGATCAGATCAAACACCGTTTCTATCCGATAACCTCCAAGCACATACAGTTATCCTATGTTGGCCGCCCCTCTGCAGCGGCACCATCTGTCGGATACCGCTCAGTACATATCAAACAGCAGGAGACCCTGATCGATGAGGCTCTCTCCGGACGTATCAACCCCCGTATGAACTACAGGAACCAGGTATATCAATGAGTATCGAATTACGCGTTCCCCAACTTCCCGAATCGGTATCAGATGCCACCGTATTGAGCTGGCATAAACAACCGGGTGAACATGTCGATCAAGACGAGACTTTGGTCGATCTCGAAACCGACAAGGTGGTACTGGAGGTACCGGCACCGCAGGCGGGCACCTTGACGGTGATCCACTTCAAAGAGGGCGAGACAGTTCAGGCTGAAGATGTACTGGGAGTTCTGGAAGCCGGTGCAGGCAAGCCCTCGGCGCCTCGACAGGAGGCTCCCGAGGAACAGAGCGAACCTCCCGCGCTGTCGCCCGCGGTGAGGCGACTGGTGAAAGAGAGCGGCATCGATCCCAATACGATTCACGGCAGCGGCAAAAATGGCCGGATCGTCAAATCCGATGTCGAGGCGGCCATTGCCTCGAGGCAGTCCGAAGCACAAGTTCAAAGCCCGGGAGGGCCAGCGGTTGCATCCGTGCCCGCCACCCCGAGCGCCATGGCGGCCAGCGGCCGCATCGAGGAACGGGTACCGATGACCCGTCTGCGCAAACGGATTGCGGAGCGCCTGGTGGAGGCGCAGCAGAGCGCGGCCATCCTGACGACCTTCAACGAGGTCGATCTCCAGGCGGTCTCGGATCTGCGGGCGAAATATCGCGAGGTATTCGAGAAGCGGCACAATGTACGTTTGGGTTTCATGTCCTTCTTCGTCAAGGCGTCCGTCGAGGCGCTGAAGCAGTACCCGATCGTCAACGCCACCGTGGATGGTGACGATATCCTCTATCACGGTTATTTCGATATCGGTATCGCGGTCTCCTCGCCACGGGGCCTGGTGGTACCGATCCTGCGCGATGCGGATCAACTCAGCTTTGCCGCCATCGAGCAGCGGATCAAGGATTTCGGCAACAAGGCGATGGACGGCTCGCTGAGCTACGACGATCTGACCGGAGGAACCTTCTCCATCACCAACGGTGGCGTATTCGGCTCCATGCTCTCCACGCCGATTCTCAATCCTCCGCAGAGCGCAATACTCGGTATGCACTCGATCCAGCAGCGTCCAATGGCACTGAATGGCGAGATCGTTATCCGTCCCATGATGTATCTGGCACTCTCCTATGACCACCGTATCATCGATGGCCGGGATGCCGTGCAGTTTCTGGTGACGATCAAGCAACTGCTGGAGGATCCAAGCCGCCTGTTGCTGGAGATCTAGGACGCAAATCATGATATGTCCGCAAATGAGCACTGATAAACGCTAATGAGATGATATATTTAAGCTAAGCCAGCCAACGAAAACCACACCAGGAAAGGGCAGGCTCACTGACTCTTTTGGCCGAAAATATTCGCAAAAACCAATGAAATGGTTCTACTTGCGTTTATTTGCGTTCATTTGCGGACTGAAATAAAAAATGGTCGGCCATGAGCGGTCGACACGACAATGACGGGGCCCACCATGACACGTATCCGCCAGGACGACCTTATACAAAGCATCGCTGATGCCTTGCAGTTTATCTCCTACTACCACCCCGCAGACTTTCTCAAGGCAATGGGCGAGGCCTGGGAAAAAGAGGAGAGCCCCGCTGCCAAGGATGCAATCGCACAGATCCTGGTCAATTCCCGCATGTGCGCCGAAGGAAAACGGCCTGTCTGCCAGGATACGGGCATGGTGGTGGTATTTCTAAGGATCGGCATGCAGGTTCAATGGGACGGTGAGTTGTCGATCAGTGAGATGGTCAACGAAGGGGTGCGCCACGGCTATGCCCATCCCGATAATGTATTGCGCTTCTCCATGGTCAACGACCCCCTTGGCAGCCGCAAGAACAGCGGTGACAACACACCCGCCATTATCCATATGGAACTGGTTCAGGGAGACAGGGTCGAGGTCAAGATCGCCGCCAAGGGAGGAGGATCGGAGAACAAATCCCGCTTCAAGGTGCTCAATCCATCCGGATCACTGGTCGATTGGGTGCTCGAAGAGGTACCTAAGATGGGTGCCGGATGGTGCCCACCCGGGATGCTTGGCATCGGCGTCGGAGGATCGGCGGAAAAGGCCATGCTGCTGGCGAAGGAGTCATTGATGGAACCCATCGATATTCATGAGCTGCAGGCGCGTGGCGCGGCCAATCGCAAGGAGGAACTGCGCCTGGAGATCTTTGACAAGGTCAACGCCCTGGGAATTGGTGCCCAGGGGCTTGGTGGCTTGACCACCGTACTGGATGTGAAGATCAGTGACTTCCCTACCCACGCCGCATCCTTGCCCGTGGGGATGATTCCCAACTGCGCCGCTACCCGCCATGTGGAATTCACCCTGGATGGCAGCGGCCCTGCCCTGCTCACTCCACCCAGTCCGGACGATTGGCCGGATGTCACCTGGGAGGCCTCCCCGCAAGCGCGCCGGATCAATCTGGATGAGATCACCAAGGAGGAGATGGCGCAGTGGCGACCGGGTGAACTGATTCTCCTCAACGGCAGGCTGCTGACTGGACGCGATGCCGCGCACAAGCGAATTGCCGATCTCTATGCGAAAGGCCAACCGCTCCCGCAGGGCATAGACTTTCATGGTCGCTTCATCTATTACGTCGGTCCGGTGGACCCGGTGGGCGACGAGGTGGTGGGGTCCTCCTGAC
>JBNKLI010000110.1:0-27244 GCA_050292275.1 Candidatus Thiodiazotropha sp.
GCCGGGACCATACCAACTGAGCTGCAGCCGGGACAGGGCGAGCGCCCTGCCCTGGCTGTCCCGCGCTCTATTCACATCCGCCTGAAAACGGCTCAACCGACCCTGCTTGTCCGGCAAGGATGCGATAACCGCCTCCAGCACTATGTCCTGACCCTCCAGATCGGCAGCAAGCCTGTGCTGCAGCAGATCGCCAGCCACCAGGAGGCTCCAGCCGCCCCCTGCAAGCATCGCGATCCACGGGCGCAGCCGGCGATAACGCCAGAACAAGGGCAGAGGCAGGAGAGCGGCGCACCACCAGCTCGAGGGAAGGTCCCGCAGCTGATGAAAAAGGGTCGCGCCGATGACAAAACTGATCAGAACTAAATTCACGACATTCCCTGTCGATAATTCCTAAACCGGAGCCGATATTTTACTTAACCAAGTTGTACTATGATTGAACATGCTTCACTATTGCGTGTCGATACGGGGTTTTCCATCCTGGTTTCCCAGTAGCTTGTGCAGAAATTTCCGCTGAATAATGCCTAAAAGATTTATAAAAAACCTGCTACCCCACCATGACAAAGTCAGAAACCACAAGCATCTGAAGCTGTTCGGCTCATTCATGCACGACGCCAATCTCTGGCATCTCAACAGGCACTCGGTCTCAGGCGCCTTTGCCGTGGGACTGTTCATGGCCTTCGTGCCGCTTCCGTTTCAGATGGTGCTCGCCGCAGCGGTCGCCATCTTCGTTCGTGTCAATCTCCCCCTGTCGGTGGCCCTGGTCTGGATAACCAATCCAGTCACCATTCCCCCGATGTTTTATTTTGCGTATTGGATTGGGACCTTGGTCACTGGCCAACAGGTCACTTTGAAGCCGTTCCAGTTCAGCCTGGAGTGGTTGCAAAGCCTGGGCTTCGATGTCTTGCTGCCATTGCTCATCGGCTCTCTGATTTGCGCCACCGTTTCATCCATCCTGGGGTACAGCCTGATCCTGTGGATCTGGCGCTGGCGTGCAGTGGTGAAATGGAAGGCCAGGCGGCTGAGAAAAAAGCCCCATGGCTCATCCACCACATCCTCGACCTGAATCCCGCCGATCACCGCTATCCTGACGTAGAAACATTCCACTTTGTTTGAAAGCGCCGTTTTGCGTCTATTTTGCGGTAATTGGCGTTCATTTGCGGCTTGTCCCTGCGACTAGGGTCTCGAGAGCTTTCCATCCACCAGCTGCCAGGTACTGTCCATACGCCCAGCGAGATCGGTATCATGGGTCACTACAATGAAGCTCGTGTTGATCTCACGGTTCAGACGCAACATCAGCTCATAGACCTGTTCAGCGTTTTTCCTGTCCAGGTTTCCCGTCGGTTCATCCGCCAGAACACAGGCCGGCTGATGTACCAATGCCCTGGCGAGCGCAGCCCTTTGCCGCTCGCCGCCTGAGAGTTCGTTTGGTTTATGCTCGATCCGCGATTCCAATCCTACCTGCTGCAACATCGCCCTGGCGGTCTCCCTTGCCCGGTGCACCGGCTCGCCGCCGATCAACAGCGGCATCGCTACATTTTCCAGGGCACTGAATTCCGGCAACAGGTGGTGGAACTGATAGACGAATCCCATATGCCGATTCCTCATCATCCCCTTTTCACGTTCGTTGAGGCTGAGCAGATCCTTGCCGTGCAGCAATACCTGTCCGGAATCGGGCCTGTCCAATCCCCCCAGGCAGTGCAGAAGCGTGCTTTTGCCCGAACCCGAGGCACCGATGATCGCCACACGCTCACCCCTTCTTATCGCCAGATCGACCCCACGCAGCACCTCTACATGCAGATTGCCCTGGGTGAAAGTCCTCTCCAGACCATCGGCCTTGAGTACAATCTCCATCTCATTCATAGCGCAGCGCCTCTGCCGGTTGGGTGCGTGATGCCTTCCAGGCGGGATAGAGTGTTGCGACAAGTGTAATGAGGAATGCGGAAAAACCGATAAACAGCACATCGGAGAGATGAGGCTCAGACGGGAGTTTGGTGATGTAATAGATGCTGGGGTCGAGAAAATCGACATCGAATGTCGATTCAATCCAGCTGACGATTTCCTCCACATTGATCGCCAGCAGCACACCGCCGATCATACCGAGCAGATTACCGACGATTCCGATAGTGGCCCCCTGCACCATAAAAATCCCCATGATCGATCCTGGTGATGCCCCCAGGGTACGCAGGATAGCGATATCGGACTGCTTGTCTGTCACCACCATCACCATGGTGGATACGATATTGAAGGCTGCAACCGCGACGATCAGCGACAGAATGATGGTCATCATCCGCTTTTCCGTCTTCAGGGCGGCAAAAAAGTTTCGATGCTGCATGGTCCAATCGCTGATGCGATAGTATCCACCCATTTTCAGGGCAATTTCTCTCGATATCTGGGGTGCCAGAAACAGGTCGTCCAACTTCAGGCGGATTCCGCTCACGCCCGACTCGAGACGCATCAGTTTGGCCGCATCCTCTATGTGCATGACGGCAACCCCCCTGTCATACTCACCCATCCCAACCTGAAAGATCGCGACCACGGTAAACCGCTTCAAACGCGGCATGATCCCGGCCGGTGTGACATTGACCTGCGGCGTCACCAGAGTCACACGGTCGCCGACCCCGACACCCAGTACCAGCGCCAGCTCACGACCGAGAATCAGTCCGTATTCACCCGCATTCAGGGCATCGACGGAACCCTGGGTAATGGCCGACAGAACCTCCGACACCTTGCCTTCCTGGTCGGGCAGGATCCCCCGCAACAGTACACCGCTGACCTTCTGACCACTGATCAGCATGCCCTGCCCCTCCACATAGGGGGCCTCACCTATCACGTGAGGAAATTTCGAGGCCTGCGCCTGTACCTCGCGCCAATCCCTCAGCTCGCCGTTGACCCCCGAAATCGTGGCGTGTGATGTCATACCGAGAATTCGTTCACGGACTTCCTTATGAAACCCGTTCATAACTGATAGGACAACGATCAATGCCACCACGCCCAGCATGATCCCCAACATCGAAATCAGCGAGATGAAGGAGATGAAATGGTTGCGCCGCTTGGCGCGTGTATAGCGCAGGCCGATATAGCATTCGATCGGTTTGAACATGTTTGGCGATTGAACCTTGTTAGTGGAACCCAAATCCGTCGGTGTTTTTCATTGGCCGGGGGGATTCATAGAGTCGGATAGCCTAACAAAAACGGGCGGGAATAGCGGCCCCTATTTTTCAGTCGATGCCATTGCGCCCTATACCCCATTGTAATGCCTGAAGATAGCCTGTGGTCAAGCAGGTATATTCAGAGAAAAACTTTTTATTTTCTATACTTAGAGAAGAGTGCTATATTCTTCTCTAAAGAGATAAAATCGGAGTTGTTGAGATGAGTTTTCGAATCGCCACCCTGACTGCCGCCTCGATCCTGCTGCTCGCGCAACCGGTTTGCGCCGATGTGCTGCTGATCGACTCGATCAACTCGGCCCCAATCAACAGCGAGGAGGGTATACCCCGGCCCTCACGCGCTATGTCCATGGATCAGGTTACCCAACGCTACGGCCAGCCGGTGACCGCATATCCCAGCGTGGGCGAGCCCCCGATCACCCGCTGGGACTACAACGATTATTCCGTTTTCTTCGAGTACGACCTGGTCCTCACTTCAGTGGTTCATCACTAAGGACTGCCCGATCCCAGGACCGGGGTAAAGTCCCGACCAGGCAAACCCCGGCTGCTTAACGGTGCGGCAAGCCGCACCCTACCCTTTGAATCCCTGTAGCGCACAGCCTGTGCACCGTAAAGGCAAACGGCGCACCAATTCTTGACAATTTTACTCAGTTTTTTATACTGCGCAGCAATAGGTCACTCAATCAGGTAGTACTTCATGACTGACACCATGACATCTCAAGAACTGATGCATTCGATCATTCAGCGCATAGCCACGGGTCCGGAACTGAGCAAGGATATCTCCCTGGAGGAGGCCAGCGCAGGCATGTCGGCTATCCTCAGGGGTGAGATCGACGAGGTCCAGGCAGCGATATTCCTCATTGCACTGCGCATGAAACGGGAGACCGATGAGGAAAACAAGGGAGTCCTGGATGCAATCCTCAGGATTTCCCAGAGTCGAAAGGTGGATGTGGACCAGCTGATCTCACTCGCCGATCCCTATGACGGTGTCAACCGCAACCTTCCGGTCGCGCCATTTGTTCCCGCAGTGCTAGCGGCCTGCGGACTGCCCTGCGTGAGCCATGGCCTGGATGCGGTGGGCCCCAAATTCGGCGTCACTCACCGGCATGTATTGCAGGCAGCCGGTATCGATGTGGATATCGACCTCGACAGGGCGGCCACCCGGCTCGAGGACCCGCAATTGGGATGGGCCTATGTGGACCAGCGCAGCTTCTGTCCCGGGCTGCACGATTTGACCGGATTGAGACGCAAGATCATAAAGCGTCAGGTCCTCACCACGGTCGAAGTACTGGCTAAACCCCTCAGCGCCAGGACCAGGACCCACCTGGTGACCGGTTATGTGCACAAACCCTATCCCGCCAAATACGCCTCGCTTGCCCGTTTCGCCGGATTTCAGGGATGCTTGCTGATACGCGGCATCGAAGGGGGCGTCATCCCCTCGCTCAGACAGCCGGGCCTGATCCACCGTTATGATGACCTGGGAGAGGTGCAAGCCATCGAAATCTCTCCGCAGAGCCTTGGCATCAATCAGGCGGTGAGAGCCGTTTCGCTGCCCGATGACGAATCGATCAAGAGCGATGGCGACGAGGTTGCCCGCATCAAGGATGTGAGCAACGCCGCCGCCGCGGCGGCTGAAGTTGCGATGAGCGCGCTGCAAGGCGAAAAAGGGCCGGCCTATGATGCCTTGGCCTACAGTTGCGCGCTGATCTTGTGGCATGCCGGCGAGAACAGTACCATCGAATCGGCTGCGGACCGGGTTCGCCAGGTTCTCGATTCCGGCCTCGCCTACCGGAGAGTCAGGTGACCCTAGAATCCTCAGTTGACCGCTCCATCCTAACAAAACGCACACTACACCGTGCCCAACTGAGGATTCTAGGGTGAAGGAGCTCTCAGGCGAGTGGATCGAAGTCGCACACAGGGATGAACTGCCCTCGGGCAGCATGAAACGCGTCACCCTTTCAGGCCGGCGCTATCTGATTGCCAATGCAAATGACAAAATTTATGCCGTGGACGAACTCTGCAGCCACGAAGAGGTTTCCCTCTATCTGGGATGTATCGACGGGGAGACGATAAAGTGCTCCCTGCACGGCAGTCGCTTCAGCCTGATAAACGGTGAACCCCTGGATGAACCTGCAACGGAATCGATCAGCACCTATCCGATTCAAATACGTGACAACATCATCTATTTACTAGCAAAACCACCTCATGAGAATAACTTTAGGTGATCTAGGTCAAAATTCTTTTACTTCCCAGACTGGCGAACCTAGGGTAATTCCTATATATTCCCACACTAAATAAAAAAGATTGCCCGCAAGGGCATTACAATTTCACCACCAAGATAATTTCCGGGGGACATGTCCGGTGAAATATTTTTTCGTGTTGGTTATCGCATTCTGCCTGACCCTGGTCTGGCAAACGTCCAATATCGCCAAGCGTACCCCCAACCTGCAGAGTTTCGAGCAGGAACAGGTCATTATCAAAACACCACAAGCCACCTGAATCAGCGCGAACGCTCTCTAAAAAATAATGATGCGTACGCAGAAATCCCGATTTCAGCCCTTCAAAAAATAACCCACCATACCCAGCTATCCTGTCTCAGCGTCAGTGCGTAATAAATCCGGGTAGCCGGCATCAGTCTGCGGCCTCAAACTATTTGTATTCACTCAAAACTGTTCAAGCCATTGCTCAATCTTCGCATCTACCACCGCATAACTGATTTTGGGAGGTAATCAAGAGACCCAATAGGGTCGCTGATACAAAAGCTGAGCAAAGTGGGTAATCAAAATCACTCAAGAATAGGCTTAAAAAGCGTGATTTCGTGACAGAGTACTGATTTCACATGGAATCAGTTTGCTTTATCAGAGTCAGAATTAGTGTCGAATAGTAAAATATGGGAATATATTCCCACCGAATGTTACGAGTTCCAGACACTCTAAAATTGCTATTCAAATTTTGTTGAGGCCAGGGAGCGAGATCGGGTATGGTTGTGCACCTTTCAAGGCCTCAACGCTCCGCTTCGTCTTTGCGACCGCTGATGTATTCGGAGCAGCTCTTGACTGACTGCGATTAAAAACGACAAGGAAACATGTGACCGAACCATCCTCATCCACAACGACCAACACCTATGAGGCCCGCTCGTTACAGTGCATTCGAGACGACCGGGTCCTGTTCGATGAGTTGAGCTTCAGCGTCAACCCTGGCCAGGCACTGGTGCTCGAGGGCCGCAACGGCAGTGGAAAAACCTCGCTGTTGAGGATACTCTGCGGAATACGCCTGCCGGAATCGGGAACGCTGTTGTGGGAAGGAAGGGACATATTCAGGCTGGGTCCCGAATTCCATGAACATATTGCCTACCTCGGACACAAGGATGGCTCCAAGCTCGACCTGACTCCATTGGAGAATCTGCGAATCGCCCGCGGCCTCGGCAAGGCTCAGGAGAGTATCGATCTCGAGGAGGCACTGGATCAGGTTGGACTTTACGGTTTCGAGGATATACCGACACGCAACCTGTCGGCCGGCCAGCAACGCCGCCTGGCGATTGCGCGCCTGCTGGTTACCGATGCGAAACTGTGGATACTGGATGAGCCATTCACCTCCCTGGACCGCAAAGGTATAGAACATATGGAGCGTCTTTTCGAGGAACACCTCAAGCGAGGAGGCATGGCAGCCATGACAACCCATCACCGCATCGGTTTCAAGGATGAAATCCAATTGATACGAATCAACCTGTCAGAACGATGAGCACCCTCTCTCTCTCAAGCGCATTCAGCCTGTTGTTAAAAAGGGACCTGGTCCTGGCCTACCGCCATCGTTCCGAACTGGTCAATCCGGTACTCTTTTTCGTCCTCGTCACCGCCATGTTTCCTTTGGGCATTGGCAATGATCCGAAACTGATCGAGGCGGTCGGCCCCGGCGTGGTCTGGGTGGCGGCCCTGCTTGCCGCCCTGCTCTCACTCGACAGCATGTTCCGTTCGGACTACGACGACGGCTCGCTGGAGCAGTTCATGCTGAGCGCGCACCCGGTTTCGATCCTGGTGCTGGCGAAGATATTGGCACACTGGCTGGTGACCGGCCTTCCGCTGTTCATAATCGCGCCCCTGCTCGCAGTGTTGCTGAACATCCCTGCGGCTGCGATTCCCACCCTGATGCTGAGCCTGCTGCTGGGCACCCCCGTACTCAGCCTGATCGGCTCGGTCGGCGTGGCCCTGACCGTGGGACTGCGCCGCGGTGGAGTATTGTTGTCACTACTGGTGCTACCCCTTTACGTGCCGGTTTTGATCTTTGCCACCGATGCTGTCAAAACCGCCATTGTCGGCATACCGACGACGGCACAAATATCCATCTTATCCGCCATGCTGGTGGGTTCACTGGTGCTGGCCCCCATGGCTACCGCCGCTTCATTGAGAATCAGTCTGAGTTGATATGATAATACGCTTCTTTCATCAAATGGGATCGCCTCGCTACTTCTACGGCGTGGCGGGGAAATTGATACCCTGGTTCATGGTAAGCTTCCTGATCAGCCTGGCGCTGGGGGTCTATTACGGCCTCTTCGTGGCACCTCCGGATTATCAGCAGGGTGAGAGCTACCGCATCATGTACATCCACGTACCCGCCGCCTGGATGTCGATGTTCATCTACGTGGTAATGGCGGTTTCGGGGCTGATCAGCCTGGTCTGGCGCATCAAAATGACCGAGATCGTCGCGATCAGCAGTGCCACCGTGGGCGCATCGTTCACATTTCTCGCCCTTGCCACCGGCTCGCTTTGGGGCAAGCCCATGTGGGGAACCTGGTGGGTGTGGGATGCCAGGCTGACCTCTGAGTTGTTGTTACTGTTTCTCTACCTCGGTGTCATCGCGCTGCACAGCGCCATCGAGGATAAGCGGGTTGCCGCCCGCGCAGTCTCGATCCTGGCCCTGGTAGGCGTTGTCAATATCCCGGTCATTCACTATTCGGTGGAGTGGTGGAACACCTTGCATCAGCCTGCATCGATCACCAAATTCGACAAACCCTCGATGGATATGAGCATGCTGGCTCCGCTGCTGATCATGGCCATCTCTTTTAAACTTTACTATGGCGCTGTGGTCTTAATGCGCGCACGCGCGGAAATCGTCGAACGTGAACGCAATTCGCGCTGGGTGCAGGAACTGGTTGAGCAGGAGGCAAAATGAGCGAATTCTTCGCAATGGGCGGCTACGCCGTATACGTTTGGCCCTCATTCCTGCTTGCATTGATCATCCTCGTTGCCAACATCGTCGTCCCCATGCGACAGCGCAAGAGGGTATTGACAGATATCGCCCGTAAACTACGTCGGGCCAGGAAAGAACAGAGATGAATCCCATACGCAAAAAACGACTGACTCTGATCGGCCTGATGGTAGCCGGTATCGGTATCGCCACCTGGCTGGCACTCAACGCCTTTGACGAAAATCTGATGTTCTTCTTTTCCCCCTCGGAGGTGGTTGAGGGCAAGGCACCGGCCGCCCACCCGTTCCGTATCGGCGGCCTGGTGGAGGTCGACAGCGTCAAACGCAAGCCGGATGGTCTTACAACCGCCTTCTTGGTCACCGACAATGCAAAGGCCGTCACGGTGGAGTACACAGGTATCCTGCCCGATCTGTTTCGTGAAGGTCAGGGAATCGTCGCCATGGGACAGTTGAACGAATCGGGCATCTTCATCGCCAGCGAGGTACTCGCCAAGCACGATGAGAACTATATGCCACCCGAAGTGGCGGCTTCGCTGAAGACCGCCCATGACGATGGGGTCAAGAACATGCAATCGAGTGTCGTCCAATGATTCCTGAACTCGGTCACTACGCACTCATCCTCGCCCTCTGCCTGGCGATCACCCAGGCATTGGTTCCCCTGATCGGATCCTATACCCGCAACGCCTCGTGGATGGCGGCCTCGCGAACCCTCGTATTGGGGCAGTTCGTGTTTTTGGGGATTTCACTGATCATTCTCATCAACGCCTTTTTGAGCAACGATTTCTCTGTCATCTATGTGGCTCAGCATGGCAACACCAAGCTACCCGATATCTACAAGGTATCGGCAGTCTGGGGAGCCCACGAAGGCTCGCTGCTGCTATGGGCCTTTCTGCTGGCATGCTGGGGTGTGGCGATTGCGGCTTTCAGCCGCAATCTTCCCCTGGAGATGGTGTCGCGGGTGCTTTCGGTCATGGGCATGGTCAGCATCGGCTTCCTGCTCTTCATGCTGTTGACCTCGAACCCCTTCGACAGAACCTTTCCGGTACCCTTCGAGGGAGGTGAGCTCAATCCCATGCTCCAGGATCCAGGCCTGGCTATCCACCCCCCGATGCTCTACATGGGCTACGTGGGTTTCTCCGTGGCCTTCGCCTTCGCCATCGCGGCGCTGCTGGGAGGACGGCTCGATGCCTCATGGGCACGCTGGTCGCGCCCCTGGACGACAGTTGCCTGGGTCTTTCTGACCCTCGGAATCGTTCTCGGCAGCTGGTGGGCCTACTACGAACTGGGCTGGGGCGGATGGTGGTTCTGGGATCCGGTGGAAAACGCATCGTTCATGCCCTGGCTGGTGGGCACCGCGCTGATACACTCCCTCGCGGTCACCGAAAAACGGGGCGCCTTCAAGAGCTGGACGGTACTGCTCGCCATTGCCGCCTTTTCTCTGAGTCTGCTGGGGACCTTCCTGGTACGCTCCGGGGTGCTCACTTCGGTCCACTCCTTCGCATCCGATCCTGCGCGGGGCATCTTCATTCTGGCCTTCCTGCTGGTCGTGATCGGCGGCTCACTGCTCCTCTATACCTGGCGTGCCCCCTATATCTCCGGAGGCGGCCGCTTCGATTTGATATCCAGAGAGACCTTCCTGCTGGGCAATAACCTGCTGCTCTCGGTATTTGCCGCCCTGGTTCTGCTCGGCACTCTTGCCCCGCTCATCTACGACGCCCTCGAACTGGGAAAGATCTCCGTTGGTTTTCCCTGGTTCAACAAGATGTTCCTGCTCACGACCCCCTTTCTCGCACTACTCATGGGCATGGGCACCCTGGCGCGTTGGAAGCACGCCGAAACATCCCTGATGCTCAGGCAGTTGAAGACCGCCTTCATCATCAGCCTGGCGTTCGGTCTGCTTAGCCTGCTGCCCATGTTTTCGGGCGGCATGTGGCTGGTCGGACTCGGCATGGGGCTGGCGATGTGGATCACAACTTCCCATGTGGTCAATATCCGGGACCGGCTGAAACACAAGCAGGGGCTTGGTGGTTTCTGGCTCGACCTGAAGAGTGGTGGGCGCAGCTATTACGGCATGATCCTCGCCCACCTTGGGGTTGCGATGTTCATCGTCGGGGTTACCATGGTCAGCAACTACGGCATCGAATCCGATGTCCGTATGAGCCCGGGCGATAGCAGCGATATCGCCGGCTACAGCTTCAAGTTCGAAGGTGTCGAGCGCTCACCCGGACCGAACTACAATGCACACCGCGGCCGCTTCCAGGTGAGCAAGGCGGGTGAACATCTGGTGACCCTGGAGCCGGAGAAACGCACCTATTTCGTACAGACCAAACCGATGACCGAGGCTGCAATCGATTGGGGATTGACCCGTGATCTCTATGTCTCGCTGGGTGAACCACTGGGTGGAGGTGACTGGAGTCTTCGACTCTACTACAAGCCTTATGTCCGCTGGATATGGCTGGGGGGGTTGTTGATGGCCCTGGGTGGAGTTCTCGCCGTTAGTGACCGGCGCTATCGTACTTCCACTGTGAAATCCGCACAGCAGGCCGCTGTAACCAATACCGCTGCGGCGGCTCCCGGGAGTTGAACAACCGATGAATCGATATCTGCGATATTCCGTTCCATTACTGGTATTTGCCCTGATTGCCTCTTTCCTTGCCTGGGGTCTCAAGAAAGACTATGACCCCAGGCATATCCCCTCCCCCCTTCTCGGCAAATCGGTCCCGGAGTTTTCACTGCCGACGGTTGAGAGTCCCGATACGATCGTAAAATCAAGCGATCTTCAAGGTAAAGTCTACCTCCTAAACGTGTGGGCGACCTGGTGTGTCTCCTGCCGTGCCGAGCATGAAACCCTGGTCCGTCTCGCTCGCTCCGGCAAGGTGGATATCGTGGGTCTCAATTGGAAAGACGAACGGGACAAGGCGCAGGTCTGGCTGCGCAAGCTTGGTGACCCCTACAGCATCAATATTTTCGACAAGAAGGGACGCACCGCGATCGACCTTGGGGTATATGGTGCGCCGGAGACATTCCTGGTGGATAGTCAGGGCGTCATTCACTACAAGCATGCCGGCCCGATGACCCTGCAACTGTTCAACGAAACATTCCTGCCCCTGATTGAAAATTTGAAGCGTGAAGGATAACGACGTGCGACTCCTTGTATTGACCTTGCTACTGCTGCTGAATCCGCTGACCACTGTACAAGCCACCACGCTGGAGGGCTATACCTTTGAGGATCCGGGTAAGGCGGAGGAATTCCGCGCCATCATCGAGGAGATGCGATGTCTGGTCTGCCAGAATGAGTCACTGGCCGGATCCAACGCAGAACTCGCCGCCGATCTGCGAAATGAGATCTACGAGATGATGAAAAGCGGACAGGGAAAGGAGGACATTATAAATTTCATGGTTGCCCGCTACGGTGATTTCGTACTTTACAACCCGCCGCTCAAACCCAACACCTACCCGATTTGGTTTGGCCCACTCATCGTTTTCATTCTCGGCGGATTCGTTCTGATTCGCATTCTGAGACGCAAAAGCGCTACCCGGGAGACGGAACTCTCCGTGGAAGAGGAACAACGACTGAACCGCCTGTTAAACCAAACGACTGATCAGAGAGACGCGAATCAATGACCCTATTCTGGATGATTATCGCCGGGTTCACGCTCCTGGCTATGGCCTTTGTCGCACTGCCGCTGCTGCGCAGGCAGGTATCGAACAGCATCACTTCCGATGAACTCAACCTTGCGGTGTTCAAGCAGCAACTCGCTGAGCTGGACAGCGACCTGGAATCGGGCGTGCTCGATCAGGCCCGTTATGACGCCGCGCGCAGAGATCTGGAAAAAGAGCTGGTCACAGACGTATCAGGTGAATCGACTCAGGTTGAAGAAAGCAAAGGTTCCGGCCAGTTTATGGCGCTGGTGGCACTTGCGATACCCTTGGCGGCCTTTGTGATATACCAGTTGGTGGGTTCTCCGGAGATCATTGGGCAATTGGCCAGTCAGCCGACATCATCCAAACCCACCCAATCCGCTCATGCCCAGGCGCAACAAAACGGTTCAATGCAAAACCTGCCCCCCATGGAGGAGCTGGTGAACCGGCTCGCCGCCAAATTGGAGCAGCAGCCTGACAATCAGGATGGCTGGATCATGCTGGGGCGCAGCTACATGGCATTGAACGACCGGCCTGCGGCCATCAAGGCCTATGAACGCGCCATGAAGATCGGTGAAGACAATGCCGGCCTGTTGCTGGCTTACGCCGAGGCCATCGCCGCCGACCGAGGAAACGACTTTACCGGTCGCGCAGCACCGATGGTCGAGAAGGCATTCCAGTTGGAACCGGACAATCCCAATGTGCTCTGGCTAGCAGGCATACTCGCTTATCAGCGCACTGAATATCAGGCTGCCATCGACCGCTGGTCCAAGCTGCGGGGGATGTTGAAGCCACAAAGCAACGAACTCGAGTCCGTAAACAACGCACTGGATGACGCCCGTGGCAAGCTGGGACTTCCTCCGGAAGAGCCGGAGCTGCCCAGTATTGCACAGGCAAATAAACCGGTGTCTGGTGGTAATTCCGCCGCCACTCAGAACAAAGCATTGAAGGTCGAGATCACGCTCTCGCCCGAGATGCGGCAAAAGGCGAAACCCGACGACCTGCTGTTCATCTATGCCAAGGCGATGAGTGGCCCGCCAATGCCGCTGGCGGCGGTAAGAAAGAAGGTCAGCGATCTCCCCCTCTCCATCAACCTGGATGACAGTATGGCAATGATGCCGCAAATGAAACTCTCCAGGTTCCCTCAGGTATTGGTGGGCGCGCGAATCTCCCTCTCGGGGAGCCCAACCGCGCAAAGCGGCGATCTTGAGGGCGAAATCGGCGCCGTGAGCCCGGGACAGGCGGAAACCGTCAAGGTCGTGATCAATTCGGTACACCCCTGAACAGCGCCATTTTTAAACGACAAATTCAACGGACCAAAAGCCGCAAATATACGCCAATCACCGCCAATCTTCGCAAATGCAATGATAGGCGATATCCTTGGCGGGTTGGGTAAATCCGCGCCTACAGCGTTTGCCAGCAAATCGTTGACCTGCATCTTGTTCGCAGGTGTCATTTTTATATTTATTTAGGGTAATCGGCGTTCATTTGCGGCATGAATCAAGCAACGGAATCGTGCACAAGGCAGCTGATGGTAGCAGCGACGGGCGGCTGCCAGAATAGTAGCTTTTCTAACATTTTGCTGTTCAAGCTCAATAACTTTAGCGTCCGGGTTGTTATACTGGCCTAACCAAAAGAAAACTAATATCCTTTTGCCGGTATCTTCCACCAATCGTATTGGAAAGACCCGCGATTCTGCTGATAGGAGTCAATATGGCCAGTTATTCGACCCACGACATTCGCAATATCGCCCTCCTTGGGCATGCAGGTGCTGGCAAGACCAGTCTGATCGAATCCCTACTGCATCGCAGCGGCGCGATTCAAAACGCCGGCAGCATCGACAGAGGTGACACCGTCTGCGATTACGAAGAGATGGAGAAAGAACTGCAGCACTCACTCGATATCTCGGTCACGCACCTCAGCCACGAGGGTAAACAGGTCAATATCATCGACACCCCGGGATACGGCGATTTCCTCGGCCGGGGCATCAGTATCCTACCGGCTGTGGAGACTGCGGCCGTCGTGGTCAATGCCACCACCGGCATCGAACCTGTCACCATACGCATGATGGACGCGGCCAAGCGCAGAAAGCTGTGTCGGTTCATCATCGTCAACAAGATCGACGCCGATGGTATCGATTACCAGGCGCTGCTCGACAGCCTCCAGGAGAGCTTCGGCAGGGAGTGCCTCCCAATCAATCTGCCCGCCGATAACGGGCAACGGGTGATTGATTGTTTCTTTCAGCCTGGTGGCGACGCAACCGACTTCTCCACGGTATCACAAGCCCACGACAGCATGGTCGATCAGGTGGTCGAAGTTGACGAGGAATTGATGGAGCTCTATTTGGAACAAGGGCAGGCCCTGCAACCCGATCAACTGCACGATCCTTTTGAAAAGGCCTTGCGTGAAGGCCACTTGATACCCGTCTGTTTCACCTCCGTTGAGAACGGTGCAGGGATCGAAGAACTTCTGACCCTGTTCGCGCGCCTGATGCCCGACCCGACCGAAGGCAATCCCCCTCCATTCATGAAAGGAGAAGGAGCCGACATGAGACCGGTCGAGGTCACACCAGATCCCGGCCAACATGTCATCGGGCATGTTTTCAAGGTCCTCAACGACCCCTATCGAGGCAAGCTAGGAATCTTTCGCATACATCAGGGAACCCTGGAAGCCAATGCTCAACTCTTTATCGGCGATGCGCGCAAGCCATTCAAAGTCAACCACCTGCTGAGACTTCAGGGAAAGGAGCAGGAGGAGATGAGCCAGGCCGTTCCTGGTGATATCTGTGCGGTCGCGAGGGTCGAAGATATTCATTTCGACGCAGTACTGCACGATTCGCACGACGAGGACCATCACCATTTACGATCGATCGAATGCCCTGTTCCTCTGTTCGGTCTCGCTATCAATACAGCAAAACGGGGAGACGAGCAGAAACTCAGCGATGCCCTGCACAAACTCGAAGACGAAGATCCCTGTTTTCACGTTGAACACAACGTCAGCCTCAACGAAACCGTGATGCGTGGTCTGGGTGAGATGCATCTTGAGGTTCTACTGCAGCAAATCAAGAACAAATACGGTGTCGAAGTGGAGACTCATCCACCAAGCATCGCCTATCGCGAGACGATTACCCGCAAATCAGAAGCAAGCTATCGGCACAAAAAACAGACCGGAGGCGCCGGTCAGTTCGGTGAAGTGCATCTGCGTATCGAACCCCTACCCAGAGGTGAAGGCTTTGAGTTTGTCAACCAAATCGTCGGGGGTGCCATCCCGGGCCAATTCATACCCGCTGTAGAAAAGGGAGTGAAACAGGCAATGGAGGAAGGAGCGATCGGTGGCTTTACGATGCAGGACATTCGTGTCATTGTCTTTGATGGCAAATATCATTCCGTCGATTCCAAGGAGATTGCTTTCGTTACCGCCGGCAAGAAGGCCTTTCTGGATGCGGTGGACAAAGCAGGCCCTGTCATTCTGGAGCCGATCGTAAATATCTCCATCACCACACCGGATAGTTTCATGGGTGATTTGACTGGCGACCTCGCAGGTCGGCGTGGCCAGATCAGCGGCACTGAATCCGGACGCAACAATATGCTGATCATCAAGGGCCAGGCACCTCTGGCTGAACTTGAGGGATATGCCACCCAGCTCAAGGCGATCACCGGTGGAGAAGGCAACTACACCATCGAGTTCAGTCACTACGAAGCAGTACCCGCAAATGTCCAACAACAGCTGAAAACGGCAAAACAGGAGTAGCCTGTTTGTGCGAGCCTTAGGTGCGGCCTCAATAGATACCCATTTATTGGTAGCCCCACATACACCTTAATGGCCATAACAAAACCGCTCTGTTATTTTTGAGATGACAGAGCGGTTTTGTTTATTGTCGAATCTTCTGAAATCTCTTGAAACTGAAAACGAAAATCAAAAAAGCCAATAAATAACGCTGTGAAATGCAATCTGCCATTGCAATCCCAATCACCAGCCCGGCACTTTTTATCGTGATTTATTAATCATTGTATATTACAAAATAATTAAACACCTTACCTGCTTGATCCAGATCAAGGCGATCACCTTACGGAATGGTTTCCATAGATCCGTGTAAGCATAAACTGAATGGGGTTTTACTGACTATATAATACAAGGAAGCTCTGACTAATTCGTCACTCCGGCACCAGATCATTTCCAGCACATACTGCCGGGATCACGAATAGAGAAGTTCCTAAAGTGAAACCATGCGGTCCCCATAACAATAACTATACGGGGTTGGGGAAAAGTCATAACCATCCTTTCTTCTATTTGGCTTGCAAACTCAATATGGGAGAAATCATCCGCTACCGCTAGGCTTCATCCATATCCATAGGTTGAGGCATCCGGCGTCGCTGTTGAAAATCTCCCTTACTGTCGACCCGTAAAGGAGGGAGCTATGAATCGCTTCGGTCGCTTCACCGCAATACTGGGGAGTGTTGCAGTAGGAACCGCCCTGCTGCTGCAAACCTCAAATACCAACGCTGCAAGACCGTCTGGAGTAATAGGTAAAGATTGGGGCAATCCCAAAGGACAGGAATGCATTGATTGCCATTGGCAAGAGGATCCGGGACTGACCATGGAGTGGAATAACAGTCAGCATGGTCAGAGTGGTGTCAACTGCCTCGACTGCCATCAAGCCAAAGTGGAAGACAAGGATGGCTTTGAACACGAGGGACAACGCATCTCTATAATTGTAACCCCGAAGGATTGTTCAAAATGCCACTCCGTCGAATTTGAGGAGATGGATGGGTCGCACCACTCAAAGGGCGGACAGATTCTCGCCTCACTCGACAACCTCCTGGGTGAAGTAGTGGGCGGACCCGCCGCTGTCAACGCCGGTTGCAGACAGTGTCACGGCGCCGTGGTTGAGATCGGAGACGACGGCAAACCGACACCGACAACCTGGCCGAATACCGGCATAGGCCGTATCAATCCGGACGGGTCCTCAGGCTCCTGCACCGCCTGTCACGGACGCCACCGCTTTTCAAAGGCCCAGGCGCGGACACCTGATACCTGTGGTAAATGTCATGTTGGCCCCGACCACCCGCAAATCGAGGTCTACAACGAATCCAAGCATGGCATCATCTACCGCGCAAAGGTCGACGAGATGAACCTGGAGTCTGACAAATGGGTCGCTGGTGTGGACTACTCCGCTGCTCCCACATGCGCAAGCTGCCATATGAGTGCCGGCGGCAAAGAGGGCAAGACACATAATGTCGGCGATCGCATCTCCTGGACATTGCGTCCGCCCATCTCCCAGAAGATAAACCTTGTACGCCTGGAAAATGGTGACGAGTTCGATGTCAAAGAGGGCAAGGACCTGCCTAAGGTGGGTGACAAGGCAAAGGGCTCAAGTGTCGTTGAAGTCGTAACCTGGGAAGAACGTCGCAGTAAGATGCAGGAGGTATGTAAAGCCTGCCACAGCGACAGCGTCATCAATGGCCACTACAACCAGTTCGATAATGTTGTAGAGCTCTATAATGAAAAATTCGCCAGACCCATTGCCGCAATCATGGGTGAGTTGAAAAACAATGGCTATATCACCAAGAGTCCGTTCGATGACAAAATCGAATGGACCTGGTGGGAAATCTGGCATCATGAAGGCCGCCGCGCCCGCCACGGCGCTTCCATGAACGGTCCGGACTATACCTGGTGGCATGGCATCTATGATGTCGCCAAGCATACATACTTCAAGTGGATCCCCGAATTGAAAGAGGCCGTCCGCAACAAAGACGGCAATGAGAAATTCGCCACGGCCATGCTTGATAAGTACTTCAAACCCATCGATGGGCACACCTGGTATTTCGAAGGCATGAGTAAAGAAGCCATTGAGAAGGTGCGAAAAGGTTTTGAAGAGCGCTACGGCAAAGGCGCCCTCAAATAACATCAAGCAGCGACACACACTCCCCTTCAGGTTCTGTCCTGAGGGGGACCTTCAGGATGGTCAGTATTATGGGCACATCTCAAAACAGATCGGGCAAGTTCCTTATGAAGTTCATGGGATACCTGACCGCGGCTATGTTCGCCTCCGGCATATTCCAATCTGTACATGCCACCAGCGATATTGACGATTTAGTCAGTCAGGCCCAAAAGCAGACTGAAGCGGGAAATCTGCCAAGGGCGCGATCATTACTTGAGCAGGCAGTCATAACAGAGCCCTCCTCCTCTCTGGTCCATACCCGGATGGGCGGTGTTCTGTTACTGCTTCAGAAATACACGGCAAGTATTGAGCACTTTCAGCAGGCAATCATGCTCGAGCAACAGAATTCAGAGGCTTTTATCGGTTTGGCTATCGCCTATCTGCACCTGGGCAGGTACCAAGTGGCTCGGGAGGCATTGCAACAGGCGCAACAGATCGATCCCTCAAAACGAAAGGAAATCGACCAAGTGCTCGCGTGGATGAAGCAGCGCTCATCAGACAACCATGGGCATTGAGGATACAGTCACAGGAGAGTTACATGATAAGAATCTATTTTCAACTATTGGCCATGACGGCTGGCCTGCTGGTTGCTGCCAGCCCATCTGCCGATGGTGTGCGATCACCGAGCATGCTTGCCAATACATGTGCAGGCTGTCACGGAACCAATGGTGCGAGTGCCGGTGATATCATGCCTACCATTGGCGGACTGGATAAAGAGTACCTGCAAACCGTGCTCTTGGAGTATAGAACGGGAGAGCGCGACTCCACTATCATGGGGCGCATAGCCAAGGGATACAGCGAGGCTGAACTAAAGGCTATCGCATCGTTCATGGCGGACCGGGAGTGGGTATCGAGCCCGGTGAAGACTGATTCCAAACTGGTCGCGGTTGGTAAAAAGATTCACGACAGGGAGTGTAAGACCTGTCACGAAGAGAACGGTCGGGTACAGGAGGACGAAGCTCCCCGTCTGGCCGGACAGTGGCCGGAATTCACCCTGCACTACCTGCGTTGGTGCCACAAGAAAGGTAGACGTTGCCAACCCCGCAAGATGGGCACTCGCGTCATGAAACTCTCGGATGAAGAGTTAAAAGCCATGGCGGAATTCTACGCCAGTGAAAAATAACCCCAGGGGAGAATCGATAATGGCTGATCTCACACGAAGAACCTTTGTCAAAACAGCCGCCACCTGCTCTGCATTAGCTACTCTGGCACCTGTGGGTATCTGTTGCGCAAACAGCCCCAAGCAGACAGCTACAAGTAAAAAGGGGCGCGTCATCGTCATTGGTGGAGGATATGGCGGGGCAATTGCGGCGAAATACATTAAAATGGCCGACCCGGACATTGATGTACTCTTGATTGAAAAGAATGCCAACTATGTCTCCTGCCCGATGAGCAATGAGGTTCTCGGGGGTGACAGAGACATAGACAGTATCACTTTCAACTATGACAAACTCATACGCAATCGCGACATCAGCGTCGTTAATGACAAGGTAATTTCGATCGACCCGGATAAGCACCTGGTCAAATGCAAAAGCGCAAAGCAATATGGCTATGACAAGTTGGTCGTTTCACCTGGCATCGATTTCAGGTATGAAAAGATCGACGGCTATAGCGCCGAGGTTGCGGATGATGTCCCACACGCCTGGAAAGCGGGCCCCCAAACCCTCACCCTGCGCAAGCAGCTCAAAGCAATGAATGATGGCGGTGTTTGTTACATTGTGGCCCCGCCCAACCCATTTCGCTGCCCACCGGGTCCCTATGAGCGTGCAGCGCAGATCGCCCACTACTTCAAGCACCACAAACCCAGATCCAAGGTCATTATCCTCGATGCCAAGGATAAATTCTCCAAGCAGGGCCTGTTCATGCAGGGTTACGAGAAATTCTATGGCGGCATGGTTGAATGGGTTTCAGGTGCATCCGGGGGCATCATCGAGGGTCTCAATGCAAAGTCAAGGACACTCATCGGTCAGGTCGATGAATATAAAGGCGATGTATTGAACATCATACCGGCGCAAAAGGCGGGAACGATAGCTCAGATAGCAGGATTGACGGATGATTCAGGCTGGTGCCCGGTCAGACAAAAGACCTTTGAGTCGACGATCCATCAGGATATCCACGTCATCGGCGATGCCTGCATAGCGGGAAAAATGCCAAAATCAGGCTATGCCGCCAACTCCCAGGGCAAGGTTTGCGCTGCCGCAATCGTTGCGGCGCTCAATGGCAGAGATCCTGGAGAACCATCCTATGTCAACACCTGCTACAGCGTTATCGCACCTCAATGGGGGATCTCTGTAGCCGCTGTCTATCAACTGTCGGATGGAATGATTGTCGGTGTAGAAGGCGCTGGTGGTCTGTCGCCAATGGATGCCAATGCGCAAACCCGTGCCATTGAAGCCAGATTCGCACATAGCTGGTTCAAGAACATCACCTCCGACATGTTCACCTGAGAATCGAATCCTGGTGTCTGCCGCCGCATCTTATTTCGTATATATGAAGTATACATATGCTCCTGCGACTGGTTTCATTTCAACCGTTCGCACTCCATGCCCCTATTTTGCTGGCTTTACAATCCACGCCATCGGATCGAATGCAAATGCAAAATGTGTCGTGAATACATTGTGAGACAGCCAAACAATGAGAGTCCCCCCCAAGGGGGGGAACTATTGCATCTTGCGATCACATCAAACCAGACTTTTCTTTATCCGTTTCTAAACTATTCGTCCAATGATTCCTTCACTCCAAGATTAACTCACCTATGTTGACACTTTGATCCAACTGGCTTTCAACCATGCCTCTGCATAGCCAGATCGGACTGGTTCGCGTGTGTATCGTGCTGACTCATCATCTTCGTTTGAGCCCTGACAAGACGTGACATCGCGGAAATATCCCGATCGCTGAGTGAGAATGCGGCATCCACCCAGTCATGTGCTATATCGAGTAATTCCTGCTTCTCCAATGGCAGGACGCGATTCCGCATATTCAGCACTGATCGCCTGGTAATGTTCGATTTGTTCAGGCGCTTGATGAAGGATCTAAGTGCAATCTCACCCTCACCGGGATCAGCAACCATATCGACAATACCCATCTCGTAGAGCTGCTCCGCGGTGTAGCCCTGTGCATTGATGATCATCCGCTCCACCAGTGCCGGAGATATCCTCCTGGACAGGAAAGAGTAGGCTCCCATGCCTGGAAACATATTGAATACGACTTCAGGAAATTTAAATACCGTTCCTGCTTCCGCGATGATGTAGTCGCTCGACAAAGCCGCTTCGAATCCAGCTCCCAGGGAAGTTCCGGTGACCAGCGAAATGGTGCTTATGTTGGCATTGAGATTGACGAAATTGGCATACAGCACATCGATGCTCAATTCCGCATAGTTGTTCAGCGTCTCCCTGTCGCCGGTATTGATCATGTCGACAAAGAATTTCAGATCGCCGCCAAGATTGAATATACCGGGAACATCGGAAGCAAAAACGACATAGTCGATTCCGCTGCTCGAATCCCTGCGGTTGAGATAGTCACTGGTCCAGGATTGAAAACTGTTGATATCTTTCAGCAACTGCGGTGAAAAGCAGGGAATTGCTCCGGGATCCATGGCAAAAGTCAGGATTTTGTAACTCTCATCATAGCGGACGTTAAGTGTTTCGTAGGTAAGTTCCGATAACGTTTTTGTGGGTACGGCTTTGAGCATTTTCTGTTCCTCTTGGGTCAATGTCACTGAGTCTGGTGCTTGATATATTGAACAACCCATCGCAGGATAAAATGCGATGTTGGTTTTATCTTAGGCGCTGGCAACGCAGGATAGAAACAGCATTTCATAAAATGATGGAAATATTGTGAGATCGCCTCCACAGGATCGTGAACCATTTCAACTTTCTCTGGGAAATAAATCCCCTTAAGCAATTGATCCTGCTCAATATATTTTGTTATTCGGCTATTTTGTGGGAAAATAAATCATATAATGAACGAGTTTCAAGTATTTACAGCCGCTAACATTGTTCTATAAATTCTAAAAATGACTCGGTTGTTACAATAGACGGCCCGGAAAACCAAAAACCTGCCACATAGGGGTACGCACAGGCCATGGCCGGCAATACATTGAAAGAGGTATTCAGACTTCCCAGGCTCAACTTCCTGTCCAAGGGATTGAGTGACGAGGCTCGCCTGGAATATGAGCAGGGGCTTATTCGCCTCTTTTTCACCTTCGTCGTCTTCACCTATCTGCTGATTTCCGATCTGACAAACCCGGTCGACAGTACCCATGTGGTAGCCACATACCTGGCCGCGGGATACGAGCTGTTCTCAATTCTGATACTGATCAGCTTCGTCTATGTGAAACAGGGTTCAAAGCTGCGCAAGATAGTCACCATGCTCGGCGACCATTCGATGACATGCCTTGCCATGTATGGCGCGGGCGAGTATGGCGCACCCCTTTTCACGGTTCTGCTCTGGATCACCGTCGGCTATGGTGCCCGTTTCGGAAACAACTACCTCTACCTGGGCATGCTGCTCTCCACCACCGGTTTTTTCATCTTAATCAATACCACACCTTTCTGGCTCTCTCACCCGGTCGTGGGTTACGGGTTAATCGTCACCAATATCATCATACCGGTATTCGTTTCCAAGATACTCGGGCAGCTCGTTGAAGCGAAAGCGACCGCTGAGGCGGCCAATCAGGCAAAGGGAAGATTTCTCGCCAATATGAGCCACGAGATGAGAACACCTTTGACCGGCATTATCGGCATTTCTCAGCTGCTGATGACTGAAAACCTGGCAAATCGTATAGCAAAGAAGCTCAATACCATTGACTCATCTGCGAGACACCTGCTCACGCTCATAGATGATGTCCTCGATTTTTCGAAAATCGATGCCGGCGAAATCAAAATCGAACATCAGGAATTCGATTTGCATGCCCTGGTGACCACTGTCAGTGCTTCACTCGAACCAATCGCCCGGGAGAAGCAGATCAGTTTGATGACCCATATCTCCCCTGATGTGCCTTTCAATCTACTTGGTGATCATCACCGTATCCAGCAAGTGTTGAACAATCTTGTGGGCAATGCCATCAAATTCACCCACCAGGGTTATGTGGACATCAGGGTCAATCCATTGAACACAACCAACTCCAGCGTGAATTTACGATTTGAGGTAATCGACACGGGTATAGGTATCGAGCAAGAGGGACTGAAAAACATCTTTCAGCGCTTCAACCAGATCGACGACTCCATCACCAGAGAGTATGGCGGTTCCGGACTCGGTACGACGATATCAAAAGAGCTCGTCACCTGCATGGGCGGTGATATCTATGTGGAGAGCACACTCGGGAAGGGATCGCGGTTCTATTTCGACCTCCCCCTCGAACTGCCCGATTCCGCCAGGGAACAGAGCTACACGGGTTACACGACGATCACCTTTACCAACAGTCTTCAGTTCTATAACAGAATCAACCAACCACTCAAGCTTTGGGAAATAGGCAATGATGCGGTCAGCACGCTGGATGAGTTGATTGATCACATCTCCCAGACTGCATCATCCACGGAGCAACCGCCCCTGTTGCTTCTGGATGCGGAGCACGTCGGCGATGACCTTGAACAACTGACTCAAAGGCTTAGTGGAGCAGCGAATGATCACCTCCATCTCATATTGATCGACACTGTCGGTAGATTTCAGGCTTTCGAAATACCCCAGGAAATCGATGCCGTGGTTTACAACCTGGAGAACCGGCGGCAACTCTACAATGCCATCCATAGCGCATTTCTGGATACCAGTCTGCCTGATGGAGTACAGGCCATTGACAGCTGGACTCAACCACCAAGCCATAAGAAGCTGAAGATACTCGTGGCCGAGGATACCGCCGTCAATCGACTCATACTCGGCGAAATGCTGAGCAAGGCCGGATATGACGTCGAACTCGTGGAGGATGGGGAGAAAGCCCTGGACAAGTTCGAAGACAGCGAGTTCGATCTGGCGATCGTCGATATGCAAATGCCACGCATCGGCGGCTTGGATGTCATTCGTGAATACAATGCGGGATATGGTCTGATCAAAGAGATTCCGTTTATTGTACTGACGGCCAATATCTCCAAGGATGCCGAAATACTGTGCAAGGAAGCAGGCGCCGATGCCTATCTGCAAAAGCCAATCGATATAAAGGCGTTGATCAATGAAATACAGCGTCTGACAACTGCCGAAGCCAAGATTTCGGAGCAAACTGCCAGCAGCTATCAGGTAACCCGAAATACAACCCCCTTTAACAACAAAAATCCACAATATCTAAATAGAGACGTGCTTGATCAATTGACCAGGTTAAGTACCCGTGAAGACTTTTTCGAGGAGTTGGTGAACAACTTTCTGACCGATGTCTACGGGTGTATCGACCGCATGGAGGTCGCACTTCAAGGCACTGATATAATGCAGATTGTCGATGATGCCCACGCAATCAAAGGCGCGGCCGGTAATATTGGCGCTATGCACCTTTTCGATACGGCCAGCAAGCTGAACCGTGCACCCAGTGATGAGATCAGGCGAAACGGTCAACACCTTTTGAGCGAGCTGGCCGCGACCATTGAAGAGACCAAAGTATCCTTGAGGCAGTATCTCGAAGACAATCATATCAACATCAAATTGGTCTCCCGCGAGGGAAACGCCGATTAACGTCCACTCCGGCTGCATCAGTTCCCGTAGCATGTCAGCCTGGTGATTATCGAAGTAATCCGCAACCTCTGACTGGTTGCCTCTATTCACCTATCGAACCTGCCGTATGCTCAAGCGCAAACTCTCCGTCGCACCGATGCTGGATTGGACAGATCGATACTGCCGCTATTTCATGCGCTTGATCTCAAAACATGTGGTGCTCTATACGGAAATGGTGACGACAGGAGCCCTCTTGCATGGGGAACGGGCGCGTTTTCTCGATTTCGATCCCTCCGAACACCCACTTGCACTGCAACTGGGTGGCAGTGATCCGGGAGAACTGGCCGAGTGTTCCCGCCTGGGCGGCCAGTGGGGCTATGACGAAATCAATCTCAATGTGGGCTGCCCCTCGGACAGGGTGCAATCCGGACGATTCGGCGCATGTTTGATGTTAACACCCGGACTGGTTGCCGACTGCGTCAAGGCGATGCGTGACAGCGTGACCATCGATGTCACCATCAAACACCGTATCGGTGTAGACCATCAGGACAGTTACCAGGCGCTCTGTGATTTTGTCGGCGCGGTTTCCGAGGCCGGCTGCAGCACCTTTATCGTACATGCCCGCAAGGCCTGGCTTCAGGGATTGAGTCCCAAGGAGAACCGTGAGATTCCTCCCCTCTCCTACCCGACCGTACACCGCCTGAAACGAGACTTTCCTCAGCTCGAAGTGATCATCAATGGGGGTATCACCAATCTCGACCAGGTAAGCGACCAGCTCGAGCGGGTGGACGGTGTGATGATCGGTCGCGAAGCCTATCACAATCCCTGGATCCTGGCCGAAGCCGACCGTTTGATATTCGGTCAGCCCCAATCCCCGTTGAGCAGACATCAGATCGTTGAGTTGCTGATCCCTTTTATCGAGCGTGAACTGGCGAAGGGTATGCCGATCAACCGCATCACACGCCACATACTCGGCCTGTTTCAGGGTCAGCCGGGTGCCAGAAAGTGGCGGCGGATGTTGAGCGAAGGGTCACATCTGGACGGTGCCGACAGCCGATTGCTGCGCCGGGCTGCGGCACAGGTCGGGGAAGTGTAGCCTACTCGCTATTTCTTTTCCCCCGCGGCGCGAATCCGGTCCGGCTCGCTCACGGCAACACCCAGATCCCTGGCCGTCTTCGCCATCAGTAAGGCGATCAGGTCGGTGGCGTTCGACTGCCCCGCCCCCTTCTCGCCGCTGACCACCACCTCGGGTACCAGGCGCTTGTCGCGGATCGCATCGGCAAATGCCTGGGATACGGTGATATAGGCCTCCAGACGCTTCTCCAGGGCATTGTCCGCCTGCATCAACATGCGCCTGCGATCCGACTCCGCCTGGGCCAGGGTCTGGATGCGCTCCGCCTCCAGCCTGGCGGTCTCCAGTTCAATCTGTTTGCGCTCCAGCTCTATCTCCGCCTCGCGCTTGCGGGTAGTCGCCTCGGTGACTTTCTTCACCTGCTCCTGCTCAGCCTCCTTGGCCTTGGTCTCGCCGGCGATAACCCGCTCGATCTGCTGTTTCTCCAGTTCGATCTTCTTCTCCGCCTTCTCAGCCTCGCCCTGTGCGATGATCCGCTTCTTGCGCTCCTCCTCCTTACGGGCGTTCTGGCGCTCAATGGCGACCTGGGCCGCGGCTTCACGCTGCTCCTTGAGCTTGTCCTTGAACGCGGGATCCGGATCCACATCCTGAACATTGGCCTGAACCAGTACGATGCCGAACTTTTTCAGCGGATGATCCTCGGCATCCTTGCGCATCTCCTGGCCGGCGCTGTTGCGCCGGATACGTACCCGCACCTGTACCGTCTGGTCCTGCTGAATGGTTCGGCTCTCCGGTTGCGTAATCGCCTGCTGCCCTCGTGCAGCCCGTTGTTCATCGATATCCAGCAGATAGATGCCATTGCGGATCTGGTCAAGCACCGCATTTTCGAAGTCACCACCCTTGCCGCCAATATACTCCTGCGCCGAGTACATCCTTCCTGAGTTGCGCATCGCCTCCTGCATGATGGGCATCAGCGACGAGTTGATGAGGTTGTCCTGGGCGCGATAGGCAATGGCCATGGGCAGAAACTGCTCCTCGGCCTGTGGCAACTGAAAACGCGCCGTCATGCGCATGTTCGCGGTAACCGAATCGTGGAAGCGTATCTCCTGAACCGGAGCGGTGCCGGAAAAGTTGTCCGCCCTGCCGCCGAAGGAGACAGTCAGGTACTTCTTGAAAGGAATCGCCTCACCGAAGAACCGGGGATGAAAGCCCGGCTCGAGCACCGCCTTCTGCTTACCCCATGGATATTGCACCAGGTAGCTCATACCCGGACTGGCGTAAAAGATGATTCCCTGGGCGCCGCCGAGCACGAAGCCGATGCTGATCAACCCGATCAGCGCCGATGCGCCCATAAAAGGTGCCATCGCTTTTTGCTTGCGAATCGCATTGTAGATGAATCCCAGGATCGACAGGATAATCAGTGTCAGCCCTGCATAGGTTATGAACTTCATCAACATATTCGACTCCTTTCCCGGTAGCGGTTATTCGTCATTGTTTCGGCCGTAGAGGATATAACTTGACTGGACAGGTTCTCGGTGCGGCAAGCCGCACCCTACACACTAGAAAAGATCGTAGGGTGCGGCTT
>JBNKLI010000111.1:0-39014 GCA_050292275.1 Candidatus Thiodiazotropha sp.
AGTAAAACGTATGAGGCCCAGAGGCCAGTTTTAAATCAGTTTGTTACGAGCTACAAGAAGTTAAAAATAGAGTTATAACCAGTTACTGAAGACCGATTGATCACACATAGCGTAAGTGTGCATATAAGAAAATACTAAAAATCATTAAAGGTTGACGACGGTGCTGTATTTAGCTTCGGTTAGCTCGTAACACTTGATTGATGAAAACATCCAGTGACACGTGAGTATTATCAGCATGTACAAATTGGCGTATAACCAAGGATTGGCTTGATGGAAAAGAAGAACAAATCGAGTTGATATATACCGAAGTACTCACCTGTGCTCAAACAAGTTGACTATCTAATAGATGATCTTAAAATAGTGTACATTTTGGAACACCCGCTTCTTCGGACAGGCAGTTAGAGAAGTAGTGATTAGCTAAATACGGATCGCCAATACTGAATAACTCATATATAAAAAATACTTTAAACACGAGAAAATTCATTATCTTTCTTAACCGAACTTATTAATGGCTGTGTTATTATGTTTAAATACCGAAGGAGGCTAGTTTGAGTTCTGCATTCATAAGTTATTCTACTAAGGATGATGTGTTAGCAAAAAAGCTTTATTCATTAACTACGATGGCAGGAATAGAAACATTTCTGGCTGGAATTTCAATTGAACCAGGTAGTAAATGGACAGATATTATATTTGAAAAACTTGATAAAGCAGATTGGGTGTTCTTTCTTGCATCAAAGAACGCATGCGAGTCACAAGCTGTCCAGCAAGAAATTGGCGCGTCGTTAATTCAAAAGAAAACAATCATACCTATACTAATTGATATAACACCTGAAGAACTCCCGGGTTGGGTTGGTAATCACCAAGCAATCAGCCTAAAAGACAGTCCAGAAATGCTTCACTCTGCAATAGAAAAAATTGCTGACAAAATACAAGTAGATAAATTCTGGGCTGGTGTGATAGTTGGAATTCTTGTAGTTGCTTTGGTGTTTCTGCTTGCAAAATCATAAATATAAGAGTGTAAAAAATAGTAGTAAATGGTTTTATTAATCCGGTTGTTAGCGCAAGTAATAAGCAAAGAATAAAAAAGCATTATTATGGGTAATTTTCTTTTGCGTGTAATTATGAGCTTATAGGTGTATCAGATTAATGGCATTCACAATATTAAAATATTCAATTAGATAATTAATATTTGAATTGTTTAGTTAGTATTGTTTGTGTTGATTAGAATATTGTTTAGGTCGGTAATTACTGATCTTAGTGGTTCTAATATATTAGGATCAGTTTCTATTCTATTTGCAATCCAATTTGCAAATGGTATTTTGTGTTCATCAATTACCTTTAGTAAGTAGAATCTCTCTGGTCTATCGTTGCTAATATGTTCGACAATTTTTGGATATCTCTGCCCATCTAGTAATTCATCAAATGGTGTGTTGGTTAATTCATAGATTCCTTCTTCGCTAGCTGTTTCACGTAATGCAATTGTGAATAAGTTTTCAATGCAGCCAGGCCAGAAGTTTTTGTCTATATTAGTTTTACTCATAAATTTAATAAAGTGATCAGCGAATGGAAGTCTGCACCAGTAAACACCATTAGAGTTGTGTTTAACCCACCTACCTCCGCCATCAAGACGTTTGGTTTTATAAAGACTTCTACCAGGCTCATCGTTGTCTACAATAGCTAGTACCGTACGCGCTGGTGCTAGTCGGTTTATAACTCGACCATCCTTCGCTAAGCTTTCTAGTTTCGTTGTGCCAGGTCCTACCTCGAAATCAAATGGACGCGCTTGGTTTATAAATAACTCCCATGCAGCGCTAAGAATGATACGGTCAGATTCACCTTCAACAAAAACAATTGAACGGTCGCGGTCTGCGAGCAAATTAGCTAATTTTTCGCCATTACGTTGAATTTTTTGTATTTTATCGTGGGCTTCATGTAAATAATCGCTGATGACTGGTAAATGTGGTAGTTCGCCCATGAGTTCTCCTGGACCCATAGGTTCGTCAGAAGTAATGGTGCGAATTTTACTGGTAACCCTAACGCCGTGGCTTTCATTTTGAGCAACAAAGTACCGATTAACATTTGTATTTTTGCACGAAAAAAGAGCAGGGCTATGACTCGTTAAGAAAATTTGTTTATTTTTATCGTTACCATAATTAGAAAGTGATTTTGATTCTTCAATCGCGTTTGCTAATTCTAAGGAATTTTCTGGTTCTTCTAATCCCCATAGATGAAAATCTTCAGATGATCGATTGCTAATAAATGCCAATATAGCGGGGATGTGTCTTACAAGTACACCATCACCTCTTTGGTGAGTAAGACTGTATGAGTCTCCTTGAGATGTGTTTGTCTCAAAATCGAGTGAATGGAAAAGGCCTGTTAAATCATCCGGTGGCGCTATAGCACTTTCGATGCCAAGGCCAGACATGATTTCTGATGAAAGTTCTTGAGTTCTTGCTTGTAGGGTTGTGGAAAAATTGTCTAATGATTGAGAAAATGCTTCTTGATGTGCAATTACTGAGTAGATTTGTCCTAATAAATGTTCAAATATTTTCCTGTCTTTAATAGCAGGTATATAATGAAAACGAATGTTATTTAAAAATCTGGTTAAGTATTGCTGTTTTTTTGAATCGCGTATTGAGTTGTAAAATAAGGGATCGGATTCACGAGTAATGCTCCATTGCTTTTTAACCCAAAATTCATCTCCAAGTGATGCTTTCCAATTATTTGGAGTTGTAAACCAAACTTTTACATAGACGAACTTTCGAATATCCTTCTCTTGTGCCTCCTCCGCTTCTGCAAGCCGAGAATGGCAAAAGTCTCTGTCAAATCTAAATGATTGCCCGGGTGTTGTTTCATTGTTAAAAAATAAGTTAAGGGCTCTGAGGAAATTACTTTTTCCTGAGTCGTTTCTACCAAAAATTATATTGGTGCCATTTGCTTTGTCTAATCGTTCTTTATAGATAGAGCGAAAATATGCGACTTCAATACTTTTGATTAGTTGCATGAGAGGTACCAATATTTAATAGGTGGTATATGTTACGGTTAAATTCTCTCACCTTATTTAGTCGTTTTATTAGCGCAATACTTGTTTATTTGAAGTTCAGAATGAGAGTTCATGTTTTATGATTAAAAAACATAGAATATGAACTCCAGCTACACTCACGTTATTGCGCGGACAGTTATTAACAGTTGCATATATCCATCCATACTAACATTGTCTGGCAGTTGAATACTTTTTAATACAATCCAATCAGCATCTGTTATTTTCAATGTATCGATCAAACTTGTATTGCTCGCAAGTTCTCGCAGCCCTTGTGGTGCATCGTAGTTAGATAAAATCGCGGCCCGTTCCCCTGTTGCCGCATAGGCGCCCGTATCCTCCCTGACATCCTCTCCAAGCAGGTGAGAGACGGTTACGCCGAGTTCCCTGGCGAGTGCCTGCATGTGTTCCATGGATACGCCCTTGCCGCCGTTTTCCAGGCGTGAGATGTGGCCCTGGTCCATGCCGACGAGGCCGGCGAGTTCGCGCTGGGTGTAACGTTTGGCCTTGCGGGCGGCTTTGAGTCTGGATGGAAAAATGTCCATATTGTCCGGTTTCCTGGTTTCTGCGGCGCTGCTTTTTTTTCTGTGATGACATAGGCATATAACCAATTATGTCTCACGGCCATTTGTGCCTTGCATAATGACTAGAAGACATTACAATATGTTCCAAAGACATCAGGAGGATGCGACATGATGATCAGGGTTGCAAGAAGAAATGCCTGTATCAGCCAGGCGGAGTTGGGCAGGATCAGTCGCCTGGAGTGCTGGTAGCGGCGCCAAGGGTATAGGTCACTAAGCTGCTGGAGGATGAAGTCTGGGCTGTCTGGTGAGATGCTGCGCCAGGGACTGGGCATAGGGCCGGAAGGTGACGCCACCATAGAAGTCGATCCTGCTCACATACGCCATGTGTGTCAACTAGGGATTACATTGATGCTCTCCGGTTTTTGAACGTTACTGACAGGTTGAATATTCCCATATTGGGAATTATTATTCCCAATATGGGAATAAATGAGCTAAGGTCCGTATCTATCCAGGATGCGCTGTTCTCCAGAGTACAGCAGCGTGTGCTGGGAATACTCTTTGGGCAGCCGGATAGACAATTTCAGGGTGCCGAACTGATTCGTATGGCGCAATCGGGTACCGGTGCCGTGCACCGGCAGTTGATGGATCTTGCCGCAAGTGGATTGGTAAACGTAACGCATATTGGAAATCAAAAGCACTACCAGGCCAATCCCGATTCTCCCGTATTCGAGGAGTTATGTGGTTTGATTCGAAAGACCGTGGGTTTGCGTGAGCCCATTATGAATTCTCTGCAACCTTATAGGGAGCTGATTGATGTCGCTTTTATTTATGGCTCTGTTGCCAAAGGTAAGGATACGGCAAAGAGCGACATCGATTTGATGATCATCGGCGACGGGCTCGATTATGCGGGGGTGTATGACGCCCTTCGGGAGGCCGAGTCCATACTTCATAGACCGGTCAATCCGAACCTGATCACACGGCAGGAATGGCGAAAAAAAATCACTGAGGAAAATTCGTTTTTTGTGAAGATTAAGGAACAACCCAGGCTCTTTATCTATGGATCGGAAAACAACCTCGAGTAAACTCGACAATCTGGTACGGATTGGCCAACTTAAAAAAGAAACAGGTACTCAGTCTGAATTCGATGGGTTGATGATATCCGGGCGCAACCGCTTGGATGATGCGCAAAATAAAATAAATTCGCTGGAAAGCCGTTTCGATCTTGCCTATAACGCCTCCCACGCATTTTGCCTGGCCGTCCTGCGCTGGCATGGATATCGCGCCAATCATCGCTACACTGTTTTTCAGAGCTTGTCTCATACACTCGATCTAAATGCATCGATCTGGCGTGTGTTGGCCAAGTCGCATGAACGTCGCAATATCGCGGAATACGAAGGCCACCTCGAGGTGGATGAGCAACTACTCATTGATCTGGTTGCAGCAGCTGAAAGGGTCTACTCTGCAGCCATTGCGCTTGGTCCTGTTCAGGACGATTAGCCACTATGCATCTGCAAGCGACCGCGGGGCCAGCAGGTCTCGAGACGTCTGTAGTTTTTGCTGCTGAATTGCCGTGAAATTGTTGGTCGGGGTGAGAGGATTCGAACCTCCGGCCCCTGCCTCCCGAAGACAGTGCTCTACCAGGCTGAGCTACACCCCGAATTTTGGTCTACGACAGCTTCAGGCCGACGCAGCGAGCGACAGATAGTAATGGAAACGGGTGGGCGATTCAATTGGTTCTCGCCACGGAGAAGTCAGCCAGGCTGGCCAGGGCCTCCCGGTAGGGGGTGTCGGGGAGGCCGGCGAGGGCCTCTCGGGCGCTTTGCGCCTGCTGCCGGGCGAGTCGCGTGGTGTAGTCGATCGCATCGCTGGCGGCGATGGTCTGCATCACGAAATCGATCTCTTCGAGGCCACCCTTTTCGATGATTTCCGCCAGACGCTGGCGCTGTTGCGGGTCGGCGCTCTTCATCGCCTGGATCAGCGGCAGGGTCGGCTTGCCCTCGGCCAGGTCGTCGCCGATGTTTTTGCCGATCTCCGTATTGCTCGAGTTGTAGTCCAGGGCATCGTCCACCAGCTGGAAGGCGATTCCCAGATGCAGCCCGTAGTCAGCCAGCGCCTGTTGGTGTTTTTCGTCGATCCCTGCGATGATGCCGCCGAGGCGCGCGCCGGCCTCGAACAGGGTGGCGGTCTTGCGCTTGATCACCTCCATGTACTCTGTTTCGCTGGTGTCGGGATTGTGCACGTTGAGCAGCTGCAGCACCTCTCCCTCGGCGATGCGGTTGGTGGCGTGCGACAGCACGTCCATGACCGGCATGTGCCCGACCTCGACCATCATCTCGAAGGAGCGGGAGTAGAGAAAGTCGCCCACCAGCACGCTGGCCTCGTTGCCCCAGACCGAATTGGCGGTCTCACGGTTGCGTCGCAGGTCCGAGCCGTCGACGACGTCATCATGCAGCAGGGTCGCGGTATGGATGAACTCGATGATGGCGGCCAGGTCGATATGGCGCTCGCCCTCGTAGCCGCAGGCGCGGGAGGCCAGCAGTACGATCATCGGGCGCAGGCGCTTGCCTCCGCTGTGGACGATATAGGCGCCTATCTGGTTGATCAGTACGACATCGGACTGCAGTTGCCGGATGATCATTTTGTCGACTGCATTCATGTCGTCGCTGATGAGATCGCGAATTGTTGTTATATCCATAGGCCGTTTTGACTCGCACAAAGTTGGAGCATGCTAGGAGTGGCGCCACCGGGTGTCAAGCGGGATCTTTCCCCGTCAGCGCTGACAGTGCGGGCAGAAGAAGGTGGAGCGCTGGGCGATGGTTTTGCTGCGGATCGGTCGGGCGCATCGCGGGCAGGGCTGTCCCGCCTTCGCATAGACCAGCAGGGATTGCGCGAAATAGCCCGGCTTTCCCTCCTCGTTGAGAAAGTCGCGCAGGGTGGTGCCTCCCTGGTCGATCGCCTCCGCGAGGACCTCGCGTATCTCTTCGGCCAGGGCGCGATAGCGTTGCATCGAGATCCGGTTGCAGGGGCGCGATGGATGGATGGCGGCGCGGAACAGGGATTCGCAGGCGTAGATGTTGCCGACGCCGACCAGGACTTTGCTGTCCATGATCAGCTGTTTGACCGAGCTATGACGGCCCTTGCCACGGGCGTGCAGATAGTCGCCGTCGAACGCGTCGCCAAGGGGTTCGGGCCCCAGCCCGGCGAGCAGGGGATGACTCATGGGTGGCTGCTCTGTCCACAGCACTGCACCGAAACGCCTGGGATCACGCAGCCTCAGCAGGCGGCCATTGCCCAGCCACAGGTCGAAATGGTCGTGCTTCTGTGCCGCAGTCCCGGTGTCTACGATGCGCAGGCTCCCCGACATCCCCAGGTGCATGATCAGGGTGCCGTGGCGGAACATCAGCAGCAGGTATTTGCCCCTTCGCTCCACCGACAGCAGCTTCCTCCCCTGGAGCAGGCCGGGCAGCTCATCGGGTATCGGCCAACGCAGGCGGGGCTGGCGCACGATGACCCGGCGTATGCGTTGTCCGCTGATGTGCGGGGCGATCCCGCGGCGGGTGGTTTCTACCTCCGGCAGTTCAGGCATGCCGACCCATTACCGCTCTGCGGTTTGCCCCAGCCAGGCTTCGGGGGGCGCATTGAGATGGTGATAGAAACCGTCGGCGATCAGATGCACCTCTCCCCGGTAGAGGACGTAGCGCCAGCCGTTGAGCGGGTCGTTGTTGCCGAATCGGAGTGTCGCATCATCCAGTCTCATTACCAGGGGGGCGGGATCCAGGCCGTAGGGGCTCAGGTCGTCGGGCGCCTCGAACCGGTCCAGGCTGGGGGTCTCGCAGATCCTCAGCAGTTGTCCGACCCTTTGCTGGTCGGCGAGCTGAGCGCCGCTCATCCATCGGTCCTGTTGTCGTGTCAATTCGATCTCGCGCCCCTGCAGATCGTTGATTGTGATTCTCCCGATCCGTTGTGGATCGAGACGGGTGAGCGCGGGCAGGGGAGAGGGCTGCGACCACCATACCAGCAGCCCCAGCACAGAGGCGACGCAGAGCAGCAACAGGTTGAGTCTGAATCGCCTCGACATTACTCTTCCTTAGGCCCGGTTGCGCCGCCAGGCGATGGTTGCACCGGTCAGCAGCAACAGCAGCGGGAGCACAATCAGGGAGCCGAGACCGATAGCGCCGATGGCCAGCCTGGAGAGGTGTAGCTCTCGATCGCTGGCCTGCGGCACCGGGATGCCGATCAGGCGGTCATCACCCACCAGCCAGCGGCAGAGCGCTAGGCCCAGATCGAGATTGCCGGCATTGTTGAGGTAGCTGTTGGCGAGAAAGTCGCCATCTCCGATCAACACTACCCGTTGCTCTCTGTCGGCCTGTTTGCGGCTCAGGGCGAGGGCGATGGTCAGCGGTCCGGCTTCCTCGCCTGCCAGGGGATCATGTTCGATCTCGCTGCTCAGCGGTCCGGTTTCGTTCCAGCTTTTATCCAGGGTGCGCAACACAGGGGTGACTGCCCAGCCTTTTGATTCGGAGGCGTTGAGCGCCGCCGACTGGGGAAACAGGGTCAGCAGATTGAACTCCCTGGTGGCGTCGTGATCGGGGTATTTGGGGACTACGGCGATGGTTGGGTTGTCTATGCCCAGCGCCTTGACGTTGGCATCCACGATGGTGCCCGGCAGCTGTTCGACCGCGAACAGCTGTCTCATCAACTCTTCTGTTATCCAATTGTCCGGGTCGCTGAGCAGCAGCAGGTTTCCGCCCTGCGCAAGATAGTCGGAGAGTTTCTCGATCTCCCCCGGAAGCAGGGGGCGCAGGGGTGAGGCGATGACCAGCAGCGCGGTATTGTCAGGGGGTGCCTGGGCCGTGGCGAAGTCGAGACCGGCGATCTGATAGCCCTGCTGCTTGAGCGCCTTGCCGAATTCGCCGAGGTCGTGGTTTGCCCGCCCCGCGAGATCGCGTTCGCCGTGGCCTGTAAGACCGGCTATCCAGCGATCGTTCTCACTGCTCAGCCTCAGGATGGCGTTGGTGAACTGCTCCTCGTTAACCTTCTGGATATGCTCTTCGCGCCGTCCATAGCTCAGCACGATCTCGCCGGAGAGGCTGATACCCAGGCGGCGGGCCTCGTCGGGGCGGCGCAGGGGATCGATGAAGCTCAGTTCGATGTTCGGCTTGTGGCGTTGATAACGGGCCACGAAACGATTTATGCGATCACGCAGCTTGGCGGTCTCCCCGACATAGGCCGTCACTTTCAGTGTGCCCGGTGTGCGCTGCAGGATATCCACGGTGACGGGGTTGAGGCTGTTGCTCCCCTGGCGGGTCCAGTCCCACTGCCGGTCATAGCGGCTGCCGAGCCAGGCCAGCAGTACCACCAGGGAGAGCATCACCAGGTGGAACAGCAGATCGTTGAGGCGCGAGGCGATCCAGCTCATCATCCGCTGCGCCTTTTGTCCAGCCTGTAGAGCGCCAGCCCCAGAAAGAAGGTTGTCAGCAGCAGAAAGTAGCTCAGGTCGCTGACGCTCACCAGGCCGAGCTGGAGGTCGAGGTAGTGGGACGGCCAGGCCAGCCAGTGGATGAAACTGCCGCCTTCGGTGTTCTGATCGAGCAGTGAAATCAGCAGCAGCAGGCCATAGCTGCCGGCGCCGGCTATTCCCGGATTCTCATTGAGGGTCGAGAAGTAGAGCCCGATGGCGGTGAATCCCCCGCCCAACAGAAGCAGGCCCATGGTGGCTGCCAGCAGCAGCCCGTAATCGAGCCGGGTGCCGATGGAGAGGCTCAGGCAGAGTAACAGGGGCATCATGATGAACACCAGGTGAAACATCAGGATAGCGAAGAACTTGCCCGAGAGAATGGTAAGGTTTGTCAGCGGTGCGGTGCTCAACAGGGCATAGCTGCCGTTGCGAAAGGCCTCGCTGAAGCTGCGGGTGGTCAGAATCGGTGTGATGATCAGGATCAGCACCGAGGCGAGTCCGAAGAGCTGCAGGCCGAGATGATGGCTCACACCCAGGCTGCGCCCCGATGGCTGCATGCCGCTGAAGATCTCCAGGGTGGCAAGAAATTGCCAGCTCAGGAGGCACAGGCAGAGACCGAGGATGATCCAGGCGAGCGGGGTGCGCATCAGGCGCCGCCACTCCATCCAGGCCAGGTAGGCGGTCATGAGATCCCTCCCGCAGTGGCCTGCAGGAAAAGCTGTTCCAGGCTGATCCTGTCCGCTTTCAGTTCGATCAACCCCCACTCCCGGGCTACGATCTGGCGCGCCAGATCACTGGGTTTGCAGCCCGCCTCGAGGGTGATGCGGTAGTGATCGGTATGCAGTTGTTCCGCGGTGGCGACAGCGTCCAGCGCGGTGATCTCCTCTAGCTGCGGATGTCGATCGAGACCAATGCGATAGGTGGTTTGCGCCGGAGGGGTCAAGCCGCCGCTGTATACGCACTTCCCCTGTTGCAGAATAGTGACCCGATTGCAGCTTGCCTCTATCTCCGGCAGGTTATGGCTGGAGAGGATCACCCCCATGTGCTGCGCCAACTCCTGGATCAATTCGCGCACCTGGCGGATCTGTGACGGGTCAAGGCCGTCAGTGGGTTCATCCAGTATGACCACCCTTGGCTTGTGAATGATCGCCTGGGCCAGGCCGACCCGCTGCTGGAAACCCTTGGAGAGCTTGCGTATCAGGCGAACACCGGCCTGGTCGAGGCCGCATTTTCTCTTGGTCCGCTCTCTGGCCTCCCGGGATTGTGACCTGTTCAAGCCATGCAAATGGGCACTGTCCCAGAGAAATTCATCCACGGTCTGGTCCCGATGCAGGGGAGGGTGTTCGGGGAGATAGCCAATGAACCGCTTGGCATGGATGGGTCGGCTTAGCAGATCCTCTCCGCAAATTGTTATCGTGCCGCCACTGGGTGCCAGGTCGCCGCTGAGCATACGCATGATGGTGGTCTTTCCTGCGCCGTTGGGTCCCAGCAGTCCGAGGATATCACCCTGTTTCAACTTCAGGTCGATGGGCATTACCACCTGGGTGGCGCCATACCGGCGGCTGAGTTGAGTTGTAGACAATAGTTCAGGCATCGACACCCACTGATTGGATCGGCTGCTTCCAGCATGGTTTGGGAACTGGCTTCATGGCGAAGTCCAGCCAAACATATCACCCTTTGTTGGCGATGCAAGACCCGGTGCTTGAACTGGGCCACAAATCAACCCGCCGGCCATGTATGCGCGATTTGACCTCAGGTCCGGATTCTCCATACTGCATAGCGGAAGTGGTCATTACTCAATCATTTCATTTAGCGTTCATTTGCGGATATATCATATTTGTGATTGAGAATAGTTGAGTTGGTGGGTGATACCGAATTGAGAAAGATGATTGAGGTGGCTGATGAGCGATGATGATCGCGATATCGGGGAGGGCTATCTGCTCGGCGTCGATACCGGCGGTACGTTCACCGATTTCGTCCTTTATCGGGCTGGTGTGATGCGCATTCACAAGGTGCTCTCAACGCCCCAGGCACCGGAACAGGCGATTCTGCGGGGTATAGATGATCTGGGCCTGGCATCCGACGGTCTGGTCATCGTGCATGGGTCCACCGTCGCCACCAATGCCGCCCTGGAGGGCAAGGGTGTACGTACGCTCTATATAGGCAACCGGGGGCTGCAGGATATTCTTACCATCGGTCGCCAGGCACGCAGGGAACTCTATAATCTGCAGCCGCAGGCACTGCCCCCGCCCGTCGCGGCGAGCGACTGCCTGCAAACCGGCGGTCGTCTGGATAGCCGGGGTGGCGTGGTCGAACCACTGAACGATGAGGAACTGAACGGGCTGAGACGTCAGGTCCTCGAGAGAAATCCCCAGGCCGTGGCGATCAACCTGCTGTTCAGCTATCTCGATGATCGCTTTGAGAGGGCTATCGAGGCGGCGATGCCCGAGGGGATATTCTGTTCCCGCTCTTCCGCCGTACTTCCCGCCAGTGGCGAATACGAACGGGGCATCGCCACCTGGCTCAACAGCTGGGTGGGGCCGTTGGTGGCGGGTTATATCGATCGCCTGGGTGAGCGGCTACCCGGCGCCCGCCTCTCGGTCATGCAGAGCTCCGGTGAGGCGATAGCGGCGGAGCAGGCCGCCCGCCAGGCGGTGCGGATGCTGCTCTCCGGCCCTGCGGGAGGACTGGTCGGTGCCGCTTTCGTGGCGAACGCATCCCACCGCCGGCAGCTGCTGACCCTCGATATGGGCGGGACCTCCACCGATGTGGCGCTGATTGACGGTAGCCCGAGATTGACTCGCGAGGGTCATATCGGTCCCTGGCCGGTCGCTGTGCCGATGGTGGATATGCATACCATCGGTGCGGGGGGAGGTTCACTCGCCTGGCTGGATGAGGGGGGGATGTTGCAGGTAGGACCGGAGTCCGCCGGGGCCGATCCCGGACCGGTGTGCTATGCCCGGGGAGGCACGCAGGTGACGGTCACGGATGCCAACCTGATTCTAGGTCGTTTGAGGGGAAGCGCCTTCCTCGGTGGGCGCATGCAACTCGACCTTGGGGCGGCGCAGCAGGCGATGAGCCGGTTGGCAGACCGGCTTGAGCTGTCGATGGAATGCGCCGCCGAGGGGGTGGTCAGGGTGGCGAACGAACATATGGCGCGAGCCCTTCGGGTGATCTCGGTGGAACGGGGGGTCGATCCCCGTGGCTTTACCCTGGTCTCATTCGGTGGCGCGGGGGGGCTGCATGTTTGTGCCCTTGCCGATGCCCTGGGCATGCGTGCCGCCATGGTACCCATCAATGCCGGTGTGCTTTCAGCCCTGGGAATGCTGGCCACCCGGCCTGGTCGTCAGCTGGTGCATACCTATCTCGCGCCAGTGGAAGCATTGAGTGACGCTGAACTCAATGAGGCGTTTTCGCGGCTCGCCCAGGGTGGGGTGGCAGCACTCGTTGCGGAAGGTCTGGGAGAGGAGCAGATCAGCGCCGAGCATGCCCTGGATCTGCGCTATCTGGGACAATCCTATACGCTCACTGTACCCTGGCGGACACTCGCCCAGGCCGAGCAGGCATTTCATCGACTGCACGAGACCCGCTATGGCCATCGCATGCAGGCACCGGTGGAACTGGTGAATCTGCGACTTGCGCTGCATGGTCCTGAGACAGGGATCGAATTGAGCTCTCCATCGGGCACAGGGCCGGCAGAGCCGGCAGAGCTGTTGAATGTCTGGGGGTTCGACTCGCCCGTGCCACGCTTCGAGAGGGGGCTGCTGGCCGTGGATCAGCTGATCTGCGGGCCGGCGCTGATAACCGAGATGGCCTCCACCACCTGGCTCGCTCCCGGCTGGGGCTGTCGATCAGATTGTGCGGGAAACCTGCTGCTGGAGAGATTGGCTTCTGGATAGGCATGCCGATAACTCTGGTTTTCCGGTTACCCGTCATAACTCAAAACCAAATAGGTTCGCTGAATCAGTGACTTAGAAAAGTGGGTAATCAAGCAAAGTAATCTACCGGACATAAAAAACCCGCCACGAGGGCGGGTCTGATTCCAGGTAACTGCGTAAATCTACTTGATCTTCGCTTCTTTGTATATCACATGTTTGCGCACTTTGGGATCAAATTTCTTGATCTCCATCTTTCCGGGTTGATTGCGCTTGTTTTTGGTGGTGGTGTAGAAATGGCCAGTGCCGGCACTGGAGACGAGTTTGATCTTATCACGCATGGCTCTGTTCTCCTCGGTTAGACGTTTTCGCCGCGGGCGCGCATCTCGGCCAGGACCGAATCAATGCCTTTCTTATCGATGATGCGCATGCCTTTAGAGGATAGACGAAGCCGCACCCAGCGTTTTTCGCTCTCCACCCAGAATCTGTGGGTATGCAGGTTGGGGAGAAAACGGCGTTTGGTCTTGTTGTGCGCATGGGAGACGTTGTTTCCCGTGACCGGGCGCTTGCCGGTGACTTGGCAGACTTTTGACATGGTCAAAACCTCGAAATAGTTATCCCTGGCCGGGGACTCTATTTATCCCCTGGGCGAAAGGCGCGTATTTATAGCAGAGTAGCAAGTTAGAGGCAAGTTAAATCATCCCCCGCTCCGCGAGTGATACCGCTTCGCCCTCGCCGATCACGATATGGTCCAGGACACGGATCTCGACCAGCGCCAGGGCATCTCGCAGGCGTCTGGTGATCTGGCGGTCGGCTCGGCTCGGCTCGGCGACTCCGGAGGGATGGTTGTGGGCGAAAATGAGGGCGGCGGCATTGTGTTCCAGGGCGCGCTTGACCACCTCCCTGGGATGCACGCTGGCGCCGTCGATGGTGCCTCGGAACAGCTCTTCGTAACGCATGACCCGATGGCGATTGTCGAGAAAGAGGCAGGCGAAGACCTCGTAGGGATAGTGACGCAGCCTGGCACGCAGGTAGTCGTGGGTCTGCTCCGGGCTGGTCAGGCTTTGGGATGGCGGGAGTTGTTCCCGCAGATAGCGCCTCGACATTTCGAGTACCGCCTGCAACTGGGCGAACTTCGCCAGGCCAAGACCCCTCGCCCGGCAGAATCGCTGTTGATCGGAGGCGAGCAGGTGACCCAGGCCGGAGAATTCGCTCAGCAGGCTGCGCGCCAGGTCCACCGCGGTCTGTCCCGCAACTCCCGTACGCAGAAAGATCGCCAGCAGTTCCGCGTCGGAGAGTGACTCCGGTCCGCGCAGCAGTAGTTTCTCCCTGGGACGCTCCTCCCTGGGCCAATCGGTAATCGACATACAAGACCTCCTTGTCCGTTTGTGGTATCCGGGATGGACGATACGAATCCTACAGAGCCGAATGGGTGAGTGGCAACAGGCCCCGGTCTATTCGCTCGTCTCTTGCTGCACGAGTTCATCCAGAACCATGCGATAGAGACGCCCCGACTGCTGGCGTTCGATCCGCACCGGCAGGTAGTCCAGCTGCGGGGCGAACCAAATGGTGTAATCGGGTTTGCGCTCCTCTTTGCTGCGTTTTACCCGTATACAGGGTATCAGGCCATAGGGGGTCTCGATCTCCTCCTCGCCCTCGACGCGAAAGTGATAGCTCTTTATCTTCCCCCCATCTGCGACCTGGTAGGTCATGGCCCGCCTGTCCTGAGCCAGATGCAGACGCACCAGCAGTTGCTGACTGAGTCTGTCCTGAGTACCTGGTGTGATGGGCTGCGACCAGGTGATGGCGCTGCTGGTCGTATCTACCTCTCCTTCATGCCAGTCGAACTTCACTACCAGAGATTCGCGCTCTTCGGATAGATCGCGGAATGTGTAATGGAGGGGGCGGATGCCATCGCTGGAGAGCTGTCCACGACTCTCCTCGTCGATTTCAGCACCACTGAACCAACCGGCGAGCATACCGGGTTGGGTATGGGCATGATAGGTATAGCCGCCCTGTTCATCCAGGGTGAACTCGAGTGCGAGTTCACCCAGTGGAATCAGGTTTCGCTTCACGCTGAAGGTGGCTGAAAAGGGTTTCAGCTCAAGTGCCCCGTCAGCCTCGGCCATCAGCGGGCAAACAATCGTGGTAACTCCGATAAGCCAGCCCACGTGGTATCCGAGCCCGGCCATGAGTCCTTTACCCGATCGATTCCTGCGGGGCGAATACCACCGGTTGCTCGAGTTTTCTGTCATCCAGTCTGACATCTCCTTGTTCATCCAGCTTCAATCGGTTTTCCGCGAACCACCGAATTGCCAGGGGATAGATTTGATGCTCCTTTTCCAGCACCCTGGCTGCCAGCCTTTCGGCATCGTCATCCGCCATCACCGGCACCTGCGCCTGTACTATCAGTGGTCCGCCGTCGAGTTCCTCGGTGACGAAGTGAATAGTTGCTCCGTGCAGCCTGTCCTTTGCGTCGAGCGCGCGCTGGTGGGTGTGTAGCCCCGTGTATCGAGGCAACAGCGACGGGTGAATGTTGAACATTCTCCCGGCATAGTGACGCACCAGCGCGGGGGTGAGAATACGCATGAAACCGGCAAGTACGACCAGGCCTGGAGAGAAACTGTCGATGAGCCTCATCAGCGCGCGGTCGTAGCTCTCGCGGTCCGGGTACTCCTTGTGATCGAGTACCACTGTCTCGATACCGGCCTGTTCGGCCCGCTGCAGTCCGTAGACATCCGGGCGGTTGCTGATTACGGCACGGACCTCGATGGGGAGACCTTCACGGGCTGCATCGATGATTGCCTGCAGATTGCTGCCGCTGCCTGATATAAGTACTACGACAGGAAGGCGGGCGGCGAGGTTCATGCCAGCGGTCCGTTGATTTCGACACGGCTCCCGGCTCCGTCGGCGGAGTCTATTTCTCCAAGCCGCCACGCGGTTTCACCCATGTCGTCAAGCAGTTTCAGCGCCTGGTCCGCATCCTTCCGCGCTACGCAGACGACCATGCCGACACCACTGTTGAAGGTGCGCAACATCTCGCTGTTGGAGAGATTGCCCTGGTTCTGCAGCCAACTGAAGATGGCAGGGAGCCGCCAGCTGCCGCTGTCGATCACCGCCTTGCTGCCCGTGGGGAGCACGCGGGGGAGATTCTCGGGCAGGCCGCCTCCGGTGATATGGGCCAGCGCATGTATCTCCACCTGCTGCATCAGCGCCAGCAATGGTTTGACGTAGATACGGGTGGGTGCGAGGAGTGTCTCTCCCAGGGTGCTGTCCTCAAAGGTTTGCTCCAGGTCGGCGCCGCTGACCTGGAGAATCTTGCGTACCAGTGAATAGCCATTGGAGTGAGGGCCCGAAGAGGCAAGGCCCAGCAGGGTGTCGCCCCGCTCAACCCGCTGTGGAAGGATCAGCCTGCTCTTCTCCGCGATGCCGACACAGAAACCGGCAAGATCGTAATCGCCCTCGGCATACATGCCCGGCATCTCCGCGGTCTCACCCCCGGTCAGGGCCGCTCCGGCCTGCTCACATCCGGCAGCGATTCCCCGTACCACATCGGTGGCCACGTCCACATCGAGTCTGCCCGTGGCATAGTAGTCGAGGAAAAACAGGGGTTCGGCGCCGGCGACCACGATATCGTTGACGCACATCGCCACCAGGTCGATACCGATCGAGTCATGGCGCTTGAGTTCCAGCGCCAGTTTGAGCTTGGTGCCGACTCCATCGGTACCCGAGACAAGCACCGGCTCGCGGTAGCGCTCCAGCGGCAGTTCGAAGAGGGCGCCAAAGCCACCGAGTCCGGCAAGTACGCCAGGGCGGAAGGTCTTTTTTACAATCGGCTTGATACGTTCGACAAATGCATTGCCGGCGTCAATGTCGACACCGGCGTCCCGGTAGCTCAGTGGTGTAGGGCTGCTGGGTTTGGATTCATGCTCCACGGGAAGATACTCCGGCTTCAGGTTAGGACATGTTGGATGAGTGGCAACAGGCCCCGGGGGAACTCAGACCGGGATTTTAACAGAAGTAGTGCGACTCGGTGAGAGTTGTAATGCGCCTGATTTTCATCTTTGCTGCCGGCGCGATAAGATTCTCCATCGATCAATATGCAAAAACAGCCAGGGAAGCTCTGAAAAAGTCCATCTTCGGCTTACCGCCGGCCTGTGCCGGACTTGGTCCGGTGGCGGAATCCAAGATTATCGAAGGCCTGGATGCCTGCCTTCGCCGGTGTGACGGTTTAAACAGAGGTTCCCCGGTTTTTTTCCACAGAAAAAACCAAATAACGATAAAGTAGTAACCTGTAAACTCTAAACGGTGTGTGGCAACCCATGATGCAAACTCGATTGAAGGCGGCTTGCCGCTGGTTTCTGGTATTGGCTGCTCTTTTGTCGGCGCCATGGGCAGCGGCTGACAGGGTGGGGAATCTCTATGAAGCGATAATCCCGGTATCCGGCCAGGGCGCCCAATCCAGGGCGGAGGGGATTCGCAATGCCTTTCTCAGGGTGATGGTGAAGGTAAGCGGGGATCGGGGCCTGCCTGGCAATCCGGATGTCTCCGCTATCACCGAACGGGCGTCCGCCTATGTCCAGCAGTACCGCTATATGGCTATGGAAACCTCGGGCGCCGAAGGTCCAGCGGAATCTGCCGATCGCCTGCTTTGGGTACGCTTCGATGAGCGCGCGGTCAATCGCCTGCTGCGAGAGAGCGGCGTCCCGGTGTGGGGTGGTACTCGACCCTCCATTCTCGTCTGGCTGGGCGAAGAAAAGGGTACGCGACGCGACCTGCTCTCTGTTGAACAGGAACCACAGCTGAAGCGGTATTTGAACCATGTGGGACATACCAGGGGACTGTCGTTTGTGTGGCCGCTGATGGATCTCGAGGATCGCAATGCGATCCAGGTCAGCGACCTGTGGGGAGGTTTTGAAGAGAATATCCGCCGGGCATCTGCTCGTTATCAGCCTGATGTCGTCCTTGTCGGTCGTATGACCAGGCAGGGACAGGACAGCTGGCGGGGGGAGTGGCTGCTCTACCTGCCGGACAAGGTCAATCGCTGGCAGACCGGTGCGCGGACTCAACAGGAACTGGTCACCGAAGGGTTGAATCGGGTGGCTGATGCCCTGGCGCTGCGTTTTGCCCCGCAACAGGTATCCCAGGGCGTCTCCGAGATCAGGATTCGCGTGCATGGACTTTCACGTCTTGCGGACTATGTTTTGGTCAAGGAGTATCTGCAGTCGCTGGCGATGATTGAGCAAATCGATCTGCTTTCGGCTGACTCCGAAAAGGTGAACTTCCTGGTGCGTATTCAGGGCGACAGGGAGGCGTTGGAAAGAGGTATTCAGCTTGGAGCTGTCCTCGAACCGGTGGAGTCATACGACTATGTAGTGACTGATGCTAACGAACAGTCGGAGACTATGGCGGGTGAGAGTCTGATATACCGTTTGCGATAGCATGAGATGGAGTGATCGGTCTGATGCAGAGTAAGGATATCCCTAATCTTATCAGTGTCTTGCGGATCTTATTGACAATTCCGATTGTCTGGCTGCTGTTCGAGCATGAGTTCTCCTATGCCTTGATACTGTTCGCCGTTGCCGGATTTTCCGATGGTCTCGATGGTTTCCTTGCCAAACGATTTGGCTGGCAGAGTTATTTGGGCGGCCTGCTCGATCCCCTGGCCGACAAGGCGCTGCTGATGAGTTCGTTTCTGGTGCTTGGGGGGTTGGGCCTTATCCCTGTGTGGCTGGTGATTCTGGTGATATTTCGCGATCTGACCATCATGGGCGGTGCCCTCTATTACAACTTCAGTGTCGAGGAGCTGGATGCGAATCCGAGCCTCATCAGTAAACTGAACACTCTGCTGCAGATTGTGCTGGTACTGCTGGTGGTAATGCATGCCGGTCCCCTCACGCTTCCGGAGCAACTGCTTTACCTGCTCACCTGGGCGACCGGTTTCACCACCCTGGTGAGTGGTATTGCCTATGTCTGGGTGTGGACGAAGAAGGCTCGTGACAAGGGTTGGCACAATTAGAGAGGTTGGCCTTTTGCTCCCGTCATGTTTAGACTTTACCCTGAACTATCTGAAATTGTTGTTGAAAGCTCATGGAGGGGATGAATGAAATTCCTGTTTGTTGTCGTTATCGGAGCCCTGCTGCTGCCACCCGTTGCCAATTCCCAGGAGTCTGATAGTGACGCCGGTATCAAGGGAAACCGCTATCTGGGAGTCATGGTCTCCTCTCCACAATACAAGGAGGATGACACCCGTACCAGTTTTCGCAGTGCGGGACTGATCGCACGTGCAGGTATGGAGTTCTCCAGGTTTTTCGCCGTGGAGGGCCATCTCGGCCTGTTCGGCGAGGATTTCATCGATGACCGCAGCTATCAGATCGATTATCTGGGTAGCATCTACGCCAGGGGCAATCTGCCGTTGGCCAAATCCCGAATCCGACTCTATGCCCTGGGCGGATTGACCTATTTTACCGGTAATGTGCCTGGTTTCAGCAGTGTGGACGAGACTGCCATCGGGTATGGTGCGGGTGTCGAGCTCTACGGCGACGAACACAACGCCCTGACCCTGGAGTGGCTGCGCTTTGCGGTTGGCGATATTCACGATGTCGACTACACATTGGAATCGGCCAGCCTCGGATTTATCCATCGTTTTTGAGTTCCGGCGTCTGCCTGGGCAGTGGTGGTGCCGTCAGGCAAACACGGTGCGGGCGTCAAACACCGGACCATCCACGCAGACCCGTTTCATCGCGGGTCCCTGAGCTGTCTGCACCTCGACCACGCACCCGGCACAACCGCCAACGCCGCAGGCCATGAACTCCTCCAGGGATACCTGGCAGGGGATATCATGGGTGGCAGCCAGCCGTGCGACGGCTTCCAGCATGGGGTGAGGGCCGCAGGCGAAGATCTCGACCTGCGCCCGCGCCTGGCGGTTGAGTGAGCCTATCCATCGTTCGGCCAGTTCAGTCACATAGCCCTGAAAACAGCCCGCATAACCCTGCAGGCTGGCCAGCCTGCACCCGATACCCCAGTCATCGAGCAGGGGCATGCTGGCGATCACGCCATCGGGCAACCCGGGTATGATGATTTTGGAGGGTATGGGTTCGAACGGGAAGGGCACTTCGGAACCGAGTATGACAAAAGGCTGAATCTCGGCTTTTCGGCGCAGTGCATCGGCCAGAAATACCATGGGAGGCATGCCGACGCCGCCCCCGATCAATAGCGGTTTAGTGCGTCCCGGGGAGGCTTTGAACGGGTTTCCAATGGGTCCCAGAAGACTGATCTTCTCCCCCGTCATGCGCTGCGACAGCAGCCTGGTGCCCTTGCCTACGCGTTTATAGAGTAATTCGACCCAACCCGCTTTTGCCGAGCTGCGCATGATCGAGATGGGACGCCGCAGCGGAAGCTGCGGATCACAGGTAATGTGCACGAAACTGCCGGGTTTCGCTTTTGCAGCGCAGTGGGGCGCAAGCAGACGTATGATGAACTGTTCACCGGCAAATGCCTGGTGAGAGAGAATCTCTGCATCCTCAAGGAAGATGGTGTTACGGTGCGTCTTGTTCATTGTCGGCGTAAGAGTAGACCAATCGGCCCTTCAACAGTGTATGGGTGACCCGTCCAGGCATTTCCCAGCCCGCGAAAGGTGTGTTTCTGCCCGCGCTGCGCAGCTTCTCCCTGTCCAGTATCCAGCGTTCCCGGGGATCAAAGATACAGATATCGGCAGGGTGCTTCGGTGTCAGTCGTCCCAGTGGCATGCCGAGGATGTCTGCCGGGCCGCAGGTAAGGCGGGCAAGGGCGCTGCTCAGGTCCAGCAACCCCTGATCGACGAGCTTCAAGGTCAGGGGCAGCAGGGTTTCCAGCCCCGATATGCCTGGTTCGGTATCGGGAAAGGGCGATTGCTTGGCGTCTGCTTCATGGGGTTGGTGGTCGGAGCAGATCGCCTGAATCACGCCCTTCGCAACCGCCTCGCGCAGACCGTCACGGTCGCTGTCGTTGCGCAGCGGCGGTCTGACATGGTGATTGCTGTCGAAGCCCTCGATATCCATCTCGCTCAAATGAAGCTGGTGAATGGCGACATCCGCGCTGACCCGGCGTCCTTCCCGTTTGGCCCATGCCATGGTGCGGGCCGCACTGGCACTCGACAGGGCGTGAAAATGGATGTTCGCACCGGTGGTCTCCGCCAGGGCCAGATCACGTGCCACGGCGACGGTCTCAGCCGCCTCGGGGATGCCCGGCAGTCCCAGCCGGTCGGCAACCTTGCCTTCATGTACGCAACCGTTGTTGCTCAGATAGTGATCCTCGGGACGCAGGATGATCAGCAGGTCGAAGGTCGAGGCGTACTCCATGGCCCGGCGCTGAACCAGGGTGTTGGCCAGTGGGACATAGGCGTTGGTGACGGCGATGCAACCTGCCGCCTTGAGCGCCGCCATTTCACTCAGGTGTTCGCCTTTGAGTGCCTGGGTCAGCGCCCCCTGGGGCAGCAGACGGCAATATCCCGCTTTGCGTGCCTTGTGACGGATCTGTCCGACAACCGCAGGTGTGTCGATGATCGGGTAGGTATCCGGTGTGCAGCAGATCGTCGTTATCCCGCCGCTGGCGGCAGCCATGGTTTCGCTGGCGATAGTGGCCTTGTGTTCGGACCCGGGTTCACGCAGATTGGCGCTGAGATCGATCAGGCCGGGGCAGACTATCTGATCGCTGGCGTCGATGCTCAGGTTTGCCTGAAATCCCGCGGGAGGGGCACCAATCGAGAGGATCCTGCCGCCGGAAATGTGTATGTCGGTGATCTCGTCGATGCCGTTGGCCGGGTCGATGACCCGCCCGCCCTGGATGCTGATGTCCTCTTTATTCTTCATCCCGCCACCTCCTGCATACGCAGGTTCTGGGTGCCGATCACTTTCGATATCACCGCCATGCGTATCGCTATGCCGTAACTCACCTGCTGCAGGATCACCGACTTCGAGCCGTCAGCCACCTGGGAGTCCATCTCCACGCCGCGGTTGATAGGCCCCGGGTGCATCACGATCGCATCCGCTGCGGCCAGCGTCAGGCGGCGTTCGGTGAGACCATAGAGGCTGAAGTACTCGTGCTCGGAGGGAAGCAGTGCGCCCTGCATGCGCTCCTTTTGCAGTCGCAGCATGATGATTACATCGACACCGCGGATGCCCTCCTCCATGTTGTGGTGGACATGGACGCCGAGACTGCGCGCGTCCGATGGCAGCAGGGTACGTGGTGCCACGACACGAACCTCCGAGACTCCCAGGGTATTGAGGGCGAGAATCTGTGAACGGGCCACCCGCGAATGAAGAACATCACCCACTATCGCCACCCGTAGTCCTTCAAAGCCGCCTTTGTGACGGCGGATGGTGAACATATCCAGCATCGCCTGCGTCGGGTGGGCGTGGCGGCCGTCGCCGGCATTGATCACCCCCACGCCCCGATCGGCGTGATGTGCGATGAAATGGGCGGTACCGCTGCTGGCGTGGCGTACGATGAACATATCCACATGCATTGCCTCAAGGTTGCGCAGGGTATCCAGCAGGGTCTCCCCCTTGGAGGTGGCCGAGGCACTGATATTGAGATTGAGGACATCCGCCGAGAGCCGCTTGGCGGCCAGTTCGAAGGTGGTGCGGGTTCGGGTGCTGGTTTCAAAGAAGAGATTGGCGACCACCTTGCCCCGGCACAGGGGGACTTTCTTGATGGTTCTCTCCGAGACACCGGTAAAGCCCTCTGCGGTATCGAGGATTTCAGTCAGAATCGCCCTGTCCAGACCGTCAATGGTGAGAAAGTGAAGCAGTCTCTGTTCCTCATCCAGTTGCAGGGTTGTATTGCTGATGCTCATGCCACGCTATCCTTGTTCATCACTACGGGAACTGCGATTTGTCTTGGTGCCAATCACCAGTCCGAGCGGTTGCGGCCCGATCAGGGTAATGTGCTGGTCTTTTTCCAACTCCGGGTGATGTGCGACCACATCCGGTTGTATCGGCAGCTCCCTGCCGCTGCGTTCCACCAGTGTGGCCAGGATTATCGAGGCAGGGCGCCCATAGTCGAATATCTCGTTCAATGCGGCCCGGATGGTCCTCCCGGTATGTACCACATCATCGATCAGAATGATGTGGCGGTCATCCACCGGTGCGGGAAGATTGGAGGGATGGACTTCCGGGTTGATGCCGATGCGTGTGAAGTCATCCCGGTAGAATGAGATATCCAGGGTGCCCAGAGGATCCCCGATGCCGAGTCGTTGGTGCAGGATTTCGGCCAGCCAGACACCGCCGGTGCGAATTCCTATCAGCAGGGGATCGGTGATCTCTCTCGATTCCAGCAGGCTTTGGATTTTGTCTCCCATGAGTTCCACCAGGGAGGCTACCTCGTAGGCATCCATAAACTCTTTTTTATCGTTCATTTAACCAGGTTTCCAAAATGAGTTTGGCTGCAACGGCGTCATAGTTTTCCATCAATCTTGTATTATGCCCCAGTCTGTCCCTTGCCTCGAAGGAGCTGTATCGCTCGTCGGCCAGATAGACCTTGAGATTAAACCGTCCCTCGAGTTGTCGTGAGAACCGTAATGCAGGTTGAGTGGCATCTGTTTCACTATCATCCACATCGAGCGGCAATCCCACGACCAGGGCCTGTGGTCTCCACTCGTCGATTAGATCCCCTATGCGTTTCCAATCGGGTTTGTGATTGACCAGATGCAAGGTTTCCAGTGCTGTCGCGGTGCCTGTCACCGTTTGCCCTACGGCAACACCGATTTTCCGGGTACCGAAGTCGAATCCCAGCAGAGTGCCCATCTTGTTATGCACGGCTTTTTTCAAGCATGACCTTCAGGCGTGGCCCGTATCGCCGCTCAGCAGATTGAGGTCCACGCCGAGCAGATCGGCCGCCGCCTGCCAACGCTCCTCGCTGGCTCTGTTGAAGATTATCTCGCTCTCGGCCGGGCCGCTCAGCCAGGCATTCTGCGCCAGCTCGCTCTCCAGCTGACCCGCACCCCACCCAGCGTAACCAAGTGCAACGAGACTGCGCTGCGGACCTCTGCCTGCGGCGATGGCTTCGAGGATGTCAAGCGAGGTGGTGACACTGATTTCCGAGGTGACCTGCAGGGTCGATGCCCACTCTGTGCTGGTATCGTGGAGAACGAACCCGCGATCGCTTTGTACCGGGCCTCCGATGTAGACGGGCTGTTCTGCGATGTGGGTAGTGCGTACCTGAATCTCCAGCTGTTCGAATATATCCGCAAGATGCAGATCCATGGGGCGGTTGATGACTATACCCATGGCGCCGTCGGTGGTGTGCTCGCAGATATAGGTGACGGTATGGAAAAAATTGGGATCCTCGAGCCGTGGCATGGCAATGAGGAAGTGATTGGTCAAATTGGTATCTGGGCGCATGAGTCATAGTATCCAGTTGCAGGTGGCCGGCTGCAACAGCTATTGCGAGTTGAGCCTGCCGCTGCGTAAAAATTGCCAGGTGCGGGTGATATCGAGGATATCGGTCTCTTTTCTGATTTCATTTGGAAAGGGTGAAAAGGGCGCGGCCAGGCGCACGATGCGGACCGCGGCATCGTCGAGGATCTTGTGGCCGGATGAGTGAAGGACCCTGATGCGCTCTACACTGCCATCCGCCTTGACCGCTACGTGCAGTACCAGGTTACCGTAGAGTTTGCTCCTTTTGGCCTGATCCGGATAGTTGAGATTGCCGATGCGTTCCACCTTCCTGCGCCAGGCATCGAGATAGGCGGCATATTTGTACTCTTTCGTACTGGCGCTTATCGATTTGCGTTTAGGCAATTTTGCATAGGCCTGGGCCTTGCGCTCCAGCTCGGCGGTGAGTCTGGCTATCTCCAGGTCTTTGCTGCTCAGCAGCTGTTTGGCGGACGGGTTTGGCGGGGGAGGCTCCTGCGGCGGAGTCTTCCTGACCTGCAGTTTGGAAGTCTCGGCGATGAGTTGTGGTTTTTCGGGTTGTAGCATCGGCTGGGGGGCGGCCGGAGCCGCGAGCGGTGACGGCTGGGGAAGCGCAGGCGGCGCTTCTGCGATCTGCGGCTTGATCGGTTTGGTTTCTTCTCCACCGCCCTGCTGAGTGGTTTGGGCGAGAAAGTCGGGTTTATCATCCACCTCCTGTGCCTCTGTCGGGCGTCTCACCACCATCACTTCGAGGCTTTGCTGGCGGAATTCCGGTTTGCCCTTGTCGGTGGGCTTAAAGGTGATACCGAGAATGATGAAAGCATGGACACAAGCTGCAACGAAGAGACTTGCACCCAGAAGGTCTGTCTGTTTTCCAATGATTATCATTTGCCAAGCTTGTCACTAATCACTTCCATTAGATCGCCTGCGATATCAAGCCCATACTGTCTATCCAGTTCCCTTATGCAGGTGGGACTGGTGACATTGATTTCAGTGAGATACTCGCCGATCACATCGAGTCCTGCGAACAGAATGCCCCGGGATTTGAGTACCGGACCGACCTCATTCGCAATCCAGCGGTCGCGGTCGCTGAGGGGGGTGCCCTCGCCTCTGCCGCCCGCAGCCAGATTGCCCCTTGTCTCACCTTTAGCCGGGATTCTGGCCAGGGCATAGGGTACGGGTTCGCCGTCAATCATGAGTATACGCTTGTCGCCGCTTGAAATCTCCGGAATGAAGCGTTGCGCCATGGCATACCGGCTGCCGTGATGGGTCAATGTCTCGATGATCACACCCAGATTGGGATCGTTTTCAGTGATTCGAAACACGGACTCCCCACCCATGCCGCCCAGGGGTTTGAGTATCACGTCACCATGGGAGCGATGGAATGACCTGATCTCCTCGCCATTTCGAGTAACCAGTGTGGGTGGTGTGCAGTCAGGGAAGAAACTGGTGAATAGTTTCTCATTGGCGTCACGCAGGCTGTTGGGGCGATTGACCACGGTACAGCCCGCGATCTCGGCTTGTTCCAACAGGTATGTCGTATAGATGTACTCCATATCGAAGGGTGGATCCTTGCGCATCAGCACACAATCGAGCTGATGCAGGGGCAGCGTGTGCTGATCGCCGAACTCAAACCAGTCTGTCATATCATCCCTGACTCTCAGTTCCCTGGTCGACCCCCAGCAGATGTTATCCCGAAGCCCGAGGTCACGCTGTTCCATGTAGTGTATCCGCCAACCTCGAGTCTGGGCGGCCAACAACATGGCAAACGTGCTGTCTTTCTGGACCTTAATGGAACCGATTGGATCCATTACTACGCCGATTTGGATTGTCATGATTACTGGTTAAGTTTTTCAATTTGTTGCCGATATAATGACTTACATATGGTAGTCAGAAACATTATGCAAGCTTTAAGTTTATGAATTGGGAAGTATATTCTTGATGCTGGCAGGCTGTCTTGCTATTTTGGGAGTGTTGAATGAGGTTATATGGAACAGACAAGGGATATTGGGCTCTCCGTTAATGCACTCCGGTTGCTCGAAAGGACAGTACAGGGACTAAATTTTCAATAGCAATTCGAGGTGTGTTGCGATGGCGGCACCATATGTGGAAATTACCTGTGATCTGTATATCTTATTGATATACAAGATATTTGTTTTTTTTGCATTGCTCGTGCTTACACAGATTTCCGTCGCTGAAGAGGATCCATACCTGTCAGCAATTTCAATCGAGGCCGAGAAGGTGGAATCGGCTGAAATTACCACCAGTGACGAAGCCGGTAAAATCGAGACTGGGGATGGCCCGAGTCTGCAGGCTTTTGAAGACGATCTCAAGACTCGCTACATGGGAAGCTTTACATTCTATAAAAAACTGCCGAGACGATCTCGTGAAGAGGTATTCGAGGAGTATAAGGCCGGTGCGTCGATCGATGAGATCCGAGAGAAGATCATGGATCGTTTTCTCAACCAATAGGAACCATGCTGGAAAATATCGCTTTTAATGCTAAGTTTCGAATCTAAACCGGGTTGCAAGTTGGTGAGTTAAGCGTATGAACAGGCTCTTTTTCGCAACGTTGACGATTCTGTTCTGTTTTAACTCTCCACAAACGCCCGCAAACGAGCCGCAGGTGGGCGAGGACGTGGAGATCAAGCTCACCAAGGACAAGTCCTATCTCCATGTGATCCATGAAGGGCGTTCGGTGAAGATTCAGCGGGTTCAGGATCCGGAATATGTACTCAAGGGTTACTACGCGAAGACCGCGCGCAAGTGTCCGCCGTTCTGTCTGCAGCCGATGCAGGTGGATCCCAGGGTGGCAACCATCGGTGAAGTGGAACTATTTGATTTTATGGAGACGAAACTGCGAGACAACAAGGGGTTTTTGATCGATGCCCGCACCCCTGAATGGTTTGAGCGTGGTACTATTCCGGGATCGATCAATATCCCTTTTACGATACTCAGTAAAGCGGGCAGTGCGGAGAATGACGATGCACTGAAGCTTTTCGGGGCCAGACCAAGGGGTGAGGTCGGTGCCATCTCGCTAAAGCTCGAGAAAATGGGTATCTTTGGCAGCGGGAACAAGACGGAAAAATGGGATTTCAGCAACGCCAAGGATCTTGTTCTCTGGTGCAACGGTCCGGAATGCGGGCAGTCTCCCAGGGCGATCAAGGGCCTTTTGAGCTTGGGTTACCCCGCAGAGAGGATATTCTACTATCGGGGTGGCATGCAGTTATGGCAATTGTGGGGTTTGACAACAGTGGTGCCTGGACAATGAACTTATCCGGGTTGCGCTTATCGGTGAGATTGCCGGTGCATCAGCACAAGCACTTGCGACTACAATTTATTTTCGTCCGTGATATGAGGATTTGAATGTGAGCGGTGATGATAATGAGATGGACATCTCCGGTGTTAAGGTCATGGTCATCGATGACAGTAAAACAATCCGAAGGACAGCTGAAAGCCTTCTGAAGAAGGCGGGGTGTGAAGTCACGACGGCAACGGACGGCTTCGAGGCGCTGGCGATGATTGCCGATCACCACCCGGATGTGATTTTCGTCGATATCATGATGCCTCGGCTCGATGGGTACCAGACCTGTGCCCTGATCAAGCACAACGATGTCTTTAAAAATATTCCTGTAATTATGCTCTCGAGCAAAGATGGGCTGTTTGATCGGGCGCGTGGACGGATTGTCGGGTCGGAGCAGTATCTGACCAAGCCTTTCACTAAGGACGAGTTGCTCGGGGCAATCAAGCGCTATGTGAATCATGCTGCATGATGTTTTAAAGACATTTTGACTTCAGCCGATAAGGCGAAAAACCACCGGATGTGAGAAAGTCGATGATTAAAAACATATTTCGCAAGGGTCGCGAACAATCTGACGAAAGCGATGTGCCGGTGTCGACTACGACCAAAGCAAGGATTTTGGTGGTCGATGACTCTCCCACCGAGATCCATATTTTCAAAAAAATTCTTGAAAAACATGGATATGAGATACTTGTGGCAAAGGATGGGCAAGAGGGTGTCGACATCGCCAAGCAGGCATTGCCTGATATCATTCTGATGGATGTTGTAATGCCGGTTCTAAACGGTTTTCAGGCGACGCGACAGCTGAAGAACGATGAGTCCACGGCGGGAATCCCGGTCATCATGGTCACCACCAAAGGTCAGCAGACGGATAAAAACTGGGGTATGCGCCAGGGTGCGACGGAGTATCTGGTAAAACCGGTGGCTCCAGCGGACTTGCTCAGTAAGATCAAGGCCTTGATCAATGTCTGACATGACTCTCGCGCCACCCTCTCTGGAGACGCCCCAGGCCGTGGTTGAACTCATGGCCGAGTTGGAACAGCGCTGCCGCGAGTGCGCCCACGGTTTGCCCCAGCGCAAGCTGATCCAGAGCTATTGGGAAGGCGTGATGTTCTATGTGGGAGACAGCCGGTTCATCGCCCCGTTGAGCGGGGTCAAGGAGATCCTCAACCACCCCTCTTCGCTGACACCCGTGCCAGGCTCCAAACCCTGGATGATGGGAGTGGCAAACGTTCGCGGAACACTGATACCCGTGATTGACCTGCAACTCTACCTGATTGGCCAGAAGACCCGGCAGGGAAGACGCAGCCGGGTGCTCGTGTTCACACTGGGAAGCGGTTTGACCGGCGTTTTAGTGGGGGAAATGGTGGGCATGCGCCACTTCGCCAAGGAGACGGCCAGAAAGGTGCAATCCGTCAATGAAAAATTTTCAAAATATGTTCAGTTCGAATTTGATCAGGATGGTATGACCTGGCCAGTATTCAGTCTATCCGCGCTGGCGGAAGATCCGAGCTTCCAGATTGCAGCGACCTGATGCAATGGGGGACCTTGGAGAAAGAACATGGGCTTAAGCTTTCGGGAGAATTTAAATGAAAGGTAGACGCGCGGGTAGTACGCTGCCCTCCAACAGGGTCATCACCATATTGGCTGTACTGGTATTGTCCAGTCTTATCCTCGCACTCGTAACTTTCTTGCATACAACCCAGCGAGAGTCATATGACGAGCAGTATTTGATCCGTGCAGCCGAGCAACAGGTCTTGGCCCAGCGGATAGCGAAATATGCAATTTCCGCTGCACGCGGTGAGCTTCAATCCTTCACTCCACTGAAGCAGAGTCGAGACCGTTTCGACAACATCATGTATGAGCTGAAGAACGGTGCCAAAAGCGAGGGGCTTCCGGCGTCGCCGGTAGAGGTCATGCCGGTGGTGCGAAGCCTGGATGACAAGTGGCTTGAATTGCGTGGACATATCGACGAGATAGTGAATGCGCAAGAGAATATTCTGGCTATCAATGAGTTCTCCGCCGTTATTTCAGAGTTCGTGCCTCAGCTGCAGGAGCTGTCTGAAGAGCTGGTCGAGGTGCTGATCAACAGCAATGCGCCGAGACGGCAAATCTATATCGCCACAGAACAGGAGATGCTGATCCAGCGTATCAACTCGAATGTCAACCTGGTGCTCGAGGGTGGCCAGGAGACGGCAGCGGCCATCGACCAGTTCAGCCGTGACGCGGACTATTTCGGCCGTATCCTGCAAGGGTTGATCAAAGGTGACAAGGAGCTGGGTATAGAAGAGATAAAGGACAAGATCGCCAAGCAGAGACTGACCGACGTTTCCACGCTGTTCGCAACTATTCACGACAATGCAACCGAAATCATCGAGAATATTCCGGATGTATTGCCGGCCCTCGAAGCGGCTTCCGTGGTCAATGCGGCGTCTGACAGTGTCAGTACTTCCGCGGAAGATCTGATTGCAGCCTTTGGTGAGTCGCCGGGCCGTTTTGCCATTCTCGGATTGAAGGCGGGCCCGATCATGATAGCCGTGTTCGGCGCGGCCGCGGCACTGTTCCTGGTGCTGTTGGGAGCACAACTGATTCTGGATGCTCAGCGTCGGGAACAGGCGAGCAAGCAGCAGAACGAGGCCAACCAGAAGGCTATCCTTCAACTGCTCGACGAAATGGGTGATCTGGCTGATGGCGATTTGACCGTGACCGCGAGTGTAACCGAGGACATCACCGGCGCGATTGCCGACTCCATAAACTACGCCATCGAAGCGCTGCGTGAACTGGTCACCACCATCAACACGACCTCGGAGCAGGTCTCGGGGGCAACCCAGGAGAGTCGTGCCACTGCCATGCATCTTGCTGAAGCCAGTGAGCACCAGGCAGAGCAGATCTCCCAGGCGAACGACTCGATCAAGGTGATGACCCAGGCCATCGATCAGATGTCCCAGGACGCTACCGAGTCCGCTGAGGTTGCTAAGCGTTCGGTGGAGATTGCCGGTACCGGTGCGGAGACTGTGCGTAACACGATCACCGGTATGGACAATATCCGTGAACAGATCCAGGAGACCTCGAAACGTATCAAGCGACTCGGTGAGAGTTCGCAGGAGATCGGCGATATCGTTGAACTGATCGATGATATTGCGGACCAGACCAACATCCTGGCCCTGAATGCCGCGATGCAGGCGGCCATGGCCGGTGAAGCCGGACGTGGTTTCGCTGTGGTCGCGGACGAGGTACAACGCCTTGCTGAACGCTCGATCAATGCCACCAAACAGATCGAGGCGCTGGTTAAGACCATCCAGGCCGATACCAACGAGGCTGTTACTTCCATGGAAGCAAGCACTTCAGGCGTGGTCAAGGGGGCGACCCTTGCAGAGAATGCCGGTGAGGCACTGAAAGAGATCGAGAGCGTTTCCCAGTACATTGCGGACCTTACCGGCAAGATCGCAAGCTCCGCGCAAGATCAGTCGGAGCAGGCGGTGAAGGTCAAAGACACGATGAGCGTCATCCAGGAGATCACCAATCAGACTTCAGAAGGTACTCACCAGACAGCGAACTCCATCGGAATGTTGGCGGATCTTTCCGACCAGTTGCAGAAATCCGTTGCCGGATTCCGCTTGCCTTCCTGAGGGCGGGGATATTCTATCGATGCGTGAAAGTTCTCGAATGGACGAGGAAAAACCATCCACAATTGGAGTGCGCCAATCATGAGTAATGCGCAAGATTTTGGTGCTCTGAATTGGGTAAAGGATGAGTTGGATGTATCCATTCGTCATGCCCGGCAGGCCCTCGAAGCACATGTGGAATCGCCGGGAGATGGCAGTTCGCTTGCCCTGTGCGGTGATCACCTGCACCAGATTGCACGGGTATTGCAGATGGTTCAGGTATACGGGCCCAGTATGCTTGCCGAAGAGATGGAGCTTGTGGTCCGTGAAATGGCCGATGGCGCCGTCAGGCAGGAAGAAGATGCTGCCGAAGCCTTGATGCTTGCACTTATACAACTGCCTGATTATCTGGAGAAGCTGCAGGGCGGTGATGTCGACATTCCGATGATCATTCTGCCTCTGCTGAATGATCTGCGCGCGGTACGTGATGCCCCGTTGTTATCTGAGGCGGCGTTGTTCAAACCCGAAATCGTTACCGCCAGGGCGGGTGGCAATGTCAACCCTGCGCTGCCGCAACTGGCCAGGCAGATCAGGCAGAAATACCACCTGGGTCTTCTCAGTTGGTATCGCAAACGCGATACGGTTCACGGTTGGCCCCTGTTGCGGGATGTTTTCGCAACCCTTCATCAACATGCCGGAAGTGAATCGGCTCACCACCTGTTCTGGGTTGCCGAAGGTTTGATGCAGGGACTGATCGAAGGAACAATTGCTCCGGGTATTGCGGTCAAACAGTTGTTCAGTCGTCTCGATCGCAAGATAAAGGCGATCATCGACAGTGGTGAGCAGGGATTGGTGGAGAAGCCGCCGGAAGCGTTGCTGAAGAACCTGCTCTACTACATCGCGCGGGCACAGTCCGACAATGAACTGATCAAAGAGATCAAATCGGCCTATAAACTCGATTCCGTGATGCCGAGTGAGGCGGAGTTGACGGAGGGCAGGTTGGGATTGACCGGATCGAACGCTGAATTGGCGGAATCGATCAAGGATGCCGTCGGCAATGAACTGACACGCATCAAGGATATTCTCGACCTGTTCATGCGGGACGAAAAACCCGATATGGAGATGCTGGGGCATCTGGAAGCCCCAATACGCAAACTGGCGGACACCCTTGGCATGATCGGCCAGGGCGCTTTGCGATCAAGACTCAACAGGCAGGCGGACAAGGTCAAGAATTTTGTCGAACAGGAGGTCCAGCCTGAAGAATTCGAACTCATGGAAATGGCGGGTGATATCCTCTATGTCGAATCCTCGCTGAGTACCCTGCATACCTTCCAGCCCCAAAGCGAGGATGATTCGTCCGCTGAAGCTTTGGTGCAAAGCCTTCCCGAGGGTGAGTATCAGAACCTGATCAAACAGACGGTCAGAGAGGCGAAGGTCGAGATCGCGAAGGCAAAAGAGGCGATCATAAGTTTTACCGAGGCGACGGACAACATCTCGGTTCTGCACAATGTCTATGAGTGCTTCAAACGGGTTGAGGGAGCACTGAAGATGCTCAACCTGCGTGATGCCGCGGAGCTGATGTCGCAAACAGGCATGTTCATACAAGCCAACCTCATCGACGGTGCCCAAGTTCCGGATCGCAACCAACTCAACTCCCTGGCGGACGTCGTCAGTAGTATTGAATACTATCTCGAGACCCTGGTGGACGGTGCAGGCGATCGTCAGGAAATCATGGCGATCGCCCAGGCGTCACTGAACAATCTGCAGAGCCGGGGCGGTGTCGAGGTCACCCAGTATACTGAGCCGGCTGAAAATATTCAGCTCGAGGAATCGGCTGATTTCAGTGAAGGTTATGAACTCGAAGAAGGCGAGGTCTCTGATCTGGAATTTGGCGCAAGCAGCCTGCAGATCGAGCAGCCCCAGCCGCAAGTCGATATCGTCACTGAGGAACCGGGGGAGGTGCCGCCCGCGGATGAGATCGAGCGTGAGCGAGCTCAGGCGGAAGTCGAATCCGAGCCAGAACCCGAGCCAGAACCGGAACCCGAAATCGCTTCCGCAGACAAGCCGATGCTCGAGGATATCGACCCTGAGATTCTTGAGATCTTCACCGAAGAGGCGAGAGAGGAGCTGGAGACGATTCAGCAGTATCTGCCGCAATGGCAGCGCGATCAGAATGACAGAGAGTCGCTGACCACCTTCAGACGCTCTTTTCACACATTGAAAGGAAGTGGACGACTGGTTGGTGCAAAGGTGATCGGCGAGTTGGCCTGGGCGGTTGAAAATATGCTCAACCGGGTGATCGACGAAACCGCCAAGGTCACACCGGATATGATGGATCTGTTGAATCGCGTGGTCGATTCGCTCCCGGAATTGATCAGCTGCCAGGAACGTGGCGTCTATCCTGATTTCGACGTCGAGCATCTTCAGCGTCAGGCATATGCACTGGCGGAAGGCAGACCTCTGCCAACGCAGGCGCAGCAGCCCGAAAGTGCTGAACAAACGCAGGATCAGGAAGCCCTGCTCGAGATAGATACCGAGTTACCCGAGGTGTCGGAGGATATATCGAGTGAGGCTGTCCCGGAGGTCGGTGAGAGTGAGCTGGAAGAGCCCCTTGAGGCCGTCGAAGCGCAAGCCGAGTCTGATCAGGATCTCGAGCCGTTTCTCGATGAGCTGTCGGGCCTGGAAGTGGATACCGGTGAGCCGGAGCTATCCGCATTGGAGTCCGAGTTGAGCGCCGACACGCTCACTGCCGAGACTGACGCTATCGAGGAAGTCGAAAGTGCGGTGCCGGAGCAGGCGATTGACGAGGAATTGCTCGAGGAGTTCACCGATTCGGATCTGGAGGTCGAGATCGACTCGGAGCTGCTCGAGGTGTTCGGTGAGGAGTCCGAGGAGCATCTGCTCGAGATCGAGCAATTCATCACGGCCGCAAGGGATTCAAAGTCGCGGGTACTGGTACCCGAGGAAGTTGTTCGTGCATGCCATACCCTGCATGGCAGTGCGCATATGGCGGGTATTTCGCCGATCGCTATGCTCAGTGAAGCGATGGAAGACTATTCCAGGTCCATGCATGAGCGAAAGATGGTCGCTGACGACGGTTTCCTGGATCTATTGGGCGGCAGCGTGGGCTATATTCGAAACCTGCTGAGCTGGTTACCCGAAGAGAGTCTCCCTGAACCTCATATCGACACCTATCTCGATGGCTTGCACAGTGCGCTTGAACAGCTTGAGCGGACTGTCGACGAGGTGTCAGTCGAGGGTGAGCAGGCCGAGGAACCCGAAATGGAACCGCCCGCCGAAGCGGCGGATGACGGCAATGTCGTACCGTTCCAACTGGACAGAGATACTCAACCGACCGAGGAGTCGATAGCATTCGACGAGTCGGCCCCTCTCCACGCTTACCAACCGGGTGAATCCAGTCTCACGGAACCGGCCAGCTATCAGCTCGATGAGGAGCAATTCGAAGTCGAGGGTGATGAAGAGCTGGTGGATATCTTCATCGAAGAGGGACGGGAACTGCTCGACAACCTCGAGCTGCACTACGACAAGTGGGTGGAATCCCCCCGGGACGACACTGCCATCGATGAATTCAAACGCACGCTGCATACCCTGAAGGGGAGTTCCAGGTTGGCCGGGATCAACCCGATAGGGGATGTGAGCCATGGTCTGGAGAACCTGTTTGAACGCTTGTCACATGGCGATATCGAAGCAAAGCCTTCAATTCAGAACCTGGTGCGCCAGGCTCTCGATGTTCTTGCGACCCAGGTAGATGACGCCGATTCCAGGGACAGTGTCCGCTTTTCATCCAGATTGCTTGCAGACCTGGAATCACCACCAACCGCAGATGAAGAGGAACCGGCAGAACATGATACCGAGCACATGGAAGAGGTGCTTGCCGATGAGTTGAAGGAGGTTGAGGAGGCGATAACGCAGACCGAGCATATAGAGGCGATCGATACTTCGTCATACTATGAAGAGCCGATGAGCTTTCTTCATGAAGGCGACATGTTTGAAGTGAGTGAAGATCCGGAACTGGTCGAGATCTTCATAGAAGAGTCCAGGGAGCTGCTGGAGGCTCTGGAAGAGAGTTATGATCAGTGGCGTGGGAATCCCTCTGCGCATGATGCTCTGGATGGAATGCAACGCGCACTGCACACCATCAAGGGGAGCTCGCGTCTGGCTGGTATCGAACCTGTGGGTGATCTCAGTCATGCCATGGAGTCTTTGCTCAACGGTGTGATCAGGGGGCAGATAGAGCCGGATGCGCGGGTTTTCGGAATTGCCCGCCAGGCCCTCGATCTGCTGGCCACCCAAACCGACGATGCTGCCACGACAGGCAAGGTCCATCGCGCCGATCTGCTGATGGAGCAGATCCAGTCAATCATCGACAATGCAAGTTTGCAACAGGATACGGTTGAAGAGCGCATCGATCCGGAACTGCAAGAAGAGCTGGAAACCGCCGAGCGGGTTGCAGAGGAGGCCGCAGAGGCAAAAGATAAGGATGAAGACCTGGAGATTCCCTTCGAGAGTTTTAATCTCGAGGGCATAGGTGATCAGGAAAGCGGCCTGACTGACGAATCCTTCACGATCATGCACGACGAAGTGCTGTTGGATGTGGGGGAAGATGAAGAGTTGGTTCAGATCTTCATCGAAGAGGCGAAAGAGTTTATCGAGCATATCGAAAACAGCTATCAGCACTGGCTGGAAGAGACCGGGGATTCCAGCGCCATCGAAGGTATACAACGCAATCTGCACACGCTGAAAGGAAGTGCAAGGCTGGCTGGAATCATGCCGGTAGGGGATCTGAGTCATGCCTTGGAGTCGGTGATGACAGCGGTTGCGGACGGTGAGATCGATCCGATCGACACGGTCACCGATACCGTGAGACACGCCATCGACCACCTGGCTCTGCAGATCGATACGATTGCCAACACAGGTAAGGTCCCCTCGTCCGAATCCGAGGCCGAGCAGCTACAGAACCTGATTGGTGGCGAACCGACGCCTTCCTTTACAGGAATGGTGGAAGAGATCCAGGCAACACCTGAACGCGAAATCGACGAAGCGGCGGAGGAAGAAGCTGAAGAGGTCGTGGAGACGGCAACGGTACTCCCCTTCAATGATGAGATCGCCAAGCTGCTCGAACCCGAGGGCGAGGAGGATAAAGAGAGCTTCAAACCCACCAGGGAACAAGTGCGTGTCAATGCGGATCTCATGGACCGTCTGGTCAATCATGCAGGTGAAGTAAGCATCTACAGAGCGCGTCTGGAACAACAGAACAGTGTACTCGGGTTCAACCTTGCGGAGCTCGAACAGACCGTTTCCCGCCTGCACACACAGCTGCGAAATCTTGAAATCGAGACCGAGGCGCAGATCATCTACCGCTGGGAGCGCGAGCATGAGGATGACCGCGACAAAGCTGAATTCGATCCACTCGAACTCGATCGTTTCTCTACCATGCAGCAACTCTCCAGGGCATTGATGGAGACGGTCAATGACCTGGGTAATATCGATGAGGCATTGAGAGATCTGCAGCGAGAGACAGATACCCTCCTGCTGCAGCAATCTCGCATATCCACCGATCTGCAGGACGGTTTGCTGCGCACCCGAATGGTGCCGTTCGCTCAGTTGGTGCCGAGGATGCAGCGGCTGGTGCGCCAGACTGCCGGTCAGCTGAAAAAGAAGGCCAATCTCGAGTGCTTCGGTGTCGAGGGTGAGCTCGATCGAAGTATCCTCAACCGCATGGTGCCGGTGCTTGAGCACCTGCTGCGTAACTCCGTCTCGCACGGTATCGAGTTTCCCGAGGATCGTCACAAGACGGGAAAACAGGAAGTCGGCAGAATCTCCCTCTATCTCGATCGCGAGGCGACTGATGTCCTCATCACCCTTTCCGACGACGGAAGAGGGCTGGACATCGATGCAATCCGCAAACGGGCGCTGGATCAGGGCATGATCGATGCCAATGCCGAGATCAGTGACGACGATCTGATTCAGTGTGTGTTGCTTCCCGGTTTCAGTACCGCCAAAGAGGTGACTCAGATCTCCGGGCGCGGTGTCGGTCTCGATGTGGTGACCAGCGAGGTCAAACAACTGGGCGGCTCTTTGGAGATCGATTCCCAGCCGGGACGAGGCACCAGTTTCATCATAAGGCTGCCGCTCACACTGGCCATCTCGGATGCGCTGCTGGTACGTGTGGGCGAAGAGATCTATGCGGTACCCCATGGCAGTATTTCCGGTGTCGTGAGGATTCGGCGCCAGGAGCTTCTGGCTTGTTACGATGGGGAGCAGGAAGGTTTTAAGTACGGTGGCAAGAACTATAAAGTCAGCTATCTCGGTCGCATGATGGGTATGGGCAAGCACGAAATACCCGAGGCAATGCGCTGGCTGCCCCTGTTGTTGTTGACGACGGGCGAGCATCAGGCGGCATTGCAGGTCGATGAACTGCTTGGCAGCAGGCAGGTGGTGGTCAAGTCGCTGGGTAAGCAGGTAGGCAGTGTCCGCTGGATTACCGGCGGTACCATTCTTGCCGACGGCAGGGTTGCGCTGATCCTCGACCTTTCTGCACTGGTACGCATGGATGCCACCCATGCAACCTCGCCCATCAGCCTGATCAGGGAGGTACCGGAGAAACGGGCAGAGGATAGATTACGGGTCATGGTGGTGGATGATTCCATAACAGTGCGCAAGGTCACCAGCCGTCTGCTGGAACGCCACGACATGGATGTGGTGACGGCTAAGGATGGCGTCGAAGCAGTGGCGCTGCTGCAGGAGCAGGTGCCCGATATTATGTTGCTTGATATCGAAATGCCGAGAATGGACGGATTTGAACTGGCGCGCCATATCAACAACTCGGTGGACTACTACGGCCTGCCGATCATTATGATCTCCTCTCGGGTAGGCGATAAGCACCGGCAGCGTGCAATGGATCTCGGGGTCAAACGTTGCCTTGGAAAGCCGTATCAGGAGAGTGAGTTGTTGGAAAACATCAATGAGGTCCTGGCGGAAAGCAGACTATGAGCCAAAGTGTTGTCAAGGAGGTCAGAAGCGTTCTCATACCATTGCACGAGCTTCAACTCCTGCTGCCCAACGCAGTCATAGCCGAGGTGATAGGTTATCAGCAGCCAGAACCGGCTGAACAGGGGATGCCCGATTGGTTGATCGGCAATTTCGTCTGGCGCGGTGTAATAATCCCGGTGATCTCTTTCGAGGGTATGCTGGGCAGGCAGGTTGTCACGCCAGGCACACGTGGGCGGATCATGGTGATGAATACCATGGGAGGAGATCAACGGCTCACTCACATCGGGTTGTTGGTTCAAGCCATTCCCAGTCTTGTGAGAGTGAGTGCTGATAACGTCGTACCGCTGAACAGCGAAGACGAATTCAATCCATTGATAAAGCAACTGGTCGAACTCGATTTGAACGAAGCCGCTATTCCCGACCTGGATGAGATCGAACGCCGGGTATTGGATGTCGTAACCTAGTACACTAGGGCCTCGCAAAACCATCCCACCCTTGTCTCTACATCATCACTACAAGACACTGCTGCAAGAAAGTGGATTCGAGCCCGACCCCCACCAGGTACTCGTAATTAGCGCATTTGAGAGATTGCTGAAGGATCTGCAACCCAAGCGCGGCTCCAGTGGTTGGTTGTGGATGAAAAAGTCAGAACCCGTCAAGGGTATCTATCTCTGGGGCGGGGTCGGCAGGGGCAAGACCTGGTTGATGGATCTGTTTTTCAATCGCCATAGGGAGATAGGCATAGAGCGACACCATTTTCACAGTTTCATGCGTGAAATTCACAGGCAGCTCAAACAGCGCGAG
>JBNKLI010000112.1:0-14650 GCA_050292275.1 Candidatus Thiodiazotropha sp.
CGCCTGAGTTTTGCGCGGTCGGTTTCCGAACTCCGAGTCAAATATTGCAGGACAGTGACAACTATATTCCGCGATTATTACAGTATTGTGACAATCCAAGGATATCGAGAAACCGTTGCAAAGAACTGAATGGCACATATATAAGGTCACTGCTGTCCCGTTAACGGTAGTAGTCATTCAAGTAACCATTTAATAAAACTGGATTATTCCTAACTACAGTTGTTTGAGACATCAAAAACGCAAACGAGCGTTCCTTCTCCCTCAGGGAGAAGGACAGGATGAGGGAACTAGAAAATCAAGGCGTTAGCCTTTCCAATCCCCTCTCCCCAGCCCTCTCCCGGAGGGAGAGGGAGTTGACGGGGCAGTAGTGATATAAGGTGAATTTCCGGCCAGCGACTAGAATTAGGGTATCAACACGGCGGGGTGGATTGTGTCTCGATACGCGATATCAATTCTCATGTTTCTCTGCTTTTGTTGCCAGGGTCTTGGTCAGCTCCATGCCGGGGCAGAAAGCAGCAGGGGATATCTGCTCGAGATTTCCGGCGCCATAGGACCGGCAACCGCTGACTATATCGACCGGGCATTGGACAGGGCCGAGGCACAAGCCGTGGAACTGGTGGTGCTTCGAATCGACACACCGGGCGGCCTGGATACTTCGATGCGGGCTATCATTAAACGCATCATTGCATCCCAGGTCGCTGTCGTCAGCTATGTTGCGCCCGGCGGGGCCCGCGCCGCCAGTGCAGGTACATATATCCTCTATGCCAGCCACGTTGCTGCGATGGCGCCCGCCACCAACCTGGGTGCGGCGACGCCTGTGTCCCTTGGGGGGTTGCCGAAATCCGAGCCGCAAAGGAGTAAGTCCGGGCAAGAGAAGGACAAAGACCAATCTCCGGCATCTGATGCCAAGACAAGCAAAGTCGTGAATGACGCCGCCGCCTATATTCGCAGCCTTGCGGCGTTGCGCAAGCGCAATGCGGATTGGGCTGAACAGGCGGTGCGGAATGCCGCCAGCCTATCCGCGGAAGAGGCGCTGAAGCAGGGTGTGATCGATTACGTAGCACCCGACACGGAGAGTCTGCTGAGAGTTCTGCATGGCATTGAGGTGGAATTGCCACAGGGCACAAAGGTACTGAACACCGAGAACCTGCTCTTGGAGAGACATCTTCCCGATTGGCGGAGTCAATTGTTGAGCATTGTCAGCAACCCGAATCTGGCCTACATCCTGATGCTGGTCGGTATCTATGGAATGATCTACGAGTTCGCCAATCCCGGCTCGATCGTGCCGGGAACGGTGGGGGCCATCTCCCTGTTGCTGGCGCTCTATGCGTTCCATCTTCTGCCTGTGAACTATGCCGGAGTGGCATTGATACTGCTTGGTCTGTCGCTGATGGTTGCAGAGGCCTTCGTTCCGAGTTTCGGCGCCCTGGGCATAGGTGGGGTGGTAGCTTTCACTGTCGGTTCCCTGATCCTCATCGATACCGAACAGGCGGGTTTCGGTATTTCGCTGCCGCTGATCCTTGTGGTTGCCGTGGGCAGCGCATTTCTGATGGTCTTTGTCATTGGCATGGCGGTCAAGTCCCGCAACCGCCCGGTCGTGAGCGGGCGTGAAGAGATGTTGACCAGCGAAGGTGTAGTGGTGGAGGACTTCGTCGGCGAAGGTGACATCAGGGTACATGGGGAGATATGGAGGGCTCGCTCGGAGCATCCACTGCACAAGGATCAGCTGGTAGAGGTTACCGGCAGAGAGGGCCTGGTTTTGAAGGTATTGCCGGTTGATAAGGAGAAGCGATCATGACGCTCTATCTGTATGCGGTTATTCTGTTTCTGATCATCACCTTTCTCGCCTCGGCATTAAAGATACTTCGCGAGTATGAACGAGGCGTTGTCTTTATGCTTGGCCGGTTCTGGCGGGTCAAAGGGCCGGGGCTGATCGTCATCATCCCGATAATCCAGCAATTTGTCAGAGTTGATCTCAGAACCATTGTCCTGGACGTTCCCACCCAGGATGTCATCTCCCGCGACAATGTCTCGGTCAAGGTAAACGCCGTTGTCTACTTTCGGGTATTGGACCCGGAGCGGGCGATCATTCAGGTGGAGGACTACATGGCCGCCACCAGTCAGCTGGCTCAGACGACGCTGCGTTCCGTGCTGGGCCAACATGAGCTCGATGAAATGCTGGCCGAGCGTGAACGGCTCAACGATGATGTGAGGAACATTCTCGATCAACAGACCGATACATGGGGTATCAAGGTATCAAATGTGGAGATCAAGCATGTCGATCTGGATGACAGCATGATCAGGGCTATTGCCAGACAGGCGGAAGCGGAGCGTGCGCGGCGGGCCAAGGTAATCCATGCGCAAGGCGAGCTTCAGGCCGCGGAAAAACTGGTTGAGGCAGCGAAGACACTCGCCGTACAGCCACAGGCGATTCAGTTGAGATATCTGGAGACGCTGACTGAAATCGCTGGAGACAAGAGCCATACCCTGGTGTTTCCATTGCCGATGGATCTGCTCGAGCCGCTGCTCAAGTCGCATCGAAATTCGACATGATGGATCGGCCTCAGTCAGCCGCATGGTGACCAGCTGTGCGAAGCTGGTCACCGAGAAAGGGCCACTGGCGGTTTGAGGATCAGCTCGGGGTGATGACTGATCAGCGGGGTGGGGTAATCCCAAACCGCTTCATGCGCCGATAGAGGGTGTTGCGACTGAGTGCGAGTTTCTTGGCCACCCTGCTGATATTCCAGTGCATCTCTTCAAGCTCCCCCAGCAGGGCGTCACGCTCGGCAATGGCCAGCGCATTGAGGCTGGTTTCAGGGCCATCGGAGAATTCGTCATCATAAACGATGTTACGGATCTCCTCCGGCAGATCATTGGTTGTCACGACATTGTTTTCGCAAAGTGCTGTCGTGGTGCGAAGCACGTTTCTCAATTGCCGAACATTACCGGGCCAGGGGAAGTTCTCCAGCAGTTTCAGGGCTTCGGGTTCCCAGGCCAATTCGGTGGAGATGTCCGCTTCGAGCTGGGCAATGTGCTTGATCAACAGGAGTCGATCTGTGCGCTCACGCAACGGTGGCATGGTCAGCGAGACACCATGCAGGCGATAGAAGAGATCCTCGCGGAAGTTGCCATCCTCAACCATGTCCTTGATGTTATGGTGGGTGGCGCTGATCAGCTTGATGGAGACCTTGATCGGTTTTTCACCGCCGAGGGGAGTAACCTCCCTCTCCTCGAGCACTCTGAGCAGGCGGGCCTGGAGATGTAACGGCATATCTCCGATCTCGTCGAGAAACAGGGTGCCGCCATCCGCCTGTACGATCTTGCCCCGGTTGCCCTCCCGGCTTGCACCGGTAAAGGCACCTGGCCTGTATCCGAACAGTTCACTCTCGATAAGTGACTCGGGCAGCGAAGCGCAGTTGACCGCGACAAAAGGTTTATCGTGGCGTGAACTGGCCAAGTGCAAGGCACGCGCGAACATCTCCTTGCCCGTTCCCGTCTCACCGAACAGCATGCAGGGAACATCACGCTCGATGAGTTTGAGCGCTGTTTTTACATTGCGCTTCATGCGTGGCTCGTCAAAATGCAGGGCATCCAGAGAATTGGTGCGTCCCAGGTAGTCGTTGTCAGCGCGCTTGCTGCTATCGGGTGTCTCGCTCCAGGGTGGTGTGGTATTGGTTCGGCAGCTGTTTTCCGGGGCCTGCAGAGTTGCAAAGAAGCGCCTTCCATGTTGCGACTCACGAATCGGGAATGCATGGGAGTGTACATGCTTCAACAGGGAAGAGAACGAAGTCGTAAAAAGCTGGTTGATAGTATGTCCCACGATCTGCAGCGGCGACTCCAGATTGAGCTGAAACATCGCGCTGCGGTTGATGGCCATAATCCTGCCTTCGGTATCGAAGGCGATGGCGCCTTCACCCAGGGTTCCGATGAACTCGGAGCGGGAGTGGAATCGCAGAACGAATGCCTCTTTCATGGCGCAGAAGAACACCCGGTTCTCGATCACCTGGGCCGACATGTTGAGGAGCACCATGGTGTGCTGTTGCGCCAGCTTGGATTCGCTTGATGCATCGAGCACCGCCAGAATCTTCCCATGGGGATCGAATATGGGGGCGGCGGCGCAGGTCAGGCTGGCGTTGCGAGAGAAGAAATGGGATTGTTTGTGGATCACCAGCGGTTTCTGTTCAATCAGACAAGTACCCATACCGTTGGTACCCTGAACCGACTCGCTCCAGACAGCACCCAGCTGCATGCCGGCATGGGCAGCGGCATCCGTGAACTGGGGGTCGCCGATGAAATTCAGCAGGATTCCATCTTTGTCCGTCAGCATGATGGCATGGCCCGAACCGGCCAGCTGCTGATAGAGATCGGTCATTTCCACCCGGGCGATGTCGAGCAGACGTTCGTATTTATGCAGGCGATCGCGTAAATCCTGCCGATCGATGATGACGGGGTCGGGCGATATTCCGGGATCGAGCCCGTATTCGTCACGGCATCGTCGCCAGGATCTGAGTGTCAGGTCGTCGATTTCCTGGGAGTGTATGATGTGGGTGCCGTCCAGGGCTGCGCGAACGAACTCCTCGTGGTTGGAAATGTCATTGTGCAGGATGGCTCTCTCCACCTTATCTGTACCTCCGGTTGGATCAGACCCCGTTCGAGAAAACTGTCGTGATTTCACGCTTCAGTTATTTTTTTCGCTGGTCAAATGGTAGTAATAGTATATGTGTGCTTATTATTCTAACTGGTGAGTTTATGACAATATTTCTCATTTGACAAATCGCAATCACCCCGGTTATTGGGGGTAACCCTATGTCAGGATTAAAATTCTCTACAATTATCAGGGATAAACCCCGGTCAGAACTCAATTATTCCCGCCCGCTGATTATGGGTATTCTCAATATGACTCCGGACAGCTTCTCCGATGGAGGACGATACGACACGGCTTCAGCCCTCGCACGTGCACTCGAGATGGTTGCCGAGGGTGCGGATATCATCGATGTGGGAGGTGAGTCGACCCGTCCCCAAGCGCAGAGAGTCGGGGCCGCCGAACAGCAGCGGCGGGTTCTGGAAACGATACGGAGGTTGCGGGAGAACCTGCCGGAGAATTTCCCGATCAGTATAGACACGACCCTGAGCGACGTCGCCCGCCTGGCCATCGAACAGGGGGCGAACATGATCAATGATGTTTCAGCTGGTCGTGATGATCCGCAGATACTTGAACTGGCGGGTTCGACCGGTGTTCCGCTGGTTTTGATGCATATGCAGGGATCACCGCAAACCATGCAAGAGGCACCTGTCTACCAGGACGTGTTATCGGAAGTGAAGGCGTTTCTCGAGAAACGGGTTGAAGCGGCATTGAGAGCGGGGGTGAAGCAGAAGGCGTTGCTGCTGGATCCCGGGATCGGTTTTGGAAAAAGCAAAAGCCATAACCTTCAATTGCTTGCACAACTCGACCGGATCAACGGGCTGGGTTATCCATTACTGCTCGGTGTGAGCCGTAAGCGTTTCATGGGCTCCATCTGCACTCAACGACAACCTGATCAACTGATTCCTGCGACCTGTGCATGCACTGCTCTCGGCGTAATGGCAGGGGTCAAGGTGTTTCGCGTGCATGATGTCTGGGAGAATCGCCAGGCGGCCGATGTGGCCTGGGCCATCCGAGAACATGGATCTTCGTGAAGATGCTGTGGTAAGGTTAAAAAAAATGCCCGCTGCGGCTAGGGGATAGCCACAGGAAGGGCATTAAGGGTGGAGGAAACATATCAAAAATAATTTGCTGTGCCGGGCGCTTCTGCTTGTGTGCCAATATCACCTATTGCATGTGAGGTTTGGCATTAATCGCACACCGTCATAGCTTGGATTCTATTCTCTCGGGCTGGTGAATCACGTCTGATTCAATTACAGGAACTGGTGCCTGTTCCTGGCCATGGCTATTTATATGCAGAATGCGGGCCAAAAGTGATGGGGTTTCTTAAGATACGCAAATATGTCTAAAAAACCTTCCCATGGGAAATCCGGTTGTCGCTCGCCGGCTTATGATTTCATGATTTGAGAAAACTGGTACATATGTGTCACGTTTTCTGTACTCATTTTCGCAACTGCGCATGACACTCCTATTGTAACCAAGTGCACCAGTTTTCTTGCACATTGAACACCAGTTGTCTCTTTAGCAATACAATACCCCCCGGCCGTTGCTGAAGGCTCCGGCTGAAGCAATCGGGACAAGCAGCAGTCGTTGCGGGCAAGATGCACAAAAGCCGAATGTCGCTATCGAGTTGGCCGTGAAAGTGCATGTCACGAATGGGGATAGATGGTAAAGAGGCGAATTTGCGGATGATTACCAGGTCAATACTGGCCAAGGGCTTACTCAGTGTTTTCAAGGGAGTGAGATTTCCAGACCCGCACTTCATATCCGTGGGGCTGGTGCTCCTTCTGGTCGTGAAGGGGCTCGGTGCACAGACTCAAACTGTCATGGAGGCTGCGCCAGGGGTCTTTGTCCGGCCGGGTGTTCAGGAGATATTTTCGACGCACAACCAGGGGCGTATCGCCAACATTGGTTTTATCGTGGGCAGCGAACGGGTTGCCGTCATCGATACCGGGAGCACATACCAGGAGGGCATGGAGCTGAGGAAGATGATCGGCGAAATCACCGATCTGCCCATTGCCTATGTCATTCTCACCCACATGCATCCCGATCACGCCCTGGGTGCGGCGGCCTTCAAGCAGGATAAACCCGAGTTCATCGGCCATGAGCAGTTGAGCGAGGCCCTGGCGAGCCGCAGGTCTGTCTACCTTGAGCGGATGCGGCAGATCCTCGGCAGCCGTGCAGAAGGCACTGAAATGGTGTTTCCCGGGCAAAAGGTCGGCGTCGGCCAGGTGCGGCAACTGGATCTTGGTGATCGAACAATCCAGCTGCGCGCCTATGCGACTGCGCATACCAACAACGACTTGAGCGTCTACGACGAGAAGACAGCGACGCTGTGGCTTTCGGACCTGCTCTTTGTGCAACGCATACCCGTTGTGGATGGAAGCCTGCTGGGCTGGCAGAAGGTTATAGACCGCATAGTCTCACAGGCCTGTGATGTTCCACCCGAGGTAAAGCTGCATCCATCGGGCACTCAGCCCGAATCTGATCGCCCATGTCTGGAAGTGGCGCGCATAGTGCCTGGACATGGTCCGGTAGTGAACCGCTGGAAACAGGCGCTCGCCGATCAGCGTCGATATCTCGATCATATTGCAGATGGGATCCGCACGATCATAAATAAAGGTGGAACCATTCCCCAGGCGGTACAAAGCGTGGGTTTGGAAGAAAAGAACAACTGGCTGCTGTTCGATGAATTTCACGGGCGGAATGTGACTGCCGTTTTCGCGGAGTTGGAGTGGGAGTGAGCCAAGATAAAGCAGCACACTTTTTGTGGTAGAAGCAAACCCCAAAAGTTGTATATATGGTAGAAAGTTTGCTGCGAGAAACGGCATCTATCGACGGATCATCCGGTTTTGGCTTGAACGCCCGCCTGAATTCCGGATCTAATCTGAACGCGGATGCCGGTCAACAATTTTCTCATATGAGGATGACGCTATGACAGCTGTCTCGACGATGAAACTCACGGGCTGGAAAGGGAACAGCTGGCTCAATTGCATGCTGATCCTGTCGTGCTTGTGCCTCGCCTCGGGCAGGCTCTGGGCGGAGGATGAAGGCAATCGATGGTTTCAGATAAAAGACTCCCTGTTTGGGGATAAACAAATCCACAACGGCGACGGGATTCTCGGATTACAGACCCCGGTTCGCGCCATGGATGCGGCGATCGTCCCGATCTCAATCGACTCGAAGATCGAGCAGACACCCGATCACTACATCAAGAGTCTCTATGTGGTGATCGAGAACAATCCGTCTCCGGTTGCGGCCGTATTCCACTTTCCCGGCAAACACAACTGGGAAAGCCTGTCGACCAGGGTACGCGTCAACGCCTATACGGATCTTCGCGCCATTGCCGAACTCAGCGACGGCAATCTCTACATGGTAAGCAACTATGTCAAGGCCTCGGGAGGCTGTTCGGCACCCTCGCTCAAGGATCCCGCGGCCGCCGCGGCACAGTTAGGCAGGATCAAGTTCCGTATTCCAGAGGAGTTCAATAAGGGAGACCTGGTAGCGACCCAGTTGCTCATAAAGCACCCGAACAACTCGGGCCTGCAGTTCGATCAGGTATCGCGTTTTTACATACCGGCGGACTTCATTAGAACCATCCAGGTCACCTTCAATGGTGAAGAGGTCTTCACTGCCGATACCGACATCTCGATCAGCGAGGATCCGAGTATCCGTTTCGGTTTCGTACCGCAGAATAGCGGTGTGCTCGAGGTGTATGTAAAGGATTCCAAGGGTAGAACCTTCTCCCACAGTATGGACCTGTCCGGCAATGGCAAGGGTTAATATAAGGTCGAATAACCGCAAATGAACGCCAATCACCGCAAATCTTCGCGAATGAAACGCTAGACAATGTAAAGTTGCAGGCAGTTTCGGCGAAATTCCCGCGCGGGCATTGTCTGGCGAGCAAATCGCAGCATCCCTCTACGACACCCACCGCTTCGTTCGACTGTATTTTCATACAATGGGTGGTTACCATAGCGAACGATAATGTCATATCTTACCCTGTCACGGTTCGCTACAGATGTATGACGTTACATATTGAATGTTAGTTATTGAATTTATTATGATTTTGTTTTTGGCGATGGTCTTGTTGCAGATGTTCAACGAGCCCCGTCGTTTCGCTGAAACAACTGTCAAGTTTTTCAAGGAAAGGTATGCAACTCTTGGATCACGTATCAATATCGGTACCCAGGCTTGCAGATTGCACCGATTTTTATAATGCGATCATGCAAGCGCTGGGGTGCGAAAAGGTTTATCAAACCAAAAGTTCGCTAGGCTATGGAGTGCGTTGCCAAGCTGGTGATGAGAATCATAGTTGCTTAGCCGTTTACGAGTCCGAAAATGCCAACACGGATGATAAGCGCCATTGGTGTTTCAAGGCGGACAGTCAGGAGATGGTTGATCGCTTCCATATAGCCGGAATTTCAAATGGTGGAGTCAGCGATGGTGCACCTGGTATTCGCGAAACTTACCACCCGAACTATTACGGAGCCTTTCTCTATGATCCGGCTGGGAACCGAGTTGAAGCAGTCTATCATGGTGGAATCAGCACTTGACAATCGCATCTCGGTCAGCAAAAGCCACTCCGTGCCCCGCTTGTCGTGTCTGGCGATGCTGGACGTTTCATTAAATCAGCCCATCCGGAAGCACGACGAACGCTGGTAGGTGCCTGAGGGTTGTCTGATGTACTGTTGGGGCGATGGGGAAAGACAACCCTCAGGCGTCGGGGCAAGTATGATTTACGCTATTTCCGGACGGAAACTCGCTAATGAATAAGTTAAAAAAGACAATACCTTCCACAATCCCCGGGATATTATCGATATCGGCCTTTGCAGGTTTATTGGTCTATATATTTACCAGTACAGAAGAAATCGATGTTATCGATCTGCAACTGTTGTTGCTGGGGTTGCTGATAGTAATACTGCCGATAAACTGGATTCTGCATAAACTACTTCCAAAACACCAAGTGAATTGGTGCACAATAGCAGAAAACGCAATTGTATTTAGTTCTGCTTCAGATAGTATTTTCGGATCGAAAATCAGTGTAAGCGAAATAGAGGAAACCCTGATTTCACATGATTCTGATAAATTCAAATCAATTCACTTTTTCTTAAAAGACGGAACGGTTAAGACAATAAAAAGTGAACATGAAAACATAGATCGATTGAAAGGGTTTCTTACTGGTGCTTTGCAGGATATGCAAATCAAGGACTACAAATCAGACATCAATTAACTATACCTGCACTCGAGAATGAAGCGAGGTCGCAAGAGGTTGGAAATGAAGAAAACAGTCGTAGTAGGCATCTCTCTTATCATCATGCTCGGATTAAGCGGGCTTTCCTACAGTAAAGACCATAAAGAGAAAGGCCTGCCGCCCGGGTTGCAAAAGAAGTCGGAACGCGGGCAAAGCCTGCCTCCGGGGTGGCAGAAAAAGCTGGCTGTCGGAAACGTTTTGGAAGATGACATATATGAACACGGAAGGGTAATCGCCAGCGACCGTAGAGGGTTTGTGACAATCAGTATTGAAGGTAAATTGATCAGGCTTATTGAAGATACAAGAGAGATAGTAGAGATTCTGGATGGCATGTAAGGAAGATCCGGATTTGCCGGAGGTAGTGACTTTTCGCCTGGAGGACGGACGGCACGCAACCCCCGGACTTAGCCTCTCCTTTGGGTTGCCAGGTACATCAACACCATCAGAAACACCGCAAAGTCGAATCCGCCTGGACGTCCCTCAGTTTGGCAACCGCCTTTTGCGACCAGGTGGAGTTCTTGTATACGGCGTTTCTTCCGGCGGCGGTCATCTGCTGCAGACTCAACAGTGTTGAGATATGCACATACTCTTCATAGGGAATGGATTGTGCGATGTAATCGATACTGCAGGAGCATTTCTGCATTATCTCATGTGTCTGGCCGTTCGAGGCCATGCAGCCTATGACATAGTCGACCCTGGCGGAGGTCGGGTAGTCGTTGTCGCTAACGGATTTTTCACAATCTTCCGCCCATGCCAGGGAACATGAGGCCAGGGCGATGGTGAACAGGGCAATGGAAAACTTTGACATGTTCATGGTGTCTCTCCACGTTTAGATGAGGTTCCCGGAAACTTTCGGGTCTTGCATTATATTGCCGGCGTAATCTGCCGGAATGTCATAACTTCGTCGATCAGAACGCTATCGCCTTTTTCGTTTGGCACCTGGGTATGGATGCTATAGATTCCACCGGGTACCTGATCCGAAAATACGAATTCATAGCGTTTGTTGACATAGAGTTTGAAATTGTCCGCGTTGGGATCGGCGACGAAGGGAGTGACAATGACTTCGGTACCGCCCAGTTCCTTGCCCTCGAACTGGAATTTGATGTCGCGTACTTCGACAGGATGCTTGAACGAATCGCGAATCCGATTGCGGAAATAGCCGTTCCAACCACCCGTGTCCTTGGACATCACGGAGATATCCCGCTCCAGGAAATGGATGAGGACCGGATTGCCGGTATATGCCTTGGCGGGTGAGAAATCGATGTGCCGCGAGCCACTCAGGAAGTTGAACTCCAGATCCCGCTTTCCTTCTCCGACCACGTCGATGACTTTGACTTCAATCTTGTCGCTGATTTCATCCTCTCCCTGTGTCATGCTTTTGAAACGGTAATCGATCTGACTACCCTTGTCGACGCCTTTGAGATGGTCTTTGAAAAATACGAGTTTTTGTGCGCGGTTGAGCTTCGGTGGCGGCAAAATACTGGTTCCAGCCGCCACCATCTGTGTGAACAACAGGGCCGATACGATGAATGTGATGATGCTGCGTATGGGCATCTTTGACAACTCCTACAAAAAAAATGGGGTCCATCGGGATTACATGAGCGGTCAGCCTGTTTTCATGGTTGACTTCAGATTCGACCACCCTGTAACCCGGGACCTCTAGCTATTATATCGCTGCGATCAAGCCCTGCTACTAAACAAACCGCTTAACCAGGCGAAGAAACCTTTCGGCTCGGATCTCGCCTGGGGCACTGGTCTAGCTGAAGCCGGGGCCACTGCAGGTGCCGGTGCGGCCTTCCGTGGTGCGGCAGTCGAACCGGGACGGCCGCCCTGATGCACTGCATGACGATTGAGCACGGAATCCGTAGGTGGAAGCTGCAGCCACATCTGCCGCTTTATCTCAACACTTGCATCGAAATGGCGTTTGAGTACGGAATCCTCCGGGTAATTTGGGAGATTCATATTTACTCCTCCTTCATTTTGGTTATTCCCATGGGTTCACGAAAAAACGATTCTCGGCTCATCCATGAGTGGTCCCGGTCCATCGAAACCTGATAAACGAATTGCTCTGCTCTAGTCGACTGCAAAGGCTCCCGGTACTATGAGCCACCGGCCACGAATACACCGAATGCACGGGGACTTTCGCCTGTCGGTACCTGCTTGATGATCTCCAGCTTCTGTGCATCGAGTACGACCAGTTCATTGTCGAACCAGTTGGCGATATAGATGCGCTGGCTGGTGGGATCTGCAATGATCCCCTCGGGGAATTCACCAATAGCCAGTCTGCGTATCTCCCGGAGTTTAGCACTGTCGATGACGGAGATTGTATTGTCGTGCTGGTTGGTCACAAACACGCGGCTGCCGTCTGGTGTAACCGCCACGCCATAAGGTGTGCTGCCGACTGGAATCGTCGCCATGACCGAGTCATTCTCGAGATCGATGACACTCAGGTCGTTACTTGCCACATTGGCCACATAGAGACGTTTGTCCTCGGGATCGAGACGAATGCCGAATGGACGGCTGCCGACCGATATGCGTGAGACTACCCGTTGCTCAATGGTATCCACCACCGAGATGGTGTTGTCGTCCCTGTCGGCCACATAGAGCCTTGTACCATCTTTGCTCACCTCAAGGCCGGATGGGGAGTCACCGACAGGTATACGATGCAGAATCGACAGATCGTCTGCGTCGAGGACAAAAACAAGGTCTTCATACCAGTCGGCCACGTAGACTCGACTGTCATCAGGGCTCAGGGCGATGCCCAAAGGCCCTTTGCCAACCACCTTGCGAGCGAGTGATCTGAATTCGATGCCGTCGAGAAGATAGACGTCGCGGCTCTCGGGATTGGTTACGTAGATACGTGCGCCACTGCTCGATACGGCGATACCAGCCGGTTTTGATCCAACCTTGATGGTTGCCGTCGTGCTCAGGTTCGCCAGGTCGATGACTGTTACCGAGTCATCGCCCTGGTTGGTGACATAAGCAAATGGTGTGCTGGACGCCGTCGCGCTGATGATCGCCAGGGTGAAGCCAAGGAGACAATTCGCCCAGCGCCACGGGCTTGAGTGTTTTGTCACTGATGAATGCTTCATTTCCACTTGCTGAGCGGCCAGGACTATTTTTCCAATAGCTTTTTCAGATTTTCGAGGCCGCTCTTGTAGACTCCGGTTACCGCATCCTTGGCGGCCTGGTCACTGAGTTCCGGAGGGGGATCGTTGTTCGGGTAGCCGCGGTAGAAAGCACCTTTCCAGGTGACCAGGCTGCCACCGTTGTCGCCCGGTTTGATACTGAACCAGGAGGAGTAGTTGGTGACCGGCAGCACCTTTATGTCGACGGACTCTATACGATAGAAATAGGAGTGTTTGGCGTCATCGTATTTCTCCAGCTTCTCATGAATCTGGCCGCCGTTGCCGAGGGTCAGAACACGGGTGGCGCCGATCGTGTTACCGCCTTCACCTTCGGTTTTCGCCACCGCAGGATGCCAGCTCATGTCATGAAAATTCTTCACCACCTCCCAAATCGCCTCTGGCGATGCGGCGATCTGTTCCTTGATGACCACCTTTTGCCTGGTTGGGCCGTGGGCCTGTACGCCGGCGGCGCAAAACAGCAGCAGGGTGGAGAGGAGAAGAATGCTCTTTTTCACTGATAGCTCCGTAGTTGTTCCCAATGGACGATTCGCTCCTGGCGGATAATTATCATGTAAAGGGTCCGCTCGATCAGTGGAGATCGAGCAATAATCGTGCCTGCTCAAATCAAAAAGATCGGGCAGGGGAGTACCAGGGCCAGTTTAACGTCGATATAGGCACAGGGAACCTCAATAAGTGTGTGGATATGGGCTGTTAACCCGCATTCGCAAAGTAAACTATTATGAGTCGATCCGCTCAGGACTGGAAAGCCATTCCCAGGGTATTTGGAGATCTGGATCAATAGAGTGTGTCATCATTGACACTCATTGATTCAAGCGGGCGGGGTTATGGGGCGATTGTGCACCCAGGACGCGGATTTGCAGCAGGATTTTCAACGGTATGGAATTTGCTAACTCAAGTCTTGGAGTTCAGAGTACTATTCGGGGCCGTCACTACCCGAATGGGCACCTCCTGCCACATGGCTTTGGGCAACTGGCGGAAGCCTGGGATGCTGCTGGTGTGATGGGTGAATGTCTAAACTGAATAAAACCATGCGGGAGAGCAATGGCACCCTCTGATTGTTCTTCCTGAACCATTTCTGGAGCTGTTTTGAGTAGATTGGATCCCGAGGAAAGTCTGATTAATCGGTCATCCCGGCAAATGCCGGAGAAGTGGTGCATGGATGCGCCGTTTACGGACCTAAAAATGGAATCCTGGAAAATCAAACAGTTGGATCCCTGTATTCGCCAGGATGACGAAATGAGAATTAGCCTGAAATACCCTAAGCAAAATAACAAAAGAAGCCGCAATTTTCTTCCGACCCTGATGATTCTCATCAGTGGATTGCTCAGCTATGGCGCCTCCTGCGCTGGCGCCAGTCTCGAGATACCGATCGCGCTTCTGGGTATAGAGGAGGAGAGACATATACCGCTTTCTCTGCTGCAGCCGGTCATCGACGATAGCGGACAGAAGGGTGCCGAGCAGGGAATAAGCGACAACAATACCACCGGGCGGTTCACCGGACAGTCCTTTCACCTCGAAACAGTAAAGCTCAAACCGCAGGAGTCCCTGACACCGGCCTTCGTCAAACTGTTCGATGAGGGGATAAGGTTCTTCCTTCTCAATCTG
>JBNKLI010000113.1:0-8208 GCA_050292275.1 Candidatus Thiodiazotropha sp.
CAGCTGCATATCTCCTTCAAGACGGTCGAAAATCATCTCTACAGCATCTATCAGAAAACCGGCGTCAGGAATCGCGTCCAACTTGCCAGTCTGCTTCAAACCAATCGGAAAGAGGCATAGAACCGGGTATTAGGGGATTTCCCCCAGCAGATTTCAAGCGAATTTGAGGGATTCCATTCATTGCCGATGTTGATTCACAGTGCCATTGTCGTGACAAAAGGTTTATCCGTTCTTCTTATGCAAAAGGATGCCGGTCATGACGAAATCACTATTACTCCTTCCTCCTCTGCTTCTCTCCGCCACGCTTCTGCTCACCGCCTGTGGCGTCGACGGTCCGATCGATCCGGGGCGGGGTCCGGCGGCGGTTGTCGTGGTGGACAGCATGGATTTGGGTCCTCTGGAAACGAACGCGATGATTCGTGGGCGGGACGGTGGCTACAGCGCCGATATCAACGGACGTTCCGTCTGGCTCTATGGCGACACCTTCCTCGCATCACCCGCCGAGGATGGCCGTACCCTGCTTGACAACAGTTGGTCCTGGACTGAAGACCGGTATGCGGCCGACGGCATCGTCGGTTTTTTGGAGCATACCGATAACTTGGGAATGCCGGGAAATTTCCTGCCGCCCACCGAGGAGGAGGCAGCTTTCAACCAGGCGCATTTGATCAGCGACTGCCGGGAACCCCCCTGTGGCGCACGTTGGGCGCTCTGGCCGGGAGCGCTGGTGGCTGATCCACAACGGGACCGGGCGCTGATTTTCTACCACAAGATCTATGCTGAAACCGGCGCTTTCAATTTTTACGGGGTCGGGAGTTCTCTGGCGGTATGGGAGGACTTCAACTCCACTCCCCAACGTGCGGTGTTCAATCCCGATGCCGAGCATCCCACCCTCATGTTCAGCGCCCAGGAGCCATCCTTCGGCAGCGCCGCCGTGATCCGGGACGATACGCTCTACATTTATGGCTGTGAAACCGTCGACCTGGTGAAACCCTGCAAACTGGCCCGCGTCCCTCTGGCCGAGGCATTGGAGCGCGAGGCTTGGCGCTATTATGCCGGTGACGGCCGCTGGAGCGAGGATATCAGCCAGGCCCGTCCGGTTTTTCACGGCAATGAGATCATGTCGGTCGCCTACCTGCCGGCCCGCGAATGCTATCTCGCCGTCTATAGTGAACCTCTCGAGACCAAGGTCATGCTGCGCACATCCCCTCATCCCGAAGGCCCCTGGTCGGCGCCGCTCTTCGCCTTCAAGGGTCAGGCACCGAACAATAAGGATGCATGGATTTACGATGCGCTCGGCCATGCGGAATTCGCCGAGCAGGAAGGGCTGGTGCAATACATAAGCTATTCAAGGGAAATGGGCATGTTTGATTTCGAAGTACGACTGGTGAAGCTGCAACTGCGGTAACCAGGCGATACCTCGGCCCCGGCTTGATACCTGTTGTGTCACACCTCACATTTCCTTTGCTGCTGAATTGCTTGAGGCACGTATATCTGAGAGGGTGTAGTCAGAATAGAAGAATGAAAAAACAGAGCAGTATTGGCAGGGAAAAGTATGGGCATATTTCATAGTGGTTCTCGAAAGCATTGGTTTTTCACAGCCTTGATATTTTTTTCGAATATTGGGTTTTCAACAGTGCATGCAGCGCCTTCATTCGGCAATCAATCTTCAAATCTGAATGTCGAGTGGGATTTTGATTTTGTCGAAACATTCGATGGCTTGGCCGATTGGGTTCGTACAGAGGGCAGAGTCGGGAATACCGATGACGTTTCGAAAATGCCGAAACTCCTGGATGGCTCGGATTCCGCCTGGGGCTACTACTCCATGTGGGGCGATAGCAGAATACCTCCGGATAACTGGATAGGGGCATTCGGCGATAACCGGGTATGGAGAGGAACCAAGGCGGCAGCTATCGATATTGGAGAAACCGCCGCAGGGCCGAGCCGATTGGGCTTTTTCATGGGGGATGGATATGATGAGTTTTACCTGTTTTTCATGGTGAATATTCCCAAGAATGAATTTCCAACCTCCTGTCTCGGAGGATCGTGCCAGGCTGGTGCGACAGGTGTCTATACGCCGGGTGAGGACTACGCATGGTACTCATCCTGGAAGTTCACCACTTTCAATATCGATTGCCCGTCTGCGATGTGTCCGAATAGAAATACCTATAGCGACTACTGGAGCATTCTATCTCACGTCAAGCAGTATAATTATGGATCCGCCCCCGGTATTACCATACATGTTGAGGGTGACGACGGAGATCAAAATGATAAGTGGGCATCCGACGGCAACATGAATTTAAATTCCTATCTTGGTGACTGGTTTGGGCTTGAATATCATGTAACTCAAAATGCAACCACGACTGACTGGGATATATGGGTCTATGACTCAGCAGGGAACGCAACCAAGGTTATGGACAACAAAACCTGGCCGACACCTGCTGATGCACAAGGAAGAAGCTGGAACCAGATCTTTTTTGGCGGCAACAACAGTAACACCTATTCCTGGGGGTCTACCATGCAATCGGCTTACTACATCGATGATGTTATAGTCGATGATAAACGAATAGGCCCCAAGTACTTTTCCCTGATCAATGGGGAGACATTGCCGCGACCTTTACCACCGACCAATGTAAACATCTACTGAATTGTAGTGGTTAAGACTTGATCTAACACTTTGCTTAAAAAAAGAGGGTTACCGGTTTCAAAACCAAAAGAGGTAACCCTCAGAGCCCCACCTCAACGTACCCTGGTCCTTGGATCGCTGGCGCCTTCGCCCGAGCGCTGGGGCAGGTTGGGTTGGCGCCCGGCACGACCCGTATTGCCGCTGCCGCAGTCGCCCTTCACCTCGACGTGAATCCGCACCACATTGTTGGCCTCGTTCGACTCTTCCACCTTGTTGGCGTTATCGGTGTGGATCATAAGGATGTTGTCGCCGGACTTGAGCTTCACACTGCCGCTCAGGGTGCGCGCCTGACCCGACTTCAGCCCCGAGGTGCTGGCCGAGTGCAGCGCGATACCGTCCCGGCTCGTTTTGGTGGTGAATGTGGGCACAGCGTCCGCATTACCCTGATTTAGGATGTCATAGCGCATACGGAAGCTACACATACCCGCAATCCTGCCGGTCGCTTCATCGGCACCGATTACCAGTTCATTGGCGCTATTGATACCCTTGCTTCCCAGATGAAAGCTGTTTGCCTTGACCAGGAGATCCGCTTTGCCCTGCCCGGGAATCACCGCCAGATTCAACTCACCAGTCTTCGGCTGTATGCACTGATAACTGTAGTTGGCCTTGCTGCTATACTGCTTGTTGTCGGCGATGTTCTGCACCTCCAGCTGTAGCCACGGACTCTCATTGGCGGCGAACTTCGAGGCCACAACCAAGCCTCCACCCACTTGCTGCCCAGCCTGACCAACAACTCCCGCCTGCTGATTGACCTTGATATCCTGCAGTTTCACGACATGTTCAAAAGCCACGAAGTTATAACCTGCGGTAGCTGTTTTTGTCTTCCATGCGCTACTCACCCCATGGTGATTTCTGAACCGGTAGCGAAACTTTCCAGGCTCGCTATTGGTCTTGATGTAGGCCAGAAACTTGAAATCCTTGGGGCAGGTACCTATATAGCTTGGACTCTTCGGCTTGAGCGAAACCTGGGAGATAGCAAAAGGCTTGGCTTTGACCAGGCCGGGTTTACCTTTGACTCCAGAGCCTTGACATACAACGGTCATCGGATGCTTTTCGAAAGCATGCTTTTTGCCGCCGGTCAAAAAGTCGGAGCAGCTGAGCGTGAACACGCCATACAGGCCACTGTCCACCTTCAATGTGTGATCCTCTGCCAGTATCTCGGCCGCATTCTGCCCACTCTGCTTTGCACTCTGCATGTAGTTCCTGCATGCCTGCACGGCTCGCGCTCCCACCGCACTGTCCGGCTTCCAACGCAGCTCAACCCGTTTGCCGGTGGAAAAGGTCTTGCGCTTTGGTCCGGATATAGGAAATCCCTCGTGGGCCACCAGGCTGCCGGAATTCTTGTTCTTGTAGAGGCCGGCACCAGCGTGACTCACCCATCGGGTATTCAGGCACGACCCAGCCACGTTGACAGCGAAGGTTTTTTTCTTTCCATCATTTGAGACATGCGTGTATCCCTTGCCGTCAGATTTCACCCAAAAGTCAGGGGCTGGATTGGCTGCGCTTATATGCACATCTTTTACATAGAGGTTTGCACTCTGGGAGTCCAATAGTTGACCGGCCAGAGCGCTGTTGCTGATAGCTGCAAGAAACAGCAGCGCACAAGCGGTTTTCGTCGTTACCTTCATAATTCCACCTTGCTCCCGACATTGTATGAGAGTCGGATTTGTCGAGATGCGTACAGAACACAACTGAACATGGACTCTTCCCAAGTCATTAAAGTTACGAAGCAACTACTCACCCTCTGTATGAAAAAAAGTCTGCCGAACCAAGCTCCGGGTGCCGTACAGGTATCAGAAACTGTTATCCGCAGGGACGCGGACATCAAGCGCCCAGGGATGGGTTTACAGCGTGTTTCTGATACCTGCACGGTGCCCCGCGCGTGATGTCAACACCAGAGGTTGAGTAGATACGTCACGAGTTCATAAACTAAGCTGTACTCTTGGGTCGCGACCATGTTGAATTCGGTTCACTATTCCTTCGTGAGGTAACTGGCAGGCTCGAAACACCAGTTTGCGACCACCTTTATCCCCAGAGCCATAAAAGAATGATGATCCAGGGATTTTGCTTCCCATGTTTTGAACCGCCTGCCATTTGGCTGCGACCAACAATAACAACGAGTAAACCGAAGCGAGAAAACCATGAATAGAAAGATTTCCAAGACACTGATTCTGGCTGGCCTGATCGGGCTCGGCCAGCAGGCTTTTGCCGTCGACAAGGTGGATTATGTGGACCTGCGAAAGAGCGGGATCAATTTGAAAGAAGGGATCATCAATGTAAAACCGGTTAACGGCAATTACGGGCAGGTCACTACCTCGCATGTTCCCTACAACGTGGAAGTAAAAGCGGGTTGTAACGGGAAGAACATTTTGAAGTCTCTATCTGTTTCGTATGGTCCTGAAAGCGTGGGCAAGACTGTTGTTGAATACAGTGGGAATTACAGCAAATCAGTTGGCATCAGGCATAACAAGAGCACCCCCTGGACTGAGGTGCAGCTCAGTGTTCCGATAGCAAAAACAGGCCTCGACCCGGCACAGATGTGCCAGGATTATTTGAGTAAGAAACTCTCCCAGGGCGTAGCCAGGCATCAGATTCTTCACTCAGACCATACCATTACCAAGAGTACAAAACTGACCGCAATCGCACAATGCGGCAAGCCCGGCAAGAGTAATGATCATTTCGGCTCGGATCTCATCACCACCAATATCGATGTGATTTGCAAGGCTGGTTCCAGCACGCCTCTCGGCGGCATCAAGGCCCAACCCGTTAAACCACCTGTTGGCGGTCAGAACATTCAGGCTATCAGCCACATCTCCAATGTAACCTTCAAAGCCAAGAAGCATCATACTGCCGGCAAATGTCCGGTAGACATCGATTTTGAGGGAAGCATAGCCATGAGTGGCCCGGGTTTGGTGAAGTATCGCGTGCTGTTCCCGGGAACTGCCAAGACCAACTGGCGCACCATGAAATTTTCCCAGGCCGCGACCCTTAATCTTACCAATATCAGTTACAAGTCTCAGCAGAGCTATCCTTCGGCAACGGCCTTTCTTGAGATAGATGGACCCCAGAAGCAGAAGCACTACGCCAAGTTCAAGGTGACCTGTCTTGCTGCAGCTGGTCCGAACACTCTGCAGTTAAAGCCAAAAGCCGGTATTCAAGGAACGATTATCGTGCAACCGCCTAAACCACCCACCAAGTAAGTCGCATATAGCCGCCTGCTCCTCGTCGACGTGGCAGGCGGCACAGTCCCAGCACACCAAGCAGTGTCCACAGACCGAGCGCACCACCGCCGCCGCTTTCATCCGCAGTGACGGAAGCGGCGGTGTGGCGCAATTCGGCATCACAGCCCCCGTTGCCCAGCAGGCAGGCATCGGCTGCCAGTTCCAGTGGGTCATACCCTTCGGCATGCAGCAACAGGGTGTAACTCCACTACCCTTGCAGCGGAGGCGCATAGAGGGTGAAGCGTCCAGCCTCATCGGTGATGGTCAGGTAGTATTCGTCGTTTTCATCCTCCAGGGAGAGCGCCTCGTTACCTTCAGCGGCGTAGGAGAGCAATACCTCTGCTCCAAAGACAGCGCCGGTGGTATCGTAGAGCTGGCCTGTCAAGAGAGTGGCCGGCAGCAGTTCCAACGTACGCCGTGCTTCGGTGTAGCCGGCAGCGCTGGCGATGACCTCGAAGGTGGTGGCTTGCTCGAGGGCCGAGGTGCGAATGGTGCCTTGTGCGTGATTGCCCGCTTGCTCATCGTCACTGCTTTGCAGCTCCGACGGGTAGTCGAAGGGCAGAGAGATGGTGTCGGTGTATGTTGGTCGCATTTGCCGTAAATTCAATGTACGGGGGCGCGCGGGCCTCACAGCATTGTGGCTGGGGCAGATACCTGAAGATTCGGCTGACAGACTGACGCTGCAAGCAGCCCGTACGAAATGCGACCCCCAAACCTGCCTGGGGGTCCAGTGCACGAGTGGCAATTTCAGTATTGTCTGGGGTGAAGGAGTTGAACAGATAGAGCCTAACGGATAGATTGTCAGAGTAGAATCAAGTATCAACCACAGAGGCTGAAAAAACCGACGGCTACGGGAATGAGCGATTTACAGGATCTCATACTCATCATCAACTCCGGCACCTCCATCATCTTTGTCGAAAGCGATGATGAAAAGCAGGTCGAGAATCTCTTCGAGCGTCTCGCCAACCAACTGGGACGCCATCTATTGCGTTGGACCGTGGCCAGTGGTCTGACCGACCTGCATACCAACCAGAGCAGCCACCTGGCGATCAAGGAACCCGCCAGGGTTCTCGCCGAGCTCGCGGGCCGCACCGCGCCCGCCATCTACATGCTCATGGATATCCACCACTGGCTGGATGATCCCCTGACCCTGCGCCAGCTCAAGGAGATCGCCCAGGGCAACACTTCACAGACCCTTGTCCTGGTAAGCCACAATGCGGAGATCCCCGACGAGCTGCGATCGCTCTCTGCGCGGTTCGAACTTTCGCTACCGGACCGCAGCGCCCTGAAAAACCTGCTCCAGGCAGAGATCCGGGATTGGGGACGCCGCAATGGTCGCAACGTCAAAGCCAAGCGCGAAGTGATCGAGCCTATGCTGAGCAATCTCTCCGGTCTCAGCTTGAGAGACGCGAGGCAACTGATACGTAACGCCATCTACGACGATGGCATGCTCACAGAGACCGATCTGGACGATTTGGCGAAGACAAAATACCGCCTGCTCGACGAAACCGGTGTGCTCTCCCTCGAACTCGACAGCGCGAAGTTCAGTCAGGTGGCAGGACTTGCAAATCTGAAACGCTGGCTGGATCAGCGCCGTGAGATATTTCTCGCGGAACAGGCACCGAACGGACTCGACCTTCCCAAGGGGATGCTCCTCCTGGGTGTACAAGGCGGCGGCAAGAGCCTGGCCGCGAAATCGGTGGCCGGCAGCTGGCACCTGCCCCTGCTGCGCCTCGACTTCGCCGCCCTCTACAACAAGTTCTACGGAGAGACTGAACGCAATCTGCGCGACTCCCTACAGACTGCGGATTCGATGGCGCCCTGCGTGCTGTGGATCGACGAGATCGAGAAGGGGCTCGCCACCGATGACGAGGGAGGACCGTCAAAACGTATTCTCGGCACCCTGTTGACCTGGATGGCCGAGCGCAGATCCCGGGTCTTCATGGTGGCCACCGCCAACGACATCGAGATGCTACCGCCCGAGCTGTTGCGCAAGGGGCGCTTCGATGAAATCTTCTTTGTCGACCTTCCGGACGCTCAGGCAAGGGAGGAGATATTGCGCATCCACCTCCACAAGCGTGATCAGAATTCCTCCGCTTTCGAATTGGACAGACTGCGTGATGCCAGCGAAGGCTTTTCCGGGGCGGAGATCGAGCAGTCGATAGTCGCCGCGCTCTACGCCTCCCATGCATCCAATGAGCCCCTCGATACCGCACATATCCTGGGAGAAATTGAACAGACCAGACCGCTTTCGGTTTTGATGGCCGAGAAGATCGCCTATTTACGCAACTGGGCCTCGAGCCG
>JBNKLI010000114.1:0-3597 GCA_050292275.1 Candidatus Thiodiazotropha sp.
GTTCACATTGGTGAGCTGTGTCGTGGTGGCTTCGATGGAGGCCGAGCCCTGCGCGGCCACTTCCTCGGGTGCCAGGCGCGAAAGGTTGGTGGCCGTATCGTTCCCGGTGACGAGATTGTCGCAAGTCATCAGGAGATCCTGTTCAGCAGGAGTGAGATCCGTTGTCGACTGTTTTTCTGCGAGTGACGGACACAGGCTGTCCAAGCTCGAGCCGACCGCTTGCTGGGTATCGTTCAACCCCGGCAATGCGGCGATGCTGTTGATGATAAATTCGACAGTCGAAATATTGGGCAACGATGCAATGAGTTTGATCACTCCAGTCTGCTGGATGGCAAGGCTGGTGGACGCCTGGCCCTCCTGGTCGGTGGTGGATGAGCTCTCACTCAGGGTCGCGGCATTCGCAGGCTTGACACTCCAGACGATGGTTCTGTCCACCAGCGGGGTGCCGTCGATATTGACCAACTGAACGGTGAAAGGTCCAACCGTCTCACCGGAACCACCGCTCACGTTACTGCCCGAGACGATTTGCAACTGACTCTCTTCACCCTGAATGGTAATCGTCACTTGATCCTGGTGGCTCAATCCGATGTCGTCCGTAACCCTCAGGGTGAGGGTGTGTACCCCGACACTGAGCACTACCGTGGGTGTGGCGCCGGTGGCGATTTCACTGCTTCCTTCGAACCACTGGTAGCTGACTATCGAGCCGTCCGGATCCGTGGATCCGGCGCCATCGAGAGTCACCGAAGCAGAACCGTCGCCGTCTGTATCCATCAGGGTCTGATCGGCGCCGGCATTCGCGACGGGTGATTCGCTATCCGCGACGATGGTGATCGTCACTTGATCTTCAGCGCTCAAATCCTCATCGTCGGTCACCCGCAGGGTCAGGCTGTGGATCCCAACGGGGAGGGTGACTGTGGCGGTTGCACCGCTGGCGATCTCGGTTCCGTTCTCCAGCCATTGGTAGGAGACAATGGTGCCATTGGCATCGGACGAGCCTGCGGCATCGAGGACGACCTGTTCGCTTCCATTGCCATCCGTATCGGTCAGGGTCTGATCCTGGCCCGCATCGGCAACCGGTTCACTGGAAGCCGCCGCAATGGATATCAACACCTGATCCTCGCCATTGAAATTGGCGTTGTCAGTCACCCGCAGGGTCAGGGTGTGTTCACCCACAGGCAGGGTGATTCTGGGTGAGACACCGGTGGCGATCTGAGTGCCCTGCTCGAACCACTCGTAGCTCTCGATGGTGCCGTCAGAATCCGTTGAACCCGTTCCATCGAGCTGAACCTCCTCTGAGCCGCTGTTATCGGTGTCGGTCAGCTGCTGATCCGGACCGGCATCTGCGATGGGCGCAAAGGGGGCGGGCAGGACGGTGACCACAACCTGATCATCCGTGACCATCTCATCGCTGTCTATGACACGCAGGGTGATGTTGTGGACCCCTACATCCAGGGTGACGGTAGGCGACACCCCGGTTGCGATCGGGGCGACCTGGTAGTCGAAATCGTACCAGACGTAGTCGAAGATGCTGCCGCCCAGATCACTGGAACCGGATCCATCGAGGGTCACGCTTTCCGAACCGTTGTTGTCATTGTCATAAACACTCTGGTCGGGTCCTGCCACTGCTTCAGGATACGAGAGAACACGTATGGTCAGGCTGTCGATATCGGTCAGTCCATGGTTGTCGGTTACCCGCAAGTACAATGTATGGTCGCCGGGCGTGAGGCTGGCGTACTGTATGGTGCAGTTCGAAGAGCCCAGGAAGGCGGCGGAGTCCAGGCGAAATTCACAGCTGTCGATGGTGCCGTCGGTATCGGTCGAAGAAGTACCGTTGAAATTGAGCGGAAACCCGGTCGTTTCATCCACAAACACGGTTGGTCCACCAGGGGACAATATTGCGGTCGGATTGGCGCCAACCATGGTGGTTGTCGATATGGAGGTGCCGAACGAGGTGCAGTAGTCAGGGGGTGACTGAGCCGGGAGCGTTTGGCAGGCTGCCTCGAAGGTGACGGTGTGACTGCCCGGGGTCGGATTGGCCCAGACGAAAGAGGGCGTCTGGCTGCCCCCCTCCAGGAGGTTGTTACAAGCAAAATAGGTGGGGTAGCTTTGATCGAGTGAGCAGCCGACGGCGTCTACCTCACCGGAATTGGCCGCTACCACCGTGCCGTCCACCCTCATTCGGATACTGATGCCGATAGTGCTGGGTGGGTTGATGCCATCGTCCACATTGTTTGTGGTCAAGCTGTAGGTGATCGCGGTCCCGACCGGGACCGGATTTGTTTGCGATTGGGAAAGATTTGTAAGCTGAATGTCATTGGCTTCGAGATGGCCGGTAAAGCCGCCGAACAGCGCCAGGCCGAGCAGGCCAGTAAGCCAGATTTTGTTCAACAAGCGTGGCCTGAAGACCCGGAACCTCTCTTTGCGCCTTTGAGAGGCACAACCCCATGTTCGTAGCGAGTACGAATTTGCGCGCATGATCCTCTCTCCCAGTTCTTTTATTTTGTCTGTTTTATATCTGACCAGATGCTACTCTTCGGCTATGCGATCTGAAGTCATTTCGTAATATCTAATTGTATCTACTCACCCCTTGGAGGGGGCATCCCGTGCCGGGCACATAAGAGGTATCTGAAACACGTTGTGAACCCATTACTGGGCGCTTGATGTCCGTGTCCATGCGGACAACAGTTTCTGATACTTCTTCAGTACCAACGCTTAGTTCGACTGTTTTTCGTACGGTGGGTTAGTAGTTACATCTAATTATTATCTCATCTCAGCTCACTTGTATTGACTGAGGTCAATACTGACTGCGAGTGACACTCTACCTGACTACCGAAACCAATCTCATCATACACGGCGATAGTCGGGTAACAAGCCTTGCTTACATTAAGGAAAGCTTAACGTCAGGAATTTACATTAGGGAAACACTGTATAAGTCCACCTTCGTCATTCTGATAGCCTGTGCCGGATTTAATCCGGTACCGGTACCGGAATCTAGAATTATCGAAGGACCGGATGCCGGCCTTCGCGGGCATGACGACTTAGTCAGAGGTTCTTTAGCAACCATCTGCATAGAATAACAGACATTGTTGTTCCCCTAGAGTATTGTGGTTATTACGATGCTGACTAAGAGTCAAGGTTTCACATACCCCGAGTGACAAATTGCCCTTCTCGCAAGAGACAAAATATTCCATTCAGAACTCGATCCTGATCGCTGCGTTGATCATATTCAGGGTTACATCATTTTGATCGAGCCGGGTTTCATAAAAGAGATAGCCTGACCTTCCCTGGGCAAAAACCGCAGATAGGCCGATACCCAGATTGAAGTAGTCTCTGTCCGGATCGTCGGTTTCGATGTTGAACACGGTGCTGGTCGGATCATTCACGAACCGGGCGTTGATGAAGCGGGAATCGTCCTTGAATTCATGCTCCCATTCAAAGCGCAGTTGCGGCATGAGCAGTGCGCTGGTGGTGCTTATGGAGTATGAAAAGTTTCCCCCCACCGCCAACATCATGGATTTGAGATCCTGATCATCGATATGGAGCATTGAACCAAAGCCGGCAGCGGCCGGATTGGAGGCCTCCTCGGAATAGGCATCG
>JBNKLI010000115.1:0-33650 GCA_050292275.1 Candidatus Thiodiazotropha sp.
CAGTCGAACATGTCGATACCCCTGTGCACCGATTCGACGATATCCTCCGGAGTGCCCACCCCCATCAGATAGCGCGGCTTGCCCGTCGGCAGCCTGGTGGAGAGAAAATCGAGGATTCGCCAGCGATCCGCTACGGGTTCACCCACCGAGAGGCCGCCTACCGCGTAGCCATCGAATCCGATCTCGATCAATCCCTGCAGGGATCGTTCACGCAGCGCTTCGAACATCCCCCCCTGGACGATGCCGAACAGGGCCGAGGGATTGTCACCGTGGGCAATGCGACTGCGTTGCGCCCAGCGCAGCGAGAGTTCCATCGACGCCCTCGCCTCCTCTTGCGATGCCGGGTAGGGGGTGCACTCGTCAAAGATCATGACAATATCGGAACCCAGATCGCGCTGCACCTGCATCGACTCTTCCGGCCCCATGAACACCTTGCTGCCGTCGATGGGCGAGCGGAAGGTGACTCCCTGCTCGGAGATCTTGCGCATCTCCCCCAGGCTGAAGACCTGAAACCCTCCCGAGTCGGTCAGGATAGGTTTTTCCCAGTGGGTAAAGCCGTGGAGGTCGCCATGTTTGCGGATGACACCGGTACCCGGTCTGAGCATGAGGTGGAAGGTGTTGCCGAGGATGATCTCGGCGCCCAGATCGATCAATTCCTCGGGGGTCATCGCCTTCACTGTACCGTAGGTCCCCACAGGCATGAACGCGGGGGTCTCGACAGATCCCCTGGGGAATTCCAGGCGGCCACGACGGGATGCGCCATCTTTTTTCAACACGCTGAATTTCATAATAATTTAAAATCGATCCCCTTTTTGCGCCGGAAAAAAGCGAGCAGATCTAATTGGCTAGGTAAAATTCCGTGATCTCATTAGGGATTACCCTATATTTTATTGACATCATCATAATTATATTAGAAAATGTTTATGTGCTGAACATTGCGGCTCGGCACTTTACACTCCTCCATCCTCCTTTGGTGGATACATTCGAGCGCGGCACCCCTGCCGCGCTTTTTTTTGCCTAAGACCTGAACCCACGGATTCAGGTAAGTTTCAATCTCCGGGGGTCAGAAACATGGCATCGCCGTAACTGAAAAAGCGGTATCGCTTATCAATCGCATGCCGATAGGCCCTCATGATGCGATCATATCCGCCAAATGCCGCCACCAACATCAGCAGGGTCGACTGGGGCAGGTGAAAGTTGGTGATCATCGCGTCGACGCTGCGAAACCGGTAACCCGGCTTGATAAAGAGCCCGGTGTCCCCCCGATAGGGCTCGATGAAGCCGTTACTCGATGCCGCCTCCAGGCTCCTCACACAGGTTGTGCCTACGGCTACCACGCGTCCACCCTGCTGGCGGGTATCGCGAATCTGCCGGCAGACAGCCTCGTTGACCTCGACATACTCTTTATGCATAACATGCTGGTCAAGGCTATTCACCCTGACCGGTTGAAACGTCCCCGCCCCGACATGCAGTGTTACACTCGCCTGCTCCACGCCCATACGGGTGATTTTATTCAACATCGCAAGATCGAAATGGAGTCCCGCGGTGGGTGCGGCAACCGCGCCAGCCTTGCGCGCATAAACCGTTTGATAGCGATCCATATCCTCTGGAGTGTCCTCACGCGCTATATAGGGGGGCAAGGGCATATGGCCATGCTTGTCCATCAATTGATAAAAGTCACTTGTAGCAGATCGAAGAACAAATAGATCATGCTCCCGCCCCATGACTTCGACAAGCTGTTTGCCCTCACCCAGTTCAAGCCGTGTTCCAGGTTTGGGCGATTTGCTGGAACGAACATGCGCCAATGCCAATCCCGGCTCGAGCAGACGCTCAATAAGCACCTCTACCCTGCCGCCACTCGGTTTGTTCCCATAGAGTCGGGCACGCATAACCCTTGTATCATTCAGTACCAGCAGATCACCCGGGCGCAACAGAGATGGAAGATCAGAGAACATCATATCCACTGCTTCTTCTTCCCCCTGCAACAGCCCGAGCATGCGGCTTTCTCCTCGCTCCTTCAGAGGAAACTGGGCGATGAGTTCTTGCGGTAAAGGGTAGTCAAAGTCTGATAGCTGCATAGCGCGCGGATAGTAGCATGTCATGTCCAATCGGTGAATAATTCACTTTTTTATAAACTAGCGGTAATATCAAAGCCTTGGATATTCCATGATTAAGATATGGATTACCAACAAGACCGCCATCGAACCAGCTTGACAGCTAAAAATGAAGAAAAACCTGTAGCAACCATTGCTCAAGGGGGTTAGGATGACAGGAGGTCTGATTGCAGCAGCGAGCCATTTTAACAGATGGATTCTTGCCTGGGCTATAATGCTTGTCCCCGGCCCGGCTCTGACCGAGATTATTCATCAGCAGATGGGAAATGCGATAACCATCAATGCGGAATACCTCAACTCAAAGGGCAGCGGATCTCCAATCCTGATACTGCACGGATTTCTGCAGACACGTGACTTCTTCACGGTTCGCCGTATCGGCAATGCCCTTCAAGAAGCCGGTCATAGGGTGCTACTGCCAAATTTGTCGCTTGGCATAAACGGCCGAAAACAGAGCCTTGCCTGTGAAGCGATTCATAACCATTCCATCCAGCAAGACACCAGTGAAATCGCCCACTGGGTGGATTGGCTCTACAAGAAAACAGGTACGCCTGTAACACTGATCGGTCACAGTTCAGGCAGTCTGAAACTGACCGCCTATCTCGATACCTATCCCTCCGCGCCTGTTGAAAAGAGCCTCCTGATCAGTTTGCTCGCGTTCGGCCAAGGCCCGATTGCCAAAGAAAACCCTGATGAAATGAGAAGGGCGCAAGCCGATTTAGCCCGAAACGACAATACTGTTCATCGATACAGGTTGGCCTATTGTGACAACTATTCTACGACACCCTCCAACTATCTTTCCTATCTCTCCTGGGACCAAAAACGCACACTTCAGGCCATTTCCGATATGCATAAAAAACCAACTATAATACTCGGTGGGGAAGATAAACGTCTGGGTATGACGTGGAAACAACGCTTGATGTCTCTCAACGCTCATATCATTGAAATTAATGGGGCCAACCATTTTTTTGATCACACATATGAATTTGATCTCATTGACAGTATCGAGAGTGCATTATAAAGGGCTATAGACAGCGTAAGACAGTATGGCCATAAAACCAAAACCTCTCTCTCTCAGCCTTTTCACGACACTATTCGTAATGCTGTTTTTGGTTCTTCTCTTTACTCTGGGACATGCGACATATCAGCAATTCATTGAGCTGGACAGCAAGTTTCAATTCGCCACAGAACAGAACGCAGCGACCGAAATCAAATCAGCACTGGCTGAAGCCATCAGCCTTGCAGAGAACAAAGCCCGTCAACTGGCAGCCTGGGAAGAAGTTGGTCAGCAGCTCACAACCTCGACTTTCTACAGTTACTGGTATCGATACAGGGCAAAAAACAACGAGTATGTTTCGCCATACATACTCGATGTTGCGATCTACGATGACAAGGGAAAGGTCCTTTCGCCAATCGACACATCGTTGCTTCCCCTCGAGATAGATAACGACAGCATCGGCCACTATATTTTTATCGACGATTATGTTCCGCTCTTAGTCGTCACTACCCCTGTCAAAGAGCCGGTTTCCGGAACAAGGCTGGGGTACCTTGTCACTCTGAACACACTACTGCCAATCATCAACACATTCATCCATTTCAACCATATTGACCGAGACACGATCAGTATCACTATGGCTGAAGCAGAAACCATCTCAAGCCAGGCACTGTTGGAACGGATCGAATACCGGCTTGCGGGTAACTCCTATGCTGAAGCCATCAAACCGGCGATCAAGGAATCACTCTATCGACTCGCCTCTACCGCCTTATTGCTGACCCTTTTGATCTTCCCTTTAGCCGCATGGCTGATAAACAGGCCAATAATGCGTATATCACAACAGATTGACCAGTTGCAGAGCACGCCTCTGCTACCTGTAAACACCCATACACTCAAGCCGCTTTTAATCAAGGAACTTGATAAAATACAAACATCACTCTACACCTATCACAACAACCTCAGCCAAACCAATTCGACCCTTGATCAAAAAAGACAGGAGCTGGATGACCTGGCGCAACACGACCCATTGACCGGCGTAATGAATAGGCGCGCCTTCGATGCCTACTGGAAAGAGATCAGCGATGTATTCAAGCACAGCACCAGCGAGATCTGCCTGTTGCTGTTCGACATCAACCACTTCAAGGCTCTGAACGACACCTACGGTCATCACACTGGTGACGAAGTCCTTATCGCCATTGCACAAACCATCAAGACCATTCTGCACAACCGAGACAAACTGTTCAGGCTCAGCGGCGATGAATTTGCAACTATCCTCATCGGTGTCCCTCCGCGAAAAGCGATGCAGATGGCCAAACAATGCCACATAGCCATCACCAGCTACCCATTTGACAAGCTTGGCATCAATGAACCGGTGCGCATAAGCATTGGAGTTGCCGATACAACGGAGGTAAGCAACGACAACATCAATGCCCTGCATTGGCAGGCTGATATCGCGATTCACTTTGCCAAACGGCCCGGCTACTCCAGTATCGTCCGCTTCAAACAGGAGCTAGCCGAAAATGCTCGCGGTCTATTCTCCAACCGTACCCACAGTGCGGTATATGAGGCTGTAACCCGTGGTTCCGGCCTGATTATGCACTACCAGCCAATCGTGGACCTGGAAAATGGCAAACCCCAATATTTCGAAGCCCTTGTACGTATAGTTCATGATGGCCAGATAATCATGCCCTCGCATATTTTCCCCCTTGTCGAAGCCCGCAGCCTCGATCAGGACCTCGACTTTCATGTGATTGAAAAGACCATCGCTGACTTGCAGGAGGGAAGGATTCCCATCAATACCGGCATCTCCATCAACATCTCCGCCCCCACTATCGTCGAGGATGAATTACTGGAGCGACTGGCGGCATTCAAACCTTTCATGGCCGACTACAAGCTTTTGCTTGAGATCACCGAGACTGCCCTTATCACCCAACTCCAAACAGCCAGAAAAAATCTGGAAATCCTGCGTAATATGGGGTTCAGAATCGCCCTGGATGACTTCGGTAGCGGGTACTCTTCCCTGCGCTATCTCGGTGCCATGCCGGTGGATGTGGTCAAGTTCGACATCACTCTCACCCGATTGGTCGACGACAGGGCAAACAACCTGATCCTCAACCATCTGGCAAAGTTGATAACCGAATCGGGTCACCTGCTGGTCGCCGAAGGCGTGGAAACAGCCCAGATCGCGGAGCAACTCACCAGACTGGGATTTCGCTATGGCCAGGGTTACTATTACGGTCGACCGCGCCGGGCAATAAAGAATTCCGACTCCTCTTCTGATTCCATCAATTATTCTGCATAAACACAAAAAATTAGGTATACTTTGCGGCCTCACGACGCCGGGGTGGCGGAATTGGTAGACGCAGTGGATTCAAAATCCACCGGTAGCAATACCTTGCGGGTTCGAGTCCCGCCCCCGGTACCACTCTATCGGCGACTGCACCCGTGAACGCGGAAATGACCAGGCCCCCCTCCCATATCCTTCAAGGCGCAAATGAACGCGAATGACATCCGCAGGCGACATATACGCCGGACAGCCAAAAATGGTGTTTACAACAGCGCCTGCATATATGGATTTTAAGGGGCTGTTCTGTTCAAATGATACGGTCCGCACTGATGATCAGTTGAGTGGATTGCAGCGGCTCACAACCGACAGAAATCAGATAATAAAAGAGTATGACTAGTTCGGATTCCAGACTCCCCGACGAGACCGACCACGGTGTGGAGAGACCTACAACCTCCGACCGGTTGCGCGTTGTGCTGGAGATTGCCATTGCGGCATTGATCCTGACAGGCATCTACTATCTGTTTGAGCCTGAAGATGAGGTCGACCTGCCCCCCCCGCTGGAGGAAAGCCAGATCGATCCCATCATCCGCGCTCAGATGGACTCAGCCAAGGAACCGTCAGCCCCTGTCGAAGATCAGGCAGGCTCTGCCAAAGAGATCGTCATGGCGACTGAAGCGCCAGCAACGGATGACAGCCGGATTGCCGCTAGTTCTACGGACAAAGGCTTACTCGATGGTGAATCCGCACGTGCATTGATATCCCGTCTGCGCTCAGGAGATGCAAGCTACTCCCCGGAACAGCTTCTCGAGCAGATAACCACATATCAGAATGACGGCAGATTGACTGATGCCTATCTTTTGCTTTTCTACGCAGCGCGTGAAGGCGACGGCACAGCGGCCTTTTCACTGGCCAGCATGCACGACCCGAATCATTTTTCCGAAGGCAATCCCTTACTGGAAAAACCCAACGCATATCAAGCACATAAATGGTACATAGCAGCACTTGACAAAGGCGTGGCAAAAGCACAAGAGCGACTTCGGATGTTGAAAAAGAGCACCGAAGAACAAGCAAAAAAAGGGGATCTTGCTGCTCAACGACTTTTATTGAACTGGCAATAGTTCTGATTCAAGGGAAAAAAAGATGGCCTCTCTCAAATCGATCCTGATCTCTTTGAGTATCATACTTTTCTCCTCACATGTACTGGGAGCCGCGCAGAAACACCCGCTGCTTATGGATGGAAAACAGGCGCTCTACCAGCGTGTGCTGAGCAAACCAGGCGCGCATTTTCACCAGGAAATACAACAAGCTAAGGGTGAATCAGCAACGCCGTTCAGTGCCTTCTATGTATATGACCGTAAGACGGAAAACGGCATAACATGGTTACAGCTCGGTCAGAATCGACACGGCGAGCTCACAGGCTGGATGCCGGAGACAGATACCATTCCTTGGAATCAGGGTCTGACCGTCGCCTTTCGCGACCCGCTTGGTAATGATCGGGTCTTGCTCTTCAATAAGAAAACCAATCTTAAAGCCCTGATCGACAGTAACGACAAAGCCAGATACCGAAAACTCTATCAAGATGCCGAGTCAGGTAAGCTTGATACCGGCTCCCCGGTAATCGCGATTCAACCACGAACCCATGTGGATATTTTAAAGGATTTCTACCTGGTGCCTATTCGCGATCATGAGGATATCTATATAGGCGACGAACAGGCACGCATTCTTCAGGTCTCCAGCGTACCTCTACTGCCCGCGGATACGCAAAAGGTAAAGGCCGCCCAGGACCGCATACAAAAGAAAAACGACGCCAAAATCAAGCCATTCCGCTCAGCAGTGGTCTTTGTCATCGACTCCACCCTCTCCATGGATCCCTATATCGACCGTACTCGAGAGGCGGTGCGTAAAATATATGACACCATTACCAAGGAGGACCTGACGGGCGACGTCAGCTTTGGACTGATTGCTTTTCGTGACAATCCTCACGCGGTTCCAGAGCTGGGATACCTGACTCGTACCTACGTCAACCTGAAGCAGGGGCAGGATGCCGAAGGCTTTTTCAACCAGGTCTCTTCGCTCAAGGCGGCAACCATTTCCAGTCGTGACTTCAATGAAGACAGCTATGCCGGGGTCAATGAAGCCATCGCCGGTATAGATTGGGAAGGACAGGATGCGCGGTATGTGGTGCTGATTACCGATGCAGGTCCCAGGGAGGCGGGCGACCCTCTCTCGGGTACGGGTATGTCGAGCGCATCTCTGAGACAACTGGCCCTTGACAAGGGAATCGCCCTCTCTGTTCTGCATTTACTGACACCGAGCATAATGGCTGATCATACAAAGGCGGAACAGACCTATCGCGACCTCTCCTACTATCCCGGCATCGGCAGCTTCTATTTCGGCGTGGAAACAGGGAATGTGGAGCGCTTCGGCAGGGTCCTGGATGCCCTGGCCAAACAGATTACGGAACAGGTCAAACTAGCTGCCTTGGCTGCCGCCGGCAAGACCATGGCCATGGAACGCCAGGCCAAGGAGGACGAAAAGAGACAAGCAGAAGAGAGCGATCAGTTGGCCCAGTTCCAGGCCAAAGTCGCCAAACTGGGTTATGCGCTGCGTATGCGCTACCTGCAACAAGAGGACAGGCAACAAATTCCGAGCGTCTTCAATGCCTGGCTGGTCGACCGCGATATAAACGACCCGCAACGGCAAACCCTTGATGTACGCGTACTCCTGACCCGTGACCAATTAAGCGATCTGCACAATATCATGCGCCAGGTTCTGATAACCGCCGAGGAGGGACTGTTGTCCCCACGCACCTTTCTTAACGACCTGAAGAGTCTTGCCGCCACCATCGCCCGTGACCCCGAACAACTCGGTACGACGACGCGTGTGACAGGCGCTCAGGAAGGTAATCTGGCAGACATGGGCTTTATGCGGGAATATATAGAAGACCTGCCCTATACGGGGGAAGTGATGAATCTCTCGCTGGAGAATTGGCAGGATTGGCCCGCACGTGATCAGATCGATTTCATCAATCGTCTGGAAGAAAAAATCAACTACTACCAAGTCTTGCATGATCATACGGATCTCTGGGTTTCGCTGGATGGCGGCCCGATCAGCGGTGACTCCGTTTTTCCTATTGCACTGGAAATGTTGCCTTAGCGTAAACGCATGATGACGACCGCAACACAGCCGGGCGCCATGCCTGGTACTAACATGCCTGGCGAAAAGGTACTGATATACCACTTACGTGATGTGGTGAAGACCCGTGAAGCCGATGATAGTGCATTTCGCCTCCGCGTCCCCAGTTTGCAGATTGCCCTTGGTGAGAAAATCGCACTCATTGGTGAAAGCGGCTGCGGCAAGAGCACACTCCTGGATATGCTCTCGATGACACTGAAACCGAGTTCGATTGGGTCATTTCGCTTCAGACCCGAACCGGGTGCCGACCCTGTTGACATATCGGCGCTTTGGCAGAAGAGACAACTCAACAAGCTGGGTGATCTGCGTCGTCTGCGCATCGGTTATGTCATGCAAACAGGAGGACTGCTCCCCTATTTGACGGTACACGAAAATATCAGCCTGTCCCGGCGCCTGCTCGACATGCAGGATGACGGGCTGGTCGACGAACTGGCTAATGATCTGGGTATACGGAGACATCTGAATAAACTGCCCCACATGCTCTCGGTGGGTGAACGTCAACGGGTTGCCATAGGCCGCGCACTGGCACATCGCCCGGCCATTGTCATCGCCGACGAACCAACGGCTTCACTCGATCCTATCGCCGCAGAACGTATCATGTCCCTTTTTATAGAACTGGTGGATGAGCTTCACATCACCGTCATTCTCGCCAGCCATGCATGGCGGCATATCAACAGACTGGGTCTGCGTCACCTGGAACACCACACACATAGAGAGGCAGACGGTTCGATGACTGAAACCGTAGTGAGCGGCTAATGCGTCATCGGTTCAAAGATATACTCTGGCTGGCCAGTCGTGACTATCGCAACGAATGGCAGATGTCGAGCTTCTTTATCATCGCCCTGGCGGCGGTACTTGGGCCTATGATGATACTCTATGGCCTCAAGTTCGGCATCGTCGGCAGTATGCTCGATACACTGATTGAAGACCCTCGCAATCGCGAAATCCGCCCGATCGGCAGCGGTCGGTATGACAGCGCCTGGATAGCGCAACTGAGAGACAGGGAAGAGATCGATTTCATCATACCCAGGACACGAGCCATAGCCGCCACGATCGACCTGAAGAGTCAAACCTCGAATCGCATTGTCTCGGTTGAGATGATCCCGACCGGTCCGGCCGACCCGCTGCTGAAGCGACAAACGATTCCCAGGACCCTGCAGCAAATAGTACTCTCGGAAAAGGCGGCACAAAAACTGAACGTCAAACCCGGTGATGAGGTCGACGGCAGCCTGTCGCGCCGTTACAAAGGCAGGAGTGAACGAGTCCATGTCACTCTGCAGGTCGTTGACATCGCAGGCCACGCGAGTTTTAACCGTGACGGCGCCTTTACCGACCTGAAGTTACTGGAGGCCGCTGAAGATTTCCGCGACGGCCACGAAGTGTCTGACTTGGGATGGAGTGGTGCAAAGGTCAGGGATCAATCACGCACCTATCCCAGCTTTCGCCTCTACGCAAGATCAATCTATGATGTCTCACCTATCAGCAATGCGATGAACAAACTGGGCATTGAAGTGAACACGCGAGCCGCGGACATCGATATCGTGCGAAGCATGGAGAGGAATCTTAGCCTGGTTTTCTGGCTGATCGCATTCATTGGTCTTGTCGGATTTTCTTTCTCATTGGGCGCCAGTCTCTGGGCTAATGTAGACCGTAAGCGAAAGGAGTTGAGCGTACTTCGTCTGGTCGGATTTCGCACCGGAGAGATTGTCTGGTTTCCAGTCCTGCAATCCACCTTCACTGCCATTTTCGGCTGGCTTGCCGCCTCTCTGATCTATCTTGGCGTAAGCTATACCATCAACAGAATCTTCGCCGACCAGACAGAGGTCAACGAGGTAATCTGCAGGCTTTTGCCTAATCATTTTCTCATCGCTTTGATATTGACCCTGGCTTCCGCCATTGTTGCCGCATCACTTGCAGGTTACAGGGCAGCGAGAATAGAACCATCGGAAGGATTGAGAGAGATCTGATCGAGCGTCCCGCCCGATGTTTCTTAGGCCATAAACTGTCGCAAACAGCAAAAAGCCCGTAAAGGTTTCGACCTTTACGGGCCTATTGACTGAACCATCAGGCCTAAGGCTGAGTTTCAGTTCCGACTATGGAGCTTCAGATCTTCCTTCTTCTGCTGAAAGAGATGAAGCCCACCAGAGCGGACCCGAACAACCATGCCGCTGCCGGCAGTGGTACGGCTTCGACCTGTATTTCATAGTCCGATGTGACACTGCTGTCGAACGCGTTCAACGCGAATCCGGAAAGAGTGAAAGTATAGCTCCCTGCGCCCAAACCGCTGAGGATTTCGCTGGAACCCAATCCAAGGTGGTAGTCTGTTCCATCGTCGGTGTCCGTCATCAAAATTTCATCCATCGCCATTCCTTCCAGGCCCAGGACGGTTACTTTGATTGGCAGACCGGTGGTGGTGACGTCGAACTTGAGAACGTCCGTGAAGATCCCTGAATAGGGTGAGGGTGTGTAGGTGTCGCCGGCACTGGTGAAAGTACCGGCTTCGAGAACGGTTCCAGCACTTACACCGCCTGAGGCAATGAGCGCCATCCATGCAATAGAATGCAGAATTAGTCTTTTCATAATCTGTCTTCCTTAGCTCCTTGAAAATACGACCGTACAGTCAGGATAGACGTTAGCAGTTACTTCGCAACAGGTAAATACTTAAATTCCCATTAACCGCACAATTCCATGAGATTTTACAATTTCTTGATTTTCATAGGCAAAAGCCACTTTTTAAATTTATATGTTCAATTAATTATCCCTGTTTCGAAGCCGTAGCTTATGCCAAAGACCAGTTAGAATGTGTCTGCAAATGAACATGAATGGACAGGTATTCGTGTTGTTAATCTCCTGTTCACTAGGGAGTGATGCACGGCTGCCCAGTGTGCAACAAACGTACAGGTAGCTGAATTTAATCGGCGACTTTTGATTATCTCTATTTATTTATGTTTACCTGTAAATATCTCTGCTATTGAAATAGATATATCTTAAATCACTGCTGTCCCGTTAACTTTAGTAATCATTGCTATGGTACAAATCCCAAAAAGAGCACAACGAGAGACCCGATGGTAGTGAGAGACAATGCAAGAATTACCGACAACTTCAAAGCGTAAACACGCCGGCTGCCTCCACGCCCATGCTCCAAGGCCGGAGTCAGTGTTGCAGACATCTCCGGGCACTCTTCGATCTCAACAATAGGCAGATCGTCGACGACGATTGAAGACCCTTTTGACCCTTTGTGAGTATTGTCGGACATCCACCAGACACCCCCCCACTGATGCTCGCTTTCGCCTCTATTCGCTCTCTTATACTCCCGCTTCGATAGCTGGCCAGGGTCAGGCCCTGTAGGCCCGAGGTAAGATCCTCTACCCTTTTGCGTTGTTCGAACAGTTTGATGCTGTGGCTCATCCTCATCCCAATCCAACAGGTCCGTATCAGGAAAATCAACATCGTCATACTGGAGGCCGAATCCGTCCTCATCCGTAACTGCATCTCGTGTATTTATTGAGACATCATCCTCGTCTAACGCTGTATGGGTTTTCGCCATATCTCTATTCAATGCAGGAAATAGCTGGTGATGCGCGTCATCGGCAAGCGCCTCGCCATCAATCTTCGTTGAACCACACTGAGCCGTCGAGACCACCTTGGCTGCCAGATATCTCTGTTTAAAAGCCGTGAAGCTTTCACCGTTTATCAGCGAGAGTCTATCCTCTTCGACCAACAATTGTATCGCCAGCAGAAGTTCTTCCTCACCAACCTGGTGTAAATGTCTAAAGGCTGCTATCTGTAACAGACGATTCATTACGTGATTTATGAGACGAGGCGTACCCCGAGTGGCTTCATGTAATAATCTGAAAACCGAATCACTGAAACCGGGATCTCCTTTCCAGCCCACTCGATCAAGCCTATGCAAAGCATACTCTTCGGTCTGGCATGAAGTCATGCTCTCGAGTTCACACGAGACAGCAAGCCTTTGTACCGGCCGTGCACCGGCATCGGACATCATCTCCCTGAGTCCCACATGGCCGACTAGGACTGTCTGGGGTACAGCATGCGCCCCTTCGACGAGACCGGCAAGCTGATCAAGGTCCTGAATACTGTTCACTGACAGGTTCTGTGCCTCGTCCAGGAAAATAATCAAGCGTTTATTCGCTCGGCATAACTGTTCCATATAGCTCTTGAGGGAACTCAGTATCGTTGCTCTATCATATTTCTCCGCAGAAAGATCCAGATCAAGCGCAACTTTACGTAACAACTCATCCGCATCCAAATGACTTGCAAGGATATTCACAGTTTGCACATCCTTCGAATCGAAATGTGAAATTATGTCTCCGCACAAAGTCGTCTTTCCCATTCCAGGTCGACCACAGATAGTGATAAAACTCTTGCCCTCCTCCAATGCAGACACCGCACACTTGAAAGCCTTGACATAGCTTTGGTGATAAAAGCACAGCTTATTGTCTGCACTCAGCCGGAATGGCGACTCATCAAATCCGTAAAATGGTTCGTACATGTATTTCACTCAGCTTTGCATTGAAGCGCAATCGGCCAGTCCGCTCCGGACTGCAAAACGATATTCGGGTATCCAATAGTCAAACGGTTATCGAAAACAGGTTATCCGTATTCGAATCCAAGTTAATAGAATGCTATTCAAATAGAGGCACAGGGCTCCATATGAGCGGATCTATCTCAGACATGACAGACACAGTAACTTTGGATTGTCGGTATAAGATACAAAGGAAGCAGTAGAGAGGGGTTAAATCCATTTTGGCTACATCCATTAGATCGATGTGAGAGATACCTTTAGGTATCCAAGTGATAATTCACTATCAGAACATTCGCCGCACTGATACTGAATTCAAAGCGCTTAGAATATAGCACCATTGGTTTGATAAAAAAATCTGTTGCCTGCGAATATCTGTGTAACAGGCCTCGATTGATGAATTAGGCAGGTTCTGGATAATTCGGCATTCCGGCAAAGCGGTACAGGGAGGCATTGTTTACGGTGTTCAGGAAAGAGCCCATGCTTAATATTTTTCTGGATCCCGGCTTACGCCGGGATGACAGTGAGCAAGTCAATCAAGGGTTACGTCAAGCGTGTGCAGCATGCAGCCGCAATCGAGATAATTATCAGTTGACTGCTGTCTTCAACACAATATTGGAATAGTTGCTCATATTCTCTTGCTGATCATATACGGAAACCGCTACGTAGTAGTCCCCAACTTCGAGATTATCCAAAACATAGGTTGTGCGGTCGCCATCGGTCAGATCGACTACCATTTCGAGATTATCGCGAGTTGTTCCAACGTAGATGCAGTAACCCTTGATCTCGGCAAGGCTGAGCGACGTACCATCGGTCCGGGTACGTGGTGCTGCCCAACTCAGTGATATCGAACCTGTTGCAGGTGCTTGTGAAACAACCGGATTGACTGCGATATTGAACGCAGCCAGGCTCACCTCATCCGTACCATCGGAGACAGAGATGACGATACTGTTGTAATCGCCCACATCGGCTGTGTCGGGTGTGCCGCTCAATCTGCCGGTGCGGCTATCGAATTGAGCCCAGCTCGGCCGGTTGGTGACTGAAAAAGTAAGATTGTCGTTATCATCGTCCGTAGCATTGGGAGTGAAGGAGTAGGATCCGCCCACATCCACGCTAAGCGCTGGTGTGCCGCTGATCACCGGAACCTGGTTGGGGACTGCTTGCGCCTCAGTACACAGACTGTTGGACCTCAGAACCTGCGCCGGTGTGAGTTGAGTATAGTGTGCCTGTACCGCAAAACAGTGTTGGGCTGTAAGATCCAGACCTGTGATGGTGATCGACGTGTTATTCGTGTAAAACTCATTGCCGGCGTTCGCGCCGTCGACAACAACGCTGTATCCACCTTCAGGTACGTCGTTGGTCTGATTCCATCTCAGGATCACATTGTCCCCGGAAATCGACGCTGTGCTCAGACTGGCTGCACCAACGACCGGCGCGGGTGTTTCAGCGACAGGTTCGTCGGCTGGCGCGGGTGTTTCAGCAACGGGTTCGTCGGCTGGCGCGGGGGTATCGGCCACGGGCTCGTCGGCTGGCGCGGGAGTTTCACTGACCGGTTCAGTCGGCGTCGTCTGAGTCTGGCTTGTTGAACCGCTGGAATTGTTTGTCGTCGGAGTCGAGGTGGATCCCTGACTGACAGGTGTGGTTGTCGTGGTTACCGGCGGAGCTGATACTACAGCTGGCTGCTCACTTTCAGTGGTTGTATTGCTTTCAGTGGGCGTATTCGTAACGGTCCCGCTGCTGTCGGAAACCGCAGTCTCCTGAGCCGGACTATTGGCTACCTGGTCAGATTCAGTTACCGCGCTTCCACCATTACATGCACTGAGCGTAACGCCCAGCACCATCAGTGCAAAAACAGTCTGGTAATGTCCCATTTCGACCTCAGTATCGTAATTCCTGAAATAGAATACGGCAGACATTGAAATGACCTGAGGAACTGGATCACATATCTGAACGACCCTATTCACATTACCAGACAGATAATCATAACTATCTGTTTTACAATATTTTAATAATGTTATATCAGCAAGAATCCAGGCGCTCGAAGATGACTGATCGGCGCTATATTTTCCCAAATAGCCTCAAACGTAACCCAGTGGAGAGCTCGGGATTGCCGGAGCAATAACAGATCGAATCACTAAGTTATTCCAATCCTGCGGATCCTGAGGGCCGGAGGCAGCAGTCCGCTGCCGCTCGCCGGTTCCTGTTCAAACCCCTTTGAATCAGTGATTTCCGTAATCCCGCCGGGGGCCAATCGCTTGATGCCGGATGGACTCGCCACTTATACTTCACACCCTTTTCCACCCGATTTTCACCAGGCAGTGCAGCATGACGACTTCAAGTTTCAATCCCCCTATCCGTACCTTGATGGGACCCGGCCCATCCGACGTGCACCCACGTATTCTTGAAGCATTGTCACGCCCGACTATCGGCCACCTGGATCCGGCTTTCATCGAGATGATGGATCAGACCAAGCAACTGCTTCAATATGCATTTCAAACCGAAAATCCGCTGACTATGCCTGTTTCGGCGCCAGGATCCGCGGGAATGGAGACCTGCTTCGTCAACCTGGTCGAGCCGGGTGACAAGGTGATCGTGTGTCAGAACGGCGTCTTTGGCGGCCGCATGATAGAGAATGTCGAACGCTGCGGCGGTACGCCGGTCGTGGTGGATGATGAGTGGGGTTGCGCCGTGGATCTGGCAAAGGTCGAGGCAGCCCTGGAACAGAACGCCGATGCAAGCCTCCTGGCCTTTGTCCATGCCGAGACCTCGACTGGGGCACGCTCGGACACCAGGGAACTGGTCGAACTCGCCCATCGCCATGACTGCATTACCATTGTCGACAGTGTCACTTCACTCGGTGGGTGCGAACTTAAGGTCGATGAATGGGAAATCGATGCGGTCTATTCCGGAACCCAGAAGTGCCTCTCCTGCACACCCGGCATCTCTCCAATCAGCTTCAACGATCGCGCCTTGAAGAAGGTCCGCGACCGTCGCAGCAAGGTTCAGAGCTGGTTTCTCGACCTCAGTCTGGTGATGGGTTACTGGGGCAGTGGCCAGAAACGGGCCTATCACCATACCGCCCCGGTGAATGCGCTCTATGGATTGCACGAAGCACTCTGCATGCTCCAGGAAGAGGGATTGGAAAACGCCTGGAGGCGACATGAGAGAATGCACATTGCGCTGAAAGCCGGGCTCGAAGCGATGGGCATCCGTTTTATCGTGGATGAGGCCCACAGACTGCCGCAGTTGAATGCGGTATCCATACCCGAAGGTGTTGACGATGCGGCGGTGAGAAGTCGACTGCTCAACGAGTACAACCTGGAAATCGGAGCGGGACTGGGTGCACTGGCCGGCAAAGTATGGCGAATCGGTCTGATGGGGTACAGTGCGCGGGCGGAAAATGTCCTGCTCTGCGTGGGCGCGTTGGAGGCCGTCCTGAGTGACATGAATGCGCCGATCACCACGGACGTCGCCCTGGGCCATGTCCAGCACGTACTCTGACAGCAAATGAACGGTGCAATACCGCTGCTGCTCGAACCGGAGCAGCTACAGGGCATGCTGGACGAACAGAGCCTGTTGCTGGTTGATCTGTGCAAGGATACCACCTATCGCGATCTTCACATTCCCGGGGCTGTTCACCTTGCCTATGACCGGATTGTCGCGAGCAATCATCCAGTGCACGGCCTGCTGCCGGATCCAGCCCTGCTGGCCCGGGTGTTCTCTGAACATGGTATCGACAATGCGAGTCACGTGGTCGCCTACGATGACGAGGGAGGCGGAAACGCATCACGCCTGCTTTGGACCTTGGAGGCCATGGGCCACCGACACTATTCGCTGCTCAACGGCGGACTCCATGCCTGGGTCAACGAGGGCCATCCCCGCAGTCGCGAACCCGCCATCCCACGCACCGCCGAGTTCAATCCGGCGCCCACGATGAATCCCGTCGCCACTGCCGAGTATATAACCGAATGCCTTGGCCGCAGCGACCTTGCCCTGTGGGACGCACGCAGCTGGAACGAATACACAGGGATCTCAAGATTTTCACAGCATCCCGGGCATATACCCGGGGCGGTAAATCTCGACTGGCTTGAGGTCATGGACAGACAGCGTAATCTTCGCCTGAAAACCGGTGACTGGCTGATGTCACGTCTCTGCGAACTGGGGCTCGGGCCTGAAAAAGAGGTCATAGTCTACTGCCAGACCCACCACCGCTCCTCCCTTGCCTGGTTCGTTCTTCGCTACTTGGGGTATCAGCGCTGCAGGGGTTACCCCGGCTCCTGGTCGGATTGGGGCAACAGGGATGAGACACCCAAAGCCCTGCCATGATAAGGCCGTCCAGCTCAAAGCGCCGGCTGTTGATCCTGGTGCTGGCCATATTGAGCTTCTCGCTGGCCTTCTATGCCGGCAATAAGCAGAAACATCGCAGCAGGGCAATGCCTCAGATCGATGGTGTCCTGATCAATCCCCCGCTCCCCCTGCCCCCTGTCAATCTGCTCAACCAGGCGGGTGAAGCTGTTTCAACCGCCGCCCTTGAAGGTCATTGGAGCCTGCTGATGCTCGATCCTTCCCCTGAGGCAGCCCCCTCCCTTGCACTGACCCGACTGATTCAGGTACACAACAGACTGGCCACGGATCCGCAACTGCAGCAGCGGATAGGTTTTTTCTATCTTCCGGGAGATGGGGATGCACAGAACGCGATGTCATTCTCTTCGATGTCGGACAACATCCATGCCCTGCATGGAGATTCACTGGCGGTGGACGAGGTCTTCGAGGCTTTCGGCGCATATGCGGACGGGCAGGAACACACACTCTACCTGATTGGACCGAATGCCAGAGTGCATGCCCTGTTTACCCGGCATGAGGATGCAGCTACCATCGCCAATGATCTCACCACCCTGATCGCAACAATGCAGTAAACCGATGAATCAATCCAATACAGATAAGAAACAGGCCCTCCATCAATTCGTACAACTGCTCTTCGTAGGCCTGCAATATCTACTGCCTCACCACCTGCTCTCCTCCCTGATGCACAGTATCGCCCGTGTCGAGCTGACGCCGGTGAAGGATCTGCTGATTCGTCAGGCGATCAAATGGTACAAGGTCGATATGCAGGAGGCGCTTGAAAGCGATCCAGGCCGATACCGAAGCTTCAACGACTTCTTTACCCGTGCCTTGCGTCCCGATGCTCGGCCCGTTGTCCAGTTGGAAAACCAGGTCGCATCACCAGCAGACGGCACGCTCAGCCAGGCGGGAGACATCGAGTCCGGATTTCTGTTTCAGGCAAAGGGGCACGACTATTCGCTGCTCGAACTACTTGGTGGCGATGTGGAGATGAGCCGCCTGTTCGAGGAGGGCAACTTCGCCACCATCTACCTCTCACCACGCGACTATCACCGACTGCACATGCCTGTCAGCGGCAGCTTGAAGCGCATGCTCCACGTCCCCGGCCGCCTGTTCAGCGTCAATGCAACCACCTGCGAGAAGGTACCGAGACTGTTTGCCAGAAACGAGCGGGTGATCTGCCTCTTCGAGACCGAATTCGGACCCATGGCGATGATCCTCGTCGGCGCCATCTTCGTCTCCAGCATAGAGACCGTGTGGGCGGGCACCATCACACCGGTCCGGCAAAGGGTGAGCAGCTGGGACTACCAACCCCGATCAAAGCCTGACGACATCGAGTTGACCAAAGGCGAGGAGATGGGACGTTTCAACATGGGATCCACCGTAATCCTGCTGTTCGCCAAGGATGCAGTGGAATGGATGGAGGATTTCCAGGCGGGATCGGGGGTGCGGATGGGAGAGTCGATTGGAGAGGCCTGCTGAAGAGATTTGAGTTTTTCGTAGGGTGCGGCTTGCCGCACCAATCACAATCATCGATATAGCAGTATCTATCAAGACGGTTTACGGTGCGGCAAGCCGCACCCTACATGTCGTTTTACTCCAGGTGTAGGCCTCTATATTTGTGAGTAGTTGCGGTTTGCTTACGGCTTGATGGCCTCGATGGTAGCCGACACCACATAGTCCTCGGCCCCGAGCCCCGGCGCCCAGTCTCGAATAAACTCCCGGGATTCATCCTTTGGCTCGATCTTGATATCGGCAAAACCCGCATCTGACATAACCTCTTCCAGCTCCTCGATCATCGATGCATTTCCCATGCACCCGGAGATCAGCTTTGGATCGTTTCGCATTTCCTGGGGAAGCTCCACCGTGGCGACCACATCGGAAATGGCGAGCCGACCGCCGGGCTTGAGAATCCTGAAGGCCTCCCTGAACACCCTGCCCTTGTCGGGTGAGAGATTGATGACGCAGTTGGAGATGATGACATCCACGCTCTGATCGGCAACCGGCAGGGCCTCTATTTCACCCAGCCTGAACTCAACATTGGCGTATTGGCCACGCAAGGCATTGTCGCGCGCCTTGGAGAGCATATCCGGCGTCATATCGACACCGATCACATGGCCTGCCTCACCAACTTCCGCCGCGGCGAGAAAACAATCGAATCCCCCCCCCGAACCTAGATCGACCACCACTTCTCCCGGCTGCAAGGCAGCGATCGCCTTTGGATTACCACACCCCAACCCCATGTCCGCACCGCTCGGCACCATGGCAAGCTCCTGCGCGCTGTAGCCCAGACGGGTCGAGATCAGGGTATTGATGGCGACATCGTCGGATACGCCGCAACATCCCGATTCGACACCGCAACAACCGTTTTCATTGTTGGCCAGGGCCACTTCCGTATAGACTTTACGCACCGCCTGGCGATGGCTGTCCTGGAGATCCTTCGACGAAGCCTCTGGTGAAACACGGTTGGTTTGATCAGACATCACAGCCTCCAATTTTTAAAGATTCCGTTTGCGGTTTAAAGAATTCAGACAACTTCTCGAGCACAGCCGGATCGATCCAGCAGTTGATACGCTTGCCCTGGCGTTCCATCTCTATCAATCCGGCGTAGTGCAGCGCCTTGATATGATGGGAAAGTGTGGAAGGCGCAATCTCCATGCCCTCGCCCAACTGACCCACGCTGAAACGGATCGCCTGATCCAGACTGCAGCGGGTACCCGGCACACAGCATCGACTCAACCGTTGAAAGATAAGCAGCCGGTGGGGATTACCCAGCGCCTTGAACATCTCTGCGAGCCGTCTGTCTTCAGATCTAATATTCGACATGTTTCGAAATATAGAACAGTTAGAGCGGTGATGCAAATCCTGCCGCTCTGAATCCCTCTCTACCAGTAACGGATGCGGCCGGTATCGACGTGGATGAAATTGGATTTCGGATAGTATCCGACGCCCCCCGCCTGCATAGCGATGGCTTGATCCCGCAACCGCTTGAGATCGCAATCGCAGAGTCGGATATCTATCGCCCTGCCCTGCATGTGCAGACTTCGCTTCGCCACGCCACCGCTCTTTCTACGCAGCATCTCGTTGGTTTTGGGAGAGCGGTAGGCGGAGATGATTTCGAACTCATTCACTGCTCCGATCCGCTGCTGCAGCTGGTAGAGCAAATCCAGAAGCCTCCGGTCCATCTGCATCGACTCCCCGGTACGGTGGTCCCGAAGAAGATGGTCCAGTGCACGCAGACTTCCGGCCTGGTATTCGCCATCGCGCCAGTAGGTGATCCGCTCACGCTCCCCGGTATGCGTGTGATGAAAGGCGAGGCTGCGGTTTTCGGTGGGCACAAGCGCCGCCCACAAGGGTGGGGAGACCAGCACGCCACCTATGGATACGCATGCGCCGAGAAAGCGGCGTCTGCTCAATCCGGGGTTGTGGTGGGGCGTTTTCGCTGTCGGCAACATGCGTGCTGGTTAACCTGGTTACGTGATCCGTGCCCTATCATTCGGCGGCCGTCGGGGAAAATCCACGCGCAGGTTAACAAATTTCGGCACCACAAGACCAACCCTGTGACCCGGGTCACATCAAACTGTAGCGTGCTATATCTATTGACCGTCCGGAAAACTAGCCAGTGTCCGTTCAGAAACCCTTGGGACACTGGTAGGTGCCTGAGGGTTGGTTTTCGCAGAAGCGGCAGGGATGCAGCGTTTGTCCCCATCAGGACATGGACGTACTGTTGGGGCGTCAGAGAAAGACAACCCTCAGGCACCGGGGTGAGGAAAATACTCGTTGTTACTGGACGGACGCTAAGGGTAGGCCGCCCTGCCGAGATGCCTGGCGGTTACATGCTTCACCCCTTCGCCCACCGCCAGCAGAAGCGCGGTGTTCCTATGATAGATATCGGGCCGAAAGTGAATATCGCCTGAGGCATCCACCCAGCTGGTGAAATAGGCAAGATAGATCGGCATGGGTCTGGCCAGCGGTGTAATCTCTGTCTCACCGTCCAGCAGCGACTGTTGCCATCGACTGTTCTGCGATTGTTGACCATAACCGAGCAACAGCCTCGCCAACAGCTCAGCGGCCTCGACCCTGATGCATCCCGAACTCAAGGCCCGGTTCGGCCGCTCGAACAGGCCAGGGGCCGGTGTATCGTGAAGAAATATCTGGTGTGGATTGGGCATGTGAAACTTGATCTGTCCAAGGCTGTTGCGCAATCCCGCATCCTGTACCAGGACAAAGGGAAAGTTGTTTTCATGATAGATTTCCCATGGGATCCCATCAGGATCGATCTCATCCCAATTGCCGTCGAAACGGGCATAGACCCGGATCAGCCTGCTTTTCAGATAGTCCCTGTCCCGTTGCTGCCGTGGCAGCATATCCTCGACGGCGATGCTACGTGGAACCGTCCACTGGGGATTGCTGACCAGATGGGTCACCCGGCTGCTGAACGAGGGGGTTTGACGCTCTTCCCTGCCATTCACGGTGCGCTTGTGAAACACCACCCGGCCCTCACTCATGAGCATGACCTCGAATCCCGCGGTATTGACCATCAAATAGCGTGGCTCCAGTTTATGGGGCAGCCATCGCCAGCGTTCAAGATTCACCCGGATCTGGGCGATGCGTCGCTCGATCGGGTCATTGATGGCTCCCAGGGTAGCCGATCCGACGACGCCATCGGCCAGCAGACCATGGCGATGCTGAAACAGCCTGACCTCGTCGGCCAGGTCGGCATCGAAGTGATTCGGCTCAGCGACGGCAGCCACTTCATGGCCCTGTTCAGCGGCCAATCGCTCCCTGAGGTCAGCGACCGCCGGGGCTGTGTCACCGGGACGCAGCGGCCGGTCAACCTGCAGCGATATCCAGCCTCCCACGGATTGTATGGCACGATACCTGGCCAGGGCGGCCTTCAATTTCCGGTAGGCGCCGCTCTGCGGCTGCAGTCCGTCGAGCAACCCGTCGAGGCGCCCCGCCGACAGCGCTTCGGCCAGAGCAACGACCGGATCGAAATCCTCTCTTGAAAGCATCCACAGAGGATCGAGGGATTGTGGATCGTAGCGACCCAGGCGCAGGTCCCTGGCAAGCTTGAGATAACCATCGCTCAGGAATAGCTCCCGCTTCAACGAAACCGTGCCGGCAGGATTATGAATCAGGCTGCCCAGGCGATCCACATGGTAGTCCGCGGGGTCCAGGCCCTCCTCGTCAGCACCCGCCAGCCAGTGGTAGAGTTGCCTGCCCTGTTCCGTCAATCTGCCATCCCTGTGCCAGATATAGCGCTGCCGCAAGCTGTCGTAGAGGCGCTCGAGCTGTGGCCAGTCGAGCGCCAGCCCCTCCTCCAGCACGGATTCGATAGGTACCGCCAGTGACTGTGCCGTCATATCGCTCGGCACGAATATACCCGCATCGCCCCGGGTGATGCACATACAGAGAAGAATGCCGAACCAGTAGTGTCGATTAGCTTGCGCCATACACCGTTGCGACCATGCCCATTGAAAGCGTCACTGGCAGCAGATGGATCGATATCGCAGATCTCCTTCTGCATACCGAATGGCGAGGTGGCGGAGCCTCGGCTCATCGCCTGCCTCCATACTTATAGCTTAGGCCCTGGAAAGAGGTGCAGACAGGATTCGCATTCGTAATTCACGATTGGAGGTGTGTAGCGCAAAGGCTCGCTGCAGCCTCAAGCCCGGCTGAAATCGAACGTCACCACCTGGCGTATATCATCGGCGCCCGTCAGGACCATCAGCAGGCGATCCAGCCCCAGGGCGACACCTGAACATTCGGGCATCCCCGCGGCCAGGGCATCCAGCAGGGCCTCATCCATCGGCACTACTCCCTGTCCGGACCGGGTGCGTCGCCGGTTGTCATCCGTGAAGCGGGTTCGCTGCTGTTCGGCATCGGTCAGCTCCTGGAAACCGTTGGCGATCTCGATCCCCTGCATGTAGAGTTCGAAGCGCTGCGCGACCGGTGTCCGGCCCTGTCGCACCCGCGCCAGCGCCGCCTGGCTGGCGGGATAGTCATAGAGGAAGGTCATCCCGGACTCTCCCAGCTGCGGTTCGATGAGATGGCTCAGCAGCAGATCGAGCCAGGCGTCACGGTTTTCGATGGCCAGCTGCCCGGCACCGGGCACGCCCTGGTCGATGGCGCACTGCCTTAACTGCTCCTGCCCGGCGCTGTGGGGATTCAAATCCAATCGGCGTTCGAAGGCCTGCGCATAGGTCAGCTTTTCGACAGCCAGTGGCTTATCGGCCAACTCATTGACCAGCCGGGCCACCTCATCCATCAGCTGATGATAATCGAGACCGGGGCGATACCACTCCAGGAGCGAGAACTCCGGGTTGTGGCGTCGGCCAAGCTCACCATTGCGAAACACCTTGCAGATCTGGTAGATCGCACCGCTGCCCGCGGCCAGCAGCCGTTTCATGGCAAATTCGGGGGAGGTATGCAGATAGAGGTCGAGCCCACGCGCCGCGCCCGGCCCCGTATAGCGAGTGCTGAAACTCTCCAGTGCGGGATCGGTGGTGGCGTGTCGTGAACAGACCGGAGTCTCCACCTCGACTACCCCCATCTGCTCGAAGAAGCGGCGAATGCCGCCCAGCATCTCCGCCCTGGCGCGTAGGGTCGCGACAGTGGCGGAGGGTTGCCAGTTATCCGTCGGCGGCATCTATCCGATCAATCTTCCTTGGCACGGGAGACATACTCGCCGCTGCGGGTATCCACCTTGATCGCCTCGCCAATCTGTACGAACAGGGGTACCCGCACCACGGCCCCGGTCTCCAGGGTGGCGGGCTTGCCGCCACTGCCCGAGGTATCCCCCTTCAGACCCGGATCGGTGTCGCTGATGGTGAGAGTCACGAATTTGGGCGGCTCCACAATGATCGGTGCACCGTTCCACAGGGTTACCAGGCAGAGGTCCTGCTCCTTCAGCCATTTAGCGCTCTCCGCCACAGCGGCCTCATCGGCGCTCACCTGCTCGAAACTCTGCGGATCCATGAAGTGCCAGAACTCGCCATCGTTGTAGAGGTACTGCATTTCGGTCTCATGGACGTCCGCCCCCTCCACCGACTCCCCCGATTTGAAGGTCTTCTCCAACACCCGGCCGGTCTTGAGGTTGCGTATCTTGACCCGGTTGAAGGCCTGACCTTTGCCAGGCTTGACGAATTCGTTTTCAATAATGGAACAGGGATCCCCATCCAACATGATTTTCAGGCCACCCTTGAACTCATTGGTGCTATAACTAGCCATGACATCCTCACCTAACATATCGATTGCGGCGCACATCATACCTGAGACTGGCGCCCATGTGCAGGCACCGGCGTGGCAAAAGGCCCTTGCCGAGGGATTCGGCGATGTTGCCGCCCTGCTCAAATATCTGCGGATCGAGCCTTGCTGCGTGCCTGACCACGCCCGGGCCCATGCCCAGTTCGCACTGCGTGTGCCCCGGGAATTCGCCGCGTTGATGCGCAAAGGAGATCCAAACGACCCGCTGCTGTTGCAGGTACTGCCGAGGGCGAGCGAGATGGAGCGCATAACCGGATTCGGCAGCGACCCGGTCGGGGATCACCAGGCGGCGCAGAGCCCGGGCCTGCTGCGTAAATATCACGGCCGCATCCTGATCCTCGCCACCGGGGCCTGCGCGGTGCACTGCCGCTACTGTTTCCGCCGTCACTATCCCTATGCGGGCGCCACCGCCAGCGACAGCCAGTGGTCCGGCATCCTCGACTATCTGGAGGCCAACCCAGCTATCGAAGAGGTCATTTTGAGCGGTGGCGATCCACTGATGGTCAGCGACCGCAGACTCATGGGATGGCTGCGGCAGCTAGATGCGCTGCCGCAACTGAAGCGCCTGCGCATACACACCCGACTGCCCGTGGTACTGCCCCAACGCATCACCCCCGAGTTGACCGGACTGCTTGCAAACCGCCGTCTGCAAAGGATTATGGTGATTCATGCCAACCATCCCAATGAGCTGTCTCCCGCCGTCGCCGAGGCATTGGCAAGGGTATCGGAGGCCGGGGTCACCCTGCTCAACCAGTCGGTATTGCTGAAAGGGGTGAACGACAGTTGCGACACCCTGGTGAGGCTCAGCAAGCGCCTGTTCGAGATCGGGGTTCTCCCCTACTACCTGCACCTGCTCGACCGGGTCGAGGGGGCCGCCCACTTCGAGCTGGAAGAGAGCGCCACTGAAAAACTGCAACGGCAACTGCTCACCGAGCTACCCGGCTATCTGGTGCCGAAAATGGTGAGGGAAACCCCGGGCGCTCTGTACAAGCAACCGCTGAATCCGCGTGCGCAATAGCACCGGGTGACCGATCACCCGCCGCTCAGCGTCTCCATCGGCCAGCGTGTCTGTACCGAGAAACGCAGGGGCTCCGATTCACCGGCCATCAGACGCAGGCAACCGGCATAGGCGATCATGGCGCCATTATCGGTGCAGAACTGGGGCCGGGGATATCGGGCCACCCCCCCCTCAGCCTGCATCATCGCATCGATACGCCGGCGCAGATGTCGATTGGCGCTGACCCCGCCCGCCAGCACCAGGGTGTTGATGGCGCACTCCCTGACCGCCCTGCGACACTTGATCGACAGGGTGTCCACCACCGCGTCTTCGAAGGCGCGGGCGATATCCGCCCTGGTCTGCTCGCTGAGAGCGCCCTCCCGGCGCTCGGCCTCGCGGATCGTATTCAGGGCAAAGGTCTTGAGACCGCTGAAACTGAAGTCGAGGCCGGGCCTGTCGGTCATCGGTCGGGGAAATCGGTAGCGCGCGGGGTCCCCCAGCTGCGCAAGTTTCGCCAGCTCGGGCCCGCCGGGATAGGGCAGTCCCAACAGCTTGGCGGTCTTATCGAAGGCTTCGCCGGCGGCATCGTCCAGGGTGTCGCCGAGCAGCCGGTACCGCCCTACGCCATACACCTCCACCAACTGGGTATGCCCACCGGAGACCAGCATCGCGATAAAGGGAAAGGTGGGAGGATCGGGCTCGAGCATGGGGGCCAGGAGGTGCCCCTCCATATGGTGCACCCCGATTGCCGGAATTCCCCAGGACCAGGCCATGCTGCGCCCCACCGAAGCCCCTACCAGCAGGGCGCCCACCAGGCCCGGTCCCGCGGTGTAGGCGACACCATCCAGTGAAGCCGCTTCTATCCCGGCCTCCTGCAGCAACTGCCGGACCATCGGCAACAGCTTTCGAATATGATCCCTGGACGCCAGCTCCGGCACCACGCCACCGTAGGCGGCATGGAGCTCGACCTGACTGTGCAAAGCATGGGCCAGCAGCCCCTCATTACTGTCATAGATGGCCACACCGGTCTCGTCACAGGATGTCTCAATACCCAATACCCGCATATTTATCTCTATTTTTGCTCTAAAATAGCTCCATACCTTTGCAAACCGGGATGGCTATGAGTAGAATCTCCGCCTTTCGACCGGCTGAGAAGCTTAACAGATTCGAGGAAATCAGATCGATGCCTAATGTACGCGTCAAAGAGAACGAACCATTTGAAGTCGCCATGCGCAGATTCAAGCGCTCCTGTGAAAAGGCCGGAGTGCTCGCAGAAGTCCGCCGCCGTGAATTCTATGAAAAGCCCACATGGGAGCGCAAACGCAAGGCGGCCGCCGCAGTCAAGCGTAACCTGAAAAAGGTCTCCCGCGAAAGCCGTCGCTTCGAACGCCAGTACTGACCCTCCTACCTGCGCCACCCGCAGGAGCCGGCCCGGATGCTAAAAGAGCAGATCCAAAACGACGTCAAGCAGGCCATGAAGGCCAAGGAGAAGGAGCGCCTTGGCACATTGCGCCTCATCACCGCCGCAATCAAGCAGCGTGAGGTGGATGAGCGCATCGAGCTGGACGACACCCAGGTGCTTGCGATCCTGGAGAAGATGATCAAACAGCGCCGCGACTCCATCACGCAGTATGAAAACGCCGGCCGCCAGGAACTGGCGGACCAGGAGAAGAGCGAGATCGCCATCATCGAGGCCTATATGCCCGCCGGCCTGAGCGATGAGGAGATCCTGGCCATGGTCGAGAGTGTCATCGCCGAAACCGGGGCCTCCGGGATGCAGGAGATGGGCAAGGTCATGGGGGCGCTCAAGCCCCGGATGCAGGGCCGGGCCGATATGGGCAAGGTCAGCGGCCCGGTGAAGCAAAAGCTCAGCGGCTGACTCACGACAGCCCAATATCGGCTATTCTTGCCCCATGGCCGCGTTTCCTTCGAGGCCTCTAGTGTAGTGTCTAGGTAACAATGGCCGGCAAGATCCCCACACAGTTTATCGATGACCTGCTCAACCGCGTCGACATCGTCGATGTCATCAACCGGCGCGTAACCCTGAAAAAGGCCGGCCGCGACTACCAGGCCCGCTGCCCCTTTCACGACGAGAAGACACCCTCCTTCACGGTCAGCCCGCAAAAGCAGTTCTACCACTGCTTCGGATGCGGCGCCCACGGTTCGGCCATCGGCTTTCTCATGGAGTATGACAATCTGGGATTTGTCGAGGCCGTCGAAGAGCTGGCTCATTTCGCGGGGCTCGAGGTACCCCGTGAGAGCGGACCCGATCAGGGACCCGATCTGCGCCCGCTGTACGCCTCGATGGAGGATGCCGCCCGCTTCTACCGCGCCCAGCTCAAAAACCATCCCTCCGCCGGGCAGGCGATCGACTATCTCAAGGCCCGCGGCCTGAGTGGCGAGATAGCCGCCACCTTCGGTATCGGCTACGCACCGCCGGGATGGGATAACCTGATCAGCGCACTGGGTGGTGACAAGCCGGCCTTTGCCAAGCTCAACGAGTGTGGGCTGACCCAGGAGGGGGAAACCAAGGGTTACGACCGCTTCAGAAACCGCATCATATTCCCGATTCGCGATCGCCGCGGACGCACCATCGGCTTCGGCGGCCGCACCATTGGGGACGAAAAACCGAAATACCTCAATTCGCCGGAGACCCCCCTGTTTCACAAGGGACACGAGCTCTATGGCCTCTACGAGGCGCAAAAGATGAATCGCAAGATTGAGCGATTGCTCGTGGTCGAGGGATATATGGACGTGGTCGCCCTGGCCCAGCACGGAATCCTCAACGCCGTCGCCACCCTGGGTACGGCCACCACTGCGGACCATCTCGAACTGATCTTTCGCATCTGTCCCGAGGTCGTCTTCTGCTTTGACGGTGACCGCGCCGGCCGCGAAGCGGCATGGAAGGCGCTGCTCACCGGCATACCCCTGATGCGCGACGGGCGGGAGGTCAGGTTCCTCTTTCTCCCCCAGGGCGAGGACCCTGACACCCAGGTGCGCAAAGAGGGTTCGGATGCATTCATGGCACGAATCGAACAGGCGCTGCCCCTGTCCGAATTCCTCTTCCAGCGGCTCAAGACCCAGGTCGAGATGGGGAGTATCGACGGCCGTGCACGACTCGCCCAGCTCGCCACCCCGATACTGGAAAAACTGCCCGCCGGGGTGTTTCGACAGATGATGTTTCAGCACCTGGAGGAGCTGGTGGGTATCAGGGACGGCCACCTGGACAAGGGAACCCAAAGCCGCAAACCGGCGGGCAATCGCCGTGCGCTGGAGCAGTCGGGCAGCATACAACGCGCCACACCGGTTCGCATGGCTATTGCATTATTGCTCGACAACCCCCATCTGATCACCATAGCCGAGGGTGTCGACGATGCCTGGCAGAACTGGGACGCGCCCGGCATAAGTATTCTCAAACAGTTACTTGAAATAATCCGTTCCCAACCTACGCTTAACAAAGCGGCATTGCTGGAACGCTGGAGAGATACGGAGCACTTCACGCACCTCAATAAACTGGCCAACTACAGACTTGACCTGCCGGACATGGATCAGGAGGCTGAATTGCGTGACGCACTTCTCAAATTGAATAGACAGTACCATAAGGATTCCCGGCCACAACCGGGGAATCTACGCCCCAGCGAACTGTCTGATGATCTGCTCAATGAGCTGAAACGCCGCTATCCCGGTAATCTCAGCCAGGACGAGCAATAGGCGAACAACAATCAGCAGGCCTCAAAATGGCCCGAGGATGGCATATATATGTAGAAGTGTGCTAATATGGTGAGTTCAGTCTCAGTGTTGTACACCTCGTCTGACTACAAGGTAACCGATGAACCAGGAACAGCAGCAATCCCAACTAAAGCAACTGATTGCAAAAGGCAAGGAACAGGGGTTCCTAACCTATGCGGAAGTTAACGATCACCTCCCCGAAGGCATTGTAGAGCCCGAGCAGATAGAGGATATCGTCCGCATGATCAATGACATGGGCATCACCGTCCATGAATCGGCACCCGATCTCGAAGACAACACCCTCAGCGACTCGGTAGTCTCCACCGATGAGGACGCCGCGGAAGCTGCGGCGGCGGCGCTGGCCAGCGTCGACAGCGAGTTTGGCCGCACCACCGATCCGGTTCGCATGTACATGCGCGAAATGGGTACCGTCGAACTGCTCACCCGAGAAGGCGAGCTGCGTATCGCCAAACGCATCGAGGAGGGGCTGCACCAGGTCTCCGCCGCCCTGGCCACCTTCCCTGTCACCGTCGACCTGCTCTGCACCCAGCTGGAGAAGATCGAGCCGGGAGAGTCGCGCCTGGCCGACATCACCAGCGGTTTCATCGATCCCAACGAACCCGACGAGATCCCGACACCTGAGCAACCCCAGGATAGCGATAAGCAGGCCGATAACAACGACGACAACGACGATGATGACGACGACTCCAGCAGCGACGAACCGGAGAACACCGGCCCCGATCCCGAAGAAGTCGCCGCCAAGACTAAAGAGCTGCGCAAGCGCTACAACACCCTGAGCGCCGCGCTGAAGAAGCATGGTCGCGCAGCAAGCCAGGCGCAAAAGGCGCAGGAGGCGGTGTCCGAGGCCTTCCTCGAATTCAAGCTGGTACCTCTTACCTTCAATATGCTCGTCATGGCCCTGAGAGAGACCATCGAGCGGATTCGCAACCAGGAACGCATCATCATGAATCTTTGCGTCGACAAGGCCCAGATGCCGCGCAAGGAGTTCATCGCCTCGTTTCCGGACAACGAGACAAATCTCGACTGGATCGTGGAACAGATCGACAAGGGAAAGGCCTACTCGGAATCCCTCAAGGAACATGCCGATGAGATCATGCGCGCGCAAAAGCGTCTGGTCACCATCGAGAGAGACTGTATGCTGACCATCGGCGAGATCAAGGAGACCAATCGCAAGATGTCCATCGGCGAGGCCAAGGCCCGCCGCGCCAAGAAGGAGATGGTGGAGGCCAACCTGCGCCTGGTGATCTCCATCGCCAAGAAGTACACCAACCGCGGCCTGCAGTTCCTCGACCTCATCCAGGAGGGCAACATCGGCCTGATGAAGGCGGTGGACAAGTTCGAATACCGTCGCGGTTACAAGTTCTCCACCTACGCCACCTGGTGGATCCGGCAGGCCATCACCCGCTCCATCGCGGACCAGGCCCGCACCATCCGCATCCCGGTGCACATGATCGAGACCATCAACAAGCTCAACCGCATCTCCCGCCAGATGGTTCAGGAGATGGGCCGCGAGGCGACCCCGGAAGAGCTGGCCGAACGCATGGGCATGCCGGAAGACAAGGTACGCAAGGTGCTAAAAATCGCCAAGGAACCCATCTCCATGGAGACCCCCATCGGCGACGACGAAGACTCGCACCTGGGTGACTTTATTGAAGACGCCGGCGTAGTCTCCCCGGTGGAATCCGCCACCAGCGAAGGCCTGCGCGAGGCGACTCAGAACATGCTGGCCGGCCTGACCTCCCGCGAGGCCAAGGTGCTGCGCATGCGCTTCGGTATCGACATGAATACCGATCACACCCTGGAAGAGGTGGGCAAGCAGTTCGACGTGACCCGCGAGCGCATCCGGCAGATCGAGGCCAAGGCCCTGCGCAAGCTGCGCCACCCCTCGCGGTCGGAAAAGCTGCACAGCTTCCTCGATAACGAATAGTAGAAAAACAGGTTTTCGGACCCTTAGCTCAGTTGGGTGAGGGCCGACCGTTTGTCCAGTGGACAAACGCAGCGAACCGAACGCCCGGCCAGGAAAGGCCGGGCTGGACCGAACCACCATGGACGGTCCAGTCCGCGTTAACACTGTTGCGGGCCCTTAGCTCAGTTGGTTAGAGCAGGGGACTCATAATCCCTTGGTCGTAGGTTCAAGTCCTACAGGGCCCACCAATTGCATTGCGGCTCCGAGAACATAAAAACGGGGACGGCAGCCGCGCCTTTAATCAGGGACAACATACGCAACAATAACCATGACCCCCAATTCGCCACTGCCGGAAGAAAAAAAACTAACAGTCGTTTTTCGTATTGAAGCAGGCTGTCTCGGACCCACGGGCGACCAGAAGATCGAAGATTTCTGCCGCTACGCCCAACAGGAAATTTCCTCGCTGGACGCCGATTATGTCAACTGGCGGATCACACCGCGCAGCGACAAATCCCTGCCGGAGATGGAGTACATGATCACGGGCAAACGGCTCAACCATGACCAGGCGGCGCGCTATCTGGCGGCCTTTCAGGCCGACCTGAACAGGTTTGAAGAGCACCTCAACGACAAGATGACCCAGTTCATCAACGACTTCCTCGGGCATTGATCCGCCACCGGCGGGACCGCTCCCAACCTCGGGAATACAGCGGAGAATTCACATTTTTTCCACATTCCTGAGCCGCCACCCGCCCTATACTTGACCATAAGAGAATCCCGCACAGGCAGGAGAACACCATGGTCGACAACGTATCCGGATCACTGCTCAGCGGCATGCAATCCCCCCAGCAAGGCGGCCCCTGGGGCCTCTCTCGGGATCAGATTGAGCTGGTCAAATCCACCCTCAACGAGTTTAACCCTGACAATCTAAGCAAATCGGACGCCCTCTCCATCGTCGAGACCTTCCGCACCGCCGGCATCCAGCCCGGCCCCCAGCTGGCGGAGGTGATGGCGGAATCCGGCTTTGACGCCAGGGCCGTGGGAGAACTGGCCGGGGCCGCACCGCCACCGCCTCCCCCACCCCCACAACAAGTCAACGCCTCCGGGTTGAGTATTGACGAGGCAACGCTACGACAACTCAGCGAACTTCTGGATCAGTACTACAGCGGGGATCTTTCCGATACCGAACGGGAAAGCACTCTTGCCTCCATTCAGGAGATCCTCCAGCAGACCGCCTCCAGCGGGCGCCTGCTGAATGTAATGGCCTGACGACTCGAAAAACAGATCGCGCTTGCATCTTCCCACCCTAACGGACAGGAGCAGGACACACCCTGACGTCCATTTTTGTTTATCTGTTTACACCGGGCGGGGAATCCTTATGCTTGGAAGCCAATAACAATAAGCGCCAAACTGGAGGAACCATGAACATCAGGCATCTACTCATTTCTACGGCCATCGGCATCCTGCTGACAGTAACGGAGACCCACGCGGCAACCGAGTGGAATGTGTCCCTATGGGGCAAACGCCGGGCCTTTACCGAGAATGTGGAGAAACTGGCGGAACTGGTGGAGCAAAAAACCAATGGCGATTTCAAGCTCAACATCTCCTATGGTGGCCTGTCGAAATCACGCGAGAATCTGGACGGCATCGCCATCGGCGCCTTTGAGATGGCCCAGTTCTGTTCCTTCTATCACAGCGACAAAAACCCCACCATAACGGTGACGGAACTGCCGTTCTCAAAAGAGGTGTCCCTGGCGCGGGTAAGCGAGATATATCAAAAGGTGCATCAGCATCCGATCGTAAAAAAGGATCTGGCGCGCTGGAACGCCACCCTGTTGATGCCCACACCCATGCCCCAGTACAACATCATCAGTAAAAGCGCCGGCCTGAAGACCCTGGACGACTTCAAGGGACTGCGGGTGCGTGGACCCGGCGGCATCATGGGGGTCCTGAGCAAGCTGGGCGCCATCAAAACAGGGGTGCCATTTTCCGAAGTCCGCCAGTCCATGGACTCCGGCGTGATCGACGCGGCATCCTTCGCCCCCCATGCTCATCTAGCCACCAAAACCTACAAGGTGGGAAAATGGGCCACCACCAACCTCAACCTGGGTTCGGCCAACTGTCCGGTGGTAGTGAACAGCGACGCCCTGAACACCCTCAGCGAAGAGCACCGCGCGGCTTTGCTGGGCTCGGTGGATGAGGCGCTGGAGTACTATGTCAAAAACTACAACGAGAACACCACCAGCAAGTATGAGCAGGC
>JBNKLI010000116.1:0-12545 GCA_050292275.1 Candidatus Thiodiazotropha sp.
TATATGTGCCATTCAGTTCTTTGCAACGGTTTCTCGATATCCTTGGATTGTCACAATACTGTAATAATCGCGGAATATAGTTGTCACTGTCCTGCAATATTTGACTCGGAGTTCGGAAACCGACCGCGCAAAACTCAGGCGCATTAGAAAAAACAGCAGCATGTTTGTACTTTCGAGAACATACATGGCAATTCAAAACAATATTCGAGGGTGTTCAAAATGAGGAAAATCTCTTTTGCCAGTTCCGTGGCGCTCGGCAGCCTGTTTACTGTTCTTTCGCTCCAGGCCGCGGATCGAACCGTCATTCAGAACAAGGGTTCCGACACACTGGTCAATGTGGCCCAGGCCTGGGCCGAAGCCTATGGGGCCGTCGATCCCAATGTGGCGGTTGCTGTATCCGGTGGTGGATCCGGTACCGGTATCGCCGCCATGATCAATGGTACGGTGGACATCGCCAATGCCAGCCGAAAGATGAAAAAGAAAGAGATCAGTCTGGCGAAATCGAAAGGCCAGAATCCGATCGAGCATGTCGTTGGATACGATGCCCTGGCCGTGTTCATTCACAAGAACAATCCGGCGCATACCCTCAGCTATGAACAGTTGAATGCAATCTTCGGACGCGGTGGCAAAGCGACCAAATGGTCAGATGTCGGATTGGAAGTACCTGGATGCAAGGATGGAGAGATCGTCGTGGTCAGCCGGCAGAACAACTCCGGCACCTATGCCTATTTCAAAAAGGAGGTGCTCGGCAAGAAAGGCAAGTACCGCCAGGGCACGCTGGATATGCACGGTTCCAAAGATGTCGTCGACCTGGTTGAGAAAACCCCCTGTGCGATTGGTTACAGCGGTTTGGCCTATGCCACCGATCACATCAAGATGGCCTGCGTTTCCAAGGAGGGCAGACCGTGCATCAATCCAAGCGTGGCGACTGCCAGTGACCGCAGCTACCCTATTGCACGCCCCCTTTTCATGTACACCAACGGTGAACCTAAAGGTGAGATCAAGACCTATCTCGACTGGGTCAAGAGTGATGAAGGTCAATGTATTCTGCTGAAAAAAGGCTATGCCCCGGTACGCAGTGTGAGCTGCAGTTAGCACCCGTTTCGGTAATCAATATCCCTACCCAGGTAGACCGATATCTGGAACAACCGTTGTCATCAGTGACAGCGCTCAGAGCGGAGTATCAGCAATGGGCCACCTAGAAGAACGACTGGAACGCGACCTCAACAAGATACACGACCGCGTGGCGAAAATGGGCGCACAGGTACAGAAGGCGGTCAGAAATTCAATCAATGCCCTGCAGACCGGGAATAAAAAGCTCGCCTACATGACAGTGTTGAATGACAACCCGATCAATCGCAGCATGCGCGAGATCGACAGGATCTGCCATCGCTTTTTCGCCGTCCACATCCCAAGTGGCGGGCATCTGCGCCTTCTCTCCTCGGTGATACGCGCAAATATCGAACTGGAACGTATCGGCGACTACGCCGTCACCATCGCCCGGGAAGGGGCGCAGCTTTCCCAGCCCCCCGCTGGCGGCCTCGGCAAAGAGCTCGAACGAATCGCCAACGAAACCATGAATATGCTGCAACTGTCGATCGAGGCATTCACCCAACTCAATGCGGAAAGCGCCAAGAGCACCATGGTGATGGCCAAAGAGCTGGAGCACAATCTCGACATAGTCTATACCGAGATGATGGATAATGACGATCGCTCCAAGCTCGAGGAGATACTTGCGATATTCGTCGTTTTCAATCAACTCAAGCGTGTCGCCGACCAGGCCAAGAATCTATGCGAGGAGACCGTCTTCGCGGTTACAGGCGAACAGAAAAAGCCCAAAAGCTTCAATATACTGTTTATCGACGAAGACAACACCAGTCTGAGTCAGCTGGCAGAGGCCATTGCCAGAAGAAATCACCCGACAGTCGGCAACTATCGAAGCGCCGGTCGGGTCGAGGCTGAGAACATCGATCCGAATCTGTTGAAATTCATGGAAGAAAAAGGCATCGAACACAGTGGCGCCGTACCCACAACCATCGATCAGATGTCATCCAAAGAGATATCCGATCAGCATGTCATCATATCGCTTCAGGGAGAGATGGCTTCATATTTCCCACATATACCCTTCCACACCTCCGCCCTGGAGTGGGGATTGGGAGAAGCGCCTGAGGATGAAGATATTCACGAATACGACTCGATATACCGGGAGCTGGCCATATTGATCAAGGACCTGATGGAACTGCTTCGCGGCGAAGGAGCGAGTTGAGATGTCAGAAATCCAAACGCTCCGGCAATCGGCGCCAACAGATTTCGATAACCGCAACATGGACTGGTATATCGACAAACTGGTCCAGTCCATTGTTTTCGTAGCCGGTATTTCAGCCATCATTTTCATCATTGGAATTTTCATCTTTATCACCATCGAGGGTGTCGGTTTCCTACTTGAGGATTTCAGCTTCAGGGAGTTCTTTCTCTCCCCGTTCTGGGAGCCTTCCGACGAGGATGCGCCGGAATACGGGATACTCGCGCTGATGGCGGGCACCGCCAGTGTCACCGGGCTGGCCATGGTGGTGGCAATCCCCTTCTCCCTCGGCGCCGCCATCTTCATCGGTGAGTTCGCCACCGGCAAGTCCAGGGAATTCCTCAAGGTCCTGGTGGAACTGCTGGCCGCCATCCCGTCGGTGGTCTGGGGCTTTATCGGTCTTTCCATCATGAATCCCCTGATCATCGATCTGTTCGACGTGCCCGTCGGCCTGAACGTACTCAATGCCGGTATCATCCTCGGCCTGATGGCGGCACCGATCATGACCTCCATCGCAGAGGACGCGCTGAAGGCGGTACCCGACCGCTATCGCGAAGCCGCCGAGGCGCTAGGTGCGACTCGTTGGCAGGTCATCTTCAAGACTGTACTGCCCGCCGCGAAAAACGGCTTGCTTGGTGCAGTCCTGCTGGGTGTAGGTCGTGGTTTTGGGGAGACCATGGCGGTATTGATGGCCACCGGCCACGCAGTGAACATCCCCAGCAGTCTGTTTGATCCGGTACGTGCGCTGACGGCAACCATCGCCGCCGAGCTTGGGGAGACCGCTGTCGGCTCGCCCCACTACCAGGCGCTGTTCACGATAGGAATCTTCCTCTTCGTCATCACCTTTTTGATAAACCTGACAGCGGATCTCATCGTCCGCGGCATCCGCAAGGGTTAGTAGCATGTTTGCCGAATCCGCATTGAATGCACGCAATAAACGGGTACAGAACCTGTTCCGTATCCTGTTTCTCTTGATGACCATTCTACTGGTGATACCCGTTGTGGTAATTCTGGGCACCCTGATCGTCAAAGGCGGCAGCATCATCTCGATTGAATTTCTGTTCACCGATCCCACCAACGGCATGACCGAGGGAGGCATCTTCCCCGCCCTTTTGGGGACGGTGTGGATCGTCGCGGTCGCGCTTCTGGCATCGGTCCCGCTCGGTGTGGCCGCAGCCATCTATCTCAACGAGTACGCCGGTGACAATTGGTTCACCAGGATAATCCAGTTGGCCATCATCAACCTCGCGGGCGTACCCTCGATCGTACACGCGCTGTTTGGTGTCGGTGCCTTCGTCATCTTTTTCGGTTTCGGTACCAGCATTCTGGCCGCCAGCCTGACCCTCGCCATCATGACGCTGCCGGTGGTGATCGTCTCGACCCGGGAATCCCTGCGCGCCGTACCCCAGGCCTTCAGAGAAGCGTGCTGGAACATGGGCGCCACCCGGTGGCAGACCATCAGGCGGGTGGTGCTGCCGAATGCGGTAAGCGGCATACTCACCGGCGTCATCCTGGAAGTATCGCGCACCACCGGAGAGACAGCCCCCATCATGTTCACCGGTGCCGCCTTCTTTCTGCCGTTTCTACCACAAAGCGTCTTTGATCAGACCATGGCGCTCTCTCTGCATCTGTTCGTCGTCGCCACCCAGGTTCCCGGGGTACCGGACGACCTGCCTTTCGGTGTCGCACTGGTATTGATCGCAATGGTGCTGCTGATGAACAGCATCTCCATCGCGTTCCGCATGTATCTGCGAGGCAAGAAGAAATGGTAGACATGAGCCTGAATAGAGCTGTCGCTGAAACCTTGTCGGACAGACCGGCGGATGCCCCGGCGACGAAACTCGAAGTCAGTAATCTGACTATCAAGTATGGAGATACGGCTGCCCTTAGCGATGTCAGTCTTTCGGTCAAGGAACATGAGATCTTCGGTATCATCGGCCCGGCCAATGCAGGTAAGACATCGTTTCTCAAATCGCTCAACCGCATGGACACCTTCGACACGAACATGACAGTCAATGGCAGAGTTGTCTTCAACGGCCTCGATGTTCATAAACTGAAAAACATCTACGCCCTGCGCAGTCGCATTGGTGTCGTCTTCCCGCTCCCGGTCGGCCTGCCCTTGACGATATACGAGAATGTCGCATTGTCACCGCGCCTGCGCGGCATCAACCGAAAGAGCGAGCTGGATATTATCGTCGAGCGCTGCCTGACCCGTGCCGCACTCTGGGATGAGGTGAAGGATAGACTCAACTCCCTGGGCAGTCTCCTCTCAGGCGGCCAGCAACAGCGTTTGACCATAGCCCGCGCACTCTCCCAGGAGCCCGACCTGCTGATGCTGGACGAATTCTCCATAGCCGTGGATCCGGTTACCACCATGCGTATCGAGGCGGTTCTCAAGGAACTGAAAGAGGACATGACGATCATTCTGGTCACCAACCTGGTGCAGCAGGCGAGACGGCTGGCCGATCGCACCGCCTTCTTTCTCGAAGGTCACTGCGTTGAAATCGGCGAAACCGAAGATCTGTTCACCGGTGAAGTGGCGGATCAGCGAACACGGGACTATGTCGAGGGCAAATTCGGCTGATCACAAGCCGTACCCAAGAAATATGCCAATGGAGCAGTCATGGTAACTACTCACCCATTGTACGAAAAACAGCCGAACTCAGCGCCCAGCGCGGGATGTTACTACCAGGTGGTAAGTAGATACCACCCATGAATGCCACAGCGAACGCCATGAACGAAACAACACCTGCATATGCCATCAAAACCAGCAAACTCAATTTGTGGTATGGAACGTTTCAGGCACTCTACGATATAGATCTGAAAATCCGCAACGGCAGAATCACTTCTCTTATCGGTCCATCCGGGTGCGGCAAGTCGACCTTTTTACGCAGCGTCAACCGTATCAACGAACGCCTTGGCTATGTGCGTATCGAAGGCACTATCGATGTTCTGGACAAAAATATCTATGACCCGGACGTGGAACTTGTCCAGGTGCGCAAACAGATTGGCATGGTCTTCCAGCGTCCCAATCCTCTGCCGATCTCGATACGCGACAACATTCTGTTCGGTTACCGGCTTCATGCCGACAAAGGCAGAGGCTACAAAGCCAACGAAGATGAGATTGTCGAATCCGCACTGCAGCAGGTACTTCTCTGGGACAAGGTAAAAGACCGCCTCAATCAGAAGGGAACCGAGCTCTCCCTCGAAGAGCAGCAAAAACTCTGTATCGCTCGCCTGCTCCCGGTCAAGCCGAGCATATTATTGATGGATGAGCCCTGCTCCGCCCTCGATCCCAAGGGTACTGCCGCGGTCGAGGAGCTGATCTGGGAGCTGCGCGGACAATACACCATCCTCATCGTCACCCATAATATGGCGCAGGCAAGGCGCGCCAGTGAAGAGTGCATTTTCATGCTCATGGGCAAGGTCGTCGAACACCAGGCGACGGAAGATCTGTTTGTCACGCCCTATGAAAAGGAGACAGCGGACTATATCGAAGGACGGTATGGATAAAAAGTAGTATCCGGTGTCGTCAGTGGCACATGGTGTGACATGGATGGCAATACCGGCACCTACTCCGGCCGGGGGTGCAGGTTGAATTGAGACAGCCGCTGAGCCAGACCTGTCTTCAGGTCTGGCTCATAGTGCAGCTTACCAGCGAAGTGCGACGAAGCGCGACATCCCGTTCTTTGTCACCAGAAGCAGAACCTGCCGTTTGCCGCCCGCCTCGTCTATCCGCTTTTTGAACGCTTGTGCAGTTGTCACCGGTTTTCGATTGACTTGAGTGATCACAGTACCTGTATCGATTCCCGCCATGGCGGCGATCGAACCGGGCGAAACACTGGTAACGACAACCCCCTGGGTGGCAGGTATGCCCATTGAATCCGCCAGCTCCCTGCTCAGGGTCTGAACTGCGAGTCCAAGGTTATCGGCTGTCTTTGTAGTGCTCTGTGCGACCTTTTCCTGATTCAGTTCACCGACGGTGACTGCAACGACTTGAGAAGCGCCATTGCGTATGATCCCCAGTTCAATCTTGCTGCCCGGTGGAGTCAGTGAGATCCGATTGCGAAAGTCGCCACTATCGGCAACAGCCTTGCCATTGAGCTTGACGATCAGATCGCCCTGTTTGAGTCCACCCCTGTGCGCCGGTGATCCCTCCGTAACCTCGGCTACCACGATTCCCTGACGTTGTGACGTACCGAAAGACTCCGCCAGCTCCGGGGTCAGGGGCTGAATTGCGATACCCAGAAAGCCGCGCGTCACCTCCCCCTTATCGAGAAGCTGACTTGCAATACCCTTGGCCATGTCGATGGGGATGGCGAATCCCACACCCATGTATCCGCCACTGCGACTGAATATTGCCGTGTTTATGCCGATGACCTCGCCATCCAGGTTCACAAGGGGACCGCCCGAGTTACCGGGGTTGATGGCGGCGTCAGTTTGGATGAAGTCTTCGTAGTCGCTTATGCCGAGGCCGGTGCGGCCCTTGGCGCTCACGATACCGGCCGTCATCGTGTGGCTGAGACCGAAGGGATTGCCGATGGCCAGTACCCATTCTCCCACCTCGAGCCGGCTGGAATCACCCAGTGTCAGAGCCGGAACATCTGTATCCTCAAGCTCCAGGACGGCGATGTCCGATTTTGGATCCGTACCCTTTACCTGTGCTGAAAACTCCCTGCCATCCTTGAACTTGACGCTTATTCTGTCCGCGCCTTCCACTACATGGTTGTTGGTCAGAACATAGGTCTTATTTGAAAACCCCTCGTTGCCATGGGAGAAAACGAAGCCCGAGCCCTGTCCGACCGTGCGCTGTCTGCGCGGTTGCTGTTTTTGTCTTGGAATACCCTGGAAACGCTCGCCGAAGAAACGCCGGAACATATCGTCGTCGAACGGGGAAATACCAAAGGGTGAAGAAAATCCATTGATCGGAACACTCTCCTTGATACTCTCGACTTGAATGAAAACCACAGACTGTGAAACCTTCTTTGCCACGGAGGCAAAGGCCTTGCCGGTCTGTCGCAGACTCTCTATACCACCCTGTTGGGCATAGAGACCCGTTGACAGCAAACAGAGTAGAACAACTATCGTTGTTGACAGATAACGTTTCATCACAATCTCCTGTCAGCGCTTTAACTATTATCTAATTGAATTGGTTTTGGCTTGTTTTGATCCCGGGCGACGCCTGAGGCGGTTCATTGACGACGAGTTTCTCCCGTGATGCCTGCTTCAAGGGGTCGACCATATAGGAGGCAACCTCGAAATAGCGGTCCATGTCCGATCGCATGAGCAGATACTTGGAATCGCTCTCGACCCCGTAGAATTTGTAGCGCAACGCCTTACCGTCCGTCAGCGTCACTGAGATATCAAGCACGGGATCCTGTTGCGCGTATTTCGCACCCTCCTCCTTGCTCATCAGGGACTGAATACGCAGTTTGCCCAGTTTATCCAACAGTGATTGTGCCTCTTCACTGTTGGTGCTTTCCTGCTCTGCCAGTCCGGAGAGCTGCAGCTTCCCTTCCTGGCGCTGCAGGGTGACTTTTCCCGCTATATCAACCTGTGCCATGTCAGCCTCGTCCAGTCCGAGAAGATCCTTGTTTATCCAATCATCGATCTGGGCGTCGACCTCCCAGGCATTCAACTCAGCCATGAACACCCTATCCTCATCGTCAGACCTGACATGAACTTTGCGAAAACCCGGTGAGGTGCCGACATAGAGTCTGCCGCTAACCTGATCACCGGTGAACAGCGTGACTCGTTTTTCATAGGCATCTTCCGCCACCTTGAAACGACGGCCGGCGCTGGAGGTTGTCGCCACCGGCCATCCCTTTTCCAGGCCGGCAAGCTTGTCGAGCAGATCGTCGACGCTCTCCTGCCTGGCCGGAAAATCATCCGCATCCGGCAGCACCCATTTTCCGGCCGACCTTTGCAGCGTCACGCTTGCCTTGTCGTCTTCGATGAGCAGACGATCCACCTTCTGCTTGTCGAAACCGAGAAGTTTCTCCTTCGCTTCGAATGCGCCATAGTCCTGATCGTCTACATTGACCGCGACCGCAACAACCAGCTGTACGACCAACAGTCCTCCCAGTATGGAAATCCACTTCTTCATTGGTTACGCCTCCGCTGCTGCGGCCATGCCCAGTATTGCGGCATAGCGGGATTCGGTCTTGCGATTTACCTGGCGCCGTATCACCCAGACAAGAAACAGTCCGAGCAGTGCCATCCCGTAGTTGAGATACTCCCAGAAGAGCTGGCTATCCCGGTCTATGGGATCGAGGGTGCGGGAGAAGTGTGCCCGGCCGCGAATCGCCAGCAGGCCGCGATCCTCCAACGACCAGTCGATGGCGTTCTCCACCAGCTGCACCGGCTTGAGGTAGCGGGTTCCGAGCCCGGAGGTAGCCAGCTCCAGCATATCGTCGCTGAGAAAAGTGTTGGAGGCGAAAAGGATGATCCGCGCCGATTCTGGCGAGCGCTTGATCAGGCGGCCGACGACCGGCTGCTCCTTCTCACCTTCGCTTTTCTGCGAGCTCTTGGCGTTAACCTCTTGCGCGGGCTGCTGCTCGGTCAGCGCCGCCATTAGCGGCGAAGGCTTATCGCTGAAGTAGGAGTCGAAACGCCCCTCTACCGCGACGGCCAGCAGTTGCTTGCCCCGCTCCTCTGCTGCAGGGAAGCCAAGCGGTCCATAGACGCGAAAGTTGGGCTGGATCTCCAGAGTGTCCGAGGTCCAGGCTCTATCCGTGCTCTCCAGCAGCCGGGTCACCTTGCGCGCCTTGTTCTTCTCCAGGTCGATGTCCACGGGAGAAGGCCAGGTAAGGGTTACCTGATTCAGCCCGGAAGTGATACCTGCCTCCCGGTCCATGCCGCTATCGCGTATGTCGGTGAAATAGGGGTAGTCCACCAGTTGTGTCTCACGAATCACGAACCCGCCGACCTGGCGATTCACGGGGATGGGGAATGCCGCGTTCTGAGGATCGAGCACCATGCGCTGCTCCAGGCTTATGCCCATATGCGCTAGCCAGTCCTCCATACCGGATTCATGTTTTTTCGCCACCAGGGATCCGCTGGTATCGATATCGAAAGGCGATGTAGCCAGCACCAGGGTACCGCCCTGCATCAGGAACTGGTCCACGGCAAACAGCTGCTTCTGGTCCAGCTTGTCCGGGGAGACCAGAAGCAGCATGTCGGTCGCCTCAGGCACCTGACCACTGTTCAGATCTGTCGCAATGATATTATGTTCTTCCGACAGGGTATCGCGCAGCCAGTTGAAGCGCTTGCCGCCGCTCATGCCGAACTGGGGCAGTTGCGGCGCGGAGGCCGGTGTGTGCATGGCCACACTCTTCAAAAAACCGTGGGAGAAGCGTTTCAATGCCGACTCGATTCCTCGCTTCAGCTCCGCCTTTTCGAAGTTTTCGGGCAGCGGCACCTGGATGACGCGGCCGTCTCCCTGCAGGGTCATATAGAACCAGAAGGTATTGCCATCGAACAGACTGGCCGACATGGGCCGAAAGCCATAATCATTTTCCAACTGCCTGGCCAGAACGCCGCCGTCCGCCTCCGGATCCTTAGTCTCGTATGAGAACTTGCCCCTGGAGTCCTTCGCCAGATCGGCCAGTACAGCCTCGAGATCCTGTCTCAGGGTACGCAGAAAACCGGGCAGCTTCTGGTTAGAGGAGAGATAGCCGGTGAAGGCGACCTTGCTGGTGATATTGTCGAACAGATCACCACCACCCTGGTAGGCATAGAGCGCCTTTTTGATCGACTGGGTGATATCGTATTCCGGGTTGCGAAGATCGACATCGAGATCGGTTTCACTCTGTGCCTTGACCTCGATGAGATCGCGGAATCCAAGCACCTCATGTTGATCTCCATAGCTGATCAGGATATTGAAATAGGAGTTGACCACGGACGCCTGGTACTTGCTGGCGAACTGAAAGGGGACGGGCTCGATACCGTACTTTTCATTGGCCTCCTGTTCCAGTTCGGGATGCTCCTGGGGATCGATGAACTCCACGCGCACCCGGCCCTTGCCGGCGACAGCGTACTCTTTCAGCAGATCCCGCAGCCGGGGCACCAGGGGAGCCAGCAGGGGATGTGTCTGAGCACTGAAATAACCCCGGATCAGCAGTGGCTCGCGCAACTGTGAAAGGTAGCTGCGCGTCGCCTCGGAGATGGAATAGATATTCCCCTGGGTCATGTCCGCGCGCATCCAGCCCACAGGCGCAAGCCAGAGATTGACTGCGAGGAAGTTGGCAGCCAGGAGAACGGTCACCAGACCCCATCGGCGATGGTTGGCATTGGTGTTATTTCCGCTCCAGCGCAGCCACTCGAGGGTGAAGACATTGAGAGCCAGGAACACGCCAACCAGGCTGAGGTAGAAATAGATGTCACGCAGATCGATCACCCCCCGGGTGATCGCGTCGAAGCGCGACCCCACGCCAAGCAGCTTGAGAAATTCGGCGGCCCTGTTGCCGAAGAGCCCGGTCAACATATCGGATCCGAGAATATAGAGAATGCCACAGACAGCAGTGGTGACGATCAGGCTGACGATCTGGTTCGCCGAACGCGCGCTGATGAACAGACCGATTGCGGCGTAGGCTGCCGCCAGAAACAGGGTCGCGATGTAGCCGCCGATGACCGGTCCCCAGTCAAGTGGCCCCAGCAGGCTGACGCTGAGCGGTAGAGACAGGGTCAGTGCCAGCGCCACCGCCACAAGGCCCAGGCAGGCAAGAAATTTACCCACCACGAGCTGGTAGCTTGCCACCGGCAGGGTCAGCAGAAACTCCAGGGTACCGGCACGCCGCTCCTCTGACCACATGCGCATGGTGATCGCGGCCACGAGAAAGATCAACAACAATGGCATCCACTCGAACAGCGGGCGCACATCGGCGATGTTGCGTGCAAAAAAGGTTTCGACCCAGAAGAAGACGAACAGGGTCACAGCCAGGAAGGCGCCGAGAAAGATGAAAGCCACGGGAGATGAGAAGAAACCGGAAAACTCCTTACGGGCGATACGCAGAACACTCTTCATCTCCTCTACCTCCCTTCTTGTGCGGAGATTTCACCGAAGATGGTCTCCAGATTGCGTATCTCCGGCTGCAGGGTGTAGAGTTTCACCCCTTCCGCAGTCACTCGGGTCGCGAGTTCCGGGGCCGTCTGATGCACTGCTTCCTGCTGTTCCAGATCCAGGGCATAACGATGTTCAATCCCGGTTGTGCTGAGCGTCTCGACCGATTTGACACCCTCCAGGGATTCAAACAGGCCCAATATCTTCTCAGGTGCGGCATCCACCGAGACCAACAATCGCTTGCCGGCACGCAACTCATCCATGGTCGCATCGAGCGCCTTGCGCCCATTGCGAATGATGATCACCCGGTTGCAGATCGCCTGGACCTCCTGCAGGATATGGGTGGAAAGGATTACCGTGGCGTTGTGTGCAAGGGATAGTATCAGCTCGCGCATCTGCTGCACCTGGGTCGGATCGAGTCCATTCGTCGGCTCGTCCAATATCAACAGGCGGGGATTATGGATAATGGCCTGGGCAACCCCAACGCGCTGGCGATAACCCCTCGAGAGGGTACCGATGCGATCTACGGCCCTGTCAGTCAGACCAGTCCTTTCGAGCGCATTCCAGATACTTTCAATTCGTTTATCTGCGGCCACGCCGTGAAGTTCAGCGGCATAGTCGAGATAGTCGATAACCGTCATCTCCGGATAGAGGGGATCGTTTTCCGGCAAATAGCCGATGCGTTGTTGAACGGCCTTGCGATGGTTGGCAATATCGAGGCCATCGATCTCTATGAAGCCGGCCGTGGGTTCCAGGTAGCCAGTCAGCATTTTCATGATCGTGGTCTTGCCTGCTCCGTTATGCCCTAGCAATCCTACGATCTCTCCCTGACCTATCTCGAACGAGACCTTGTCTACCGCAGTCAGGTCACCGTAGGTTCGAATCATTTCTTCAACTCGAATCATCTGAAGACTCCTGCCTCAAATCTGGTTTGTTGTTTTCTCCAAGGGTTGGAACGAACAGATTGACTATGATTTTTTTGCAAAGTTCAGTGCGATTGAAAGCGTCTTGATCAGACTCATATGCAGTGAAAAGCGTTTAACTTAATTTTCACATAAACCTGCTGGCTCACTGCTCCACTCACAGCTCTTTGCAGTGTTCGCCTGGTGTCATGGCTTGATAGTTTTCGAATACGCTTGTGCGGTGATTGGTCGCTCAGATCGAGCGGCGCGCAGAGCCGGG
>JBNKLI010000117.1:0-4323 GCA_050292275.1 Candidatus Thiodiazotropha sp.
GGGAAAAAACCGGCGAGCCACCGGCCGAAATCGTCCCGATCCGCCGCATCCCCTGGCCGGGGCCCTGCCCGCATGGCGGCGAGGCAGGCGGCGACCACGTGTTTGCAGTTATAACCCACAGGACAACTGCAGGCCCCCTCCAGAAACAGTTCCCGGTCCAACCGATAGATATCGATCTCCTGTTCATATACACGACCGCCGCTGCCGCGGTTGGTAGCTGTAAGAAAAAGGTGGTCCTCACGCACGGCCTGCTGCTGCAGTTGCAGCACCCGCCCCTGGCGGAAGTAGTTGCTGCCACGTTCGTATGCGCGATGGCCACAGGCCTCTTTCAGCAGACCGATGGTTATTCCGAAAGCCTCGAGACTCACTGATTTCACTTGATTTTGGATGATGTACGCCTATTCATTGCTGCATGGTGGAGATGGTAACTTGACTTTGAATCGATCGAAACCGTTAAAATCAGTGATATGACACTCTATTTCTGAAATCTTTCGAACAATGTTTTAATAGATTCGCGGATATGCAGTGCGCAACAAGTTACACCACCAGTTGAGAGGGACCCCAATGGGCAGTAGCAGTAGTGATGGCGATTTCATTCAGGATGTAAAAAAGGCAGAGCTGAATGCGGCTAGCAATCCCAAGGCGTACGTCATCAAGCTGGGACTGTTCGCACTACTCGGTTATGTGGTGATAATCGCCGTGCTGATCGCCCTGCTGGGGCTCGCCGGCGGTCTGATTGCAAGCGCCTTTTTCAGTACCGCTCTGTTCTTGCTGCTGCTGAAGAAGAAACTGATCATCGGTGTGGTCATCGGCATCTGGATCCTGCTGCGCGCCTTATGGGTGAGATTCACACCGCCTCAAGGCTATCTCCTCAAACGCAAGGCGTACCCCCGGCTGTTCGCCGAACTCGACGCCCTGAGCAAACAGCTCAAGTCACTCAAGATACATCAGGTCATACTCGATCGAAGTCTCAACGCGTCTGTGGTGCAACACCCAAGACTGGGCGTTTTCGGCTGGCACAGGAACTATCTGATCCTCGGCTATCAACTGATGATGACACTCTCGCCCGAGGAGATGCGTTCGGTGCTCGCCCACGAATTCGGCCACCTGTCCGGCAACCACAGCCGCTTCAACGGCTGGATCTATCGAGTCCGTCTCACCTGGCTGCGGGTGATGAGCGCTTTCGACGAGGTCGACTCCTGGGGCGCGAAGCTGATGCGAAAGTTCTTTGACTGGTACTCCCCCAAATTCGAGGCCTACTCCTTCGCCCTGGCCCGCAACAACGAATACGAGGCAGATGCCATCTCGGCCGAGCTGACTTCGCCGGAGATAGCCACACGTGCCTTGGTGAATGTCCATGTCACCGCACCCTATGTGGATGACAACTACTGGCGGCACTATTTGCGCCAGGCCGACACCAGCCCACAGCCGCTGAATGCACCCTTCGAGGGACTATCCGATTTCCTGAACAACAATCAACTCGAGAAAAAGGAGGTCATCAAAAGAATTCAACGCGCCATGCACGAGGAGACTCACTATGCCGACACCCATCCCAGCCTCAAGGACCGGGTCGACGCGCTGGGAGCGAAACCGCAGCTCCCCGGATACCCCAGGAAGAATGCCGCCAATGCCTGGCTGGGTAAGCGCAACAGAGAGATCATGGCCGAGTTCGACCAGCAGTGGCTGAATGAAAATGGCGAATCCTGGAACGAGCGTTACGAATATGTCAAAACGTCGAACACCAGGCTCGAAGATTTTGCCGCCAGGGAGACCAAGTCACTGAGCGATCGGGAGCTGTGGGATTTCGCCTATCTGAGCAACGAGTTTCGCTCCGCCGAAGTCGCCCTGCCACTTTTCAAGGCCTATCAGCAACGCCATCCGGATGATCCCGATCCCGCCTATTTCATCGGCCATATTCTGTTGGCGCAGGGCGACGACGCGGGACTGCAAGAGCTGCGACTGGCCTGCAACAGCGCCGGACTGATAGAGCAAGCCACTCACTCCGGTTATGACTATCTTATGGAGAAAGGCGATGAAGAGGCTGCGAAAACCTGGTGGCAGGCCTCCGTGGAGCGCAACGCTCTCTATACAGCAGCAAGGCTGGAGCGTGAAAGTATCAGTATCAAAGACACCATGATCCCCGCCGGCATCGATGAGGAAAGACTGCGAATCCTCACCCGTCAGCTGCAGCGCAAGAATAGAGTCGCCAAGGCCTGGCTGGCCCAAAAACAGGTCAGGCACTTCCCTGAAAGCCCTGTTTATATCGTTGCCTTCAAACCCAAAGGCTTCCATTTCTCAACCGAAAAACTCCAGCAGGCCATTGCCGACGACCTGGATGTCGATGGGGAGTTTTTCGTCGTCTGCAACAGCGGCAATACGTCAAAGCTTGCCAGAAAGGTGATAAAGGCGGGGCAGAGGATCTTATAGCCTGTCGCCACGCTCTCCCCAACCCCTCTCTCTTTGAAGGGAGAGGGGCTTTTCCCTTCTGATCCCAATCCTTCCCACGAGGGCGTTGACTCCCCTCTCCCGCTTACGGGAGAGGGGCCGGGGGAGAGGGTGAGTTTTCAAGTGATGAGTCAAGGGGAAACTCCCGCATTCGACACGGGAGCCCGAAAGCAAATTCATTCAGATTTTGTAGACAAGGCAGTTGATACGCGTCAGCAGTTCGCTCGGCGGCGTATCCTTCGGGTTGTTGAGGTACTCTTCGAAGGGAGGAAAATCCGCCGCTTCGTACCCACTCTGCGGCAGCCACTCGCCAAAGAACCAGTCGTAGGGCTTTTCCAGTTCCGCATAGGGCCCTTTGAAGATGAGACTGGCACAGGTTCCGCCGGGTATCTCGCGCACTTGCGGCGCTTCGTTGTCGGTTGGCACTTGCGTTTCCTTCGCGAGGGTCATACCAGCGAATGAGTGTAGATTCTTAACTTCCACACTCTTGGGATCATCGTAATAGAGGCCGATGGAACGGGTTGATTCACCATACAGCTGATGACTGGTTGCGTAGATGGCGAGCTTTGCAAAGGCACGGCCGATCTCCATATAGTCACCCTGGTGAGGAAAGCCGATGAGTCTTGCTGGATCAGTTTTGTGGATCTCCACGGTATACATTTCACTATACTCCTGGTTGTCTGCAGGCAGCATAGCCACGAAGGGCCCGTCGTTCCTGTCGCCCCGTTCACTGCGGGCGTTCCGATAGCTGGCCGGCGACTCGCCGAACTGCTGGACGAAGGCTCGGCCGAAGGCTTGAGGAGTGCTGTAGGCGGCCTCTTTGGCTATGCTAAGAATCGGCTTGGTCGAGCGGATCAGCTCGCCAGCCGCACGATGGAGACGCAGTCGTCTGATGGTGGCGTTGAGGGTCTCCCCGGCCAGTTCGCGGTAGATGCGATGAAAATGGTAGGGAGACATAAACGCGACCTCTGCCAGACGGTTGACATTGAGATCGCCATCCAGGTGGTCGTGGATATACTCCACCACCCGGATCACCCGCTGCCGATAACTCTCTGCCGTTGACGCTTTCATACGCTGACCTCCTGTTACTCAGCCTAACCAAGGCCATTTGATAATGTTTGCGGATTTTAACTCCGTAGCTTGGTGAGTTAACCTCTCCCCTCTTTCGCGATACACTTTGCTGTCTGTTTTTTTACAACCTTGCAACCTGGCTGCCCACCACTATGAAGAAGCAACGAACACTATGAGCGATCTGCAAATTCTCTGCGAACACCGCCCCTCTGCCATGAAGCTGGAGATCCAGGGGGTCTATGACTGGCCGATCTGGGAGAAAGAGGTCTCGAAGTTTGAGTGGAGCTACGACCGGACAGAGATCTGCTACATCCTGCGCGGCAAGTTCATCGTTACCCCGGAAGGCGGCCAGCCCCAGGAGTTCGGTCGCGGCGACCTGATCACCTTCCCCGCCGGCATGAAGTGCACCTGGGAAATACTCAAAGACGTCGAGAAACACTACAGCTTCGAATAGCCGCCACTCCATCTGATGACCAAAGCCACGAAATCCCAGCAGCACACCCCGATGATGCACAGGTGTTTCATCTTTGTTTAACAAGGATTTTTTAAGATCTACAGCACAAAAGCTACACTACTGGTTACAGTTCTTCAGCTCCTTGCTTCATAGTGTGCTTTTATGTTGTAACTAGTGTAGTGTAACGAATAAACTATTCATTTAAGAGTGCGACACGAGCACGATTAATTTTTTCCATAATTTCTTCTACTGGCTTTGTCCACACGAATGGTTTGGGATTAACATTGTGCAATTCGATAAACTGCATAATCTTTTTTTCCAAATCGGCTACTGAGCTGAACACCCCTCGGCGA
>JBNKLI010000118.1:0-3727 GCA_050292275.1 Candidatus Thiodiazotropha sp.
GGCGGAGCGTCTGCAACCCATGGTGGCCGATGTCACCGGTGAACTGCATCAGCTGCGACGCGAAGGCAAACATGTCATGTTCGAGGGCGCGCAGGGTGCGCTGCTGGATATCGATCATGGCACCTATCCCTATGTGACTTCCTCCAATACCACAGCGGGCGGTGCTGCCACCGGTACTGGCGTGGGTCCTCGCCACATCGACTATGTGCTTGGTATCGTCAAGGCCTATACCACGCGCGTTGGCGCCGGCCCTTTTCCCACAGAATTGTTCGATGCTGACGGCGATTACCTCGGCACCAAAGGGCATGAATTTGGCGCCACCACAGGGCGCAAACGCCGCTGCGGCTGGCTCGATACGGTCGCTCTGAGGCGTTCGCTGGATATCAACAGCGTTACCGGTATCTGCATCACCAAGCTTGATGTGCTCGATGGAATGGATACTCTAAAGATCTGTGTCGGTTATGAGTTCGACGGCCAGCAGATCGACACACCTCCGGTCGGAGCCGACCATTTCGAACGCTGTAAACCGCTATATATCGAGATGCCTGGCTGGCATGAGTCCACCATCGGTATTACTGATTATGCACAGCTGCCGGCTGCTGCACGCGACTATCTGGGTAAAATCGAGGCGTTCTGCGAGACGCCTATCGACATCATCTCCACCGGTCCGGACCGTAACGAGACCATCATTCGTCACCACCCCTTCATCGATTGATATGCACAGCGATCTCCTCTCCCCTTTGGGAGGGGGAGCTATCTGACCACCTGACAGCTGTGCCTTCGCACGCTTTTTCAGACTTACCCAATCGGCATACCCCAGCTCCTTTTCTGTGATCGGCAGAGCAAGTGGGAGATTGTTGGGGCAGAATCGACTAGCCGAATGTTTCACCCGGGTTAATATGTGCGGACCAGGCGGGTTCCTGACAGGTGGTCGTGCCAGGCCATACCATCTCGATCTAGCAACACCCAGAGGAATCCCAATCCAAGCGCCAGACAGGAGAGGAGGGCGGCCAAGTGACGCTTCAGGGCATCACCCCAACTGAGTGGTGATCCGTCCATTCTGACGACTTTTATATGCCAGGCCCGCATTCCCAGGGTTTGTCCGCCCCGCCACCAGAAACCGGTAAAAAAAAGCAAAGGGATGACCTCGAACAGGAACCACTGAAAGGCCAGTAACGAGCCACCTGTCGGCATGCCGAAAGGGAGTGTGATCAGGGTTGTGGCGACCGCCAGCAGTGCGATCAGCAGCAGCAGGTCGTAGAAAATGGCTGCCAGACGCCGCAACAAGCCAGGAGACGATAGGGTAGGAGATGCTGTGTGAGATGGGGTATTCATCGCTTTGAATTAAGTCATTAGAGTTAATATCTTACGGGATAAATGGGTGAAAACCCTAAGTGTTCAGAGCAATCATCCGTATTTTCAGGCTACTCTTAAGATTCCATAATCCACGTTCCCAGTTGACAATACCAACAGTGGGGGGCAAGAAGCATGGAACACAGATGTGACCATCGCAAATTATTGACTCAAGAAATCGTATTAAACGATCGAGATGTCGGAGAGATCCTTGGTAGAACCCGCAATATCAGCCTTAGCGGTATGTTGGTTGATATCGGTGATACCCCTATAGGCCTGAATACCATTATAGAGATCTCATTCCCAGTGGTCTGCGGCGAACTTTCCCGCCAATGCAAGACGAAGGCGTATGTCGTGCACCAGCAATCTGGTTGTGTGGGACTTATGTTCAGTGAGATCGACTCCGATGTCAGACAGATGTTGAGAAAACTACTCTATGGCTATGCGACGCTTTCCGAGCGCGCCCACCTTTCTCAGCGTCAACAACAGATTTCCGCCTCACGGGCGGTTGCCTGAAGGCTAGTGTACCCCGTCATAGATTCTGTATCATTCAGAGCTGCCCCAATACGCCAGATCAAGGCATGCCTTGCACCCCAAGGGCACTTCCTACAGGGCGCGGCTAGCCCCTTCCTGACTCATTGAATGTTACAGAATTTATGATGGGGTACACTAGTGCGTATACTACTTCCAATATAACAATAATTGGCCAGCTAGCTGGTACTCGATTGAAAAGGCGCGGTTCAGCGTCTTTTTTTTGTGGATTACAAATGTCTTATTTTTCTGCACGTTGCATAAAAGATGTGAGAGAATCCAGCTTCATTGAAGCCGATTTATAGCTGAATCCTCGTGGCTTCAACTATCTGCAAAGCATTCACAGGCCCACGATGCGTCGTATAGCCACAAAACTGCAGCGTACCTGGTTGACACGCATAGCCATGCCCTGGCTCTCAGTGCTGGTGGGGGTGGCCTGTGGCATGCTGACCTGGCTACTGCTCGATCCTATCCTCAACCATCGGCTTGAACAGATCTTCCGCGATAACCTGACACATCGGTTGGAACACAGCTCCACCGAGACACGTCACCGCTTTGAGAGTTTTCTCAGAGAGTGGCGTTCGACGGGACATGGTCTCGCCCAGCACTGGGGATTGGTCAGCCATCTCAACTCGATCGGCTGGGCGGAGACGTTGGAAATACCACGACGTTACTCTAGGCGGCAGCTGCCAAATTGGTTGCATTCCGCTGTTCTCAACCTGAGCTCCATTGAACCCGACATGATCGTCCTGCTTGACTCTGATGGTGGTGCCCGGGAGATTTTCGAAAACAAGCCTCTTCATATGAAACTGTCACGTCTGACCCGCTATTACTCCGGACGCGAAGAGGCGGTGATCACGACCGTACTGCAGCGACCCTATCTGCTGATCTACTCACTCATCCGCCGGGCCGAAGGCTTCGATCCCGCCTATCTTATGCTGGTGGTCGAGATCGATGAACACTTTCTGGCTGAATCGCAAAAGATGATCGTCGACGCCGACACGGTCATTGCGCTGATGGACTCGGATACCCAGGAATTGCTCGTTAGCAGCGACACCGCGAACGTTTTTCCCTCGTCGCCGTTAAGTGTTTGGTCAGAACGGTATCTGGTGACTTCACAAGCCTTGGTCGGATTTCAAGGCGCTGACCAGAATCTCCTGTTCACTACCCTGGTGTCACGCGAAGCGACTAAACAGACGCTGGAGAATATCATCTCCCTGGCGCAACAGGACCGCTTGATCGCCGCTTTGGTCTACATCGTTGCATTCTCCCTCGTCTTCTATCTCATCTCCACCAAGATCAGCCATGTGCTGCAGCGGATATCCCGCTTCGGCCAACAGGCTCTGGGTATCAGTCAGCCAGTGATCAGGCAGGGTAATCAACTGCTGCAGCTCGAAGGCTGGGTGAAAGCCTTTTTCCGTCAGATCATCGAAGCCAGGGAACGGCTGCGACTGCAGCAGGAGGAGCGTCTCAAGGAGTCGGAGGTCTTCAAGAGCGCGCTATTCGACAATTCAATGGATTCGATCATTACGCTTGATGATCAGGGACGGGTGATCGAGGTCAACGGCACGGCCGAGCGGGTGTTCGGTTACAAGTGTGCGGGATTGTTGGGACAGCACTTCGATGAAATTGCCCTGCGCCCGGATGATCATAAATGTTATCGCCATATGCTGAGCAGCTGTATACGCAAGCATGACAATGACCGAGTCTGTCGCTCCCAACCCATGACGGCCATTACCGGTTTCGGTGATGAGCGTGCCGTGGAGTGTTCGGTGATCTCTATCCATCTGCCCCATCAGACGGTCGTCAACATCTATCTGCGGGATGTCACGGGGCAGAGGCA
>JBNKLI010000119.1:0-35441 GCA_050292275.1 Candidatus Thiodiazotropha sp.
CCGGTATGGGATATCACGGCATAGGCAAGCAGGCGGCGCAGGTTATTCTGCATCATGGCGAGCAAGGCCGCATAAAAGATGCCGATGAGGGCAAACACGGCCACATAATTGTGCCATGCGGTGACGGTCTCGGGCAGCAGAGGCAGTATGAATCGCAACAGACCATATATGCCGATCTTCAAACTGAGCAGGAAAGTCGGTGCCACGGCCACGTTGCCATGCTCCGCAATCATCGGCAGCCAGCCGTGCAGCGGGAACAGTGGAGTGCGTATCGCCAGACCGTAGAACAGCAGGAAGAAGGCTACCGAGCGGAAGTTCTCCGAGACGGGGGTCTGTGCAAGCTGGAGCAGATCGAAACTCCAGACGCCATCACGGGCGTCCGAATAGTTCCATCCCAGCAGTAATGCACCCGCCAGCAACAAGGCGATACTCACCGACATGAACTGGTAGAAGCGTTTGAGCGCCAGCTCCTTTTCCAGCGAATCACCCCAGCGCCAGAGAAGATAGCCGATGAAACCGATTTGCAGCGCCGACAAAACCACGAACCAGAGTAGATTGAGAGTAGTGAAGAGTCCCATCAGGCAGGCCTGCACCGCGAAGACCATCGCATAGAGGCGGCTGAAGGGTCTCAACTCGCGCACCACACCGTAGAGCGTGGTCAATAGTGTCAACAGACCTGTCAGCAGGATGAAGATCACTGAAATACCGTCGACACCGGCATGATAGGTCAGATGGGAAAACAGCTGGATCTCTTCGCTGAACTGGAACCCTTCCAGGCTGCTGTCGTAGTGGCGCCATAAGTCGATGCAAAGCAACAGCTCGAGCAATGCCGCAAGCATACCTGCAGGCACAAGCCAGGGGTGACGGCGCATAATCCACAGCAATACCAGGGAGGCCAACGGCAGCAGCTGCAGCAGAGTCAGGATCGGATAGTTGATCTGCGCCGACCAGTGAATGGTTTCCAGGGTCACGACAAGGTCCTCACAGTATCACCACGAAGGTGACTACAACCAGAACGATCAAATAGCGTGGCTTGGATAGCAGCTGCTCCACGCGTTCCAGCAATACGCCGATACGATGAAGTTTTGTCAACATCTCCTTATCGCCGCCGCGCAATACCAGACGGGATTCGAACCAGTAGAGAATATTGGCCAGCCAGGTCATGAATCTGCCTGCCAATCCGGTTCCCTGGCCCACAGCCCCCATCTGATCGGTGGTGCTGCTTTTTTTAATCGTCTCCCACTGGGTGAGTGAAGAGACGCTGCGTGTATAGACAGGCAGCCCGATGACCCGCGCGACTATCTGCTCATCGAAAAACTGCACATCCTTCGCCAGGGATACGGTCGGATGCACGAGCAGGATATCGGTCAATGGATCGAGCCAGAAACGCTGCAGGGCCGCGTTGTGCAACCAGCGCCAGCGCAGTAGCCAGCGTGGCGGCGGTGGCGTGGCATGATCGATCTGATTGATCAATGCCGGTGAGGCGAGAAACTGAAACAACCGCCATATGGCATGCAGGCACAGGTGCCAGGTGGCAAGGGTGAACCAGCCCATGGCGCACCACAAGAACATCAGGCCGAGCTGTGTCGTAGTGGCGAATACGAGCGAACTCTTGAGATCGGATTGGGTCAGGCCGGACAGCCAGCCGTAGATCAGGGTCAGCAGCCCGAGCACGCCAAGCGCGATCATTATCGCCGGCACCTGTTCGATCAGCGGTGCGAGGCGGATCAGCAGTATGACGCCGGCATGCACCATCAAAGAGCTATAGTAGATGGCCGACGAGGGGGTCGGTCCCTCCAGCGCGTGGGTAATCCAGGGAGCGAACGGCAACTGGGCCGATTTGACCAGTGCGGCGACCACGAAACCACTTGCGATCATCCCGGCCGCGAGATTTTCAAGGCTGTCGGCCGGGTTGTTGATCTGTGGCCATTCGACTCCACCCAGCCAGAACAGGGAGAGCGCGATACCGAGAATGAAACCGGCATCACCGACACGGTTGGTGACAAAGACCCGCACCGCCTGTTTCGTCGCCGTCGGTCGATCGATGGCATAGCCGATCAAGAGATAGGAGGTGACGCCGATAACCTCCCAGCCGACGAAAGCGAGCACGGCGTTGCCAGCCATCACCATGAGTTCCATGCCTCCGGCAAACAGACAGAAGAGCATAAAGATACGCTGGTAGCCAACTTCGCGGTGCATATAGTTGATGGAAAACTTAATCGCCAGTAAAGCGATGAGCGATACCACCAGAAGCAGGGAGAGGCCGCTGGCATCCAGACTGAAACTGATCTGCAGCTGCATGTCGCCGCTTTGGAACCAGGTCCCGAGAACCTGGTGTCCAGGCGCGCCCTGCCAGAGGGCTTGAATCGCCAGGCCCAGCGACAGCAGCAGCGATCCACTGGTGGCGAGCATCGCTGCCAGGGAAGTCTGCCACTCGCCGGCTTCCCCACGATTGAAGTTGAAGATGTAGCCGGTGGCTATCCATCCGGCGGCAATCCAGGGCAGAAGAGGTATCAGCCATGCCGACTGTTCAAACATCGGCCGGTTCCTCCGCTGTTCTGATCAATGCCGGACGCAGAGGTTCGGTGGATCCCGTGTACCAGTCAGCGGAGTGGTCCACTTTTGGTAGGTCACTCTCATCGGTCTCCAAGGGAGTCCACCCATGTTGGGGATCGAACCAGTGGAAATCACCGCTGTCCGGATCCATGGCGACCAGCTGTACCCAACCGTTGCCCACCAATTCCCGAACCGGGGGTTGTCGCTGGTAGATTCGCGTCAACATCCCGGTGGTGGCTTCCACCACGACCAACAGACGCATCGCTTCATGGATTTCGATCATCTGTTGCGGCAGTCCGGTGCGCAGATCCGAGTTGGCACCTTCCATCACGCCGAGAAATCCGGTCACATTGTGGGTGACCTTTGATCCGCAGCCGTAGTGTTCGTTATCCACGGTGGAGAAGTAGTATTCGAGATTGATGCCGGCACCGACCGCGCCGTTGGTCAGCAGGTGACGTTCGAGGATTTCGCCATCGGGATCCTGGGATGCATCGTAAGAGATGAGAAACGCCCGGCGGTCGAAAAAGGCGCCGCGACTGACCGATCGTCTGCCAAAGAATGCGCAGGCATTGGTGGCATGGCCGAGCTCCGGGCGCACTTGGGAGAAGTCGTTGACACGGCTGTTGACATGGGCGAAAGCCCGGTTTGGCGTGGGTTGTTTCGGAGCTGAGGCAAAGCGTCTGCAACGCTCCTGTGCGTGTAGCCGGCAGGCCCGCTCACAGGCCTGTTGCAGTTTATGGTGCGGTGCTTGAAGTTCAACGGGCAGCAGATCGAGATCGTACCAATCAATGGTGTCGCCACAGGTGTCGTGCAGCGCGCCGATGAACCAGCTATCCTGCGGGATCCGGATGCCGCGTTGGGCGAGTATGGTCCGTACTTCCGCACGGTTGGCCATGGCGGCTGCAAGGCGTGCGTTGGGTCCGCTGAAACGTCCTGAGCATGCACCGCAATTGTAGGCCGATGCATGGGGATTGTTCTGGTTGCGCGAACCATGCCCGATGATGGCGACCAGCGGGGCCACGCCCTCGATCAATCCAATGCTGCGCAGCAACGCCTCGACGCGATCCGCCTGTTCGATATCGGTGAAACCCAGGCGGGGGGATTCGATTGTCGCCTCCGGGCTCGCGTTCGGTGCGCTGAAATCGATGCGGGTGAGTACCGGTGTTTCAATGCCGTGACGCATAAAGGCAAGCAACCGGCCAAAGAGTCTTGGAGCCAGTATCTTTCCGATCAGAACAGGGAGGGTGATGGGTGCCGCGATTGCCGTCAGCAGGCCCGGGAGAAGGACTCCACGGCGTGTATTCTGCAGTAGCATCTGCCGGGTCTGACTGAGCAGCCGATGCCGCTGCCGGTGGCGTCTGCCGTTGTCGAGCGCTTTCTCATCGGCTCTCTCCTGCACCTGATGGACCGGAATCACGGGGACAGGGACGACCGGCGCCTGAGCGGCGCTGCAGCTCTCATCCATGCCTTGCCAGCTGTGGGGTACATTGAAGTGTGCGGCAGTGCCCAGGGTCTCCACTTCCGGATATACCTCTTCAAGATGCCGGCGGGTACCCTCTTCACGATCATCCATGCAGAAGATCAGTTGCGCGGCAGGTCTGTTTTCTCTCGACGCCCAGGCACCGCGTCCCCGATTGTGCGCCAGTGCGGCAAGGATCTCGTCGCGGTAGTGCCTTTCATAGGCTCTCAGCCAGATATAGCCCATGCGGTCTTCATCGAGTGCAGTCACGGTATCGAAGAGCGCGACTATCTGCTCATAGCTCAGGCAACGTACTTCCGTACCGCACCACCCGAGTTGCTGCATCAGCTGGAACAGCGGCCAGGGACTCCGGCACAGTGTCGGTCGGGTGTTTCCGTTGTTACCGCCACTGCTTTGGCGCCATGTCCATATCAGCTGCGCAAGGTGGTGCCAGCGTGCCGAGCCATCCCCTCCGTTACGCTGAGCCGGTGCATGGATTGCGCGCTGCGCGCGACTGGCCAGGTATTCCGGCAGGCGGCTGTCGAACAGTGCCTCGCGGACGGTGAACTCATCGGCTTGACGACGGAAATACCAACGCAGCATATCGATGCTGGGTTCGACATGGAACAGATGTGCACAGAGGTTGTGGGCATAGATGCGCTCCAGAACCAGACGCACCGCGAGATAATCGAGCATGTCGACACGGGCGCACAGAGATTCGTAGTCGGGATTGTTGTGCCGCCATAGCACCATGCCGGACCATCCGGGCAGCTCCAGGGCGAGCTGTTGCAGATAGCCGGGCCATCTGTCGCGGTGCAGACCCAATCGGTAGAGCTCGCTGATTATGGTCTCCAAAGGGTCGCTCTGAAGCAGCTCCAGATATTGCTCCCAACCCTCTATGTTACGCAGCCGCCAGTCGAGATCCCGCTCAACCCTTTGAATCCAATATTGGTAGAAGCCTTCGGACCGGGAAGCGGGACGCCAGCTCGCCACACCCTGGTCGAGAAAGTTTGAAAGGTCCCGGATCAATTGCGGACGGATATCGTCGAGCAGATCCCGGCCGGTCAGGATCAGCAGAAAGTCTCTCATGGTGTTGTCGCGACCCAGGCGATCGAGCAGCATCTCGAGTCTGCTATTGGCGGACTGCTGCATCAGTTTTATGGTCGTGTTGAGGCCTCTCAGGTCACTTTGCCCGGCCTCGAGCATCTCCTGCAACAGGGTTTCGGCCTGTTCCGGCGTAAGATCGAACAACTCTTCCGGATGGATGGAATCATGTTTCAGGCGCAGTACCTGGAGACAGGCCTCCCATAGATCATCGACCGCGCTCGACTCAGTATGCAGACCACGCTCGCGGGCCAGTTTCAACAGGCGCTCGCGGCTGCTCGAGGAAAGGTCGGGCCTGAGTTTTTCGAGGAGACGATTCTCCTCGATCTGCCAATTGAGCTGAAAACCGCCGGAGAGGGCATGGGCCGGCATGGTCATCGCCGCGACGATAACATCGCGACGCCTGAGGCAACCGGTGGCGGTTGTGGCCAGTACGGTCGCGGGCTCGAGTTCGATCTCCTGTTCGATACAACTCATCAGGTCGTCGTGGGAAATCCGCCCCTGGCGGTAGAAGTCCCGGTATTTTTCCAGCGGCAAATAACCGCGGGCGCCGGTAATGCGGCGGGCGGTTGCGAGCGCCTCGGCAAAGGGAAGATGCTGAAAACCGTGCAGGGTATTGTGGTGGACGAAGTCGCGCAATGGAGCCTGATTCGGAAGCACGTGCTGCAGGTGCTCGATGGTCTCTCTGATTTGATCGCGAATGTCCACGCTCTTGCCGTTGTGCCCGCTCATTCGACCGCTCCTATAACGCGAACAGGCTCGAGAGTTGAATCGCGGAGGCGTTCACCAGGTCGAGCACGGGACTGGGCATGAAACCCAGCAGCAGCGTTCCCGCAGCCAGGGACCCCGCTGCCAGCAGTTCGACCGGGCGTAGGTCCTCGACATGCTGCATGCCCGGCCGTACAGGTCCGGTAAACAGCTGGCTGATGGTACGCACCGCATAGGCGGCACTGAGCAGAACGCCGCTGGTCAGCAGGGCGGCGACCCATCCCCAGCGCGCAAATCCGCCGATCAGGGTATTGAGTTCGGCAATGAATCCCGCGGTGCCGGGGAGGGAAACAGCAGCGACAAAGGCGAGGGTGGTGAAAAAGGCGAACCTCGGCATCACCCGAACCAGTGAACTGTAGTCGGTTACCTCACGGGTTCGGGTCCTTTCGTAGAGCAGGCCGATCAACAGGAACAGCGAACCCGCCACCAGACCATGGGCGACCATCTGCATCAGGGCACCATTGAAGCCTGCCAGGTTGAGTGCCGCGATACCGAGCAGCACAACCCCCATATGGCTGATGGACGAGTAGGCGATCATCGCCTTCAAGTCGCTATGCCGCCAGGCAAGCAGGCCCCCGTAGATCAGGTTGACAAAGGCGAGTGTGGCCAGCAGGTCCTGCAGTGCGAAGACTGCGTCCGGCAGCATGGCCGCGGCGCGCATCAGTCCGTATGAGCCCATTTTCAGCAGGATGCCCGATAGCAGAATCGAGATTGGACTCGGTGCTTCGACATGGGCCAGGGGGAGCCAGCCATGCAGGGGAAAGATAGGCATCTTTACCCCGAAGCCGATGAGAAAGCCGAGAAAGATCAGAATCTGGGTGTAGAGGGGTAGTGAACGCCCGTTCTCAGCCATCGCCGACATCGAGAAGCTGTGTCCCGGCAGGGTGTCGAACAGCACCAGCAGGCTTATCAACATGAACACTGAACCACCCATGGTGTAGAGGACAAAATTCAATGCCGCACCGTGACGGTTATTGCCGCCCCAGCGATCGATGAGGAAAAACAGCGGGATCAGTGTCAATTCCCAGAACACATAAAACAGCGACCAGTCCTGTGCCATGAAGACACCAAGCATCGCCGACTCCAGCAGCAGCACCAGCATATAGTAGCCCTTCGCCCGCTCCTGGATAGCCGATGACGCAAGCAGCGCGACAAGGCTCAACAGGGTCGCGAGCAGCACCATGGGGTAGGAGATTCCATCGAGACCCAGGGAGAAGGTCGTGCCGAGACGTATATTCCATTCGTTTTGATGAAAAAACTGCAATCCAGCCTGGTTGTAGTCGAAACCACTGATGTAGATCCATGAGAGAGCGAAGGTCAGGGCCGAGGCAAGCAAGGCGGTTGTGCGAATCGCCCGTAAGGATTCGCGGGGTAGAAACAGAATCGCAAGCGCACCCGCGAACGGCGCGAGTAGAAGATAGATCAGATCAGGCATGATCGGCTCGTACCTTGTCTCTGTCTTTTAACGCCCCTTTCCAGCCAGCCATCAGACTCTGCATATGCTCCCACATGATCGTTTTTCTAGTGTAGTGTCTCATATTGTTTGACGACTTGTGCAACTCGGCGACGCGCTACTCCGTTACTTCCTCGGCAATCTCTTCATCGCTTTCGTCATGCAGGCTCCCCAGCAGCTTGAAGTCATCGAGAATGCAGTACACGGAGGGTACCAGAAACAGCGCCACCAGGGTGGCGGCGGTGAGGCCGAAGGCGATACTGGCGGCAAGCGGGATCAGGATCTGCGCCTGCAGGCTCTTTTCCAGGAGCAGCGGCGTCAATCCGGCGATGGTACTGATGGAGGTGAGGAGGATCGGCCTGAAACGCGCGCGGGCCGCCTGCCTGGCGGCTTGCGCAACGGGAGTGCCCAGACTGCGGTTGTCGCGGATGAAGAACACCAGCAGGATCGAATCATTGACCACCACGCCGAACAGAGAGGCCATGCCGACGATGCTGGGCATGGTCAGATCCAGTCCCAGCGCCAGATGACCGAAAATAACGCCGATGAGTGCCGCCGGGATTACAATCATCACTGTCAGGGGTGCGAGGTAGCCCTTGAACTGGAGCGCAAGCAACATATAGACGCCGATCAGACCGAGCAGCACATTGCGCACGATCGAGCGGCCGGTCTTCGCCGACTCCTTGCTCTCGCCCTGGATATCGAATCGGATATCGGGATATCGCGCGAGCAGTGCCGGGATGAAGTCTGCTTTCGCCTTCCCCAACAGCTCCTGGGCATTGGCCCGGCTGCGATCCACGTCCCCCTGCAGGGTGATCGTGCGCTGCCTGTCGACGCGGTTTATGCGGGCCCAGCCTCTGACCTCTTCGATATCGGCGACCGCTGAGAGGGGTATCAGCGATCCGCCCGGACCGGCAATGCTGAGATCGTAGAGATCTTGCGCATCCATGCGGTCATCTTCACTCAGCCGGAGATTGACCTCGTAGGTTTCGGGGCCGACGGGAAACTCATCGATCTTGATCCCCTGAAACGAGGCGCGTACCTGTTCCGCGACCTGCTTCGCATTGAGACCCAGCACCCCCGCGCCGGCTTTCAGATGGAGCCGATACTCGCGTTTTCCCGGGCGCAGGTCATCGCTGAGGTCGTTGACTCCCCGGTGGGTATTGAGCCAGGCCTGCAACTCGCTGGAAGCCTGTTTCAGACGATCGAGGTCGTATCCCATCAGTCGCAGGTCGATGGGACGCCCGCCGGGACCGAAGCTGGGTTCGGTGAATTTCACCGAAATGACATCGGCGAGCTCACCACTCTCCCGGCGCCAGCGATTGACGATGTCGTCCAGTTTGGTACTCCTGACCTCGGCGCTGAGCAGATCGGCGACCACGCGGGCTACATGAGGGCCCGTTTCATAGGCATCGGGATTCTGCCCGTAGATGACGGTGATGTTCTCCACCAGCGGTTGCTGCCCGGGCTGGGCGGAATCAAAGTGCCGGCTGGTACGTCGCAGCGCCCCGGTGATCTCGGCGACGATGGATTCGGTCCGCGCCAGGGGTGTTCCCTGCGGCAACAGGAGACGGGCCTCGATGACGTCACCGTCCAGATCGGGGAAGCCGACGAACTTGAGTTTTCCTCCCACGGGTATGGCGATGGAAATTATCAGCAGCATCAGCACGATGCCCAGGGTCAGATAGCGGTATTCGACAGCGCGGTCGAGGAGCGGGCCGAATCGCTCCTCGCGAAAGCGTTGGAAACCGGCTTCGAAACGCTGCCTGAAACGCGAGACCCGCTTGCGCTTCATGTGTGCCAGCGAATGGCTCAGATGGTGGGGCAGGATCAGGAAGGCCTCGATCAGACTGACGCTGAGGACCATGATCAGCACGATCGGCATGATGCGCAGGATCTGGCCGATATGACCCGTGATGAACGCCAGCGAGCCGAACACAAGGAGGGTGGTGGCGAAGGAGGAGGCGATACCGGGCAGCACTTGATGAGCTCCGGCGATCGCGGCATGCAGGGGCTTGTCCCCCTTGGCCATGCGCGATGCGATATTCTCCGCGATCACGATCGCGTCATCCATCAACAGGCCGATCCCGATCAACAGGCCGACCATGGAGATCATGTTGATGGTGACGCCGATCATCGGCAACACGAACAGGGCGCCGAGGAACGAGACCGGCAACCCCATGGTCACCCAGAAGCTGTAGCGGAAACTGAAGAACAGCCAGAGCACGAGGAACACCGCCAGCAGCCCCTGGGCGCCGTTGCGCACCAGCATATCGAGCCGGTCCTTGACCACCGACGCCCTGTCCTGGGTCAGGGTCAAACGCAGCCCCTCGGGGGCGCGCCGGTTCTCCTTAACCACGAAGGACTCCACGGTGTCGAGGACTTCGAGAATGTCCTGCGAGCGGGTCTTGGCGATATTCAGGATAGCCGCTCGCTGGCCATTGAAGCTGATCTTCTCCTCGTCACGGTCGAAGCGATCGCTGATGCGGGCGATATCGCCGAGACGGATGGTGGCGCCGCTGCTGCCGGATATCACCACCAGATCGTGGAAGTCCCCGGCCCGTTTGCGCTGGTCGTCGAATCGCAACAGGATATCCTCTCGTGATCCTTCGAGGCGGCCCGCCGGCGTACTGACGCTGTGGGCGCCGACGGCATTGGCGATGTCCTGTGCCGAGAGCCCGTACTGGCGCAGCCGCAGCGCGGGAATCTCAATGCGGATGTGGTGGTCCGAAAAGCCGTCGATGGTGACCTCGGCGACATTCTCCCGGGTCAGCAGTTTCGCTTTCAGACTCTCCGCATAGGCCTTGAGGGCCACAGCATCGTCCGGCCCGGTCACCGCGATGGAGATCACCGGCTCGGTCCGGCCCAACTCCTCGATCACCGGCAGTTCGGTCTCCGCGGGGAAGTCGTCGATGGCGTCGACCTGCGCATTGACATCGTCGAGGAAGCGGGTCATCAGCGCCCCTTCGAGCATCACCGCCGTGGCCACACCGATACCTTCGCGGGACTCGCAGATCATCTCATCCAGACTGGTGATCCCCTCCAGGGCATCCTCCAGTCGGCGGCAGATCGCATCCTCCACCTCATCGGCCGTGGCCCCCTTGTATACGACCCGGATCTCCACCTTGTCGTTGCGGATCTCAGGCAGGGTTTCACGCTGCAGTCCGGGCAGGGCGGTCAGGCCGAGGATCATGACCGAGGCCATCAGCAGATTGGCCGCAGTGGGATGCCGGGCGAGCCAGTCGATCATCATTCGCCCCTGGCGGCCTCTGTGATCGCTTGCGCGAGTTCCTCATCGGGCCTGGTCTCGAGCTGCATGCCGCTGACCGCGGGCACCAGATCGGAAACCACGATCCGCTCTCCGGCCTCGATACCGGAGGCGATGACGCTGAGCTCCCCCTGGTTGAAGAGCAGTTCCACGGGCTGGCGTCGCAGGCGGTTCTCGGCATCGGCGAGATAGACGATACCGTCCCTCACCGCGGAGCGGGGAACGACAATGCGTCCGGGCTGTGGCTTGCCCTGCAACAGAACCTGTACGAACATGCCCTTTGAGAGGGGGGGACGGGTCCCCGGATCGATTTTCTCGAACGGCCTGTCGACTGCGACGACAACGCCCATGGTACGCGTCTGCGGATCCACATTATCGCTGAAACGCACGAACTCGGCGCTCCACTCGGCGATGGTCGTTCCCATGTCGAGCCTCACCCGTGGCTGCAGGGCAACGAAGCGTGCCAGATTTCCGCTCATGAACTCAGTGGTGATGTCCCGATGCTCACGGCCGATAAAGAGCCGTCTCAGCGAAGACATGGGAAATCGCGCGATGATCTCGACCCTGTCCACGGTATCACCGGCGAGCAGGGTCTCGCCTTTGGCGACATACTGGTCGAGCTCTATGCGCATGTTGGTCACACGCAGGTTGAATGGGGCGAGCAGGCGGGTATTCTCCAGATCCCGTTCGGCCTGTGTGCGTTTGGCTTGCAGGACCTTGCGCTTTGTCGGTATCAGTGCCAGGGCGTTCTTTACATTCTGTACCGCATTGCGGCTGGCGAGCAGGGCCCGTTCGGCGTCGTCCACATCGCTCTGGGATGCGGTACCCTTGGTGGCCAGTTTGGTGATGCGCTCGAATTCCCGCTGCGCGATATCGAGGCTGCGTTCCTCGATGGAGAGCGATGCCTTGGCATTGGAGGCTTCGACCTCCAACTCGGCGAGCGCGGCCTCAGCCTGGGCCAGGTTGAGCTGATAGTCGACCGGGTCGATCTGCAGCAGCAGGCTGCCTTCACTGATGATCTCGCCGTCGCGCAGGCGCGGGTGGATATCGACGATGCGGCCCGCGACCTGAGCCACCGCATTCCAGACCCGGGCGGGTTGAACGGCGCCATAACCCTCAGCCGTGGGGATCAGTTCGAGCTGCCGGGCCTCGACTGTCCGAACCACCTTTGTCGGTTCGCCGCGCTCGGCCATCGCCGGGGGTTGTCGATTGCCGGCCATTACCACCAGGACCAGAACGCCGAACAGGACGGGCGGCAGAATCAGCAGCTTTCGCCAGTGGGGATGGTTTTTCAGCATGGTTACACTCAGCCTGGGGACTTGACACACTAAGCCGCCAATGATCTCACTGTCGGACGTTGGAAGTCCAACCATGACTATACGGAATATATGATTCCTGATTAACCATCATGCTCAGCTATGAGAAGACTGCTGAATAAAAAAGTTTCTTGGTTACCTACGAAAATCAGCTATGTAGTGCTAGATGCTAGGGTGGTGTGCGCTTTGCGCACAATGTATTTGTGCCCCCTCTCCCTGGCCCTCTCCCGAGGGGAGAGGGGAAGTGCTTTTCGAATGGATCAAACGCATCCTGTCTGGTCGTGGAATCAAGCTGCTATTCGCTCTGGTGTTTGATCCATGCATTCCCTCTCCCCTGGGGGAGAGGGCCAGGGAGAGGGCCAGGGAGAGGGGGACTTGAAAAATTTGTGAATGTCATGAACACATCCACTCAAAACCATGTAGGTTCGCTGATTGAATGGCTGCGTAAAGCGGGTAATCAGGACTTATTTCAGAGTACGGTCCGCGAGCTGCATCATATCCGGGATATGTGAAATCAGCATGCCGATCACCGCCAATACCACAACCAGTGTAATCCCGCCGACGAAATTGACCAGGAGGTCCTTGCCCGAGCCCTGGTCGGCCAGGGCATGGGCGACATCCGACATGTTGAGCAGGCCCTGGAACCTGTCGTTGCGGTAGACGAGGAGGCCGCGGCGGTTTGAACATCGGTACCGCTGTCCAGGGAAGCGACGGATTCTTTGATGAGTTTTCCAAGGTTACATGCCATGTACGTGGCCCTTTGTTTTTGCTTGACAGTAATCGACGAATCTCAATCGCCGACAAACATGTTTAGCAAGTTCCGCGCCATGGATACCGGGTGGTGCTATTCGGGAGCGTCTCCCTCTTTCATTGTCTGATCAGCACTGAACTTCGCGGGCTCCAGGCCACTCATTTTGACCAGGGCCTTGTCCTTCAAAACCTCCTTGACCTTGTACCCCGCAACGTTGAATTCCAGAAAGTAATCCCGATCGGGCTCTGCCCTGAATGCGAAAAGAGGCTGTTTTCCAGCCAATTTGCCAAGCATGCTGCGCAGAAACAATATCGGCGGTATCTTTTCCAGGGCCTTGATTTCAATCGGGCCCGGATCGGTGACATAGGTGCAAAAACTGCCATCGGCAAGCTGGCCGGCGTACTGGTTGTTAATGAAAATCTCCGCTTTGTTTACGGCCCCGACAAACCGGGATTCACGGTAGATGTAGATGACCGACTTGGAGGGTTCGACCGTCATCGGGGTAAATGGGACGGCCGCCTCTTCAGTGGAAGCGCATCCCCCTAAATGAATTGTAGTGGCGATGGTCAAAAGCAAGAATAGTGGAAGAGGAGAGGAGTGGATACGATGCTTCATGTTCGATGTCTCCTTACTTTTTTATTGATAATAGTGCTGGTCTATGCGTCAACTAAACCAATCAAACAAACACTCGACACAAATTTACCATAAACAGAACACTGGTGGGATCGCAAGATCGCATGGGTGACCCGGGATTTCACCAAGACTTTCGAGATTATATTCAGTGCTTCGGTTATCTGGAAATCGATTCTTACCCCATCCTTGAACAACACCAAGCGTGTCAGCCAGTTGCTATCGAATGTGGAACAGGGTACCAAAGGCCAGCGTACCAGGATGGAACCGAAACTATTCAGCCAGTTGTCGCCTTCTTGAAATTGGTTCCAGTCAGTCACATAGAGCGCCAAGTCATAGTCCGAAAGAAAATCAGGTTGGCCTTCAGGATAGGCGCGCGAGCCGCTCAATATTACTGCCCGAACGCATGTTTCATCCCGTGCCCAGGTAGTAATCCGGGTCAGAACATCGGCTTCGCTTTTCATTTCCATATTTTTAGAAGTCAGCGTAAGTACAAGTGTCCATCTCAACGCATTTTTCAGGTGATATGATTTTTTGCAAAAGAAATATTATTAAATCATAAGACACCTGATAGATCACTAACGTGGCACATCATTGTGCTCAGCTGCTTGTTTTACCCATGATTGAATTTCCGTATCGGATTTCACTCTATAGTCTATAAGACTGGGGATTACACTACTGGGAAATAAGCGGGGCGGATACTGAAACGGTTCACATGCCGCAGTCGGATTTAAGCCATTGTGAGTCGATTTCGCTACGTGTCAAAAGCTGCATACCCTCAGCCGATCCATATGTCATTTCGACGCTACCAGACATATGTTCCGGGTCAGCGGCATGCATCTTCACTGTTCCGGTCATCTCATTGACACCGCGACAATTGATCTTGACCACCAAGTCGCTACTACTCTGAGTCTCCAAGCTGCGTTCGCAAGCACCGTGATGGGCGCTGCCGGTGAAAGCCTCACCACTCTTTATTTTGGCTTCGCTCAGGCAAGCGGTGACCTTGCGGGTCTCCTTCTTGACCTGCTTCGCCAGTTTGTCCTCTACCTTGAGTCGTTGCCCGGGGGTGAGTTGATCCAGGTTCGTCGGCTGTTTTGCGCGCTTCTTTTCAACGGTTGTAGTGGTTTCCCACAGGCCGGACTTTACATCGAGATGCTCGGCCCGGCACACACCTGTCGCCATGGTAAAAAGCCATAGACTGAAGATTAGGTATCGCATGGAGACTGCTCCTGAAAAAGCCGTCGCCCAAGTGAATGCGCGACGGCATTGAAGGTTCTTGACCTTGCGGCGCGGAGTCGCCTCCGCGCCGTGCGGCCTGTTAAGGTACAACTATGGTGGCAGTGGGGAGGCTCCGGACCGACCAGCCACCTGCATTCGCGTGCTGAATGCGGTATCTGTATCTGGCACCTGAAGTCACGCTGCTATCCAGATAGCTGTAGCCTCCACCGGCGCCCGCTGCCGTGGTGAGCGGCAGCCAGTCACCCCAGGTCTGCCCGGGCAGCCTTTCCCTGCGCAGGATCCTGTAGCCCAGCAGGTTAACCGGCAACTCGAACTCCATGTACAAGCTGCCGTTGCCATCAGCAACCGGCGCCAATGCGGCTGGCTGGACCGGTCTTGCCGGCGTGTCCACGATGACGTACACCCAGGGTGATACACCGGCTCCATTGCTCGCCTGCAGGCGGTAGCAGTAGTTGAAGTCCTGGTTCCTTGCCGGCACGCTGGTATCGGCCGTCTGCACGACATCCATGGCCAGGGTCGTGACAGCCGTCCAGTTTCTCGGTGCGTTGCAGTTGGTGCGGTTGTGGCGTTCGATGAGATATGCGGTCTCATTGGCCACGTCGTTCCACGCCAGATCGACCTGTGGCAGGGTGCCCGCCAAGTCCGTCGACAAGACAGCGGTGAAGGTGCTTGGCGCAACCGGTACCGCTACCAGGCTGATAGGACCGGAGCTGGCGTAATCGGACTCGATGCCATTGTTGAGCTGAATGGCCTTGACCCGGTACTGGTATTCCACACCCTGCTGCAGGCCGCCGTTGCCCATGATATCCGTATAGGTGACCGTACTGCCGACCGGATTGCCGGTATTCAGAATGTAGGCACCCACACCGGGAATCGGCGTCCACTGACCCATACCGCTGATCGAACGTTCGAGTACGAAGCCGTCATCGGTGTCGGAGTTGTCGATCCAGGTTATTGTGATATCGGTGGTAGTCGCCGAGGTCTGGACATCGCTTGGTGCGTTCAGCACCAAAGCAGGCGTCGTGACCGTGGCGGACCCGATGTCGAACGCCACGCCATTGGCATCCAATGCGGTTACGCTATAGCCGTAGGTAGTCAGCGGAAGCACCGTGGTGTCAGCGTAGCTGGTGATCGTCGTCGTACCGAGTGGCGTTACCGTACCGGCCGGGTCGGTCTGAGCGATGCGGTAGTTCACGGCACCGGTCACGGCACCCCAGCTCAATGACACCAGGTTGGCGGCAGCGTTTGCGGTGACCACAAAGCCAGGTACCGTACAACCTGTCATTTGCGGCGCCGACCAGGTCGAGCGGTCGGTGAAAGCGTTCATCGCACGCACCTGGTACAGATAGCAGCTGTCGGGTTCCGGCGCATTGCCGTAAACCACACCGTCATCCATGAAGGTGTTCAAGCCGGTTGACGGATTGGCGCCCCCACCGGTTTGCGTCGGAATCTGACCTTGCGTTTTGGGATCACCCATGACAGTCACCAGGTTCTGCGTGGCAGGTGCCGGAACCCCGTTCACGCTCACCGGCCCATAGCGCCAGACCTCGAAACCGGCTTCATTGTTGGCCGTGTCGTTCCAGGTCAGTGTGATCTGCTGATTGGTAGACCCCTCCACGATGCTCTGGCTGGCGGTTAGATTGTTCGGCGGATTCACCATGGCCACGTCAGCAATGGTATAGGTGACCGCAGCGGATGTGCCTTCACCCTTGCCATTGAAAGCTACGACCTTGAAGCCGTAAGACTTGGCGCCGGTACCGGCATGGCCCAGCACGTGCTCGACAAACCGGGTGGTGTTGCCGTCCACGACCGCCAGACGGTCCCAGTCGGATGTGGTATCGCTCTTACCGTAACGAATCCAGATCATGTAGCCGTCGGCGTCAGCCACCGGGTCCCAGGTGATCTTGGCGGCGAACGAGTCCGGCGCCAGGGTAACGGGATCGATGTACTCAGGATCACCCGAATCCAGCGCCGCTACCGCTACATTGACCGGTGCAGCGGGCGCTGTGAGAACACTGGTGTCATCGCGGTCGACCACGAAGGGTGCGCCCTTGCCGGTGGCGAGCCAGGCCGCGTAGGCAACACCGCCCCAGTTGTCGTTCAGTCGTGAACCGTCGAGTGCCCTGTAGGCCGACAGTGGCTGGCCGGCGATCGAAGCGCTCAGGTAGTTCCGCTTGTTCGGGTAGGTGGGTTCGAGCGGATTCGGCGGACCTTCCGGGCGCACCGTGGAGGTGTCCTGGGTGCGCAGATGTTCCATGAACTCACGGGTGTGAGTCTGCCAATTGACCTCTACAGAACCTGCCTGGGCGAAATCGACTTCCGCCAGTCTCGCCGCCGGTACCAGCCAGCGGTACACAACCTGGTCAAAACCGTTTCTGAGTCTGCCGGGTGCGTAGCGCGGCTTGCCGTCACTGTCGCCATGGTTGACATCGCCGTCGTCCTCGTAGGGCACGCCGGTTGCCGGATCATAGTTCCAGACCTTCACACCCGATTCGCGTGCGGCCGTATAATCCAGCCCCTTGGGCGGAATGCGGTTGTCGAAAAGAATGAAGTTGTTGGTCAGCGCGGGTGACTCTGTACATGCAGCCGGTGTAGCCGAGGTCGGGTCCGGGAAGATGGCGCTGCCGCCGGCGTCTGTGCAGGTTCCGGTTACGCGCTCGTAGACCATGACAGCGTTGTTCGCCGGGTTGACGCCGTTGACCACGTAGCTCTGGGCACGCTTGAATGGTGTTACTTCGTCGGTCATGAGTTCAGCGTTGACTTGGTCATAGACGCCGGACTTGTACATGGAAGTCCCGTTCTGGTCCTTCACGTCCACCGACAGCCAGAAGCGGCGACCATCCGGATAGCCGGAGGGGATGCGGTGGCCGGACTTGTTGTTCACCCGCACGACCATGCGGAACACCCCGTCACCGTTTGCCCGGGTATTGACCTGCTCGGGCGGTATCACGATCTGTACATCCACGGCGTCACGCAGGGTAATCTCTGTGTTGTGCTGGGCGCGATCCCACATCGGTCCGCGGTCCGACAACATGCCGGGGAACACGCGAGGATCCTTGCCGGTGGGCTGACCGATCACCTCCAGGTCAACCTCGGGATAGAGCGCCTTCATCATCATCGGCAGGTCGCGGTTGGCGCCGGTCAGCTTGTGGATTGCCGTGCCTCCCTGGGGACCGCGATCCTTGGCGTAGGGAAAGCCGCCGGACAGCAAGGGATCCGCATTCAGCGAATCAGTCCAGTTGTCGCTGAACTCATGCTTCAGCTTCGGCATATGGCAGTCCTGGCAACGTTCGACACCACGCCCTGTGCGCTTGCCCAGAGGGTCGTTGATCACATTGCTGGCCAGGGAGTAGGCGCTGTGCTTCCACTCGGAGTAGGTACGCTGCTCGGGCATGCCGTGGTTGAGGATGGGTACGGTAAGCTCATGGCAGCTACCACAGAACTCGGAGGTACGAACGAACTCGTTGGGACTCGCCTGACCGGCCACGCCATCCGGAAGTGCCGGCAATGCGCTACCGGCGGTCAACTGAGAACCGCTACGGCCGCTGCTGCCCGAGGTCGGGTGCTCGATAGAGAGTGACTGCAATGAGTAGTTATAGCTACCGCCAACGCTCGGAACACCAATGGGCGCTTCGAAGACGGGTGGCAACGTGCCATCCGGAGCATAGGCAAGTTCCTGCCCGGCGGAATTGAACTGTGGCATGCCGTTTGGCACAGCGTTCTTTTCCCCGCTCCATCCGGTCGGATAGATGGCATAGATCTGGCCAGTGTAGGTGCCGTCGATGGGCAGGTCGCTGAAGTACAGATCGCCCGTGCCGGAATAGGGGCCGACATAGGATATGCCATCCAGGAACTGCAGGGCGGTGTCGCCATAGGGCTGTCCCTGAGCAATGGTAGTGTCGCCCGCCTGGTCAGTCATCTCGCGGCCTAGATGTTCCCAGTCGAAGATGCCGGAAAGCAGGTTCCAGACGCTGTCCAAGCCGGTCGTGGCGACAACATCCGAGCGCTTGTAGGTGACGTTACCGACTGCGCGGTGGCAGGTTTCGCACATCACGCCTTCGGCATCCGTGGAGAGCAGAATGGACTGGATCAGGTTGGAACCGTCGGCCTTGCCCCCCATGGCTGGGTCGAAGCGGCCTGACAGCCAGCCGTTGGGGCTGTGGCAGCGCATGCAGGCATTGCCCGCTCCGTCCTGGCCGGTTAACGATTTTATGCTGTTGTTGACCCCGATTTGATTGGCGCGAAACACAGGATCGCGTGCAGAATTGGCCATACTGGAGCCGGCCCAGTTGCTGAAGTGGGATGTGTGCTGGTCGACGGCCCCGCCGTGGCAGCCGGCGCAGGTCACGACGAACTCGAACACATTGAACTCACCGGGCGCCGTGATATTGGTCAGTTCCCGTTCTTGGGTGCCCGGGTTGGGTACCGCGCCGCTAGGTAGTGTACGGCTGGGAATATCAGCCTGAATCGGAGTGTTGGCAGTGAAGATCACGCTGGCGATCAATATCGTCAGCACTCGGTCACTGGCTCGATGACGCACGAACGTCCCGATGCTTCTCAAGATACCACACATGGTTTTTACCTCATTGTTGGTGTTTTCAGAACTTGGGCCAAAGTTTCAAATCCAGGGAAAGCGTGCCTGCGTCAGCTGCAGCGAAGGCCAACTCCCCGCCGCCACGCATTGGGCGTAGGCCCGGCTTGCCGACATCGGAACGAACACGGGACATGGGAATCTGCACCATGCCCTTCCAATCGCGATTCTCTGTGGTTGGATCAAATGTGAGCTCGGCTTGGACCCTGCCCTGGATCTTGCCGGTCAGTGCGCTATTGGTGGAAAGCCGTTGGTCCTCCTCGCCCACCAGCTCCCAGCGACCTTGAACGTAGTAGTTGCCCCTCTTCTGGCCGCCCATGTCTCTGGCTGGTGAAAATACATCCATCAGCAATCGGAAACGCGCCTTGCCTGGTATGTCGGCTGATTCCGAGGTCGATTCCGCATCGGCCTGCAACTCATACTGTCGCGTCAGTATTCCTTCCTTGATATCGATGACGTGTCCCTGGCTGGTTGCCTGCAAATTGTTGAGTTGCCAGCTGGCCATGGTGCGGCCGTAAGGAGCATGCTGATTCTGGTCGGCCCAGAAAAACTGCTCTGCGTGCGCCGAGAGTGTGAATGCAAGCAACAATGCGCCAAGCAAGATGCCCGGGCTGGCTTGGCGATACACTGAAATCGAATTGTTTGTCATAAGGTCCCCCTTATATGGCCGTATAAATCTCCGCCCGAATCTGTCGGGTGATCAGTCCGCCAAGCCGAATGTGAATCCGGACTGGCATACCGTTCCTCGCCTTTTGCTCAGGCAAAGCTCGCCCGCGACGGGTATTTGCACCGTCGGATGCTGACAAGCAGGTGAGTTCGTTTTGCTGTGTCGGTACCGTTTGGTACCAGGCCTGCCGCGACTACAAGGTCATGGCGTATATCTTCATATTCTTATGCCCCATTTTTGTTGTGGTTTTTATAGTCAATGAGAAACCTTAATCCAGCCTTAACGGCGTTTAATTACTCATAAGTTTTGGTATGAAAGAGTTATTGAGGTGTTCCGCAAGGTATTGCGCGTGCTTCAATACCGGATTCTTAAATAGGCTGTGACCACGCCAAGCTTATTTACCATACGTTTAGGGTTTGATTGATTTACAACGATAATCTTTGTAAAGAAATCCGACACTCTACAATTACCTGATTACCCACTTTGCTCAGCCGTTGAATCAGCGAACCTACTAAGTTTTGAGTTTTTAAGCTGTGGTGTGCGCTTTGCGCACAATGTATTCGTGCCCCCTCTCCCTGGCCCTCTCCAGGGGGAGAGGGCCAGGGAGAGGGGGATTTAACATCCGTGAAAGCAATGAACACATCCACTCAAAACCCAAAAACTCATAACTTAAAACTTTTCATAGAGTTCCACGATTCTCGCAACCGCCTTCTCATGGCTGAGCATGATGGGTAATCAGGAAAAATTAAGACGTCAATAATTTCCCAGACTAAGTCGACGTCTTAGATGGAGGAGAGCTGCCGGTTGTCGAATAGCATGAAAGTCATGCAGACCACACTGGTACTAAAGAGGAACGGCAATGCAGGCAGCAGGCGTATGATCGCCGGATTGAAAGGGAGAAACGGGACACACAGCAGTTTATAAAGTCAGCGTGAGCATTCGCGCCGGCATTTCGCAATCTGGTGCATCGAGGTTGAATGAAGATTGTTGCCTGATCGGCAACAGTGATTACATCATCCGCTCGAGTAGCCGATGCGGAAGCCCCCCCAATGCTGGTTGTCGACGAAGATGGGTACGGAGAGATCATGCATCACTTCACCTGTGTCGCGCTTGTAGGTCTGTAGCAGCATGGGCTGCGTATGACTGCCGCAACGCGAGCCCGTCCGGTCGTCGAATATACGCTTGGTGCGGTTGTTGACCAGGTCTGATTCATAGTTGCCGGTCAACTGCTTGCAGAATCGGTTGTTGTGTGTCGGCACATAGCCTTGGGGGTCGGTGGCGATGGCGTAGATGATCGAATCATGCTGTTTCAGGATCGGCTCCTGAATTGGAGGCAGCAGGTTATCGGCCAGTTTGTCATAGGCGGTTGAGTATTTAACCGGCCGGGTATCTTCGATAGGACGGTGATCACGGTCGAAGAGATCGGTTTGGCTGATCTTTCCATCCCTTATCGCCTGTTCGAAAGCCTGCTGAATCTGTGCCGCCGCCTCGCGTGCGAAACCGGCGATCTGGTTGTGTACGTTATCCAGGCACAATCCTGAAAGGTGGCCATAGATCTGCTCGCCCATATCCGACAGTTCCAGTGCCTGGTTGGAAGCGACCTGGATCTCCTGCTCGCTGTGTTCAAGCCCTTCACGGACGATATTGACCGAGTTGGAGATGTGTGAAGTGGATGCTGCCGATTCATTGATTGAATTGACTATCTCCTGCACCTTTGACTCCGATTGATCGGAGACCCGGCCGATACCTTCCAGTACCGAGCCCACCTGCTCGGTGGTGGTGACCATCTCGGCCATGCGATCCACCAGGCTGGACATGATGGTTACCGCCTGGCTGGTATCCCGCTGCACCTCCTGCAGCATTTCGCTGATCTCGCTGGTGGCCACAGTGGTCTTGTTGGCGAGGCTTCTCACCTCGTCGGCCACCACCGAGAAGCCGCGGCCGTGTTCGCCGGCCCGCGCGGCCTCGATGGCGGCGTTCAGGGCCAGCAGATTGGTCTGATCGGAGAGACCGTTGATCACATGGGTAATCCCCTGGATTCTGTCCGAATGGGTCTGCAGCTTCTCTACCAGCGATGATGTCTCCACCACCCTGTCGCTTACCACGTGGATCTGCTGAATCGCTTTCTTTACCTGCTTCATACCCTCTTGGCTTTCGTTGCGCGTCTCGGTTACCGCCTCGGCTGCTACGGTCGCGCTATCTGCGGCTTGCCCACTGGCCTGTGCCAACTGTGTCGCGGATGAGGCTATTTCGGTGATCTCCCGGACATCGCCCTCTATCTTCTTTTTCAGCTGATCGATAAAGTGGGAGACTTCCGCAGCGGCAATGGAGATGTTCCCTCCGCACTGTGAGAGGTTGCGCCCCAACTCGTCGAAGTGGGTGAAGTGATTATGTATCGAAGCGGCGACCACATCCACGTATGGCTTGTTGTCATACTTGTCGAGTTGCGCAAGAGAACTCGCTTGCTGTTCCGTGCAGCGACTGAGCCGCTGAGAAAACTCCGCCAGTGGTCGAATAATGCGCCAGTGAACAACTGTAATAGTCATGAGTGCTGCAATCAATCCGGCTAACAGGGCATTCACACTGCTTGGGAGGTGATCCGATAACAGCAGATCGACTAGGAGGCCTGCCGTCATGGCGGTTAAAATGGTAATTATAATCAATAAGATAAGGCTTCTTTTCGAGCGATTCATCGATATCATGTTGTTTCCAATCTGACGGGGTGGAATATCGGTGAAGAGACTGCCTGGCACCTGTGTGGAGATGGCTATCGGCTGGGCTTGCGAAATCTTGAGTTATTATGAAAATCGAAAATTTTCCACGAGAGCCCGAGAATGGGCCCTTTCCAAATCATATCAGGTGGATACCCCATGTTGAGATTCGAACCCCTTTCGGGCAATGCGTTGACGCAATATCTGCCTGATCTTGCGAGACTGCGATTAATCGTATTTCGTGAATTTCCCTACCTGTACGACGGGGATATGGCCTATGAAGAGCGCTATCTGCAAACATACATAAAGGCCAGGGACAATGTGATCGTACTGGCTTGGGATGGCGATACTATCGTAGGCGCTTCTACCGCCATTCCATTGCGCGAAGAGACCCCGGAGGTACAGGCTCCGTTTTTGACGGCAAACTATTGTATCGATGAGATCTTCTATTTCGGCGAATCGGTGCTTTTGCCTGAATATCGCGGACAGGGTGCAGGGGTGGCCTTTTTCAGACACCGCGAGGCCCATGCCTTGAGGTGCGGCGACTATCACTACAGCTGTTTCTGCGCGGTGCAGCGTGCCGAGGATCATCCCGCCCGCCCGGCTGATTACGTGCCGCTGAACAAATTCTGGAACAACCGCGGCTACACTATGCAGCCCCAGCTGCAGACCCAATTCAGTTGGAAAGAGCTGGGGGAGGAGAGTGAATCGCCCAAGCCCATGACATTTTGGATGAAGTCTCTTTTATGAGATGACGACCAGGCTCAATCGAGGCTGAGCGACTGCGCCGACATCGGTTCTACCGGCCTGTTATGTTGTCGCTTGCTCATAAACTCCATACTCCCAAAAGCCGTTGCCCGGCTTCGCCGGGCCAAGCCAGCCGGCCTTCTTCAACTCTTTGGCTATTAAAAGATTCATAAAGCCATGACCCACTAGCAAAACAGTTTGATGTTCCTCCGCCAAAAGAATGAGTTCTTGAGCCCCTCGCCTTGCGCGCTGCCTGGTATCTGCCAGAGATTCTCCGTTTTTTGAAAAGCCAAACAACCAGAGAATTCTTAAAATAACCACCCAGACACTGATTGGCAACTTTATAGAGCCACTGTTGAAATGAGGAATGGCTGTTTCACGAAAAAGCGGCTCTTCCAATAGTGCTTCGTAATAGCCCAGAGCCTTTGCTGATTCTATTGAGCGCGTCAGATGGCTACACACGACCAAGTGATTCCCCTTGATGGCGGTAACTGTTTCTTTGGGAGGCGTACCTACGATTCCTGACAAATCGTATGATCTGGCTATTTCTTTCAGATCTTTGGCAGCAGCACTCCCCTTGAGCTCAAAGGCTGGTTTTCCATGTCTTAGCAGAGTAATGCGCATCGTGATTTTACAATATAGAATTTTCCGCCAGACCTCGCTCATCCGATTTCAAACGAGGTCCCACCAGAGGGATGATTTAAATTCGTATCGGGAAACTCACTGGTATACATTCTGACTGATTCAAACGAAGCATTCCAACCGATTCCATCGCAGTAGGTGTCGACCAGTGACTTTTGATCAAGGAACCTCTGATTAATTCGTCATTCCGGCGCATGCCGGAATCCATATGCTTGATGTTTCTGGATCCTGGCATGCGCCGGGATGACGAAAGAGAATTAATCAGAGGTTCCTTAAGATCTTTGGTTGTTTTCTCGCTCATTTTTCGGTGGGGGGATATTGATTGCCCCCGGAATGTGTTCCACTTGATATGCTTTGGGTGATCTGGCATCAATAATGGTGATATTGTTCCCAGACTCCAAGGCAACATTCAAATCCCAGGAATCCGTCTCGAATGCAAGCTTGTTTCCATAGTGCCTCAGTTGTTCATCCATTGTTTAATGGCCTCGGTCTTTTGTTCCTGTCGACTTTCATTGTTATGTGTTCTATTCATTGATTATACAAAATCCGTTGCCGAATGGGTCTGCACAATATGCAATAGAACCCCATTCTCCACTCTCTCCGCCTTCATGCTTACCGCCAAATTGGACTACTTTTTTAACGACCTCATCTACATTCTCGGTTAGAAAGTCCAAATGAACAGGTGTCCAATGGCGGCTGTAATCACGCTTAACCGCTTCGGTTGGAATTGGTTTTGATCCGGCCTCTTTTTCTTGCAGATATATATCGCAATTCTCAGTCGAAATCACCGACATGCCTTTACCCTGGTCTCTTAGTTTTTTACAACCGAGAGCTTCAATATAAAATGCCTCAGCCAGCTTCAAGCTTGAGACATCAATACTTACAGAAACTTTTATCATACTGGTTTCCTATTTGATTGATGAAGCCATCGGCTTGAAAACTCTCGTCCCAACCCCAGGTTGCTTCAATACAAGAAAACATAGCTTTTTTATACAGGGCATAGAGCCATTCTCTATCTGAGTTATTACCTTCCGATAATTGAAATCCATTCATCACTTTTTTAGCTCATCATGGTTGAATTCAGCTGGTCACGCTACGGAAAGAACGATTCGCTATAAGTCATGATGTTTATGCTGCGTTTTTTGAGCTGAGATAAACAGTATGCAACCAAACAAAATCGCCATATCCGCAACATTGAATATACCCGTTCTAACAGAGCCAAGCCCAATATTCAGAAAATCTACAACCGCTCCATTATTTGTTGCGCGATCGAAGAAATTGCTGATGCCTCCGGCAAATACTAAGGATAAAGCAACTAAAGACAGGATACTCAATCTTTTGCTGAAAACAAGGTAGAGCAAAAGGGCAGACAGAAAAACCCCTGCGATTACAGTAAATATTATAAAACGATGTTGTTCGGGTAGATAGCTTCCCATTCCAAGGAAGGCGCCAATATTCTCTGTATATCCAAGTCGCACAAGATCATAAAGATAGCTATCCATTCCACTTTTAGGAAGATATTGAGAGGCCATTGATTTTGTAGATTGATCACAGCCTACGCATGAGACGCAAATCAATGAAATTACAACTATCCTATGCCAAATTGTCATGATTTCCTCAGTAGCTAAATGGCTTGTATTACTGCCAGCAGGGGTGGCCGGGCTAGAGTGAAATGGCGGGTTTTGTAACCCACTGGCTCAACATGCTATGTTGATTTATTCTTTCGTACATCTTTTACCAGATAGGAATTACCTGGACCACGTTTCAGTTCAAACAAATCTATTGCTTTAATGAGACTGCTCAGGTTTTTGTAACCATGGTTTCTGGTGTCAAATGAAGTCTTGTTTGATATATGCGCACCAACAGGCCCTAGCGCCGCCCAGCCATTCTCTTCTTCGGTTGCATCAATGGCTTGACGAAGCAAATTAATCAGCTTCGTATCGGACTTTATGTTTTTTGATTTCGTTTGGGTTGTATCGCTGTTATCAGGTTCCTGATCCAAAAACAAAAACTTGGAACATGCGTTAACGAAGGGCGAGGGTGTTTTTCGTTCGCCAAACCCCAGGACTACTTTGCCTTCCGCTAATGCGCGAGTGACCAACGGCGTGAAATCGCAGTCAGATGACACAAAGCACATTACGTCTATGTTCTTTGTATACATTACATCCATTGCATCAATAACAAGGGCAATATCTGATGCATTTTTGCCTTTTGAGAGATCGTATTGCTGTATCGGCTGAATGGCATATTCATGCAAAAGCTCTTCCCAGGCCTTTATGGAGGGCTTTTTCCAGTTGCCATATGCCTTTCGTATTGTTACGACGCCATATTTGGCAACTTCACTCAGGACATCTTCAAACTTGCTCGCCGGAGCATTGTCTGCATCGATGAATAGTGCAATTTTCTGTGTTGAGTTATCCATTTCTTTCGCGCCTTTCTCTGCTAATTGTTATGTGCATTATCTATCTTCACGGTTTTATATCTGAACCCTTGAATTACAAACGCAATGGCGAACGGAATCGAACCAATCACGAAATAGTCAATCTCATTTGGTAAATTCAGTTTTTTCTTTAAATAACCGAGTAAACCAATCGCCATGACAAACATTGCGTAAGCAGCCAACACCAAAATATTTATAGATCGCTTAAGTTTATAATGCGCTACAAGATAATTATTCTCATAGACTACACATTCTATATTGGCTGTGAATATTGATTTTACACGAAATTCAATTATATGGTTGATTCCTTCGATTTCTACGAAATGCTTACTTCTCCGGTTGAAATTTCTTTTTCTCGACACTGGTACGCCTTCAACGAAGACTTTCTCTACCCCGCTCAAATATGAACCGGATGCAATAATCTTTCTATTTCTCAACTCAAACTCAAATGATAAACCACTAGCTACCTCGGTTTTTGATTTTGGTGCCGCATATGGATTTTTCATCATTCATTCCTGCCGTACCTGAATCCCGATTCTAAACGTACCGAGCCAGAAGAAACTCGCTTGTGCATAACGTTTGCCATAAAAGACCGAGTGTTCCCGGCGCTGAATAGGCGTCTGCTTGCTTGACTTGTTATGTGTATATGATAGATTCCTGGTACACATTCGTAGATTGTACATAGCGAGCCTAGATATGCGAACCAATATTGAGATAGACGACAAATTAATGGATGACGTTTTGAAAGCCACTGGCCTGAAGACCAAGAAAGATGCGGTTGAGCTTGGGCTTAAGACATTGATTAGACTAAACAAACAGGAAAATATTAAGAAACTTCGTGGCAAATTACGATGGACCGGCGACCTTGATGATATGAGAACCAACTCATGATCGTAGTGGACTCCAGCGTATGGATTGATTATTTCTCCGGAGCCGACACCTCCCAGGCAGAGAAACTCGACCGCACTCTTGGAATGAAGCCCGTAGCCATTGGTGATTTGATTCTGACTGAGGTACTTCAGGGCTTTAGGCATGACAAAGACTACAAGGTAGCACGCAGAGTTTTTGATGACGTAACTATTTTCGATATGCTCGGTATGCAAATGGCTATAAAGAGTGCTGAGAACTTTAGAGCGCTACGCAAAAAGGGCATTACCGTACGAAAGACTGCAGATGTAATTATAGCGACATTTTGCATAGAGCAGAAACTCCCTCTTCTATTTTCAGATAAAGACTTCAAGCCCTTCGTCAAACATCTCGGTTTAGCTGAGGCCTGAGATACACATTTTAAATAACAGGCAACTTGCCTCATATTCCACCTATTTAGGTTATTGTGTGTGAAATCCGCCTGCTATCTACATGTGGGAGGTTGGGACAAGAAATGAACAACCTCCCTGTTCAACTAAATTTCATACTGCTTTTCATTGGGTTATCAGTCAATTTCAATAGCAGACTCTTAATCATGGTTTTTCTTATCGTGGATCGAAATCGGAAAGGTGACCAATATCGAGAGATAGAGCAGGGTTGCGATAAGGATAACTGCCGTAAAGCCGAGATCGATGGCGATCAGGGTGGCGGCGCCGGCGCTGATCACCGAGGCATAGCCGTTGATACCCCATGCCCATGGGATCAGGTTCGAGGCATGCTTTTTCAGTGCGCAGACGGCCATCGGTAAAGGCATCCCCATGAAGAATGCTAGGGGCGCGATCAGCAGCGAGGAGATTGCGAACTTGTAGCCCATGCCGAGATGGCCCAGCTGCTCGAACAAGGGTTCCATCAGGAACAGATAGGCGATGCTCAGGGTGGCGATGACGCAGACCGCCAGGACCGTGATTCGATAGTATGACCTTTTTTGCGCCAGGCGTTCGCTGACAAAGCTGCCCAGGCCCGCGAACAGCAGGAACCCGGCCAGGGAGATCGATATGGCATAGATGGGGTGGTGCAGGAAAAGAATGAATTTCTGTATGCTGGCGATCTCGATGAAAAGGAACGCCACGCCGATGCCGAAGAAATAGTAGAAGACGCGCCAGCGGCTGACCCCGCCGCCTGCTGTCCCCGTACCGCGCCCCTTTCCACGCAAGACGATGCCCAGGGGCAGTAGTATGAGCAGAGCGCTCAGCAGCGCGGTGATCACCAGGGTGAGGATAAGGATGATGTAGCCCCACTCGATCAGCGGCATGCCGCCCTGGTGTCTCAGCTTCAATGCCTCGAAAAAGCTCGCCCATTTGAAGAAGTGGTGGAAATAGGGTCTGTCGTCCGAGGCGGGCTGGAGATCGAATTTATAGCTCGTCAGGAGCTGATCCTGCTCCTGCTCCCCGGAGACGATCTGCTTGCCGGCCCGATAGAAATAGGGTTCGCGCAGCCGGTTGTAGCGGTTTGCCTGTTCTTCTGTGAGGCGATGGCTGTAGGCGGTGTCGAAGAGCCTTGTCCGGCAAAAGGCGTCGGCCTGGTCGAGTTCCCGCGGGGTGAATCTCCCGTTCTTCACCAGCAGGGTGGCGGTCTGCCAGTTTCGAATCAGCAGCAGGCGCTGTTCCAGGTCGTCCAGCCCCAGGGACTCCATCGCCTGATGCGCGGTGAGGAAGAGTTTGAGAACATCCCTGGGGGGGACCTTGATCCAGCGGGTGATGGCGAGATAGCCGTCCGGCGCGAGGTGCGAGAGGTAGAGCGTTATCGCCTCCCGGGTGTAGAGATAGCTTTCATTCAACGCATAGAGACCTGATGAGGAAGCGCTGGCCGCATCGACCAGGGCGATCTGGATCAGATCATACTTGCTCCCGGTCTGGCCCAGGAAGTCCCGTGCCTCGGCGATGTGCACCCTGGTTTGGGGATTGTCATAGATTTCACCGGCGAACGCCTTGTATTCGCCCCTCAGCAACCCGACCAGCTGAGAGTTGAGTTCCAGGGCATCCACCGATTCCACCTGGTGGTAGCGTGCCAGCAGCAGGTCGGAGCCGGTGCCGCTGCCGATCACCAGCAACTTGTCCGGCTTGCGCAGGTGGTAGGGCAGCGCCGAGGTTGTCCGGTCGAGGTAGCCGAGGGGCCCGGGGTCGCCGTCGAAGCGGGTGATGGCGGAGATGTTGTCACCGTCGCTGAACAGCCCGAGCTGCGGTGGCGGTTCCCGTGGATTGATCAGGCTCAGTCCGGGCGCGTGGCGCAGCGGCATCTCGTCACTGGCGACAAGGCTAAGGTAGCCCAGGGGACTCGAGTATTGGTCGACTATACGCGTGCCTTTGATCTGCAGTGTCTGCATCAATCCCTTGTAGGGGGAGAAGTTGAGTGTGATCCGGGGGGCGCCGATGGCGAGCACCACCGCGATCAGCAGGAGCCCGATGCTGAGCCGGGATCTGGCTGCGAGCTCAAGCTCCCATGTCGCTATGGCTGTAGCAGCCAGGCCGCCGAGGCTGACCGCGACCAGGATGCGTTCCGGCATCAGTAGGAACATCACGACTACGATGCCCAGCGCCCCTATGCCCGCGCCTGTCAGATCCACCGCGTAGATGCTGGAGATCTCTCGCTCGCTGTAGCTCATGAAGGTCATGCAGACGGCGCTGGCGGTGAAGAAGAACGGCAGTGTCAGCAGCAGGCAGATGATCGCCAGGTTGAGGGTCTGGCGAAAATCCCAGAACAGTTCCTCGCTGTTGAAACCGATAGACTGCGCGATCAGGTATGCCCCGAGACTTGTGATGGCGAAGAGCAGCAGCGAGAGTGGAAACAGCCATCTGTAGTGGCGGGCGATCCTGGGCTGGACGGATGAGAGCAGGCTGCCGCTGATACCGTAGCCCAGCAACGCCAGGGCGATGATCATGTAGGCGAAGTGGTGCCATTGTATGATCGAGAAGAGGCGCATCAGCAGGATCTCGTAACCAAGCGCGGATGCCGAGAGGATGGCGACCGATATATAGGGTGGACGATTCATGATTCATGATTTTTAGTTTAGTGTTCTCCTGTAAGCGGCACGAACCTGACCGGCAGAATCTGGCGTACGGTCGTCTGCTCATCCGCATCTTTTTCTATCAGCAGCAGCTGCTGTGTCATGAATCGACTGCCCACGGGAATAATCATTTTCCCTCCCGGTTTCAGTTGCTTGATCAGGGGAGGGGGGATGTGACTGGCGGCGGCGGTGACGATAATGATGTCGAAGGGTGCGTGTTCCTGCCAACCGTAATAGCCATCGGCGATGGAGACCTCGATGTTGTCGTAGCCAAGGCGTTTCAGCCGCTCCATTGCCTGTGTCCCCAGTGGTTCCACGATCTCCATGGTGTAGACCTTATCGACCAGAGGTGAGAGCACGGCGGCCTGGTAACCTGAGCCGGTGCCGATCTCCAGTGCCTTATGCCCGGCCCTGGGAGCGATCAGGTCGGTCATGATGGCTACGATGTAGGGTTGTGAGATGGTCTGGCCAAACCCTATCGGCTGGGGCCGGTTTTCATAGGCCCGGTCGCGAATCTCCACGGGTACGAACTCATGGCGCGGTACCTCAGCCAGCACTTTCATGATCCGGGAGTCGAGCTGCTTTTTATCGAGATAGCTGCTGGTGTCACGCACATCCTGCTCGATCAGTCTCACCATCCTTTGGCGGGCGGCGTCGTAGTCGTTCTGGTCCACGTTGGCGACTGCATCGATACAGAAGAGAATCAAGGCGATTAGCAGCAGGTAGAGAAATCGACTGATGGACATGTCTGTCTCCTCCTTTCCTACTTACAAATATAGATCCAGAAGAGATCTATGAGTCCGCAAATGAACGCGAATGTAGCATTTGTGTATCCGATTTGGAGTCGTAGCTGATCCTTGTCCCTCAGGAGGGTGTCGCAAAAGTCGCGAGGGTTTACCCATGGTGTATCCCTTCGTTATATAAGTAGCAAAAACCATAGTACTGACTCACCCCAGGTAGCAACATCCCGCACCGGGTGCCGCACAGGCATCAGAAACACGCTGTGAACCCATCCCTGGGCGCTTGATGTCCGCGTCCCTGCGGACAACAGTTTCTGATGCCTGTACGACACCCAGCGCTCAGTTCGGGTGTTTCTTCATACAGGGGCAGTGTAGTTACAATTTGTGTTTATTCGCGTTCATTTGCGGACTGAGAATCATAAGCAAGAATTCGTACCACCCGCTTACCGGGTCAATCTTAACGCTGGCTGGATGAGAATGGTTCGATTGGTGCTGGATACTGGATTTTCGACCTTGACCAGGGTGGTCGATGTTGCTGTTCCCGCGGGGCTTTTTGCTGTTAGTGTGTAAGTCGTAGTGCGCCTTGGAGCGATTTTGACGGATCCGTTTTCTTCAACACGGCCGATATCGGGTTGGATCTCGACTTCAGTGGCACCTCTGGTTCGCCAGCTGAGGGTCGTGGATTTTCCCAACTCGAGCGTGTTGTCCGTGACTGAGAGTCTCGATCTTGGAATGACGGCTACAGGCTGTGATTGAATGACTTTAATGGAAAGCCTGCGCTTCACCGATCTATTGCCGGAGCCGCTCGCGACCAGGGTATATGCGGTGTCTCGTGTGGGTGATATACGCCTGGTGCCGGAGGTTGCAACAGTGCCGATATCGGGTTGGATACTCACTTTCCTGGCGTTCTTCGTCCGCCAGCTCAAAGTTGTCGCAGCCCCCTGTTGGATAGTGTCGGGATTGGCTAGAAAACTGACAATGCCTGGTGCCGCTCCCAGGCGTCCCGAGTACCATATGAAAAAACCTGTGAGGGCGCTGATGACGGCAATGCCTGCAACCCCCAGCAGGAGCGCCTTATGTTTGCGTTTGGGTTTGGGCTTCGTCGCTACTGACTCTTTGTGGCTCGAAATGATGGGCCTTTTACCCGTTCTGTCCCTCTCAAGTCCCTCGATCAGGCGGTCGCAATCCGTGCGAAAGTCCGGGTCTGCCCTTACCGGCATACCGTTTCTCCTGGAAAACTCACGGATGCTCTCAGGCAGATCCTTCGCCTTGGGCATGGATGCGCGCCGCACCAGCAGGGGGACCACCGGAATATTTCGCCGCAGCGCGGACTCCAGCTCGAGCCGAACGAAGTCACCCGGTTTGTCCAGACGTCGAACGCCGTCTTCATCCGTGACCGAGAGCCAGTCACGCCCGACGACAGCCAGCAGCACCTCACACATACCGACCTTCTCATCGATATACTTGGTAAAGTCTACGCCCAGGGGTATATCGTCGACATCCATGAACACTGCCGAATCCCCGAAATGCTCGGTAAGACGGTCATGGATTCTGCCGGTGACGTCCGCACTGTCTTCGCGTCGGTAAGATATGAAGATGTTTGCGATGATACACCTCCTTGGGGCGGCTGCCTCTGCTCAATCCCGCTATCCACCAGTATAGGGCAATACACCATGGATAGTTTCTGCCTCCCTTATCTATATTTTATATGAGACCGGTGGCGTATTTGCGTGAATATTCCACAACCATCATACCCCATGGCTTACGCGGACAAGCGGCAGATACTGAGGTGCGGCAGCAGGCAAGGCCGACATGAACTCAAGCCGGCATTCATGGTCGTATGTAGGGAAATATCTATCGGAGATGACCGTGAAGCAACGAATCCACTCACTCTGGAAAGAGAATAGGTCCTTTATACTCTTCGTCTGCCTGATGGTGATATTCCGCAGCGTCGTTGCCGATTGGAATACGGTCCCCACCGGATCGATGAAACCGACCATCCTGGAGGGCGATCGCATCCTGGTGAACAAAATAGCCTACGATCTGCGCCTCCCCTTGACCCATATATCGCTGCTGAAATTGGCCGATCCGGCCAGAGGCGACATCGTCATCTTCGACTCGGAGGCAGCCGGCAAGCGTCTGGTGAAACGGGTCATCGGTCTGCCGGGGGATGTGGTGGCGATGCGCGACAATCATCTTTGGATCAATGGACAAAGGCTTACCTACAGCGGTGATCCCGCCACCTTAGCGACGAGTGACAGGATCGAACATCTGCTGGGCGTCGAACACCGGGTGAGATGGATAGGGAGCGATACCCGGTTATCCAGCTTCAGGCAGATAAAAGTGCCCTCCGATCATTACCTCGTGTTGGGCGATAATCGCAACAACAGCGCCGATTCACGGGTGATCGGTTTCGTGCCGCGCAGCGAAATCGTTGGCCGCGCACGCCACCTTGTGCTCTCTCTCGACTACGACAATTACTACCTGCCGCGAGCCGATCGTTACTTGCAAAAGCTCTAGCCTTTGAGTATCGGTTCACCCCCTGGCGGTAGCATCCCGCGCCGAGTTCCATTGAGGTATCGGAAACACGCTCCCATCCCTGAGAGCTTGAAGTCCACGTCCCTGTGTCATTTGCAACTGGTATTATTCAGTTGTGCACTTACTATTCACCGGAGAATATTCATTACCGCATGGTTGTATGCTTGGCCGGATGGGTAGATAGAGTTGATTCGCGATAAAAGAGATCCCGATACCATGCAGTTCCTGTAACTTTTCGTTGTGCCCGGTAACGATTAGTGGTGAATTGTTTGAAAAGAGTGAATAAGCAATACTCAAATCTTCGTCACTCGCACCCACGGGATTGAGGTCAAAGCTCGAAATCACCTTGACTTTTCTTGTGTTCAATATGTACTCATCGATGGAAAAGCAGGGCGTGGTTATACAGACGATGCTATTGTTTTGCAAAGCGGCGAAGATGCCTTCCGCTGGATTATTCGTTGCTGGCCTGTATGCTTCGGCGCCAACGAACTCACCAAGGTTGCCGAAACCGCCGTAGATGTACGGGATCAGTTTTCCTTTTAACAGTATCGGCGTGGAGATAAAAATATCTGCTTCGGTATTGAATGGATCGAATCCGAGTTCCTCCCAATTCGCGGAGGCGACATAACATTCATTTTGTAAAGTACCATCGGCGCATTTTGTAAAACGTTTGTTTACCGATTTCACGAAAATTCCGCCACAGAGCGGTGAGATGCATTTGCGAAAATCCCGCCGCGCGGTGTAGTAACCCTTTGCATCGAACCCCAATGCATTGCTGACTTGTGCTGCAAATTCATATTCATACAGGGGGCCGTCGAACGCACGTGAATCGACGATGCCGCTCATAACGAGCCGTATGCCGTCAAAGCTGAAAGTTGCGCTACGCACAGTGCCGCCACTGTTTTCGTTCGGTGCTTGGGGTAAAATGAATCCGGTTTCTGGAACAGTGCTGATGGATACATTAGCGAGTGCTATTTTGTCGCCGGCGAGCACCGCGCTAAATGTACCGCTTAACGTGGCAGTGGTTTTAGGGCATGAATTAGGTGGACAAAACCCAGGAGTGATAGTGACAACTCCTTTTTGGATCTTAAATGTTTGAATGGTGTCTTCCGAGTATGCGGATGATACAACAGAAAACAATACTACAATTAAATAGATATATATCAATTTTATCGACTTCATTGTCAACTCCTCCTGATGGATTGGTTCTGCTCACTTCGGCGGGCAATATGATTAAGCCGAGTGCAGCCTATACTGGTGCATCAGTCGAGTCACCGCTATCCAATTCCCGATGGGCCTGGGTGATACAGCTATTGCAAATGCTGGTCCCTGGTCCGAACACCAGCCTCTCTATTTGAGTTGATGACTTGCCACAGAAGGAACATGTGCCATCGACCTTTCTTATTGGGGGTTGCTCACGAAGAAGTGTTTTGCTGAATGTAATGCAATCTTCACAGATTACGGCTTTTATCTCAGGTCCGACTATCATCCTGCGGGTGTCGGTTTCCTGTTTTCTGCAAAAGGAACAGACATTACGTTTTTGAGTATTCAAATCTACCTCCTTTTAGATTGATGTGCTGGATTATTTTACCACTAGTTACTTTAAGTTGTATGATCGAGTAGACGCAATACATCCCCTGTACGGCAACCAGCGCGGGATATTTCAACCAGTGGGTGAGTAGTTACCCAACTGTCATACTAGCGCGTGTTCGGCTGTAAATCAGTTCGAGTGTTGCAGAGAGCGGATGCGACGTCGCAGTTCACTGAGATTAAGCGCATAGAGAGCATCGAACAGCTGGTTGTAGTGGGGTAGGTTCGGATCGGTTTTTTTGTTGGAATAGTGTAGGCGATTGAATGGCCGGGAGAGCTTTTCCGGCTGTAAAGGGATAT
>JBNKLI010000120.1:0-32732 GCA_050292275.1 Candidatus Thiodiazotropha sp.
CAAAGGCACGTTGCTCGCCGCCGAACTTGGCCGCTTGTACCGTGGTGATGGCCGCCGTCAGCGTGGTCTTGCCGTGGTCTACGTGACCAATCGTGCCCACATTGACATGCGGCTTTTTGCGTTCGAATTTTTCCTTGGACATGAGTGCTCTCCAGGTTCTCTATTGTATATAAAGATAAATTCGCGCGCTTCCGCACGCCGTCGTCAAATGGAGCCCAGAAGCAGATTTGAACTGCCGACCTCACCCTTACCAAGGGTGTGCTCTACCAACTGAGCTATCTGGGCAAAATTCACCTCACAATCCCTTGCCACCCCCGGGAGCAAACCCGTCGGGATCACAACGAACGGCAGCGCTGCAACCACAGCGCTGCCGCTACCTGCGCAGACAGGCGCAGGATCAATCATTGGAGCGGGTGATGGGAATCGAACCCACGTATTCAGCTTGGAAGGCTGAAGTTCTACCATTGAACTACACCCGCGCAGCCAAGCGACGCTTCGCTCACCACAACCGCTTAATCCTAAATCTACCGAAGTCGCTTTCGGCGCCTTCGTCGAACCTCTTATCGGTTCGTATCCTCCCTCGTTGGCTAGCGTGGAGGACCGGTCGGCAGATGGGACCTATCCAGTCCCTTTCCCGACATTACCTGGTGGAGGGGGGAGGATTCGAACCTCCGAAGGCGGAGCCAGCAGATTTACAGTCTGCCCCCTTTGGCCACTCGGGAACCCCTCCAAGCGAGAGCCGGGCATTCTGACGCTTAGACCGCTCAAAGTCAATACAACATTCCAAACATTTTTCTGTCTACTACCTTAGTCGGAATATGAGTCGATGAATGATCACAGAACGATGGTCATATCGATACTGATGACGGACAATCAGGCCTGACGCCCGAAGTTGTAGAATCAGCGAGGAGCATGCTATCCATGAGAGCACGAAACCCTAGCGCCACGCGCGTGAATCAACACTTGCAGTCGGCATGAATTACCTTTATTACTACTGAATTATGCACATCAATCAGCCAATTAAGCACCTGTATATCATATCGAGCCTGTTGCTATCCGCCTGCGCCAGTAATCCGGCGGACAAGTCGGCCACCACACACACACCTGAACCAACCGGATATCAACCCCAACAGGCGCAAACCACAGAGGGGCTCAGCGGAGACCTGATCTTTAATACGCTGACCGGCGAGATCGCCGCCCAGCGCGGCCAAAGCAGACTCGCCTTCGAACATGCGCTGCAGGCGGCCAAGGAGTCTCGAGACGGGAGCGCCGCAGAACGGGCTACCGGGCTGGGTCTTCAGGCGAACATGCCGGATGCCGCACTCACGGCAGCAAACCTTTGGGTTGAAATATCGCCACAGTCCCTCAAGGCTCACCAGATTGCAGCAGTTCTCTACCTGCGCAAGAACGACCTGGGTCATGGGATTGAACATCTGCAGCAGGTGATTGATATCGCCAACAGCGAAGGAAAATCCGGCTATATTCAAGCTGCCGCAATCGCCGAAAAATCCGGCGAACCCGATCAAGCGTTGTTTATTATGCAACAGCTGGTCAAGGACGAGAGCCAGGATCCGAAGGCGTTCTATGCCCTGGCCCTGACCGCCAACCACGCCAAGCAGTTCGACCTCGCACTGCAATATGCCAACCAATCCCTCTCCCTCGACCAAACCTCCAATCAGAGCCTTGTTCTCAAGACACAAATCCTCATCAACAGGGAGCAAAAGGAGGAGGGACTGAAATTCATTCAGCAGGCATATGAGGAGAAGCCGGAAAATATCCAGTTGGGCAAAGCCTACGCCAGACTGTTGCTCGAGATGAATGAACCGGAAAAGGCCCTGACCGTCTACGAGCGCCTGTATGAACAGCATCAGGACGACGGGGATATCACCTTCTCCATCGGGATCATCAATCTGCAGCTTGAGCATTTCGAAGACGCAAAAGAGTATCTGAAAAGACTTGTCGACAAGCACCAGAAACGCAATCAGGCGAGCTACTACCTGGGCATGATCGCCGAGGAGCAGGAGGAACCCGAGAAGGCATTGGACTGGTACAGCCGGGTGGAAGGGAAAAACCTGATCGACGCACAGATACGCATTGCAAAGATCCTGGCCGAACAGGGCAACCTGGATCAGGCACGTGAAACGCTGCAACGACTACGTATCACACAAAGCGCGCACGCGGTGAAATTCTATATCATCGAAGCCGAACTGCTGCGCAAAGCAGAGGATTTCCAAACCGCGCACCAGGTCTATACAAAAGCCCTGGAAATCTATGCTGACAACACCGACCTGCTCTATGCACGCGGCCTGAACGCCGCCGACCTGAAACGCGTCGATATTATGGAGAACGACCTGCGTAAAATCCTCGACACTCAACCCAAACACGCCGACGCACTGAATGCGCTCGGCTATACCCTCGCCGATCAGACCGACCGTTTAGTCGAGGCGAAAGACTATATAGAACAGGCCCTTGCGTTGAACCCCGATAGCCCGGCCATACTCGATAGCATGGGTTGGGTCGAGTACCGGATGGGAAATCTCGAATCTGCCCTGGAGTATCTCAACAAGGCTGCCGCCATCAGTCCGGATGCCGAGATCGCATCTCATTTAGGGGAGGTGCTATGGCATATGGGGCAGCGGCAACGCGCCATCGAGGTATGGAAAGAGGCCAATGAGCGTAATCCCGACAACCGGTATATCGCGCCTGTCATGGAGCGCTTTGGCGTCAAGAACTGAATCCGCCGATGCAGGTTTGGGATATTTCAGGCCAGAGCCTCAGCTTTCCGGCTCCGGCAAAATTGAATTTGATGTTACGCATCCTGGGCAGGCGCGGTGACGGCTACCATCGACTGCAGACCGTCTTTCAGTTCCTCGACATCCATGACCGATTACACTTCAAACGGCGCAATGACGGCCGGATCGTGCTGCACCACCGTCTGAATGGCCTGTCGCCGCAGCAGGACCTCTGCTACCGCGCGGCCCGGGCCCTGCAGGCGGCCAGCGCAACAGCACTGGGCGCTGAAATCTCCCTCGAAAAGCGTCTCCCCCTCGGTGGCGGACTTGGCGGGGGAAGCTCCGATGCGGCAACAACGCTGGTGGCACTCAACCGATTGTGGGATCTCTCGCTCACCGAGTCGGAGCTGAAACAGATAGCTTTGAACCTGGGTGCGGATGTACCGGTGTTCATTCATGGCCGCGCAGCATGGGCCGAAGGCATCGGAGAGGAACTGAGCGATATCGATATACCTGAGAATTGGTATCTCGTGCTGCAACCCGCATGCCATGTCTCCACCGCTGAGATTTTCAACCAGGCTGATTGGACACGCCACTCCCCCCGGATCACAATACGCGCCTTTCTACAGGGCGACCATCGAAATGATTGTCTGTCCGTTGTACGCGGACGCCACCCGGAAGTGGCGCAAGCATTGGATTGGCTGAACCAGTTCGCTGATGCCCGGCTGACCGGCACCGGCGCCTGTGTATTCGCCGCCTTTGCTGACCAGCAGTCGGCTTATGATCTGTTTCATCAGAAGCCGTCGGATCTGAATGGTTTTGTGGCACGCGGGGCTAACCGTTCCCCGCTCTTGGAGCTACTCCAACCCGAATAGAGCTAATTTGGGGCGTCGCCAAGCGGTAAGGCACTGGGTTTTGATCCCAGCATTCGTAGGTTCGAATCCTGCCGCCCCAGCCATTTCGTTGCAAACCTCAGTTTGATATAGGGGATCAAAACCGTGTCTGCCTCTGCCATGATGGTCTTTTCCGGAAACGCCAATCCGGAGCTGAGTGCTGAAATTGCAGCCCATCTCAATATCCCACTCGGCAAAATGCAAGTCGGGCGTTTCAGTGATGGCGAAGTCATGGCTGAAATCCATGAGAATGTGCGGGGTCGCGACGTCTTCATCGTCCAACCAACCTCGGCCCCTACCAATGAAAATCTGATGGAACTGCTGGTGATGATCGATGCCATGCGCTGGTCTTCGGTGAAGCGCATCACTGCGGTCATCCCCTACTTCGGCTACGCGCGACAGGACCGGCGGCCACGCTCCGCCCGGGTGCCGATCACAGCCCGTCTGGCAGCCAAGATGATAGGTGCAGCAGGCGCTGACCGGGTCCTGACCGTGGACCTCCATGCAGACCAGATCCAGGGGTTCTTCGATATCCCGGTGGATAATGTATATGCCTCGCCGATACTGCTGGGAGACGTGTGGCGCCAGAAGCATCCTGATATCGTAGTCGTCTCCCCAGATGTCGGCGGCGTGGTCAGGGCGCGCGCTTTGGCCAAACGGCTGGATGACGCGGAGTTGGCGATCATCGACAAGCGCCGCCCCCGGCCCAACGAAGCCAAGGTGATGAACATCATCGGAAATGTGGAGGGACGCAGCTGTATCCTGATCGACGACCTGGTCGACACCGCCGGCACCCTGTGCCAGGCCGCTACCGCCCTCAAAGAGCATGGCGCCGCTAAAGTGGTGGCTTATTGTACACACCCGGTACTCTCCGGACCTGCAGTCACCAACCTCAGCAACTCCCAACTCGACGAGTTGGTGGTAACCAATACGATACCCCTGTCCGAGGAAGCCAAGCTGTGTTCGCCCATTCGGCAGGTGAGCATTGCCGAACTGCTTGCGGAGACCATGCGCCGCATATCGAACGAGGAGTCTGTCAGCTCTCTGTTCATCGATTGATCGCAACCGCCCTTTAAGCCATCCCCGGGTCTGGCGAGACCCTTACGGTGCTTGTGCTAAGCGCAAGCGTCTTGACCATAACCGACACCAATTCGGGGGGATTCTAAAAAAAGGGAGTGGAAAAAAAAGCCAATCCTGGTAGAATCCCGCGTCCGCTGTCATACAGCAAAACAGTGCCGCTTTGGTCGCGGAGCTGCACATCCCAGTCGAGAAACCAACAGATAACGGAGTCTGTAATGTCTGCCAATTTTGAAGTTAACGCTCAATCGCGGAACGATTCAGGGAAAGGTGCGAGCCGCCGCCTGCGTCGTTCCGGTCTGGTTCCGGGCATCGTCTACGGAGCCCATAAAGAACCGACCATGATCAGTGTGCCCCACAATGAACTGATCCATTCGCTGGAGAATGAGGGCTTCTATGCCAACCTGTTGAACTTGAAGGTCGATGGCAAAAAGGAGACCGTGGTGCTCAAGGATCTGCAGCGCCACCCCGCCAAACCGTTCATTCTGCATGTGGATTTTCAACGCGTACAGGCCGACGAGAAGATCCGCCTACACGTACCGATACACTTTACCAATGAGTCGATCTGCCCCGGTATCAAGGCGGGTGGACAGGCAAGCCATGTCATGAGCGACATGGAGATCACCTGCCTGCCCAAGGATCTGCCGGAGTACATCGAGGTGGATATGGCCAGCCTGGAGATGGGCGTTATCCTGCACGCCACTGAAGTGAAGCTGCCCGAAGGCGTCGAGCTGGTTACCCATGAGGGTAATGAGGACCCGATCGTTCTCACCATTCATACCGCCCACACCACCGAAGCCCCAATGGGCGAAGAAGGCGCTGAAGAGGGTAGTGGAGAGCCTACGGAATAGTCGCTTTCGAGGGGGGCGAAACCGCCCCCCGAGCACTGCAACTGACTTCACACCAGGAAGCCCGCGCCATTGCTTCACCAACAGTGAGTGCACAGGCGGAACTTAGCCGTGGTAACGCACCCCATCAAACTCATCGTCGGTCTGGGAAATCCCGGACCGGACTACGAAGAGACCCGCCACAATGCCGGGTTCTGGTTCGTTGACCGGTTGGCCCAGCAACGGCACCAGAGCTTCCGCAGCGAGTCGCGCCATCTCGGCCTGGTCTGCAAACTGGTTATCGGCGGCACAGAACTACGTCTGTTGAAGCCCAAAACCTTTATGAACAGAAGCGGTCAGGCGGTATCCAGCCTGGCCAACTATTTTCGCATCCCACCCGAGGAGATTCTTGTGGTCCACGATGAACTCGATCTGGAGCCGGGACAGGTCCGTCTCAAACGAGGTGGTGGACATGCGGGACATAACGGTTTGAGGGACATCATGAGCGCCCTGGGCAGCAGGGAGTTCCATCGTTTACGCATCGGTATCGATCATCCCAATGACCGCGATGCCGTGGTGAATTATGTCCTTGGACGCCCTTCCAGGAGCGACCGGGAAGCGATCGGTACTGCCATCGACGATGCTATCGAATCCATAGACGAGATCGTTAAGGGAGAGATGCAAAAAGCGATGAACCGGCTCCACAGCAGTCGTTAGCGGACACCCTTTTCCCAGTTTTCGTTCCAGGTCGGTCTCTCAACCCTCACACTCGGGACATTAACTCCTTGTTGGCTGCCAAGCTATTGAATTTGGGTTTTTTAACGCTAATTTACAGAGCTGGACAGTCACTCGCGAAAGGCCTTTCAGAGTAGCGGTGTTGGAAGAATCGAACACCATCGGACTGGCATTATATTAACAAATGCTTATAATCATGATCATATGAAATTCCTACTCCGGGAGTGAGTTTTTCCATGAAAGTACTAACTCAGGCTTTCTTGATTCTGATTTTACACAGTGGCACAGCTCTTGCCGGCGAATCCGATCCGAAAGCCGTCGAACTACTGAAGAAGACCGAGGCGCTGATGCGTTCAAGCGGCACCGTCGCCGAGTATCAGGTCGATATCATCCGGCCAGACTGGCAACGCAGCATGTCATTCCGCAGTCATGACGACGTCACAAACAACCGCTTCCGCATGGAGATACTATCGCCTCACAAGACCAAGGGTACGATCTACCTCAAGGTCGACAACATCCTCTCCATGTATCTGCCCAAACTCCGCAGGCAGATCAACATATCGCCGGCAATGATGCAGGATCCCTGGATGGGATCCGATTTCAACAACCAGGATCTGCTGGAGACGGACTCGCTGATCGATCAATACAATCACCGAATCGTCAAGCGTGAAGGTGAGGGAGATCAGGCCATCATAACCATCGAATCAACCCGGTCCCCGGCGGCGAAAGTGACATGGAAACGACTGATTCAGCGCATTCGTGGCGATGGCATACCACTGGAAATAGAGTATCAATGTGAAAAAAGGGCGAACCGACACATGAGATTTGACGAGGTCAAAGAGATGGACGGGCGTCTCATCCCCACCCGCTGGACCATGATGCCACTCGACCAAACAGGGAAACGCACTGTCATCACCTTGCAGTCGATTCAGTTCAACGTCCAGTTCCCGGACGATATCTTCACCCCTGGCAAGAAAAAATAACCGGCAATCGCTGCTGCTGCATTGTTGGAAAATGACTCATCCTTGACTAAATATAGCCCTGTGATGCAGAACAAACGCTCGAGCTCAACAGTCGTCAATACCATCCTGACTGTGGCATTCAGAAATCTGCTCGTCAACCGACGCCGCACATTCCTGACTATCGGCGCAATCTCGGTCGGTCTGGCCTCACTGATTTTCCTCTGGGGATTCAACGAGGGCCTGCATCGCAATATGCTGGGCAACTTCCAACAGGCCATCATAGGGTCTATACAGATTCATCGTCGGGGTTTTTTTCAACATCCGGAGTTGAACAAGGCCATAACGAAACCGCAAACCGTCATCGATGCAGTACAACAAGCCGGCGTCTCCCGCTACAGCACGCGTCTCGAGAGTTTCGGTCTTGCCGCATCCGATACCACCACCCAGGGTGTGATGCTGATCGGCATGGATCCAGCACACGAGGCAAAGGTCACCCAACTTGCGAAACGAATCGGCATCGGACGCTTCCTGACACCCAATGATAGCTATGCGCTTGTTCTTGGAGCCACCACGGCCAATAACCTGCAAGTCAAACTTGGCGATGAGGTAATCATTGTCGGTTATGATCGCTACGGCGCCATGGTTGCTGAGTCATTCACTCTTATCGGCATTATCACCAGCGGAGAGATGGGGCTTGATAAGGGTATGGCGATCACCAGCCTTGCAACACTCCAGGAAATGGTGGATTTAGCGGACCAGGTAACCACTGTTGTCATCAGCACCGAAGAAAAGAATATCCCGTCCCTGGTCGCGGAGCTCGAACAATACCTGCAGCATGAAGAGCTGGAGATAATGCCCTGGTATACGATGTTCCCGGTGATGAAGGAGTGGGTGACACTGCATAACGGTTTTCTCTATCTGTTTCTCGGTGTGGTGTTGTTTATCGTACTGGCGGGAGAACTCAACACACTGCTGATTTCCATGCTTGAGAGAACCAGAGAGTTCGGCGTCTTGATGGCGATCGGTACCACGGGGTATCAGATAGCCGGCATTCTGTTCGTGGAAGGAGTTGTAATCGGTATCGTAGGCATCATCTTTGGCATCATACTGGGCTTTGCGATCGTGCTCATCACAGGTTTTTACGGTATCGATCTATCGATTCTGCTCGGTTCCACATCCAGATTCTATGTCGACCCGCTGGTCTATCCCCATCTCAAATTCGATCACCTGGGCATCACCAGCGGCGTGATTCTGTTTGCCTCTATCTGCGCGGGCATCTACCCCGCATGGCGTGCGAGCCTGTTACAGCCGGTCGAGGCGATCAGAAATGGCTGATCCTAACCGCCTCAGTCCAATCACCCACTTGCAGCTGGCTTCACGCAACCTTGTTCGCAACCGGCGTCGCACTCTCATAACCCTGCTGACGATGATCTTCGGCATCTCCACGCTGACCCTGCTCAGCGCCCTGAACGACGGTTGGCTAAGTCAAATGAAGACCAATTTCATCCTCAGCTATACCGGGCACTTGCAGATCCATGCCAAAGGTTTCGAGGCTACGCAAAATCTCAATGATCGCATAGAGGATCCGGAAGAGATCTCAAGGCTAATGCAAAGCTATCCGGAAATCGTTGGATGGACCCAGCGCATTCGGACTTCCGGCCTGGCTTCCGTAGGTGCCAGCAGCACCGGAATCCAGATCATGGCGACAGATCCGGAACAGGAGACATGGGTAACCTCGATGGATCAACGCGTAACTCAGGGTGACTGGTTGAGACCCGGCATGAGCCACGACCTGATTCTCGGCCACACGATTGCGCAAAACCTGGGGGCGGAACTGGGTGGCAGAGTTATTTTGATGGTACAGCGATTGAATGGGGAGATGGTTTCGGAAGTCTTTTTTCTGCGGGGTATTATCGAAACCGGTGCTCCGCAGATAGACAGAAGCCTGGCCCTGATCACTCTCAACAGCGCTCAACATTGGCTGCAAATGGGCAACTCTGTAACCGATATCGTCATCCGTGCGGATATACACGAACATACCGACACACTCTATCGCCTCTTTGCACAACAGCTTTCCGAACTCAAGTATGAGATCATGCCCTGGCAGGAACTAGACCCGATGGTCAGACAGTGGCTGGAATTCAGTGATGCCTATGGTTTCGTCATTCTGCTGGTGGTTATCATCCTGGTGATCATAGAGATCCTCAATACAATGCTCATCTCACTGCACGAACGTCAAAAAGAGCTTGGGATCATCGTTGCCATTGGTACGACCAGGTCCCGGATTTTTTTCATGCTGTTACTCGAAGCCGTGATGCTCATCTTCATTGGAGCGATACTCGGGTATATGGCTGGCAGTTTGTTGGTATATTCGTTTGCCGACGCGGGGATCAATCTGACGCATTTCGCAAATGCCTTCGAATTTTTCTACATGGACCCAGTCATACATCCAAAGCTGACCCAGGGTTCAGCGCTGAAAATTCTTGGCGCCACACTGATTGCGGCTTTGCTGGCCGGGTTGTATCCGGCATGGAAAGCGACTCACCTGTCACTGAGCCATGCACTGCGCATTCAATGAACCAGCATACAGAGAACTCATGTCCAAACATCAGGATTCATCGATAATAACCATCCGGGACCTGCACAAATGTTACTGGGTCGGCACCATGCCATTTCCCGCACTGCATGGAATCAATCTCAACATTGAATCTGGAGAGTTTGCCGTGGTAGCAGGACGCTCCGGTTCCGGCAAGAGCACGCTATTGAATATCATAGGCGCGCTGGAGTCCGCCGACAAAGGTACTATCGGGGTATTGGGTCAAGACATTCTTGGGATGAACAGAGATCAACGCACAGAGTTCCGGTTGCACAACATCGGGTTTGTTTTCCAGGCTTACAATCTCATTCGCGTCTTCTCTGCCCGTGAAAACGTGGCATACGTCTGCCAACTGCAAGGCATGAGCAGAAAAGAGAGTATGGAAATTGCAAACCATTGGCTACACGAAGTGCAGATCGGCCATCTCGGGTATCGGCGACCCGATCAGCTGTCGGGTGGCCAGCAGCAGCGAGTAGCCGTTGCTCGTGCCCTGGCTTCCAATCCAAAACTCATCCTGGCTGATGAGCCTACAGCCAATCTCGACAGTACGACAGGCAGACACCTGATCCATCTGATGCGTGAGTTGAACCAGCGAACCGGCACCACGTTCCTCATCTCCTCCCACGACCCCGACGTCAAGCAGGCAGCGGGACGATTGATCAAGCTGTCTGACGGCCAGATCGTTGACACCTGGGACCAGATACCAAAACCTCCTCAATCCCTGAGTTCAAGTTGTCCCCTCAGTCATCTTCCGGTTACCGAGCGTATTCGCAACTACATCAAGGCGAAGAGAAAAGCACGTATCAACAGAAAACGCGGGAACAATCAGCGTCGGTCTTGAAATACAGCAGACACAGATTCTCCCCGCTCATGATATCGCCGACATATCGCAGTGAACAACCAATGATCGCCTAGCTGCTTGGCACCGAGGCAGATCTCCATCTCAACACTCGTTCCATCTCTTTTTATGCCGGTTACCCGGCCCGGTCTGCCGACAAACCTTCCTTCACCACTCTCAATAAAGTTCTGAATATGCAGGTCGTGGTATTCGCGCTCGGGAGAAGCCATTAGCATATTCACCTTTTGGCCAATGACATCGCTCTCCCGGTAGTCAAACATCCGACATGCCGCCGGATTGAAAGTCTCTATGATACCCCTTTCGTTTATTGTGATAATCGCATCAAAGGCACTGTTGACGATCTCGCAGATTCGCCTCTCCTTCTCATGAATTTGTTTACTTGCCTCGATCTTGAAAAGCCTTGCACGGCTCAGAGAAAATGCAACAATAGTCCATACCGACAAGAGCAGACCGTTGATTATGAGATAACGCTCACCCAGCACTTTTGCCTGCCGCTCGAGGTCATCGCTCGGAATATACCGAACCAGCTTCCATTGCATGAACTCCCCATCAACGAGCCCAGGTTTCATTCCCGGCTTTGGATGCATACCAGTAAGCAGATGGTTGGCTGTGATGGTGTTATAGGTAAACAAACCATTGTCGTTCCTGAACTGACCGAATCGGCTGCCTGTTATTTTGCGCCAGGCCCCGGGGTAACGCCTATTCATCCTCAATCCGCTTTTTTCTGAAAACATAAAGCCCCATTCATCCTCAAGTGACTCTCCCTTCAACCAGTATCCGTCACTATCGAGCAGCAGGACCCGGCTGAAGGGAATCGCATCGGACTGATTGAGTGATGCGATCAACTTTTCCGCCAGACAGTTGATAATCACGATTCCCCGTCTTGAACCGGACTCATCATCGACCGGCGTGGCAATTCGAAGCATGGGTTTAGGTGGCGATTCTATGACGCCATGTTCAACATTGAGATCGATCATTGATATAAATACTTCTCCCACCCCTTTGCTCAACGCCTCCTTCAAATAGTATCTTTGTGCTTTTTGTTGCAGTTCCGGTCTTGCGACTACGATCCCTTTACCATTGCGATAGTTCACCCTGACCACTTCCAATCCCGAGAGAGCAATGTACCTGATCTGGTCGTACCTTCCTTTTGTTTCCACCAGCGTTTTAAAATCATGGGCGACAATTTCTGCGTATCGATTTGAATCTGGATTGTTGACCAAGCGTTGGATGTTTTCGCTATTTGCTATAAAAATCAAGTCTTGTATCGCATTATGCAATTGGCTTTCAAAATGATATTTGCCCTGGTCAACATGAAGCCTCTCCGAATTCTTCATCAACCGCAGGCCAGTTTCAACTTCATTGAGGTACAACCAGACGGTGATTGCGACCAAAAGGCTTATAGGTGGAATAAACAGCTTGAGGAAGTGTTTGCTGAACTCACGAACAAATGACTGTCTCACATTGACCTCCCTGTTCAACTCAAGACATCTATAGAATCGCCTTCTTCTCAACTAGTCTAAAAAATGCGTCTACAACATTTGGATCGAACTGCTTGCCCCGTTCACGCCTAATCAACTCCAACACTTTTTCGCTTGGCCATGCGTCTTTGTATGGTCTCACGTTGGAAAGCGCATCGTAGACATCCGCAAGCGCAGTGATTCTACCACATAGTGGTATATCTTCCCCTGCCAGACCTTTTGGATAGCCATTGCCATCGTAACGCTCATGGTGTGTTTTTGCGATTGTCCTGGCCAATTCGAAGTGGCTATGTCCACCCAATATTTTTTCACCGCTCAGGGGGTGCTGCTTTATAATATCGAATTCACTTTCCGACAATCTTCCTTGCTTTTGCAATACACTGTCGGGAACGGATAGCTTACCGATATCGTGAAGTGTTGCGGCATTGCCCATCTTAACGGCCTCTTCTTCACTGAGACCGAGCTCTTGTGCCAGAAGACAGGTTATCGTCTCAATTCTTCTGATATGATCGCCGGTGCACTCGTCCTTGATTTCCGAAGCCATGGCGAGAATGTTGATTGTCTCCTGATGCTCACGCGAAAGCAGTTCAAAAAGATCAATGTTCTTGAAAGCTGAACTTGCCTGCATGGAGATTATATTCAGCAACCTCTTGCCATGATCGCTGATCTCTCCTAGATTTTCCAATAGTATCGCTGCAACAATCTCGTTTTTGTCTTTTATCGGTATCGCGAAGGTACCCTCTTCAACATTAAATATCCCCTGTATACTGTCAAGCTGAGGATGCAGTCGATGCAGCATAACGGCAATTTTATTTTCATCCTCCTCCCAGTCGCCATGATTGTTTACACCATGGCAAACCTTGTACTCACCTTGCGCCGAAACTGGATAAGCAACAAAACCCGATAGCATATCGACTTTACTGTAACCTTCGGAAATACCCAACAGGTCGATGATCGCATTCAGAATCGATCGAAAGAAATTGTCCAATGTGGTTACTTTGAATATTGACGGTGCGGCCTGAACGATATATTCCAGAGACCTTCTTTGACTGCTCAGGGTGGATATATACTCATAAGACTTCAACCCCATACGCACTGTGGTATAGAGTTTTTCCTGGGTAAGGTCAGTCTTCTCCTTGTAATCATTGATATCATAATGATCAATTACATAGCGTTCAGGCGCATACCCGGGCTGACCTGTCCGCAAAATAATACGCATGTGATTATTCCCAAGCACATTACGAATAAACTCGACAACCTCGAATCCTGCCCCTTCTGTCTCCATCACAACATCGAGCAAAACAATGCTAATATCGCGTTCTTTGCGTACAATTTCCTTTGCCTCCCGCGCTGAATAGGCGGAAATGAATTTCAATTTACGGCCATTGTAGTCAAAATGTTTCAAGGCCAGCTCTGTCACCTGGTGTACACTCTCGTCATCATCGACAATGAGAATCTTCCAGCCTGTATTTGCAGGCCTCTTATTCTTTTTTTTCTTGCTGGAAAAAAACAGTTTCGACATGACTGCAATCCCTACACTTCCAAAGCCAGTGATATATGGAATCGACTGCCTTTACCAGGTTCGCTTTCGACATGTATATCACCGTTGAAACGCTGCTTTACAAGGTTATAAACTATATTCAGCCCCAATCCGCTACCACCCTTGTTTCGTGCCGTGGTGACGAATGGTTGAAATATTTTCACCTTTAGCTTGTCATCCATGCCCTTCCCCTTATCAGCGAACAGGATATGAAGATATTTTTCGTCTCTGTACAGCTTAATCGCGATAGTCCCTTGTTCATCGGCCTCATAGGCATGGGAGATCACATTAGACATCAGATTATTGAATATCTGTGACAATGACCCCGGGTACGTTTTGATAATCATTGCCTGTGGGCAATCGAGATCAACCTCTATGTTGGTTTTTTTCAACTGATTTCGAAAGGTACGAACGATATCCTGGATATATTCAAAGACATCGATCTGCCGCCTGTCATCTATATTCTGGTCTACTGAAATTTTTTTGAAACTGCTGATTAATCTCGACGCCTGCTCCAGACTGTTTCTGGTTATGTTCATGGATTCAACGGCCGTCTCAAAAAACGCCTCCATGTCGGCTTGAGAAAGATCATCAGCTTCGTATAACTTCTTTAGATTTCCAATTTCCTTGTCACAGGTAGTGATTGAGGTTACTGCCACTCCGATCGGTGTGTTGACTTCGTGGGCCACGCCAGCGACCAATGCCCCGAGTGCCGCCATTTTCTCCTTTTCCACCAACTCCTGCTGCATTTTTTTCAACATTTCAAGATCCCTCTCGATCAACCTCTTACTCTGCTTCAATTCGAGATCCTTCTGTTTCAACGTTGAAAGTGCGTCCTGATAGCGTTTGCGTACCAGATCGCTCTGCTGCGACGACTCCTTATATATCTTGATCTGTTGTTCAAGCTCCAGGATTCTGGTTTCAGAATCGTCAGGCATTGTATCTGTCAAGTGGGGATAGATAATGTCCGTGCCACATACCAGCGAGTCCAGATAACGCAAAGCATTTTGTATATTGGCAGAGTCAATAATCGAGCCGTGTTGGGGAAGAATTGCATTTAGTCTATAGTTAGCCAGTTTTTCCACAAAACCGCGGCAAGCCAGATTTGAGGCCATGTAGTCGAGGTGAAACAGATCGAGTACCGGCTCATGGTCTTCAAAGTCATTCACGATAAGTCGCCATTCAAGCTGAATAGCGGCCCATATATCGCCCGAAAGCAGAAACCCGCTCGACTCATCGTAACTCGCAAATGCACCTGCAAAATGCAGGAATGGCGCCTCGATAAAATGGATTTGCTTTCCGCTCTTGAACGAATAGCTCGAATCATCCACTACATTGTGCCAGTGGTAGTCCCTTGCCCCGTAGTAAGGCAAAAGCACATTGGTTCGCGGTGACGTGATGATTTTCGTCAACGGATTTCTGTTTATCCACTGTGTGATCGATGCTGCCACATCCGGATCCTGGTGACAGACGATCAATCCGCTGACCTGTGCAGGGTCCATTATCTGACTCACACGCTCCAGGGTTTTTTCAAAATAGGCCTGATGACCAGGATCGACGATAAGGGCCTCATCGCCGGACCTGATCAAATAGATATTGCTGCGAAATGCGGTATGCTCAGGAATTCCAAGCCAATAGATCTCGTGTGCTTTATCACCGTAGAGAAGTACGGGGCTCTTGGTATCCGGGTCGATATTGCGATATTCTGCGATATGATTTCCATTCATTTTCGAGTCTCAAATGGCTGTCTATCAGACAGGCACGCAGATTTCACACGCTTTTAATCTACGGCTACTCTTTATATTCGGCTTGAAATCAGATCACTGAAGCGCAAATAGTCGATTAATTCACCAGGTTCTTATTTGGGTTCCGAATCAAATCGAGTGGATTGTCAGACAAGATAACCAATTGTTAATTGGACAGAAATCCGTAAATGGACGTCAATCACCGCTAATCCTCGTAAATGCAATGATAGACAATAACCTTGGCGGGATGACAACACGTTTACCACTTCGGCCAAGATTCAGCCAGAATCAGTGGTTTCAGCGTGAGTGGGCGGTGCGAGATCAGAAGTAATTTTGTGTTTATTTGCGGTATTTAACGTCCAATTTCACACCTCCCAGCGTGCAATGACAAAGGCCCCGGTATCAACATCGAGCAGTTCACCTTCAGACTCGAGCTTCGCGGCCTCCTGTGGAGTCGACGACTTCGGAAAGTGGATAGCGGTTTTTGCCATGCCCGGACGCGTAGTTAAGGCTAGCAGTTCAGAAGGTGAGCGAAAGTGTACCTGACGAAAAACCGATTCGGGATCCTCGTCGGCCGCCGCGCTACGCCGTTGTGCCCAGGGACTGAGACGGTTGAGTGTCGCCACCACTACAGAGCCTCCCGGGCGGGTAACACGAAACAGTTCGTCCAGAGCCGTTTGCGCGTCCTCGATAAACTCCAAAGCAGTGATCGACACTGTCTTGTCGAACTGCCGGTCGCTAAACGGCAACACATACATATCTCCCACCAGGCAGTTGAAACTTTCCCCCGGCAGATGCCGCTGCGCCCAGGTCAGCATCCGCGCGGACAGGTCGAGGCCCACCACCTGGGCTCCGCACTCGAGCAGAGGCAGGGTGAAGATCCCGCTTCCGCATCCGGCATCGAGTATCGACTCACCCGGCTGGGGCTGCAGAAACTCCAATACCCAACGCAACTCGTAATCCTTGATGAGTCGGCCCAAGGGAGATTCAAACCAGCGACTGTATTTTTCGGGCCATTTATCAAATAACTGTTCTGACATCTCGATATGCCTCAGCGATATATCAGGAGCAAAAAAAGCCGGCGTTGAACGCCGGCTCCAGTCCGTGCTGAACCATCGATTCAGCCCACTGCCATATTTTAGTTTTTATATTGGCCGAAGACGAATCTTGGCTTCATCCAGGCAACCAGCATAGGCAGGATTGTGAGTGCGGTGACCACATCGATCAGCAATGCCTGACTGATGTAGATCCCCAGACCCCAGGTATTGGCCAAGTCTGTGTTGAGCAGTGGAATAAAGCAGCCCAGCAGTACGATGACGGAGATAATCACCGCCGAACCGGTAGTGTTAAGGGTATTGATCAGCGACTTCTGCCAATCCCCCGCTGTAGCCTCCATCTCCTCTTTGAGACGCGACATCATGTAGATGCCATAGTCGATACCCAGCCCCATGGCGATACTCAGCGCCACTTGGAGATGAAAGGCGAGGTTGCCGGACCAGTTCTGGATACTGGTCATATATCCACCGAGACCATACTGGGCGAACAGGGTGATAAACAACAGCACCATGAGGATAATAGAAACCACAACCGAGCGGAATATCAGCGCGGCGATGATGAACACGGCCGCAGCCGTGAGCAGCGGCCCCTGGAGCCAATTGTCCACCGCCACCTCGCGGGTGGCTTCCGTGGCGCCCAGAAAACCGCCAACTCCGGGGCTGACGTAGTTCGGACCGTCAACGGAAAGCTCGTTGTAATCACCGGAAAGATCGTCGACCGGCCCTGAACGCAGACCAAAATTGACCTTGCTGAAACCGCTGTCGTGCTTGTGTTCCTCGATGTATTGCTGGATATCCATGGTGACCACGTGGGCCTCAACCGGATCCATGGTATTGATGAATCCCATCACCACACCTTCATTCCAGTTCTTCATGACGAATGAATCCATGTCCCCCTCTTCGGTCATGGTCTCCAGCAGGCCATTGTAGAGTTGAACGATATCGTCACCTCTTCTGTCGTCGTCGGGGTCGATAGAGCGCAGTTTTTCCGATGTGGGGATATATAGATCGGCGATGTCGGGCTGCTCTCCCGGCTCAGCCGTCAGCAGCATATTCACCAGACGGATATACTGCGCGTAGGAGCCTGTGAAACCGATGAAGGGATGAGCGCGCATCCACTCCTCCATCGCCTCGATATCGGCGAGCACATCGGCCTCGTTGAAGATGCCCTGGGCGCCGCAGGGGTCGGGATCCCAACACCCCAGTTTGGTCTTGGCCTTCTCGCAAGCGGCGGCCTTCTCCAGTGGATCCCCGATATCGTAGATCTCCTCTGGAAAGTACGTTTCCACGCAGAGATCGGCTACCGGTTCCTTGCCGCGGATCGGTATGGATACTGAAATCACCCCGGGCATGATCTTGTTCAGGCGCTCGATATGCTGGATGGTGATCGATTTCTCCTTGAACGCGGCACGGGAGTAGTTTATACCCTTCTCGACCCCGGGCATGATATCGAACTCGTCCTGGATGCGCGCCACTTCCGGATCATCTCTGCCTGCCTCGCCGGCCGTCAGACCGGAGATACCCCGAGCGATCTCGGTGTAGTAGATCGACCACGCAAAAATCCCGACCACGAAGAGGATGGGTATCGCCCTCCCCGGACCCTTCAACATCCCCGTGATTACTCCGCCGACCTTGGATTCCCATGATTGCTCGTGGCCACTGGTCATGTCCACCTGGGAACAGGGGAAAGTCATCATCAGCAGAGGGATCAGTGTAGTGGTTGTAAACAACAGGGTCAGCATGCCGAACATACCGAAGTATGCATAGGCCTTGTAGAACGAGATATCCACCGTGGCGAGGGTGGCGAAACCAACCATATCGGTAATGATCGAAAGGGTGGCCGGCACGATGGTGTGTGAGATGGCCACCCTGGCGGCCGACTCACAGTCCCCCGAGCTGGCCTGTTCCTGCATAAACCGCCGCGTAACCTGAACCGAGTGACCGATACCTATCGCCAGCAGCAGCATCGGTGTCAGCACCATCATCGTGGTAAGCTTGAAGGCTGAAAAGCCCATCAAACCCAAGGTCAGCAATATGGTTGAACTGACGCCGATGATCGGAAACAGGGAACCACGCCAGTTGCGGAATTCAAACCAGAGTGCTGCGATGACGATGGCGAACGAGATGACGAACAGCCACCACTTGTTGACAAGGTCGGCCAGCATCCAGGCCAGGAAGTAGGGTTCGCCCGCCACCAGCACTTCAAATCTGTCGTCCTGGCCATACTCGTCCATCATCGCTCTAATCTGCCTTACCCAGGGCAGATAGATCTCCTTCACTTCATCGGTGTAGTCACCGATGATATAGAGGGACTTGGCAACGCAATCCTTCTCAGCCTTGTCCTTGAATTCACATTTATTCCCCTGCGCATCCTCGAATCCGATCAACATCGGGCCGATGACGGGATTGGTCTCTATTCCCTCCTTGAGGAATGCAAGCTGTTCCTTGGCCTTCTCGGGATCGCTGCTGATGCCCTCGGTCGGGATCAGCCGCTTGAAGACCAGGCCGTTCTCGTCGGCCCCCATGAACTTGATCTTCTTCGCCGCGATATCGATGAAATTCGATTCCCTCGCCTTGGGCAGTTCGACAAGCCGGTTGTGAATCTCCTGGACCTTGTTCACGAACCAGTCTTGATAGACATCACCCTCATTGATGCGCAGGGTGAAAACCATCAGGTTCCCCATGCCGAAGTTGTATTCGGCATAGAGATTGGTCGCAACATAACGGTTACTCGGCGGCAACAATGTGTCCGGATCGTTTCGCATATCCAGATATTTGACCTGCAGGGCGGCCACAATGGTGACCACCAGCAGTATCAGCATTAGAGGCCAGCGAAACTTGATGACGAAATTCGCGTAAGCCTCGGCCCACTTGTTGCCTGATGCATTAGATGACGTAGAACCACTCATGGCTCACCCCGTGAAAGCGCAGTTTGATGAAGGGTGCCCGGTCTACGCCGGGACACCCTCATTTGGTTATGATTATTGAAGCAGGATTATTCTTGATTAGCTTATTCGAAAATCCACTTCAGGCCGACCTGGAAGTTCGAGCTGTTTTCGAACTGTCCGAAGGTGGTGTTTTCATCGCCCCAGTAGTTGTTCCACTCCACTGAGCCGAGAATGGTATCGGTAAAGGTATACTCCACATCGAAGCGGTTCCATTTACCACCACCCTCTTCATAGATGAATATATTGTTCCAGCGATGTTCCTGGGAGTCGCCGAATGGCTTGGAGAAGAATAACGAGTAGAACTCCTTGTTTTCATACCCCTTCATCAGGCCATTGGAAAGACTCATTGTGGGGAAATCGGCGGTATATCGGCTGCAATCGACCGCCACACCGGTCTGGGTCATACAGGTGTCTTTCTCCTCGATGAAATCGAGATTATTGAACTGGATGAACTGGCCGCTGATCAGCAGGTTGGTGGCCACAGTGATATCCGCGCCCAGAACATACTTGAAGTAGTCGGCATCCTCCATCTTCAGGGCATTGACCATATCGCCGATCGCGAGCAGGTACTTGTCGATGACCGGTTGTTTTTCATCCTGGTCGTAAAGGAACTCACCTCTCAACACCAAGGGTATGTCACCCATGTCCAGGGCATAGTCGAAGGAGGCGCCCAGGCTGTTGACCCTGTGCAGCGACTCGGTGAAGCGCAACGTAGGCGAACCTGCGCCCATCACCATCATGTCGTTGAAGGGATTGCCATCGCTCAGGGCAGGCAGCACAGCCGTCGGGTCGAGGGCACCATAGTATGTGGAACCCGTACCATCGTGCACCAGGATAGTGGTGGGATTGCCCAGATCCCAGTTCGCCCTGGCCTGATCCCGGGTGAGACTGGTCGACACATCTGGGATGTAGGTATCGTCCTGCTGTGGACCCGCAGTGCCGTTGGTATCAAAAAACGAGGTCGGCGCAAGCTGCACGGCCAGCTCATCACCGGTCGAATTGCGCCAGCTCAGATCGATGTCCGGATTGGCGCCATAGTGGTAGAAATAGTTGACCGACCAGTTGAGACCGCCATCGGTGGTGTTGCGAAAGCGAAAACCGGCATTCACATCACTGTCGTCCGGATAGTCGCGCACCCACTCGCTTTTCAAGCCGGTCAGACCGGTCGGTGCGGTCGGCGAGAAGCTGGTGAAGGTATTGAAGGTGGCGAACGTCGCCATGGACATGTATTCGAAAGCGGAAGTCGCTTTATTAGGCGTCCAATGGACCTCGCTGAGCCAGCTCACGTCGCTGCTTGTCGGGTCCAGTGGCGTGATGCCCGTTACCGGCATCACGGCGGTGGTACCCACGTTGCCGTTCGGATCGACCACACCCGCGGGAAAACCGGGTTGGCCGGTGAATCCGTACTGGGCGAACTGATTGAGCAGATAGAAACCAGGGAAACTGGTGAAGTTGGTGACGTCCGGCGCCCCGGTGCCCGGGTTCAGCAGACCGGGCGTGGAGGCATCCCAGGAACCGCCGGCGAAGCCGTCCACAGTGAGACCGGCGAAGAGATTCAGGCCGAGCGGAAGCATGGCGCCACCGGTGAATCCGCCATTCATGGCCGCGCCGTTGAATGTGGCCGCCACATTACTCAATGCCGGTGCAATGTTGTAAAAGCCGTTCACCTGGCCACTGATGGTCTCGACCCCCTTCATCAGGAAAGGATGACCTGAGTCGCCATCGGAATTGAGCCCGGGAATTTTGTTCTCCTCGACCTGGGAGACGATGAACTGCACATTGCTGCTGTCGCCGATATTGCGTTCCGCATTGATCATCCAGATCGGAATCCGGGAGTCTTCCATGGCATTCTGATTGAGCTCGCGAAAATCGGTGGGATTGATGATATCCAACAGTTTGATACCGTCGGCGGTGCCCCAGACCACCTGCTGCTTGCCCAGACGCAGGTCCCAGCCCAGCAGCGAGGTATCCATGTAGAGCTCTTTGAGGTAGTCGTGCTGGGAGTAAAGCTCGTGCCCCTTGTAGGTGTCGTTCACCCCCTCGGAGTCATAGATGAAGTTCAGATCGGCGTGCCAGGTACTCTCTTCGCCCAGATAGCCGTTGAGGAACAGGCGTGCGGAGTTCTCGAATTTTAGCAGGTCACCCTTGCTGTGACCGTCTTCGTCGACCATGGTCTCGGCTTCACCGTTGACCTGACCATCGCGGGTAAAGACAGATGTTTCATTCTTCAGATAACCAGTTATATCGATCTCCGCAGTGGCGACACTGGGTAGAATCAGGGCAAGCAGGATCGATTGATGCAACTTACAGCGTTTGAACATGAATGGTTCCTCCCGGGTTCATCGAAACCGCAGCCTTTGTTCTCATGTATGCCGGTTTCGATGATGTGTTCGCCCGCCCCTTGCCGGCAGGCATGATCAGCATGGATGCGCCGGTCTGCACGGCGCACCCGCTTATGCTTAACGTTTTATTTTTCTCAGGGTCTTTTCCGACCAGAAATCGGAGTCCCATCCCTGATTGTACTGGACGATCTCTCTGGGGATGACCGCCCAGGTCTCATGCCCTGTCGAGAAAGTCTTTCCGTACCAGTAACCCCAAAACTGGGCACGGGGATCATCAAGATCGAGGGATCTCCAGTCCCGGTCGATCACTTTCACCTTGTCAGCGCCCTTGAAATATTCGGTCCTATAGTCGGCGAAGGTCTTGGTATCGATGTAACTCACCCGGTGGTCGTACCACCAGTTCTCACGCTTGGTGGTGCTTTTGAGCTTATAGACCTCCTTCCCCTTATGCCCGCAGGCAGGATCCGGCGGGTCGGGCAGGTACTTGTTCCTGGACTCTTCCTTGTCGATGGCGCCCAGGCAGTCGTTGAAGGTCTCCGTACCCAGCAGTTCATGGGTCTCGTCCTTGGGTTTGCGCAGGGTTACGTCACCAAAGGTGAAGTCGGTACCGCCCCAGGCATCGTCATGGGCCGGCTCGGCAAACCGACGGATCTTGCGCAGCGCGGGAAGCCAGATCGAGTAGGACTGGCTCTTGTTGTCATCCACATAGTCGGTAATCAGCATGCCGGTTCCCTTCAGCTTGCCGGAGCGGAAAATGGCGATATCCTGGCCGTTCGTGGTGCCGTCGCTGTAGTCGTTGTTCAGATAGCGCTCCACGGTGATGGTGGTGGGTGTCTCACCCGCCGATTTGTTGACGATAACGGTAATCTTGCCGGGAGTGGCCCGGTTGCTCCGCTTGGGATCCTTGTTGTCGTTGGTGATACCGAAGTTCTTCAGCGCATAGAAGTGGTTAACGTAATAGACCTGATCCGCGATGGCGTTGGCATCGGGGGTTCCGCCTGGCAGCGGGAGATCCTTGGCCACCCCCGCTATGGCACCGCTGGAGATGAGCAAACCGCCGGAGATTGCCATGGACAAAAACTTTTGCACCTGCATAGACTGTTCCTCCTGTAGTCAGGCGGTTTTTTATGGGTTAGTGCCGCCCTAAGTATTATTGAATTAGGTAGTTCTTATGGTCATTTATTACTTTGAGATCACATTAATAGCAGACAACCCGGTCAATTAGCAATCGGGGTTAACCTTAATTATTATTCGCTGCGATAACTTTTACTTATCGGGACGATATCGTCAATCATGTACATCGATTATTAAAGTTAGCTTAAGAGTAAACTGTTTACCATTGCACAGTCCATTCAATACAATGGTGTATCCGATGCGGATTAAACTTGAATTCAACTCTTTGATATAACAAAATTTCCCATATTCTGGAAGAAACGCCCGGTAGCGCATGTCGATAATCACACTAGGACTGAACCACAAAACCGCTCCCGTGGAGATCCGCGAGAAGCTGACCTTTGGACCCGACATCATCGTTGGCGCGCTGCGCAGCCTGCAGGAAAATCCGGCAGTCGAGGAGACGGTGATACTCTCCACCTGCAACCGCACAGAGGTCTACTGTTCCATCAACCAGGAAGACCATGAACCCCTGGCGGACTGGATGAGCCGTTTCCACGGACTTTCCGAAGATCGTATCACCCCCTATCTCTATAGCCATTTCGATCTCGATGCAGTGAAACATCTGCTTCGGGTATCCTGCGGCCTGGACTCCCTGGTGCTGGGCGAACCACAGATCCTGGGACAGGTGAAGGCTGCCTTCCAGACCGCCACCGACGCCGGCACTACGGGAAAAATGCTGTACAGACTCTTTCAGCACGCCTTCTGCGCCGCGAAACAGATACGCACCGACACCGCGATCGGCAACAGCCCGGTATCGGTGGCATTTGCCGCGGTCAGCCTCGCCAAGCAGATCTTCAGCAATCTTTCCGAACAGACTGCGCTGCTGATAGGTGCCGGCGAAACCATCGAACTGGCCGCCCGCCATCTCAATCAACACGGCATCGGTCGTATCATCGTCGCCAACAGGACAGTGGAGAATGCACATAACCTGGCAGCCCAGTTCGACGGCTATGCCATTGCATTGACCGAGTTGAGCAGCCATCTGGCCGAGGCCGATATCGTGATCTCATCGACCGCCAGCCCGTTGCCGGTATTGGGCAAGGGCAGTGTGGAGAGCGCCCTCAAGGAACGCAGGCATCGCCCGATTTTCATGGTCGACATCGCGGTACCGAGGGACATAGAGCCTGAAGTGGCCGATTTGAGCGACATCTATCTCTATACGGTGGACGACCTGGACGAGGTAATCCAGGAGAACATGCGCTCCCGGGAGGAGGCGGCGGAACAGGCCGAAGAGATCATCGAACACTACGTAGGGGAGTATATGGGATGGCTGCGCTCGCTGGACGCGGTGGGCCTGATTCAGGATTATCGAGGCTACGCCGAGCGCCTGCGTGACGAAGTGCTGCACAAGGCAATGCAGCAGCTGACCAATGGAAAGCCGCCGCAGGAGGTGATTCAGTTCATGGCGCACACCCTGACCAACAAACTCCTGCACACCCCCAGCACACAGATGCGCCAGGCCGGTTTCAATGGACAAGTGGAGTTGCTCGAGGCGGCGAATACGCTGTTTCAGCTCAATAAGACCGACAACAACAGATGAAGCCTTCACTGCGCGGCAAGCTGGATCAGATCGCGGAACGCTTCGAAGAGATCACGGTGCTGCTCGCCGATCCGGAAATCCAGGGTAATCAGGATCAATTCCGCGATCTTGGACGGGAATATGCCCAACTGGAACCGGTGGTCGATGCCTATCGAGGCTATGTCAGCGCCGAGAACGATGTGGCGGTCGCCCAGGAGATGATGGGGGACCCGGAAATGGCGCCGCTGGCCAAGGAGGAACTGGCGACGGCACTGGCAACCAGGGAACGCCTGGAACCCGAACTGCAACTGCTGCTGATACCACCGGACCCGAACGATCAGCGCAATGTCTTTCTGGAGGTACGCGCCGGTACCGGCGGCGCCGAAGCGGCGCTCTTCGCCAGCGACCTCCTGCGCATGTATCTGCGCTATGCCGAAAGCCGGCACTGGCAGGCCGAGACCATCAGCGAAAGCCCCGGTGAGCATGGCGGTTACAAAGAGGCGGTCTGTCGCATAAGCGGCAGTGCCGTCTACTCCCGCTTGAAGTTCGAATCCGGTACTCACCGCGTGCAGCGGGTACCGGAGACAGAATCCCAGGGACGAATTCACACCTCCGCCTGTACCGTGGCGATCCTGCCCGAAGCGCAGGAGATCGATGAGGTGGAGATCAACGGCAACGACCTGCGCGTCGATACCTATCGCGCCTCGGGCGCAGGCGGGCAGCACGTCAACAAGACCGACTCCGCAGTACGCCTCACCCATCTGCCCACCGGCATCGTGGTGGAGTGCCAGGACGAACGCTCACAGCATAAGAACAAGGCCCGGGCCATGTCGCTGCTGCAGGCCAAACTGCTCTCCCAGGCGCAGGAAAAAATCGTCAGCGAACAGGCCAGTTCACGCAAGCTCCAGGTCGGCAGCGGTGATCGCTCCGAGCGTATCCGCACCTACAACTTTCCCCAGAACCGGCTCACCGATCACCGCATCAACCTGACCCTCTACAAACTCGACGAAGTGATGACGGGATCCCTCGACCAGGTCATCGAACCCCTGTTGCGCGAACAGCAGGTGGAGGCCCTGGCCGCCATGGGGGAAGCCTGAGTCAGCCCCCACCATGACCACCCTGCAGCAGGCCCTGAAGTCTGCGCAACAGGCGCTCGGCACCCTGCCTCATGCCAATTCCGAGCTGGAGGCCGCGCTGCTGCTTTGCCATATCCTCGACAAGCCGCGCAGTTACCTTTTCGCCTGGCCGGAAGCCGAGATGACCACAGATCAGCACCGGCGCTACATGCAACTGGTGGAGCGGCGAGCATCGGGTGAACCCATCGCCTACATCACCGGTGAACGGGAGTTCTGGTCACTACCCCTGAAGGTCAGCCCCCACACGCTGATACCACGTCCGGAAACCGAGTTGCTGGTGGAGCGGGCGCTTTATCACTTGCAACAGGCAAACCGTCCAAGGGTTGCGGACCTCGGCACCGGCTGTGGCGCCATAGCCCTGGCGCTGGCCAGCGAACTGGAGGATGCGCGGATTGTCGCCACCGATATTTCACCTGCCGCCCTGGACCAGGCCAGGGAGAACAGCATATGTCTCGGATTGGACCGGATCGACTTTCACCAGGGCAGCTGGTGCGAAGCACTGCCGACCCAAGATCGCTACGACCTGATCCTGAGCAACCCCCCCTATATCGAGGCCGCCGACCCGCACCTGGACCAGGGCGACCTTCCACTGGAGCCCGAACTGGCACTGGTCTCGGGAAAAGATGGACTGAATGCCATCAGAACCATTGTCAGCCAAGTCAGCGCCGGGAGATTGAAACCGGGGGGCTGGCTGTTGCTCGAGCACGGCTACGAACAGGCCAAGGCGGTACAGGCACTGCTGCGTAGCGCGGGTTTTTCCCACATCTCGACCCATACCGATCTCTCCGGGCACCCGCGTGTCACCGAGGCCCGAATCGCGGCCGACGACGGGCATAACTGGTATCTGACAATCGCCAATCTGACGGGTGTGAAGGGAGATACTTAGGCATTGCACACCGAATCCAACCAATAGCGCTGCGCCGGGCCCCACTCTAATCACTCCCTCTGGCTCCGGATATCACTGTGGTGTCTGCATTCCCACAAGGGACCCTGGGAAGGAGAATCGGCAATCTCACTTCGAGATTCGGATGTCAACCTCCTTGCTTGATTATTTCAGCGCATTCGTTAGGATTGCCAGATATGGGTGAAACCCCTCACGACTTAGTGAAGAACCGGGACATTCACTTCGCCGAACTCCACCCGGATCCCAATCAGGCTGCAACCGCAGCTATGCTGCTTGCGGACGTGGAGGGTATTATCGAAGCCACTCCCTGCTCGGCAACCCACCTTCAGATCAGCTATCAACTCACGGAAGTCTCCCTGGAACAGATAGAATCAGGCCTGACTGCGATGGGCCTTCATATCGACAACCGTCTGCTCTACCGTCTCATGCGCGCCCTGCATCACTATACCGAAGAGACAGAACGGGCCAATCTGGGTTGCACCCGCAGCGACTCGAAATGCACCCGCATGATCTTCGCCGACCGCTACCAGCGCATGAACCACAATCTTCGGGATCAGCGTCCGGAACACTGGCGTAAATACCTCTGAACTGTCCGCAGCCAAACATTCCAACTCGACAGATGGCCGGTTACCCTGTAACCATTCGTCTGTCAGAATAATTATCGCCATACCATGGACCTATCGACTATGAACGACGATCAACTGCTGCGTTACAGCCGACAGATCATGCTCCCCGCAATCGGCATCGAAGGACAGGAGAGACTGCTCGATGCGCGAGTGCTTATCGTAGGTCTCGGGGGGCTCGGCTCTCCCGCCGCCATGTATCTGGCCGCAGCTGGGGTAGGAACCCTGGTACTGGTCGACTTCGACCGGGTCGATCTGACCAATCTACAGCGGCAAATCATACATACCACCGAGCGCATCGGTGATTTGAAGGTGGATTCGGCTCGCGACACCCTGCAGGCACTCAATCCGCTGTGCCGGGTGGAGACAGTTGCCACACAGCTCGATGAGGCCGGACTCGAGCAGCAGATTGAAAAAGCCGATCTGGTACTCGACGGCACCGATAACTTCGCAACCCGCTTCGCCATCAACAAGGCCTGTTACCGCACAGGCACACCCCTGGTCTCCGGTGCCGCAATCCGCATGGAGGGGCAGATCAGTGTCTTCACCGGGGAGCCTGGCGGTCCCTGCTACCACTGCCTCTACCCCGACGAGGGCGAGATGGATGAGACCTGTTCGGCCAACGGTGTACTCGCCCCGCTGGTGGGCGTGATCGGCAGCCTGCAAGCGGTTGAAGCCATCAAACAGTTGACCGGGGCCGGCAACACTCTGCACGGCAGGCTGCTGCTGCTGGACGCCCTGGAGATGGAGTGGCGCACCCTGCGCCTCACCCCCGACCCCGCCTGTCCGATATGTGGAAACCAGGCTGAACAAATGTGAACAGCGAAACCGTCCCCGCGCGACTTCTCTGCCCCCTGCTCTTCAGCCTGCTCTGTGTGCTGATTGCACTCCTGCCGAAACCGCTCATCGAAAGCCTGCAGTACCACCGCGTCCATATCGCCGAGGGGGAGTTGTGGCGTCTCTTCAGCGCCCATCTGACACACCTGGGCTGGGGGCACCTGATGATGAACCTGGCGGGTTTCTGGCTTATCCTGGCGCTCTTCCCCGACACCCGCTCGGCACTGCGCTGTCTGTCCCTGCTGCTGCTGCTGATCCTGGGCACAAGTGGCGGACTGTGGCTGTTCTCTCCCGAAGTCACCTGGTACCGGGGACTCTCGGGAATACTGCACGGATTGCTGTGCTGGGGGGCGCTGAGGCAGGCGCAACGGCAACCCGGTGTTTCCCTGTTTATCATCTCCTTTGTCATTCTCAAACTGTTCTGGGAACAGTGGCAGGGCCCCCTGCCCGGAAGCGAATCCCTGGCCTCGGGAAGCGTGATCGTCGACGCCCATCTTTACGGCGCGGTCACAGGCATCATACTATGGGGCCTGGCGCTACTACGACCTACAGTCGCCCATGAGGAGCCCGAGTGAAGCCATTCATCTTTCTGCTAATCTCCGTACTTGTATTCACCGCTTGCCGGGAGATGGAAACCATCGACATGAGTCAACTCTCGGATAACGAGAAAAAGGCCGTTGAGTCACTGTTATGGTTAGAGGATGCCGACCCGATGAAAAGCGCTGCCGAGGCCCTGGAAAAGGGTGACAAACGGCTGATGGCCATGGCCTCCCGCGCCACCGTCCTGCCCGGCATCGAAACCGAGCTGATATCCAAGGCCAAGAGTATCTGTGGTATCCGCTATCTGGAGGGTTCCACCGACACCGTGTTCGGCGAGACCCACCTGAAATTCATCCAACGCGCATCCGACTATGCCGCAGCCTACAACAAAATCGTGATAGAGAAGTGTATGGTCAAATAGGCCAAAATCCGCCGCCCGGCCCCGTGACTAATCAGATAGCCTCTTTTGATAAACACGCACCTCAGAGACAAAATAGTCACTTTTCTCAAGAAACTTCCATCCTCTCCTATTCAGCGTCGCCTGCGACATACCCGAATTTTCACCAGTACCGACATAGATCTCCCTGAAGCCCAGCTCTTCGGCCAACTGCTCGATCCGCGTAATCAGTCGTTCGCCAACTCCCCGGTTGCGATATGCCGGAGCAACAACGAGTGCAGCAAGCCATGGAGAAAGATCAGGATAGTTGGAAACCGACTCATTTTTCAACGCCGCCGTCCCACACACAGCGCCATCGTCGATGGCAACCATCGCAATCGGCAGATGACGCCGATTTGCCGAGTTCATCAAATCTTCCAGCGCATTCCCGGGTCCGGCGCTTCCATAGTAGGGTTCCCATTGCGCCTCGAACAGTTGGGTGAGGATAGGGATGGCTTCAGGGTGATCGGCAAGTAGTTCAATGCTCAACATGGCTATGGATTATAGCACTCATCAGTAGCCTCGAAAGATACACAGGGCCGGTCTATGAAAAGCGCTCAGTGACTTGAGATTCTCCGACACCGAAAAGTTGTTGGGGGCCCTGTACAACTCGTTTTAACCACGCTCTGACTTTTTGGGGATACCGATGGAGCCATTATACCCGGGCGTCGATCTTTGCCTCGATGACTTGAAAAATCAAAGGAATTTCGTCTTTAATAAATCTTTGTACTTTGTATTTGCTCCAATAGTTATTTGCCCAACTGAATTCGTCTGTCAGCAAGGCGCCGGTTAGTGCTGATGCCATGAGGAAGTCCATAGCATTTGTAGGCAGGTTCCCTTTCGCCAATATTCTTGATGCAAGGCGTTTCATCTCGCCTCCGTCTCGTATACTGATAGCTTTGTAAAGGGCAAACCAATCATACTCTCCTGGACTAAGATTGTGTTTCGCTCCCAGAGCTTCCCAGGACCTGAATATCTCCTGTAATTCATGCGAATTAAGGTGGGGAATAAGTCGAATTCCCTGGTTGTAGAGAGTAGCTAGCCGTGATGCGGTTTTTCCAGAAAAAGTCCCATTACACATTTTCACAACTATCTGGGCCTCTAATTTCAAAAGTGGTGATAGTTCTGAAGCAGATTGAGACTCTGAATTTGCCAAATAGTACTCTCTCAGCTGTACTGCTTCATTCCCACTACGGGAAAAAGCGTAGTATGGGGTGACTGTTATGTGTGTAGGCTCGTCTAGCGTCTCTTGATCACTAAGCATCTCAGCTATAGGAAGATATAAATGATTAAGTGTTGATATTGATTTCGCGTCTGCTTTTAGAAACCTCACACGATCCGCATTTTGGTCAAGAAAGGGAAAATAATCGGAGTTTACGATATTTGTTAGATTGTTAAAGTATGGCTGCAGTAACCTTTTATCGCCTACTTTGCGAAAATTCATGTCTTCTGACCCGTTTACATAAACGTTACGAAGTTCCTCACCGATGGAAGGAATAGTTAGAATTTCTTTAGACAAAGACCCGACAGCGCCATTCTTTTTGGCAACTATTAGCAGATCAGATTGGTCCAATGTATATATGGAATAATCACCGAAACTCATGGATAGCGCATTAATGATAGTGGCGAGCAGATTCATATCAATCTCATACAGCTGCACCCACTGCGCAAAGACTCCATCATCCTCCAGAACAGGAATGATAGACTGATAGAACTCCTTGGTGAAAAGGCTTGAAACACCACTGACCCAGGGATTGGATGGCTCTGAAATGATAATGTCATAGCGACTCTTGTTCGCGGCAAAAAATGTCTTTGCGTCCTCGATGTGGATTTTGCTGCGGGAATCGTTGTAGGCCAGCTCGACTCTAGAGCCGAAGTGTCTTGCACCCTCAACCATAAGGGGCTCTATCTCAATAGTATCCACCAGCGATATGTTTGGATTCTTTAGAATGACACTTGCAGTAACACCTGATCCAAACCCTATATTGGCGACAGTCCTGGCTGTAGGGTGCAGGGCCATTGGAATCACCGATAGCTGTACTTGAGTTACATCATCGGTCAGTTGCGTTTGTGAGCCTCCTATATTAATTGACGCATCGATTTTTCCATTCGTGCGAATGGCCAGTTTATCTTCACCTAGCATCGTTAAGCTTACTGTTGCCGTTTTGCCATCCCTATGATAAACGAGCCTGGAGTTTTCTGTTGTTAAAAAATCACTTTTGCGATAAACACCGGATGCCATCTTATATAAGTCAAGATCAGTAAAAGATCCGATACTTACGAGCAATATGATCAATGCTGCAGTTGCATAGGTTGGCTTATTGTGAATTCCGTTTTTCAGGGTATATATAGAAAGAATCGCCAGCCCAAGCATGACGTCAATACCCGCGCCGAAAAGTATGAGATTTTTTAAGCCAAGTAATGGAAGTCCAATATGGATTGCAAAAAATACACCGACAATGGCACCGATAGTGTTTGCCGCATAGACGGCGCCTATGTTCTTTTCTCCATTCTTCTCATGGATCAGAATACTGGTTATAAGCGGCAAAGTCATACCCGCGCAGAATGTTGCGGGAAGCATAAGTAACAACGCGATACCGTTACTTGACAGCATATAGAGAAAATAGCCTGTATTGTTGGCTTCAAGGTTATACATCAGCCACAAAACCATATCGAAGGTCTGGTTGTATAGTGGCAGGGTTGCTGCAGCCAGGACCCCCATGAAGATTTGAATATAAGCAAGTAACCTGAGCGGTGAGGAGGTCCGATCTATGTACCTTTTTATAAATAGGCTTCCTAAAGCCAAACCCAGTATAAATGCACTAAGCATCAATTCAAACGAATGGGTAGATGAACTGAGCACCATGGACAACATGCGAATCCAGCCGATCTCATAAATAAATGAGGCGGCTCCTGTCATCGAGGCAACGATTAATAGCAAATAGTGCTGCTGCTTCCTGGGATTGGTGGACTTATCTTTTTCCGCTAATTCAGTAGTTTTTTGTGGCATTCCACTGGCAATAACCCAAACAGCGACTGCCAGAACGACATTGATAACTCCCGCGAAACGTATCGTGCCTGGAAGGCCAAAATAGTAGATCAACAGAAAGCCGCTGGTCAGGACGCCTATAGCCGCTCCGATGCTGTTTGAAAAGTAAAGCATGCCCAAAGAACTACCTGGCGCAGTCGAATGACTGCGAATAACAGCTCCGCTCATTAGCGGAAATGTCATACCGAGGAGTATTGTTTGCGGCAGTATCAACAAAGTAGCCAATCCCCATTTGGCCAGGTTGATTGCTGTTGGCGAGTCCAGGTTTGGGATTATGGTATTGAATGCAAACTCTAACGTTTGTTCAAAAATATTGTGAAAAAATAGCGCGAAGACACCTATAATAATTTCGACAATCGCATAACCAATGAAAAGGTTCCGCAATTGCATAGTGTAGCGGCTGCAAACCCAGGCACCTATTGCCATGCCACCCATGAAAATGGCAATTACCAAAGTCTGAGCGTATGCCGCATGGCCCAGGAAGAGCTTAAGGTAGTGTGTCCAGATCGACTCATATATCAAACCAGAAAAGCCTGACAAAGCAAAAAGAACGTAAAAAGCTGTCAGTTTTTGTTTAATCATCCTCTAATCCTTGGCTCCACCAGGTACTTTCGCTTCAGCCTGATTTATAACGCTTGTCAAAGAACATGCGTCAAGTCAAGACACTTACATCGACTAATAACCTGGCGATGAAATAACACAGTGAACGAACGGTGCATT
>JBNKLI010000121.1:0-30135 GCA_050292275.1 Candidatus Thiodiazotropha sp.
TGGTTCAGCAGGTCGAGCATTTTCAGGATGCCATAGGGGCGCAGGTCGAAGTGTCTGCGCACCAGCTCGGCGATCTTTTCATCGGCAATTTTGCCGGTACCGAAGGTTTCGATCATGATCGATGTGGGTTCGGCGACGCCGATGGCGTAGGAGACCTGGATCTCACAGCGATCCGCAAGGCCAGCTGCAACGACATTCTTCGCCACATAGCGACCGGCATAAGCGGCGGAGCGGTCTACCTTCGATGGATCCTTGCCGGAGAAGGCCCCTCCACCGTGGCGTGCGGAACCGCCATAGGTATCGACGATGATCTTTCGTCCGGTCAGGCCGCAGTCACCGACAGGGCCGCCGATCACGAAACTCCCCGTGGGATTGATGTGAATCTTGTCCTGCGGACATCTATCCAGCCACTCCTTGGGCAGCACCGGCTGGATGATATTCTCCATTACCGCTTCCTGAAGATGATCATAATCGATATCCGGGTCATGCTGTGTCGAGAGCACCACCGCACCGATACCGCTGACCTTGCCGTCCTGGTAGCGCAGGGTGACCTGACTCTTCGCATCCGGACGAAGCCAGGGCAGGATGCCTGCTTTGCGTATTTCGGACTGCCGCTGCACCAGACGGTGGGCGTAGGTAATCGGCGCAGGCATCAGCACGTCTGTTTCGTTGGTCGCGTAGCCGAACATCATCCCCTGGTCACCCGCACCCTGCTCTTCGGGACTTGTACGATCGACACCCTGGGCAATATCACCTGATTGCTTGCCGATCAGCGACATCACGGCACAGGTGGAACCATCGAAGCCAACGTCTGAGCTGGTGTAACCGATGTCGCATACGACCTTTCTGACCAGATCGTCCAGGTCGATCCATGCTTCGGTGGTGATCTCGCCTGCGACGATCACCGCTCCTGTCTTGATCAGCGTTTCACAGGCCACTCTGGCCCTGTCTGGATTCGGATCCGTTTTCAGAATGGCATCCAGCATGGCATCCGAGATCTGGTCAGCGACTTTGTCAGGGTGACCCTCAGAGACGGATTCGGATGTAAAAATAAAATCTCTTGCCATCAAATTTCCTTAAGACTTCAACACAATTATGCCGGGGTGGTTTCGCGGTTTGTCGTGGTGCCGCAGCGAGAAGCGTACGAGTTGCGTCCGCTATGGTCGAAAACGGGATTTTACACATCAGCCTGCTTTTTGCATAATGCCCAACCCCACAATCAATTCAAACTATTGAAGAGATCAATGATGGTATCTTTAGAGACCCCGATTTGTGATTTCGGCACACCGGCCCCCGATTTCCTGCTGCCTGGCGTTGATGGCAGGGACTGGTCCCTGAAAGAGTGCCTGGGTGAGCGTGGTTTACTGGTGATGTTCATCTGTAATCACTGCCCGTATGTCAAGGCTGTTCAGCAGCGCATTGTCAGAGATACCAAAGACTTAGCTAAACTAGGAATCAATTCGGTGGCGATCATGTCCAACGACCCCACTGAATATGCGGAAGACTCATTCGAGAATATGAAACGGATTTCTGAGCAAATGGGTTATCCTTTTCCCTACCTGTTCGATGAAACACAGACTGTCGCCAAGGCCTACGGCGCTGTCTGCACTCCCGATTTTTTCGGATACAATGCCGCGCTGGAGCTGCAGTATCGCGGCCGCCTGGATGCCAGTCGCAAGGAGACGGCCGCTGCGGATGTGCGACGGGACCTCTTCGAGGCGATGAAACAGGTGGCTGAAACCGGTCATGGACCCAGTGAGCAGATACCCAGCATGGGTTGCTCCATTAAGTGGAGAGAAGAGCCAACTGCCTGAAACTGTTTGGTTTATTAGGATATTAGGGTTTTTTCATCAAGCCAGCTTATTGCCCCGTAAAGTCAGTTGCTTTGCCCATACAGGGGGCTTGGGTCAGAATAGCTGACCTTTTGTCCGTGTGGGCATAGGTTGCGCAAGGGGGGCAAGATTCCTGATCGCCGTTAAACAACGCTGCGAACGGAACTGGAATAGGGATTTATTGGTAACGAATTCAGTGGCTTGCCACACAATAACTTTAGTCCGACAGATTACAGATTACTCATCAATTCTAAGCAGGAGGGATCAATGTCCTCACGAAGAGAACTCGCCAATGCCATTCGTGCGCTGAGTATGGATGCCGTGCAGAAAGCCAATTCAGGCCATCCGGGGGCCCCCATGGGAATGGCCGACATTGCAGAAGTACTGTGGAACAACCACATGAAACACAATCCGGCAAATCCGGCATGGGCTGACCGCGACCGCTTCGTTCTCTCCAACGGTCATGGATCGATGCTCATCTACTCGCTGTTGCACCTCACCGGCTACGAGCTGAGCATCGATGATCTGAAGAACTTTCGCCAGCTGCATTCCAAGACCCCCGGACATCCGGAATATGGTTATGCGCCGGGTGTCGAGACCACCACCGGGCCCCTGGGTCAGGGCATCACCAATGCCGTCGGCATGGCCTTGGCCGAAAAGACACTCGCGGCCCAATTCAACAAGCCGGGTCATGAAATCGTTGATCACATGACCTATGTGTTCCTGGGTGACGGCTGTATGATGGAGGGTATCTCCCATGAGGCCTGTTCCCTCGCGGGAACCCTGGGACTGGGCAAATTGGTCGCCTTCTGGGACGACAACGGCATCAGTATCGATGGTGAGACCGAGGGTTGGTTCACCGATGATACGCCGGGCCGTTTCGAGGCCTATGGCTGGCATGTCATTCGAGATGTCGATGGCCATGATGCGGAGGCTATCGATCAGGCGATCAAGTCAGCCAAGTCGATTACCCACAAGCCGTCACTGGTCTGCTGCAAAACCACCATCGGTTTCGGTTCGCCGAACCTGGCGGGTAGCCACGACTGCCATGGTGCCCCCCTGGGTGCGGAGGAGATCACGGCTACCCGTGAACAGCTCGGATGGTCTCATGAGCCGTTCGTGATCCCCGACGAAATCTATGCGGCCTGGGATGCCAAGGCAGCCGGCAGCAGTGCCGAAGATGAGTGGAATGAGAAGTTTGCCTCTTATCAGGAGGTCCACCATGTTCTTGCCGCTGAGTTCAAAAGGCGCATGTCGGGGGATCTTCCCGAGGATTGGGCCGAGGAGTCTGCCAAGTTCATCGCGGCTGTGAATGCCAAGGCGGAATCACCGGCGACCCGCAAGGCGTCGCAGAATGCACTCAACGGGTACGGCCCCCTGCTGCCCGAGTTTCTCGGTGGCTCGGCCGACCTGACCCCTTCTAACCTCACCGCCTGGTCCGGTTCCAGATCGATCACCAGCGGCAACGTCGATGGTAACTACCTCTCTTATGGGGTGCGCGAGTTCGGTATGTCCGCGATCATGAACGGTGTCGCGCTGCACGGCGGTTTCATCCCCTATGGCGGCACCTTCCTGATGTTTTCCGAGTATGCTCGCAATGCGCTGCGTATGGCGGCACTGATGAAGTTGCGTTCAATTTATGTCTATACCCACGACTCCATCGGTCTGGGCGAGGATGGTCCCACCCACCAGCCGGTCGAGCAGATACCGACCCTGCGTATGATTCCGAATATGGATGTGTGGCGTCCCTGCGACGCTGTCGAAACAGCCGTCGCCTGGAAGGCAGCGGTGGAGAAAAGCGATGGTCCCACCTCCCTGATCCTCTCCCGCCAGGGATTGACGCACCAGCAGCGCAGTGATGAGCAGATTGCGAATATCGCCCGAGGCGGTTACGTCATCAGTGATTGTGACGGAACCCCGGATGCGATCGTCATCGCCACCGGTTCCGAGGTGGGCATTGCGATTCAGGGCGCAGCCGATTCCGCCAGGAAAGTGCGAGTGGTCTCGATGCCGAATACCAAGCTCTTTGATGAGCAGGATACGGCATACAAAGAGTCCGTATTGCCTTCGAATGTAACCGCAAGGGTCGCTGTGGAAGCGGCGGTTACAGATGGCTGGTACAAGTATGTCGGCCTCAATGGGAAGGTGATCGGTGTCAACCGGTTCGGAGAGTCAGCGCCGGCAGGGGAACTCTTCAAGGAGTTCGGTTTTACTGCGGAGAACGTGGCTGCAGCCATCAAGGAAGTATCCGCCTGATGACGCTCAGCGGTTGCTTCTAATATTAATTACAACTCTATCCATCTATTACACGGAGAACTGAAATGACTATCAAAGTAGGTATCAATGGTTTTGGTCGTATCGGCCGCATGGCGTTCCGCGCCATCGCCAAAGATTTCCCCGGTATCGAAGTCGTTGGTATCAATGACCTTCTGGAACCCGATTACCTTGCATACATGCTCAAATATGATTCGGTGCATGGTAATTTCAACGGTGATATCGCCGTGGAAGGCAACGACATGGTCGTCAACGGAAAAAAGATCCGTTTGACCGCCGAACGTGATCCCGCGAACCTGAAGTGGGATGCGATCGGGGCGGATCTGGTCATCGAATGTACCGGTTTCTTCCTCACCGAGGAGACCTGCCAGAAACATATCGATGCCGGAGCGAAGAAGGTTGTTCAAAGCGCGCCCTCCAAGGACGCCACCCCGATGTTCGTCTATGGCGTCAATCACAATACCTACGATGGTCAGGCTATCGTCTCCGCCGCCTCCTGCACCACCAACTGCCTGGCGCCGGTAACCAAGGTGCTGAACGACAATTGGGGTGTCAAGCGCGGTCTGATGACCACCGTGCATGCAGCCACCGCCACTCAGAAGACCGTCGACGGCCCGTCCCAGAAGGACTGGCGCGGTGGTCGTGGCATCCTGGAGAACATCATCCCTTCCTCCACCGGCGCCGCCAAGGCCGTGGGCAAGGTGCTGCCCGAGCTCAACGGCAAGTTGACCGGTATGGCCTTCCGGGTACCCACCTCCGACGTCTCAGTGGTCGACCTCACCGTCGAGCTGGAGAAGGAAACCAGCTATGACGACATCTGTGCCGCCATGAAGGCGGCCTCCGAGTCGGGGGATCTGGCCGGTGTGCTGGCCTATACAGAGGACAAGGTGGTCTCCACGGACTTCCGTGGTCGCAGTACCCCCTCCATCTTCGATGCGGGTGCCGGCATCATGCTGGATTCCACCTTCGTCAAGGTGGTTTCCTGGTACGACAACGAATATGGATATACCTGCAACATGCTGCGCATGGTCGAGCATGTAGCCAAATAGAGCCCGCCACCATGGGACGGGTAAATCCGTCCCATGGTGTAGAGAGGTGAATTTTGAATTATGTGTCCGCTATGACTCCATAATTCAAAATTCACATTACAAAATCAGAATCGACGAAGGAGCTCGTAATGGCTTTCATCAAACTCACCGACCTGGACCTTGCAGGCAAGCGCGTACTGATACGTGCCGACCTCAATGTCCCTGTCAAAGAAGGCAAGGTTACATCGGATGCCCGTATTGCCGCCTCCATGCCGACCATCGAACACTGTGTCAATGCAGGCGCCAGAGTACAGGTCATGTCGCACCGTGGTCGTCCAACGGAGGGCGAGGTGGATGCCGAGAATTCCATGCAGCCGATTGCCGATGATATGTCTGCAAAACTGGGTAAGGAGGTTCGCCTGGTCACGGACTACCTGGAGAACAGCCCGCAAGTGGCACAAGGCGAGGTCGTGCTGTTCGAGAATGTCCGCTTCAACCCCGGCGAGAAGAAAGACAATGAGGAACTGGCGAAGAAATATGCCGCCCTGTGCGACGTCTTCGTGATGGATGCCTTCGGTACCGCGCACCGCGCCCAGGCATCCACCCACGGCGCCGGTAAGTTCGCACCCGTGGCCTGTGCCGGCCTGCTGCTTGCCGATGAACTGGAAAATCTGGCCAAAGCCCTGGCTGAACCTGCCCGTCCCATGGTGGCCATCGTCGGCGGCTCGAAGGTCTCGACCAAGCTGACCGTGCTGGAGTCCCTGTCGGAGAAAGTGGATCAGCTGGTGGTCGGTGGCGGCATAGCCAACACCTTCCTCAAGGCTACGGGCCACAACGTGGGGAAATCGCTTTGCGAAGACGACCTGGTGCCGACCGCCCAGGCCCTGATCGAAAAGATGGAGGCACGTGGCGCGACTATTCCAATCGCCACCGATGTGGTGGTGGGGAAAAACTTTGCCGAAGACGAGCCAGCCGTGTTGAAATCGGCGAAAGATGTCGCCGACGACGAGATGATCTTCGATATCGGTCCGGATAGCGCCAACGCATTGACCGAGATCATCAAGCAAGCAGGTACCATCGTCTGGAATGGACCGGTTGGCGTCTTCGAGTTCGATCAATTTGGCGAGGGCACCAAGACCATCTCCATGGCGATTGCCGATTCCCGGGGTTTCTCGCTGGCCGGTGGCGGTGACACCATTGCCGCCATCCAGAAGTATGATATTTATGACAAGGTCTCATACATCTCTACGGCCGGTGGTGCCTTTCTCGAGTATCTGGAGGGCAAGACCCTGCCGGCGGTAGCGATGCTCGAAGCCCGAGCAGCCGAGTGAACTTGGGAATCTGCAGTGATCGGCTGAGCGGGGGCACAGTCGGTTTTTTTTGGGTTAAGCAAGCCGGATCCGTATGCTAAGACGAACAAAAATAGTTGCAACCCTGGGGCCCGCTACGGATGATCCCAAGGTGCTCGATAAACTCATCCATGCTGGGGTGGACGTGGTTCGCCTCAACCTCTCTCACGATCAACACGATTCCCATCGCCAGCGCGCTGAAAGAATACGCAACCGCGCCCAGGCCTGCGGAAGGCAAATCGGCGTCCTGGCTGACCTGCAGGGACCGAAAATTCGCATCGGGCGTTTTAAATCGGGGGTGGTCGAACTCAACGAAGACGATATGTTCACCCTTGATGCCGGCTGCGCTCAGGATGCGGGTGATCGGCAGCGGGTTGGGTTGACCTATCCGGAGCTGGTTAATGATGTCGCCCGTGGCGATACCCTGCTGCTGGACGATGGCGCGATCGAGCTATGGGTCTCCGAGGTCGAAGGCAAAGAGATTCGCTGCAAGGTGGTAGTTGGCGGCAAGCTTTCCAACAACAAGGGCATCAATAAGCAGGGAGGCGGGCTTTCTGCGCCGGCATTGACCGAAAAGGACCGGGAGGATATCAAATTCGCGGCGCAAATCGATGCCGACTATCTGGCTGTCTCCTTCGTTCGCAATGGCGAGGATGTGATGGAGGCGCGCCGCCTCCTGGAAGAGGCGGGTGGTTGCGGCGGCATTGTCGCCAAGATAGAGCGTGCCGAGGCGCTGGACAGTATCACGGATATCATTAAGGCGTCCGATGCCATAATGGTGGCACGCGGTGATCTGGGTGTCGAGATCGGTGATGCAAAACTGCCCGCGGTGCAGAAGGAGATGATCAAGACCGCGCGTGAGTTGAATTGCGTGGTCATCACCGCAACCCAGATGATGCAGTCGATGATCGAAAACTCCATTCCCACACGCGCCGAGGTGTTCGATGTGGCGAATGCCGTCATGGATGGTACCGATGCGGTGATGCTCTCTGCCGAAACTTCCGTCGGCAGGTATCCCCATAAGGTCATCGAGGCCATGGATCGGGTCTGCCTGGAGGCGGAAAAGCATCAGACAGCCAGGCGTTCACACCATCGTATCGACTCTGTTTTCGGCCGGGTCGATGAAGCGATAGCCATGTCTACCATGTACACGGCGAACCACCTGGGAGTGAAAGGAATCGCCGCATTGACCGAGTCGGGCTCCACGGTGAAATGGATGTCGCGTATCAGCTCAGGTATTCCTATCTATGCCCTGACACGCCATGTACACACAAGACGCAAGGTTACCCTCTACCGCGGTGTCTACCCGGTGAGTTTCGATGTCGCCATGACCAATAATGACAAGGTCAACGAAGAGGTGATCGACGAGCTGCTGCGCCGTGGCGAGGTTCGGGAGAGTGATCTGGTGATCATCACCAAAGGTGACCGCTCCGGAGTGGAGGGTCAAACCAATATCATGAAAATAATGCGTGTCGGTGAGCATGTGCTCACCGGTAAATCGGATTGAGGGTGATACCCCATCGGGTATACCCCCGGAAGTTGAAATGACTATAGACACAAAACCAAGGAGGCTATCATGGCTCTGATATCCCTGCGCCAACTGCTCGATCATGCCGCGGAACACGGCTACGGTCTACCGGCGTTCAACGTCAACAACATGGAGCAGGTGCATGCCATTATGCAGGCTGCCGATGCCGTCAAAAGCCCGGTCATCCTGCAGGGCTCGGCTGGTGCCCGCTCCTATGCCGGCGAACCCTTTCTGCGTCATCTGATCATCGCGGCCACCGAAATGTATCCGCATATTCCGGTCTGTATGCACCAGGATCATGGTACCTCGCCCGCGGTCTGCCTGCGCTCCATTCAGTCGGGTTTTTCTTCGGTGATGATGGACGGCTCCTTGATGACTGACGGCAAGACCCCCTCATCCTATGAATACAATGTGGATGTGACATCCACCGTGGTCAAAATGGCCCATGCCGGCGGTGTCTCGGTCGAAGGCGAACTGGGTTGCCTCGGTTCCCTGGAGACCGGACAGGCAGGCGAGGAAGACGGTGTGGGTGCCGAGGGTACCCTGGATCACAGCCAGCTGTTGACCGATCCCGACGAGGCGGCAGATTTCGTCAAAAAGACCGGCGTGGATGCCCTGGCTATCGCCATCGGTACCTCCCACGGCGCCTATAAGTTCACCCGTCCACCGACCGGTGACATCCTGGCGATCGATAGGGTGAAGGAGATTCATGCGCGCATACCTGACACCCACCTGGTGATGCACGGTTCCTCATCGGTACCTCAGGACTGGCTGGCGATCATCAATGAGTATGGTGGTGACATGGGTGAAACCTATGGCGTGCCCGTAGAGGAGATCGCCGAAGGTATCAAGCATGGCGTGCGTAAGGTCAATATCGATACCGATCTGCGTATGGCCTCCACCGGATCGATCCGCAGGCATCTGCATGACAACAAGTCCAACTTCGATCCGCGCAAGTTCCTCAAAGAGGCGACCAAGGCGATGGCGGAGATCTGCAAGGCCCGTTATGAAGCCTTCGGTTCCGCGGGCATGGCGGATAAGATCACCCCGATCTCCCTGGAAGGAATGCAAAAGCGCTACGAGAGCGGTGAACTCGATCCTAAAGTCAATTGAGTGGATCCCGTTACAAAGAGAGGGGGCCTTCGGGCCCCTTTTTCTTGTACGCCCGCGTTGAGTTACGTGAGGACCATTAATAACTTAAACTAATAAAATCCGCCATGGAGATAGTCTGTCATTCCATTTGCGATGATTTGCGGGGATTGGCGTTCATTAGCGGTTTGCTTAATAGATGATTTTGCTACCCGCCAGATCTTGGGTAGAACCTGTTTTTGGATGGTGGGATGTTGTTGCAAGGCCCTTATAACAAGCCTTCTTCCTGCAATACCGTTTTCAACTGGTTTGGATTGAAGCCGACGAACTTCTGTTCACCTATGACAATCAATGGGACACTCTGTCCGCCAATCTCGAAGAATTGCTTCTGCATTTTTCCCGGCTTACCGACATTAAAGTCGAGAAAAGGAATCTGGTTCCTTTTTAACCACCGCTTCAGGTGCTGGCAATGAGGGCATCTCAGGGTGGTGTAGATGACCACCCGGGCTATTTTCACATTGTTTGCAGGCATATACGACAAGGTGTTGTACCACAGCTGAAAAACTGACGATTCGATCCAAGCCCCAATCCGTTGACGAGACGAAGCCTCATAATCACTATGAGCGGCAAGTTAACGGAAAAATTGAAATCCTGGGCGAATCGTATTCATCAACAGGATATGTTCTATTCCTCCTGCCAGTCGCCCGTCAGTCGCTTTTCCGCCTCACGATATTTCAAAGCGGTTTTATCTATTACCTCCTGGGGCAGTTGCGGGCCGGGTGGTTTTTTGTCCCAGTCCAGGGTTTCCAGATAGTCGCGCACGAATTGCTTGTCGAAACTGGGAGGACTGCACCCTGGACGATATGAACTCGCCGGCCAGAAACGAGATGAGTCGGGGGTCAATACTTCATCTATCAGATGGATTCTCCCTTCATTGTCCAGGCCGAATTCAAATTTTGTATCAGCGATGATAATACCTCTTTGCAGCGCGTATTGCGCCGCCTGTTCATAGATGGCCAGGCTCAGCTCCCGTACCTGGGTGGCTATGTGCTCGCCCAACAACGCCTTGGTCTGCGCAAAATCGATATTGATATCGTGGTCACCCACATCCGCTTTGGTTGAAGGTGTAAAAATGGCCTGCGGAAGCTTTGCGGCCTGCTGTAACCCGGTCGCCAGGGGGATTCCGCATACGGCTGCACTCTGCTGGTACTCCTTCCAGCCTGAGCCGATCAGATAACCCCTGACAATCGCTTCCACCGGAAGTGGCTTGAGTTTGCGCACCACCATCCAGCGGTCGCCCAGGATTTTGCGCTCTCCAGGGTCTGTTACAATATCCTCCAGCGGGATATCCCTGAGATGGTTGGGGACGATATCACGGGTGCGGTTGAACCAAAAGCCGGCGACCCTGGTCAGGACCTCTCCCTTGCCGGGTATAGGCTGCGGCAAAACCACATCGAAAGCCGACAGCCGGTCCGTGGTGATGATCAGCAGATGGTCCTCATCCACTTCATAGATATCGCGAACCTTGCCGCGATTGAGCAGTTTCAGGTTTAGATCGGATTCGAAGAGCGTGTTACTGGCTTGTTTCATATCACGGACCGAGAGTGCAAAATGCCATTATACCCGATGCCGGGATTAGCCCCAGACATAATTAAAGGTATCGTCAGTGAATGAACAAAACTCCTATCTGCAGGCCTTCAAGGGAAGCTTTGTCTCGACCCTGAGATGGCACCAGCTGGATGCATTGTGGCAAGTGCTGAAAGCGGATGCCGATGGTGGCTGGTACATCTACGCCATAGGTGAGCCGCCGCCGACGTCGGCCGCTCCGGCCGACAGTCTGCTCAAGTTTATCGCCAGTATCGATCTGCTCCTGCGTGAGGAACATAAGGAGAACTATTGCGGTATCGTGTATGCGGACAGTCTCGAGCAACCGGGCTTCATAAAGATCTATGACCCGAACAACCTGGGTGTCAGTTGCGGATACAGTGATAATCCGCCACTGCCCGGTTGGGTACTGAGCAAGCTGCCACCGGTAGATCTGGAGGCGACTGTTGTGCCGAAAAACCGCAGGCGGTGGTGGCAGGCGCTATGGAGTAAACCCTGATTTGTCGCGGGGTTTTTGCAGGTGAATCGTGCTATGCTCACAAACCAAGCTAAATTGTAGGAAATTGGGTGGATGATGGCTACAAACGTTGACAGCGGGGCAAGCAGGTCCCTGAATGACCGGCTTGCCATAACGCGGGGTGTGATGAACATGTTCGAGACCTGGGGCCTGGGTTCGGAAGAGATCATGGCTCTGCTCGATATGCAAGGCAAGGCTCGTCAACTTGCCCAGTATCGCTATAACAAACCATTACCGGACAGCCCAGGCATTATGCGTCGGGTCAAGTATCTGGTTCGCATCGATGACGCGCTGCGTACCAGCTATCCCTCCAATCCGGGCATGGGGAAGCGTTGGCTGCGTCAGCGAAGTCACAAGTTCAACAGACACAGCCCGCTGTCGATGATGATTGGTGATGGGGAGCAGGGTATGATCTATGTACTCTCCAGGCTGGATTGCACCTTCGCCTGGGAGCAGAGCGGTTCGACACCCAGCTGTTGAAGGGATTCGGTAACCATCGCGCAATCTGATCTGCATTCTGAGTAACAACTCATCCCCAAGTGGCAGCATCCCGCGCTGGGTGCCGTACAGGTATCAGAAACACGCTGTGAACCCATCCCTGGGCGCTTGATGTCCGCGTCCCTGCGGACAACAGTTTCTGCTACCTGTACGACTCCCAGCGCTCAGTTTGGCTGCTGTTTCGTACAGTGGGTGAGTCGTTACCATTTGCGTCCATTCGCGGTTATTCTCTATTAGTCCTAAGCCTGTTGTTCCTGCCGGGATAGCCAAATGTCCAGGCCTTGTGCATCCAGTTGCAGGTCCATCGACATTCTCTGTTCAATGACCTCGCTCGATTGGCGGCAGCCATGGGCCCTGAGTCTGTCCATCATCCACTGGGTCAATCTGCGGCGAATCTCAGCTACCCTCTGTTCACCTGGAGGGGCCTGGACCCCCTTGGCGATAGCTGCAAACTCCTCGATGTGCCGACTGAGCTTTTCGGCCATCTCCTTTGGTCTTCCGATTTCTCCGAAATGGGTAATGTAGACGCGTTGCGGCGACAGGGCGGTCAACCTAACCAGGGAGGCCTGCCATGCCTCGGGTTCAAATTGATTCGGGGTGGTGGGGGGCATGATGAACTGACCGTTCTCGGTATCGAATTCCCGATAGGAGAGACCGAAGGTGTCGCCTGTGAATAGCGAGCGGCTCGAGCTGTCGTAGACACAGAAATGGTGCCTGGCGTGTCCGGGCGTGTCTAAAATGTGGAGTTCCCGGCCGCCGAAGCTGATCCGCGTATTGTCGGGAGCCTCGATGACACGCGACTCGGCAACGGGTATCAGATTACCCAGCTTCTGTTCGAACTCCTCCCTACCGTAGACCGACGTCGCGCCAGCTATCAGTTTCGAGGGATCAGTCATATGCCGGGCGCCCTTCGGATGAATGATCAGAGATGCATTCGGCAGTCTGCGCATCAGCTCTCCGGCGCCTCCTGCATGGTCGAGATGTACATGGGTCGGAATGACATATTTGACCTGTGAGGCTTGAATGCCTTTGGCGGCCAGTACATCCATCAAATGGGGGACTGTATGGCTGGTGCCGGTATCGATAAACACCGCCTCGCCCTCTGATTCGACAAGATAGCAGGCAGCCAGATCAGGTCGCTGATAGTGAGTGTCGATGCAGGTTATCTGGTTTTCATATTCATGGATATCGATTTCGGGCACGGCTTCACCTTGGCTCTGTTAACGCGAATCCAGTCGGTTCTGCGGGCAGAGCCCTTCATGGGCACAGGAAGGCCGACTGGATTGGCGCCAACAAACCCTATGCCTCACTGTTGTCCTGTTCTGAAATTTTTCCTTCCGCGCCCTGTACCAGATTTCGGATATTGGAGCGGTGGCGCCAGAAAAGGATGATCGTGATGATGAGCTGCATGACCACGAGTTCTGTTTCCGGCCAGACCGCCCATACGATCAGCGGCGCAAGCGCCATTGATATCAAAGCAGAGAGAGAAGAGATGTTGACCACCTTTGCAACGAACAACCAGACCAGGGCAACCGCCAGTCCTATCCCCCAGTGAAGTCCGAATTGCACACCCAGCGCGGTTGCAACCCCTTTACCGCCCTTGAAGCCGAAAAAGAGAGGGTAGAGGTGGCCCAGGAATGCTGCAATTCCGCACAGAGCGAGTATCAGTGGCGGTGCCTCGAGCAGATGAGCGCCAAGCATCGGCAGCAACCCCTTCAACATATCACCCAGCAGGGTGATCGCGGCGGCTTTTTTTCCACCTATTCGCAACACATTGGTGGCGCCAGGATTATTCGATCCTTGACTTCGCGGGTCGGGTAACCCCATGATGTTGCAGACAATGATGGCGCTCGAGATGGAGCCTAAAAGATAGGCTCCCAGTACGATTAATGAATCTGTGACCATTTGTGCAGTTGCTTTTATACCACTCCTGATATGAGCAGATGCCAGGATAGGCTTCACTATCCGATGGTTGCGCGCCCCAAGGCCTCTGATGTAATCCCGTGAACCATAAAGATTAGCAGAGACGTTGTTGCAGATGCATGGATTGGGGTACTGTTTGAAAGGCTCATGTTGGTACAGATCAGGATAATTTACAAGGCTTGGAGATGGCAAGTGTAGTGTCAGTCCGATATCTTATAGCTGCACAGAGATTAACTCACTGCTTGATCTCTTCTACCATGAACCTTCATTTGGAATAGAGGATCCTGCATTTCATGGATATAGTATTCGTCCGGGACCTGCGGGTCGACACAGTGATCGGCATCTATGAGTGGGAGCGGAAAATCAGGCAGACGGTTATCCTGGATCTCGAAATGGGAACGGATATCGCCAAGGCCGCCGCCACCGACGCAATAGAGGATACACTCGACTATAAAGCGGTCAGTAAGCGCCTTGTCGCTTTCGTACAGGAGAGCGAATTCCAGCTGGTGGAGACCCTGGCGGAGCGTTGCGCCGACATAATATTGCACGAATTCAAGGTGCCCTGGGTACGCTTGACACTCAACAAGGTGGGCGCGGTCAGTGCCGCCCGCGACGTCGGGGTGAGCATCGAACGAGGTCGGTGTGACTGAACGGGGGGTTGTCAATGCCTGGCTGAGTCTGGGCAGCAATGTGGCACCTCAGCGACATATGGGGCAGGCACTGCATGATCTCGAGGTGTTGTTCGGCGATCTCAGGATATCGCCTGTCTACGAGAGTGAACCCATAGGGTTGGACGGTGAGAATTTTCACAACCTGGTAGTGGGTATAGCTACCGACCTGACACCGAAAGAGCTGGTCGCCGAATTGAGGCGGGTGGAGGCCCGGCATGGCAGGAAAAGGGGTGTGGATAAGTTCTCCCCTCGAACCCTTGATATCGACCTGCTGACTTACGGCGACCGGATCATAGAAGATGGATCGATCCGCCTGCCACGGGATGAGATCCTGAAATACGCATTTGTACTGCTGCCATTGTCGGAAGTGGCGGGTGACGAGGTCCACCCCCCATCAGGGCGTACCTACGGCCAGCTATGGGAGGCATTCGACAAGCAGCAGCCACTGTGGCGAGTCGGGAGCCGATAGTGCTTGCAAGGGTGTGGAATCGGGCTCCGATATCGGGGTGAGAGCCTGTGGTGGTACGGCACACTCTTTGAATACAAAAGAAAAAACCCTGGCACCCGGTCCTTGGGCGCCAGGATCTTGTGTCGCAAAGATTGGTTGGCAATTGGTTTCAATCCATGGACATCCATGTACATTTAAGCTGTCCGTTGCGTCCTTATTGCGACAAGTTAAGTTTATGTTAATAACCTCAAAAAAAATGCAGGTTTGATCTCAAATTGACGTAGGCTTTTTCTGACATGGCAGGACAACTTGATTCGACGGCTGTTCTTTTGAAACAATCCGTTCCTCACCAATACTCGGGTCACTTTGACCTGGGCCCACGGATTCAGGATTAATAAAGACCGTCAATTCTCGAGGAAAAGATTCCAATGCCGTTGATCAGAGCATTCCCTGGACTGCGTCCTGCCGAAGGCAGAGCAGCCGAAGTCGTCGCACCCCCTTATGATGTCATGAACGAGGCTGAGGCCAGGGAGATGGCAGATGGCCGTCCGTGGAGCTTTCTGCATATATCGAGGCCTGAGATCGATCTTCCACCGGGAACGGACCCCTATGCACCTGAAGTCTATGCCAAGGCGGCTGAGAACCTGAGGGAAATGCGACAGGAGGGTGTCCTGGTCGAGGACGGGCAACCCTGTTTTTATGTCTATCGCCTGAGCATGGGCCAGCATCGTCAGACAGGATTGGTGGCCGCCGCCTCGGTGGAGGCGTATGACCAGGATCGTATCAAGAAACATGAGTTTACCCGCCCGGCGAAGGAGGATGACCGGGTGCGCCAGATCGATGCATTGAATGCACAGACCGGGCCTGTATTCCTGGTCTATCGCAGTGCCCCTGCAGTGGATGGAATACTCAGCGAGGTCGCACAGACCAGGCCGCAGACAGACCTCATCGCCAACGACGGTGTACGTCATGAAATATGGGCCTTGAACGACCCGCAGACGATTGCCCTCTTGACCCGGGAGTTCGATCAGATGAACGCGCTGTATGTGGCAGATGGTCATCATCGTTCGGCAGCGGGGTCGAGAGTTGCCGCCGCGAGGAAGGCGTCCAATCCAAACCATAACGGCGAGGAGGCCTACAACTATTTCCTCAGCGTCATCTTTCCTCACGATCAGATGCAGATCCTCGACTACAACCGGGTTGTAAAAGACCTGAATGGACTCGACCAGGCTGAATTTCTCGCGCGCGTAGAAGAGGTTTTTCAGTTGTCATCCAGCGATCAGCCTGTCAAACCGGGACGCAATGGAGAGTTCGGCATGTACCTGGATGGACAGTGGTATCGCCTGCAACTGGACTCTGCCCGGATTCCGAATGATCCTGTGGCACGACTGGATGTCAGTCTGCTGGCGGACAATTTGATCGAGCCCATTCTCGGTATATCGGATCCGCGGCGTGACACCCGGATCGATTTCGTTGGCGGGATCCGTGGCCTTGCCGGGTTGGAGCAAAGGGTCGATTGCGGAGAGATGGCAGTGGCCTTCTCGCTATTTCCCACCAGCATGGAGCAGTTGATGGCAGTAGCTGATGCCGGTGAAGTCATGCCGCCGAAGTCGACCTGGTTCGAACCGAAACTGGCGGATGGACTGGTCAGTCACCTGCTTGACTGAAAGCCATGGTCACCACCTGTAGCAGACTGCCGCAAGGGGATAGCGCCGATGCCGGTGTACTTGCCCAATGGGTGGAGCTGCTGCCTGCCGAATTCGATGAACAGGACCGCCGATTACTGCGCAAGGCGGGGGATTTCGCCCTGGCAGCCAATCCAGAGAAACGCATCATCAGCGGCGAGACTCAACTGAGGCATGCCTTGTCGGTTGCCGAGATCCTGACCGGCCTGCGCATGGATCGTGAGACTCTTGCCGCGGCTCTGCTCATCGGGGTGTTGAAGGATTCGTCCGTTACCCTGGATGACCTGAAACGCGAGCTCGGCGAGTCTATCGCCCATATGGTGGACGACCTGGCGCGTATCGATCTGCTTACCGGTCTCTCCAGCGGCGTCTCGGCGCAAGAGGCGCAAGGGCATGCAGAGAATCTGCGTCGCCTGCTGTTGGGTATCGCAGAGGATGTCAGAGTGATACTGGTGGTGGTCGCCGAACAGCTCCACCTGATGCGTACCGCGCGCAGCCTGTCACCGGATCTGGGCCTGCGCATGGCCAAGGAGACCGAAGAGATCTATGCGCCACTGGCGAATCGGCTCGGCATCTGGCAGGTCAAATGGGAACTTGAGGATCTGGCATTGCGCTTTCTCCATCCGCAGGATTACAAGCGAATAGCCAGTCAGCTGGATGGGCGGCGGGCCGACCGGGAGCAATTCATCAAGGAGATCATCGAGCTGCTGCGAAAGAACTTCCAGGCGGTCGGGGTAAACGCGGAGATCAGCGGTCGTCCCAAGCATATCTACAGCATCTGGCGGAAAATGCAGCGAAAAGCGGTGGATATCGAGCAGATCTTCGATCTGCGGGCGGTACGGGTGCTGGTGGATGATATTGCCCAATGTTATGCAGCCCTGGGTGTGGTGCATGGCTTGTGGCGGCATATCCCCGGCGAGTTCGATGACTATATCGCGACTCCTAAAGCCAATCTCTATCGTTCGATTCATACCGCCGTGATCGGGCCCGAGGAGAAGACACTCGAGGTTCAGATCCGCACCCGCGAGATGCACTATCACTCGGAGCTGGGTGTAGCTGCACACTGGCGGTACAAGGAGAATGCCAAGCAGGATAGGGATTTTGAAAGGCGAATCATACGCATGCGCCAGTGGCTGGAGAGCAAGGAGGATACTCTCGACAACGCCGATTTTGCAGATGGGCCGGACAGCGAAACGGGGGCGACGCGGATCTATGTGCTGACCCCGATGGGCAAGGTCGTGGAGCTTACAAAGGGATCGACACCACTCGATTTCGCCTATGCAATCCACACTGATGTGGGGCATCAGTGCCGAGGCGCGCGGGTGGATGGACACATCGTGCAACTCAATCGACCCTTGCGCAGTGGTGAATCGGTAGAGATCCTGACCGCCAAGAACGGGACTCCGAGCCGCGACTGGATCAACCCTCACCTGGGATACCTGCATACTGTGAAGGCCCGCAACCGGGTCAAGCAGTGGTTCAAGCAGCTCGATCACGACCACCACGTGGAGTTGGGCAGGGCGGCGTTCGAGCGTGAGCTGACAAGGCTGTCGATAGCGGAAAAACCCAATCTGGAGGCAGTAGCCGCCAAATACAACCTGGCGCATGCGGAGGATGTCTATGCAGCCATCGGACGGGGCGATCTGTCACCCGTCCAGGTCGCTGGTTTCGGTGCCAGAGAGAGGGCCGAGGCGCTACCGAAAGCCCTGACAGAGGTACCCCGCGACCAGCCGGTGGTGAAAGGGGAGGTAGTGGTGGCCGACGTGGATGACCTGATGACCACCGTTGCGCGCTGCTGCAAGCCCGTGCCCTACGATTCGATCATCGGTTACGTCACCCGGGGGCGAGGGGTCACCATACATCGCAGCGACTGCCCCAATGTCCGTGCGTTACAGAAACGTGAGAGCGACCGCCTGATTGCCGTACGCTGGAGTGAGAATCAGCGTGAGACCAGTTACGCGGTGGACTTTGTGGTGATCGCCAGTGATCGAAAAGGCCTGTTGAGGGATATCTCCACGATATTGACCAACGAGGATATCGATGTTATTGGTGTCAACACCAGCAGCGATCGCAAGACCGATTCCGCGAGGATGCGCTTCACCGTGGAGGTGCAGGATATGGAGCAACTGAGCCGGTTGTTGTCGAAGGTCGAGCAACTACCGGATGTGAACCTGGTCAAGCGACAGCTTTAATTCGCACGATATGATTGCCAGTACCGCATGTCCCCGCTAAACTAACGCATTGTTATTTTATATCTTTTCCCCCTTCCTCTCATTCCAATGAGCAATAGTGTGAAGACCCGCCTTGGCTAACCAAACACAATACACCAATCTCCTGGGCCTCGATCAGCGGGGTATGGAGTCCTATTTCCTTGAGCTGGGTTCCAAGGCATTTCATGGTAGGAACGTCTTCAAGTGGATTCACAAGCATGGCGTCACCGATTTCGACGCCATGACCGATATCTCGAAACGCTTGCGTGAACAGCTCAGGCAGCAGGCGCTGATTGAGTTGCCGCGACTGGTCTATGAGCAACCCGCCGGCGATGGCACCCGAAAATGGCTGCTGGAACTCCATGACAATCAGCGCATCGAAACCGTGTTGATACCGGATGAGGGCAGAAACACCCTCTGTGTCTCGTCTCAGGTGGGGTGTGCTCTGGACTGCAGCTTTTGTTCAACCGCCCGTCAGGGATTCAATCGTAACCTCTCGGTGGCCGAGATCATCGGCCAGGTCTGGGTCGCCAGTCGCCAGCTGGGTGGGCCACCTAGCAATATTGTCCTTATGGGCATGGGAGAGCCACTGGCCAACCTGGATGCGGTGATTACCGCCATGAATATCATGCAGGATGATCTGGCTTATATGGTTTCCAAATATAGAGTTACTATCAGTACCTCGGGAATTGTACCGGCTTTGAGAAAATTGCGGGAAGTGTGTGATGTCAGTCTTGCGGTATCCCTGCATGCCCCGGACAATGGGTTAAGGGATATATTGGTGCCGATTAATCGTAAATATCCGTTGGAAGAGTTGATTCCGGCCTGTCGTGACTATGTCAGGGGCGACAAACGGCGTAAAGTGACCTGGGAATATGTCATGCTGGATGGAATCAACGATTCGCTGCACCACGCCAAGTCCTTGATCCGCCTGCTTGAGGGAACCCCTTCAAAGGTCAACCTGATCCCATTCAATCCTTTTCCAGGGGCTCATTACCGTACATCCCCCCCGCAACGGGTGGAGGCATTTCGTGATCGACTCAAACGTTCCGGCATTATCGCCACAACACGCAAGACCCGTGGTGATGATATCGATGCCGCCTGCGGTCAGCTGGTGGGTAAGGTCAGAGATCGCAGCAGCAGGGAGTTGCGCATGGGGAAATCGAGTAGTGTTAAACTGAGTGCTTCATGATGTCGATAGTTGATTATCTGAAGAATTTCATCATTTTCATCGCACTTGTGCTTGGTGGCTGCGCATCCACGCAACAAGCTGTGGACACCTCGGACACCACGGGTAATTTGGGCAGGGAGAAGCGCAACAGTCCCGCGAAGATCTATGTGGAGATGGGGATGGCCTATATGCGGGACGGTCAACCGGCAGTGGCGCTGCAGAAGCTCACGAAGGCGCTGGAGGTAGACGATCAATCCGCTGATGCTCACAATGTGATCGCCATTCTCTATGAGCAATTGGGTGAAACGGATCGTGCGGGCAAACATTTTGACCGCGCTGTGGGTCTGGATGCGCGGGACCCGTTCATCAGAAATGCGCGGGGAAGCTACTTCTGCCGACTCGGTCGCTTCCAGGATGCCCTGCAGGACTTTGAGCAGGCGCTTGCCAATCCTCTCTATCCCACCCCGTGGGTGGCATTGACGAATGCCGGCTTGTGCCTGGAGCGCAGCGGTGATGAGGTTAAGGCCGAGAACTACTACCGCCGCGCGCTTACTGCCAGGAACTCCTATCCAGCGGCACTGGTTCAGATGGCTAAAATCTCGCTCCAACAGGAGAAGGATTTTTCCGCACGCGCCTACCTGGAACGCTACCATGGCGAAGTCAAACCCACTGCCGCCTCTCTTTGGTTGGGCGTACAGATCGAAAAACGGCTTGGGGACCTGGTAAAGAGCAGGGAGTACAGACAGAGACTGCTCAGGGAATTTCCTGACGCACCCGAGGTTCAGTCACTCTACGAAGCTGAAAGAAATAGATGAACGTCAAGAGCAAAGAAGAGAGTGAGATGACTCCCGAAGTAGTGATTGGACCTGGAACACAGCTTCGCAGGGCGCGTGAACGAAAGGGTCTTGATCAAGCGAAGATGGCTGCTCAATTGCACTTGAGTCAGGCAATGATCGCGGCGCTGGAAGTCGATGATTTCGATAATCTGCCCGGGCCTGTCTTCGTGCAGGGCTACTTGAGAAAATATGCCCGCTTGCTTGGGGTGAATGAGGATGCGGTTGTCGAGGCCTATCAGAATATGTTTCCTGCAGCGGATGAGCCACCCATAAAGAGGGCGGCCAAACAGGAACTGGGTCGTGAGTTGCACAGTGGTTACGGCATGATGCGCTATGTGACTTGGGGTATTCTGTTCAGCCTGGTCGCGCTGGTTGCCTTCTGGTGGCTGACCCGGGTGGATCTGGAGGAGCCTATCCCCATACAGTCACAAGAGCAGGCTGAGATGGGCGTGGAGGAGTCGCCCGTCGATCGGTTCGTTCCTCAATCGCTGCCCGTGGAACAGGACGTGGTGCAGACAAACGCATCGTCACAACCTGTTGTGGAGGAGTCGGAGCAGGCCCTGGGTGAGATCGAGGCGGCCCCCTCGAGCACTGATCAATTGTTACCGCCACAAGGTGAGAGCCCAGCGCCATCGGCTGCAGATGTCCAGCCTGTTCAGCCTGCGACTCCACCCCGGGAGGTCGCGCCAACCCGGGAGAGCGAGCCAGCCCAGGAGAGCGAACCTCAAGTGGCCGCAGGTACGGAATCGAAACGGGTGTTGTTCGTATTCAGTGAACCCTGTTGGACCGAAGTCCGGGATCAGAACGGTAAGTTGCGCATCTTCGGCGAAATTGGTTCAGGCAGAGAGCGCGTACTGGACAGTCGATTGGGGCCTTTCAGTATCCTGCTTGGCAATGCAGCGGGGGTGAGGCTGAGCATCGGCGGGGAACTCTTCGATCTCAAGCCTTTTACACGCGGCAAGGTGGCTCGATTCACCCTGGATCCGGATCGACTGTAAGGAACATACCTGCATCGCATTCACTGGGACAGACTAGGTTAAAATGTCGGTTCCATGTTACTCTTAGCCGTTTTATCCAATACGGTTTAGTTTTACACCCTACCATCGAATTCCATGGCAAAGCAGATCCAAGCCATACGCGGGATGAAAGACATCCTGCCGCAGCAGACACCGCTCTGGCAGTTTCTCGAGGATCGGGTGCGATCGGTGCTCGGCCGCTATGGCTATGCCGAGATTCGCATGCCAGTCGTCGAGATGACGGAGTTGTTCAAACGCTCTATCGGCGAGGTCACCGATATCGTCGAGAAGGAGATGTACACCTTCGCCGACAGAAACGGAGACAGCCTGACACTGCGCCCTGAAGGTACCGCGGGCTGCGTGCGTGCCGGCCTGGAGAATGGCCTGATATTCAACCAGACACAGCGGCTCTGGTATCAAGGGCCGATGTTTCGCCATGAACGTCCGCAAAAGGGGCGCTACCGCCAATTTCACCAGATCGGTGTCGAGACCTTCGGTCTGGCGGGACCGGATATCGATCTCGAGCTGATCCTGATCACGGCCCGGATCTGGCAGGAACTGGGGCTGGAGGGGCTGCGGCTCGAGCTCAATACCCTGGGTACATCGCAGGAGAGGGAAGGCTACCGCAATCAGCTGGTTGCCTACCTGCGTGAACGCTACGACGAACTCGATGAGGATAGCCGGCGTCGGTTGCAGAGCAATCCCTTGCGAATCCTCGACAGCAAGAATCCCCAGATGGCAGCCGTAATAGCGGATGCGCCCAGCCTGATGGAGTGCCTGGGGGAGCAATCGATGGCCCACTTCGATCGCCTGCGACAGGGGCTGGACGATGCGGGTGTGGCGTATCGGCTCAACCCCCGTCTGGTACGCGGTCTCGACTACTACAGCAGGACGGTATTTGAGTGGATTACGGATCGTCTGGGTGCTCAAGGCACGGTCTGTGCCGGCGGACGCTATGACGGATTGGTCGAACAGTTGGGTGGCAGGTCGACACCTGCGATAGGCTTTGCCATGGGGCTGGAGCGACTGATAGCCTTGCTGGAGACGCTCGATGTGCAGCAACAGCTGGGTGCGCCCGATCTCTATCTGGTGATGCTGGGGGATAGGGCTGCCCGTGAAGGAGTATTGCTGGCCGAGCGCTTACGCAGTGCTCTACCTGAATTGCGTCTGATGGTCCACTGCGGAGGCGGCACCTTCAAGAATCAGCTGAAAAGGGCCGACCGGAGTCAGGCCCGTTACGCCCTGATTCTGGGGGAGGATGAAGTTGCACGCCAGGAGGCCGGTCTGAAACCCTTGCGCGGCGAAGGCGAGCAACAGCAGGTAGGCTGGTCGCAATTGGAACAGAGTCTGGCAGGAGTGATAAACCGTGGAAAATGTTGAATCACGGGCAAATATGGTTGTCTGTGTAATCCATGAAACAATGCGTCATCGAAGGTATAGACAATGAGTGAGTATCAGACCGAAGAAGAACAGGTCGAAGCGATCAAACGCTGGTGGAAGGAGAACGGCACCTCGGTGATTGCCGGTTTGGTGATCGGACTGGGAAGTGTTTTCGGCTGGCAAGCCTGGGGTAACTACAAGGACCGGGTCGGTGCGGAAGCGGCGCTCGCCTTCAATCAGCTGGTGGCAGCCGTGGATCGTGGGGACAGCGAGTCGGCGACCAAGCAGGCGGAGCTGATGCGCAGCAACTATGGCAACAGCAGCTATGCCGTCTTCTCCGCCATGGCACAAGCGCGTGTGAAACTCGATGAAGGGGATGTGGCTGCCGCAACCTCCAGTCTGCAGTGGGCCATTGAGCACGCGAATGATCCAACCCTGAAGCAACTGGTGCAGCTCGATCTTGCGAGGGTCCTGCTCAGTGAGGGCGATATTGATGGTGCCGAAAAACTGGCCGCGACCGAGCAGGGAGGATTCGCCGGTGAGTTTGCCGTGATCCGTGGCGATATCGCATTGGCCAGGGGAGACAGGGTCGCTGCCGCAGCCGCCTACACACAGGCCATGACCCTGGAGGTCAGCAACCGTAACCTGTTGCAGATGAAACTCGACGATCTCGCGGCCAACACCCCTTGAAACTGAGATGGGATCCATTGTTTTACCTGATTACCCACGTTGCGCAGCCAATGAATAAGCGACCTTACTTAGTTTTGAGTTATGAGTTATGAGTTTTGAGTGGATGAGTTCGCTACGCTCACAGCTTTCTTCTGTATGGCGTGCCCAGTTTCTGATTAGGCACAAGGCGCAGCATGGGCAAACAGGATCATTATTGCGGCTCCGACAACTCAAAACTCACGATTTTTCAGATAGTTCCACGGTTCTTGCGGTTCTTTTCTCATGGCTGAGCACGATGGGAAGTGTGGTTGCTTTATGGCCCATGCTCCTCCTGCTCACAGGCTGCAGTGCCTTGAGCGGGACAGACAACGCGGATCCCCCCTCGGAACTTATAGAGCTGGAACCGCAACTGCGGATCGAAGAGCTGTGGGATGAGAGCTTCGAGGATGCGGACGAGACCCTGCTGAGACTGGTGCCGGTAATACACAATGGTGTTCTCTATATCGCCGAGCCTTCAGGCGAGGTTACCGCCCTCGACCCCGAAACCGGCGATCGACACTGGTCGGTGGATACCGAGAGTCAGCTGAGCGGTGGTCCCGGAGTCGCCAATGGACTGATCGCCCTCGGCACTCTGGAGGCGGAACTGATTCTGTTGAGCAGTGAGGATGGTACTGAGCGATGGCGACGGCGTGTCAGCAGCGAAGTACTCTCATCCCCGGCCATCACCAACGCCAAGGTAGTCTGTCGAACCACCGATGGCGGTGTCTCCGTCTACTCCACCGAGGATGGAGAGAGACGCTGGATCTATGATCGCAGCGTGCCGGTATTGACTCTGCGGGGTGACAGTTCTCCGATGATCCATGGTTCCCAGGTATTGGGGGGATTTGCCGGCGGTAAACTGGTTGGGCTCTCTCTGGATTCAGGTCTGGTGAACTGGGAGGCGACGATTTCAACCCCCAAGGGGCGTACCGAACTGGAACGGGTAGTTGATGTCCACGCAGATCCGGTCCTGGTGGAGGGCACCCTCTTTGTTACGGCATACCAGGGAGAGGTGGCTGCCGTTTCAGCATCGAGCGGTGTGGTTTTGTGGCGGCGCGATATCTCATCCCATGCCGGGCTTGATGCCAGCTGGCGCCAGGTTTTTATCACCGATGAGGATGACCATGTCTGGTCGCTCGATGCCACCAATGGGGCTACCCTGTGGCAGCAAAAGAAGCTGCATGCGCGAAGACTCTCAGCCCCTGCAATCGTGGATGACAAAATTGTCGTGGGCGATTTCGATGGCTATCTGCACTGGCTGTCCCAGGATGATGGACGCCTGCTGGCCAGGGTCAGGGTCGGGAGCGACGCCATCCGCCTCAAGCCGCTGGTCATGGACGATACTGTCTATGTGCTGGATGAGGGGGGGACCCTGAGTGCCTTGAGAGCCTATCCAGTCGAGTCCGAGACCCACTGAAATGTTACCTGTCATCGCTCTTGTCGGACGTCCCAATGTGGGGAAGTCGACGCTCTTCAACCGCCTGACCCGCAGTCGGGATGCCCTGGTGGCGGACCAGCCCGGGCTGACGCGGGATCGCAAATACGGTACCGGCAGCCTGGGTGAACATCCCTATGTCGTGGTGGATACAGGCGGGATCAGCGGTGATCGGATCGGTATCGATCAGTTGATGGAGCAACAGGTCAGGCAGGCAATCGGCGAAGCGGATCATATCCTTTTCCTGCTCGACGCCAAAGAGGGTTGCACCGCGGGCGACGAGGCGATCGCCCAGCAGCTGCGTCGCACCGGCAAGCCGGTCACCCTGGCGGTCAACAAGAGCGAGGGAATAGAGAGTGACCTGGCCGCCAGCGACTTCTATCGCCTCGGTTTCAACCAGCTCCATACCATTGCCGCGGTTCATGGACGCGGGGTGCGCGGACTCATCGATCAGGTGCTCGATTCCCTGCCCCCTCCTGAAGCGGGCCCGGTGCCGGGAGAGGAGGGGATACGAATAGCCGTGGTGGGCCGCCCCAATGTGGGTAAATCGACCCTGGTCAACCGCATGCTGGGTGAAGAGCGTGTGGTCGCCTTCGATCAACCGGGTACCACGCGGGACAGTATCTTCATTCCCTTCAGCCGCAACGACCGACACTACACCTTGATCGATACCGCAGGTGTCAGGCGCCGTTCGCGCATCAGAGAGGCGATCGAGAAGTTCAGCATCATCAAGACGCTGCAGGCCATCGAGGAGGCCAATGTGGTGCTGATGGTGGTGGATGCGCAACAGGGTATAGGCGAGCAGGATGCCAATCTCGCGGGACATGTGCTGGAGAGTGGCAGGGCGCTGATCCTGGTGGTCAACAAGTGGGATGGACTGAGCGAGGAACAGCGCGACTGGATCAGGAGCGAGATCGATCGCAAGCTGCCGTTTCTCAACTTCGCCCGGCATCATTTCATCTCCGCGCTGCATGGCTCCGGTGTGGGCGATCTTTTCGAACTGGTGGAGCGGGTATATCAAAATGCCATGCGCGACCTGCCGACTCCTGAATTGACTCGCCTGCTCGAAGCCATGGTGCAGGAGCATCAACCCCCCCAGGTGCATGGACGTCGCATCAAGCTACGCTACGCACATCAGGGGGGAAAGAACCCGCCCATCATCGTCATTCACGGCAACCAGACCGAACAGGTACCGGACAGCTATAAGCGCTATCTCGTGAGTCGTTACCGCAGGGCACTGAAACTCGACGGCACGCCTATCCGGATCGAGTTCCGTTCCGGTGACAACCCTTATCGGGGAAACAGGAACAAACTCACCAAGCGACAGATTCAGAAACGCCAGCGGTTGAAGCAGTTCGTCGCCCGCAAACGCTGAGTCGTTCGATGGAGGCGAAATCACAGGCCTACGAAGAGAAGCTGGCGACACTGCTCGAAGTCGCAGGTGTCGATCGACTCGATCTGGTGCAGCAGGCATTTCTGCGCAACCGCTGTCTCGAGTTGCGTTTTACCCAGCAGGAGTTGCGCCAGCTCAGTGATATCGCCGTTGACCTGGCGATGTGGGGAGAGTCGCCGCTGAATGAGGTCTGGCCCGCTTTGGAGCTGAGCAGACTGGCTCCCAAACAACGGCGGCGCAGGGTGTTGGAGGAACTTCGCACCCATTGGCATCATTTGAAACAGGGTCCGAAACGATATCCGCGACTGGCGGTGACCTCAAAGCGGGATCCGCAACGCATCAAGCGCATCGAAACCGAAAAGCATCGGCTTGCTATCGGACCCTGTCCCGTGGCATCGCCGCGAACACGCTGCTGCAACCTGATGACCCTGGATGCAGTGGAGAATTGCGGCTTCGACTGCAGCTACTGCAGCATCCAGTCCTTCTATCATGGCGACGAGGTCCGATTCGACAGGGATTTTGCGCGCAAGCTGGCCCAGATCGAACTCGATCCGCAACGTACATATCATATCGGTACGGGCCAATCATCCGACTCGCTGATGTGGGGCAATCAGGGAGGCGTACTCGACGCATTGCTCGATTTTGCCCGCCGGTATCCGAATGTCATCCTGGAGTTGAAGAGCAAATCGAAGAATATCAGTCATCTGTTGAAAGCGGATCTGCCTCCCAACCTGCTCTGCACCTGGTCACTCAACACGCCGACACTGATCGCCAACGAGGAGCATCTCACTGCTTCCCTGGATGACCGCCTGAGATCGGCCCGAGCCCTGGCTGATCGTGGCGTATTGGTGGGGTTTCATCTTCACCCCATGATCCACTATGCGGACTGGCGCGAAGATTACGGCATGCTGTTGCAACGAATGCTCGAAAATTTTGACGCCGCCGAGGTGGTGCTGGTTTCACTGGGTACCCTGACCTATATCAAACCTGTCATCAGGCAGCTGCGCGAACGCAGAGATTTTCGCAGCAAGATACTGCAGATGCCGATGGTCGAGAGTGACGGTAAGCTTTCCTATCCGCAGGCAATCAAGGAGGAGATGTTCCGCTTTGCCTACCAATCACTACAGCCCTGGCATGAGGATGTATTTTTTTACCTCTGTATGGAGAACCATCGACTCTGGCAACCGGTGTTCGGTAGTGATTACCCTAACAACCAGGCATTTGAAGCGGCAATGCTATCGGCCTATCGAGACAGGATAGATGCAAAGAGGGGGGGATGAGTCGCTGTTGCCTGGCAGATTTAAATAAACACGATTTAATAAAACATTGTTTCATATTAGGAATCTTGTGCGTATGATCACTGTGTTAAAAAAGTAATTATGGGATAGTGCATATTTCGTCGAATGCAGCATAATATATGGATCAATGGAATGTAGATAGATAATCAGGAGCGATTATGGGAAGACGAGGCGAACACAGCAAAGCGGAAATTGAGTGTATGGCTCTCGAAGCTGCCGAGGCAATTATCGAAAGCGAGGGCTATGGCGGTCTCTCCGCCCGCAAGGTGGCTGCAGCCATTGGCTATACGGTAGGCAGTCTCTATTTTGTCTTTAGAAATCTCGATGAACTGATAGTGCGGATCAACGGCAGGACCCTCGATCAACTCTATGCACACCTCATCGAGACCTTATCGGACTGCCGGTTTCCACAACAGTGCATATATGCCATGGGGGCCACCTATCTGGGGTTTGCGGCCCGGCATCCACATCGCTGGCGTATGATCTTCGAGCACCAGCCGCGAGACAACAGCGTCTCACTGGAGATCCACAAAGAGAAGATCGAAAGGCTCTACGAGTTGATGGAGTTGCAGCTCAAGGCGCTGGTTTCCCGGCCCGACGAGGAGATCACAGAGGCTGCGCGATCGCTTTGGAGCAGCCTGCATGGGATTGCATTCATGACCATCAGCCGGATTCCGCCTGTCGAAGGCGAATCCTGGGCCAATAAGCTCGCGAAACATCTCATCAGACACTATATCGCAGGATTACGCTCGATCGAGTTCAGCGGCGTGATCAAGCAACAGGTGGGCCAGGTGCACGACTACCCGAAGTGAACCTGATCTGGGCCGGGTCTGAACGCCAACATCCCCGAATTCGGACCCGGCGCCCTCTTGTTTCGTCAAAACCCAGCAAAATACTTGGTATCTTGCCGTGATTTTCGTGTAGAATCCCCCGCCATGAATTTTCAGTAAATTTGACGGACCCCTAATCTGTCCGCGGCAGGAGTAACTGACGATGTCTGAACTGACACAAGATGCAATAAATGTAGCCATCAAAGAGTATGTAGAACCTAACCTTGAAAAGGACCTGGTTACCGCCAAGGCGATCAAAGCCATTGCGATTGAGGGTGGAAAAGTAGGTGTGACGATCGAGCTGGGGTTTCCAGCGAAAGGCTGCATGGATGAGATATCGGCGGCAGTGAGGGAGAAGATCGAGGCACTGCCCGGTGTTGAGAGCGTGGATGTCACTATCGATACGAAAATTGTCGCCCATTCGGTACAGAAGGCGTTAAAGCCGATCGATAATATCAAGAACATCATAGCCGTTGCATCCGGCAAGGGTGGTGTAGGCAAGTCAACAACAGCGGTCAATCTCGCCCTCGCCCTGGCCGAAGAGGGGGCCAAGGTCGGTGTCTTGGATGCCGATATCTATGGGCCATCCCAACCTCGTATGCTGGGTATCAATGGCAAACCTGAGTCAAAGGACGGCAAAACCCTGGAGCCGATGGAAGGATATGGGATGCAGGCAATGTCGATCGGTTTTCTGATTGATGAAGAGACCCCGATGATCTGGCGGGGCCCGATGGTCACCCAGGCATTGGAGCAGCTGCTTAACGATACCAATTGGGACAGTCTCGACTACCTCGTTGTCGATCTGCCGCCAGGTACCGGCGACACTCAGCTGACCCTGGCCCAGAAAGTACCGGTATCCGGTGCGGTCATTGTAACAACCCCTCAGGACATTGCCCTGCTCGATGCACGCAAGGGGCTCAAGATGTTTGAGAAAGTGGAGGTCCCGGTACTGGGTATTGTGGAGAACATGAGTATTCACATCTGTTCGAAATGCGGTCAAGAGGAACATATCTTTGGTCAGGGTGGTGGCTCATCGATGGCCAAGCAGTACAATGTTGATCTGCTCGGCGCACTGCCGCTTGATATTCGCATACGCGAGGAGACTGATGGCGGCAAACCGACTGTGGTCGCCGAACCCGAATCGCGTATTTCGCAGATCTATCGTGAAATTGCCCGCAAGACAGCTGCAAAGCTTTCGCTGCAGGCCAAGGATTACGCCGCCAAATTCCCCAATATCGTGATCCAGAACAACTAGCCCGGGTGAAATATTCAGGCTGGCCCTTTTTTGGACGCACAGGGGTCAGGGTTCATCACATGTTGGGTGGTTATTAACCCGGCGACTAAGTATGTCGTCTTCAGGGCTTCAAGCATGCCCTTGATCAAGGCGCGGCTCGCAGGCAAGGGTTGTTCC
>JBNKLI010000122.1:0-43559 GCA_050292275.1 Candidatus Thiodiazotropha sp.
TTGCGTGTATTCGCGGTAATTAGTGTCTATTAGCGGCTTTTTTAAATCCTGTCAGCCACCCAGATCATAGAAGGACCAGATTCAGTTTTTACAATAGTCCCTGATACGAGCCGTCAGAAAACCCTCGATATCCTCAAGCTCTTGCTTCTCGAACCGATAGACGCCTTCGGCATATTTTATGGTATCCGGCAGTGTATATGACCTTGTTCTGTTCAAGGCGATTACCAGTTCCTCATAGTCATTTTCCTTCTGCTGACTGTGATAGGCACGCATCGCCGTCACCTTCAGATCTATTACCTGTGTTATATCGTATAGCGTGTTGACAAACCCCTGCACACTGATCTCGTAGGAGTAGACATTGACCTGTTGTGAAGACAGCCTGTTGATTGCCGCTATGACCAGGAGCGCGGTGGCACGATGATCCGGATGATACTCGAGCAGTGAGGGGAAAAATATATTGTCCGGTTTCACAACCGATAGATAACTCTTTACCTTTTCGATCGTATCTTCATTTACCAGAAGCCCTCTATCCGGGTAATCAAAAAAGCGCAGGGTCTTCAGGCCCAAAACAGTGGATGCCCGCCTCGCCTCATCGATTCTCACTTTCTTGATATCCGAAGCCTCCCCACCCAGGGCGCCATCCGTCAGGATGGCAACATGAACATCACTACCCTGTTGCACGGCACTTATGATAGAGCCGCCAAGTCCGAATGATTCGTCGTCCGGGTGTGGTGCAAAGACCAACCAGGATCCTTGCGGGACATTGGAAGAATCAAATGGAATAAAACTGATTTCACCTAACATAGTTTCACCCTCGGGGGATCGGCAAAGGCAGTGTACAGATCGGTGAGTGACAGGTTGGGATTATAGACGGGATCCTCTTCGAACCAGGCGGACCAATTGGCCTTCAACCTCTCCATGTCGATTTTCTCTGCCTCGTTGTACTCATTAAATGGATAGCTGCCACTTTTTCTGATACGCACTTCGGCAAACGGCGTCCATGTATGCCAGAGAGACTTCTCTCTGAGTTTCAAACAAAAATCGATGGCGGCCAGGGGTGTGCCGTAGTGTTCATCATCCATGCCTCCCGCGTCATCGAAGTGACTGCGCCGGAAAACAGAACAGACAGGGGAAACCGCCGTATAGTTCTGTTGTAACAACGCGCGTCCGAAATAACCAGGATGATCTCCCCGCGGGCCCTGCATTGGAAAGCCCGGGAGTTCATCAGGGCGCAGAATCAAACCCGCATGCTGTACTGAATTATCCTGAGCCAGAATACGCACGCCGACAACACCGACTTGTGGCCTGAGGGCATGCCTGACCATTTCGCTCAACCAGTCTGCAGCAGTCGTCTCAATGGAGGAATGCATTATGGCGACGATTTCACCATTTGCCTCATCCACACCTCTGTTAACGAGAGTCGGCCAACCCCCTGACACAGATACCAGGCGCATTGGCCACGGAGACGCCAGGAAGCCGCCGATTGCCAATCTCGCCATATCGGCGTCGTCTTCAGTACAGCTTACAATGATCTCCGCATTGTCATAGTCGGTAATGTCCAACAGCTTGAGCAGATTCTGCTGTAGTACCAGTTGATCCGTATCGACAACCAGGACAATCGAGACCAAAGGCCTATCCTGTGGCAACGGATAACGCACTCGATGCGCGCCCTGGGCGGATAATTCAATCAATTCGGCGTCTTCATGACCCGATCGATCGAGATGCTCTCGTATCGCCCTTCCCGCGGCTTCCAAAGCATAGGATTTTTCCGTATGCAACAAGGCGGTGCTGCCTTCATAACTGCGCCAGTGATAGAGAACCGTCGGAATATGCCTCACCTGGTGGAGTTGACTCATTTCCAGGCATCTGAGTGCCAGATCATAATCCTGGGACCCCTCCAAACCGACCCTGAAGCCTCCGATCTTCTTCAGCAGTTCGTGCCGGTAAACCCCAAGATGGCTGATCATGTTATGGGAGAGAAAGAGGTCGTAGTTGAAATCGCCCTTGAAGTAGGGCTGGCAATGACCCTCTTCTTCGGAAATCTTGTCTTCGTCACTGAATATGATATTCACGTCCGGGTGTCTGTTTATCTCCGCAACCACCAATAGCAGCGCATCCCTGTTGAGGCGGTCATCGTGGTCCAGCAGCGCGATAAACTCACCCGAAGCCAACTCCAGGGCCGAGTTACTGGCACGGGAGATGTGGCCATTCTCTTCTCTGATGACCAGCTTGATCCTGGGATCGGACGCGGCCACCTTTTCCAGTGCCGCCCTTACCTGCGGATCGCTCGAGCAGTCGTCCGCTATGCAAAATTCCCAATTTTCATATGACTGGTTTATGACCGACTGAACCGCATCCTGCAGATATTCAGGCTTTGGATTATAGACAGGCATCACAATACTGATCAGAGGCTCATCCTTTATTACGCTTCTGCATCTCGCAATCACATCAGCAGGCAACCCATGCAACTGATCGGTATGCTTCAACCAGCGTTCAAACAGAACCAGCGGCCAAGGCACGTTGACCTGCCCGCCACTGCCGTCAAATCCCACTGGTCCCGGTACTTCTTCACCATGCTGCTTTTCTTGAATGTTTCTGTTTTTTATACGATATACCGCTGTGGCCAACTTTCTGACGGGTGCGGTCATACGCCAACTGGACGATTGATAGAGCGCATCGATGCTGCCCTGCATATCCGCCAGTCTCCTTTCATAGTCTTCGACAATGGCGTTTTTGTGCTCTTCCTCCTGCTGTAATTTCGCTTTTAAATAGTCGATCTCCTGCGAAGCCTGTATATGACGCCTGTTCAACTGATCACTCACATTGTAAGCATCCCTGATCGCATTGTTTTTATCATCGATTACCTTATCCAGCGATTCGATATGCTTTTGTTGAAGCTGGATCTGCTTGCTCAGCTCGATCGACTGCAAACCGAGATTGTTTATCTCAGTGGCGTCGCTACTGACTTTATCCAGCATGCCATCGAAGATCTCCAGAATACGTTCGGCATCCCAACGTTGCAGCCACAAATCGTATAGCTTGAGCCGGTTTCTCCTGATCTCTTGCGCATCGGAATTTATATTTCCGATTTTCGAGGTACCTATATCCCGATACAGGGCCCCGACGCCGGACACATGCAGAAAACCGGTCTTTTCACTAAGGCGCGCCCAGAAATCCCAATCCTCGTAAACATCCAGCCGCTCGTCGAAACTGTGACCCTGCTCGACAAAAAGGCGACGAAACATCACCCCATGTATCGGAAGAAAGGATGCACCGAGGAAGAGCGTTTGATTGAAGTCCTGATCATATGTATGAATCACCTCTCCTGATTCGTCTACCGCCTGGACATCGCTATAGGCAGCACCAAAATCGGAATTCTCATCCAGTGCTTCAGCCAGGGTCGCGGCCTGGTCAGGGAGGATCAGATCATCATCATCGAGAAACAGAATATACTCGCCCCTTGCCTGTTGCAGCCCGGCGTTTGCCGCAGCGGATCGCCCGAGATTGGTCTCCAGATCGATCAGCCGCAACTCGAAGGGGTTTCCCTTGAACTCTTCAGCAACCTGGCTTACGTCTGCCCCACCGTCGTTGACTACGACAATCTCCAATGACTCGCATGTCTGGTCCGAGATGGATGCGAGCGCCTCGCGCAGCAACCCGGGCCTGTTCATGGTCCGTACGATGATTGAAACCTTACAGGCAGCCACGTTCTTAGAAGTACTTTCTGTCATTACAATGTTTATCGATGATTATATTTAGTCAGCTCTCAGCCGGATCGGCCGGCTAGGAAAACGATAGTAATACAAGCCGTAAATGAACGCTAATTCACGCAAACAAACACAAGTGAACACTTGAAATAGACCCGGATATCAATGATTTAATTGATTTAATAACGTAAATCAAGTAGAGACTGACCGTTACCCTGGCCGAGTGGATAAACAGTAGGTGACCCCTCCATGGAGTATAGCAATTCCAAATCAATCATCTTTCCATTGGTGATCGATCCAGCACATTCCGACGGCCTTCAAGTCCTGTCGCACTTGAAAGGGAAAACTGTTTTCACGCTTGTCGTAGACATGCACGCCACTGGCGTCGATAAGATAGATATCCAGGAGATACTCCCCTGAGAGCAGGGGAAAAGAGGAGATGACGTACTTGATCGAATAGTGGCCGTCTTCAAGTTTTTTTAGCTTGATGCCGTCGGCGACCGTACTTATGCCATAGCACTGGACATGGTCGTTTCTTTTTATAACCACCCCGACATGTATATCATCCACATCGAGGTTCGGCGCCTTGATCAGAAATGAAATGGCAAAAGGCTGCTGGGTTATAAATACAGGCTTATTGTCGGGCTTGCTTGCATAGTCCTCGAACTCTATGTGTTCGAACCAGGCGCGGGTAGGCTGGATTTTATTTTCAACAAAATCCGACTTTTCATTCGAATCACTGTTGCGTTGACGCACATGATCCTGATATGCCTCCACCACTTCGCTGGCCGGGCCGATCATCTGCAGTCTGCCTCTATCGAGCCACATGGCGCGTTCGCATACCTCACCCACTTGATAGAGTGCGTGGGTGCAATAGATCAGGGTCTTGCCCCGGTTCTTGAAATCCATCATGCGGTCTATGCACTTCTTCTGGAAATGCTGGTCCCCGACAGCCAGGGCCTCATCGACCACCAGGATATCGGGATCGACCGAAGTCACCACCGAGAATGCAAGCCTCACATACATCCCGGATGAGTAGGTCTTCACCGGCCGATGTACCGCATCGTCCAGTTCGGAGAACTCGATGATAGACGGCATGATCTCGTTGATTTCGCTGTTACTCAGGCCCAGCATCGCACAACCGAGCCTCGCATTGTCTATTCCGCTGAAGTCGGGATGGAATCCGGATCCAAGCTCCAGTATGGCCGAGACACGGCCACGCATCTCGAGAGAGCCCGCGGTCGGTTTCATGGTGCCGGCGAGCATCTTCAACAAGGTGCTTTTTCCCGCACCGTTGTCACCGATCAGACCCAGGGTCTCCCCTTCGCTTTGAGTGAAATCGACATCCTGCAACGCCCAGTGCTGCTGATGATAGGGTTTTCTGAAAATGATCTCTTTCAAGGAGTCGATGGGAGAGTTGTAGCGACGGTAGAGCTTGCCCAATCCTGTTGCCGTGATGACATTCATAGGAAATCCTTCGCCCTTTCAATCAAGTGATCGAAGAGATAGAGGCTCAATGACATCACACCGAAGGAGAGAATCGCAAGCAGATAGAAATCACCGTCGGGAGGCACCCCCTCTATCATGACCATTCTGTAGGCATCCACAAGGTAGGTCAACGGATTCATATTCAAAATCCATTGCCACTCCCGGGGTACCCTGCTGGCAGGATAAAGAATGGGCGTAGCGAACATCAGAACCGTCAAAAGCATGCCCATTGCCTGCCCCAGGTCACGCAGGAATGCCGTCAAAACACTCATCAGCCAGGCCAGACTCAGGGTCATCATCAGGCGAACGACCAGCAGCAGCGGCAACAGGACAAGGGTCCAGGAAAGGGTATCGCGAATCGCTATGGCTACGGCGAGGACAAAAAGGCCGATCAGTTCCGTTGCCAGGGAACTCAACACAACACTCAGTGGCAGCAGCAAAGGGGGAAAGACGACTTTACTGATCAATTCCCGGTTTTCCGTGAGAATGGTGGCCGAGCGTGTCACCCCCTCCTGAAAGCCGAGAAAAGGCAGCAGGGCGGCCATCAGATAGATAGCATACTCATCGGTATCGCCACCATCGATGAACCTCACACCGAGGACCGAACCAAAGACAAAGGTATAGACGGCCAGAAGAAAGATCGCCTGCAGCAAGAGCCAGAAATAGCCCAGCACGGTTCCCGAAGTGCGCTGTTGCAGATCCCGATGAACGAGCAGGCGAACAGCCTGGATGAACTTGAAATTCTCCGGGATTTTTTCGGTTAAGAGCCGTTTCAGAAACACTCTGTATTCCTCTATCCAAACCCATCAAACAATGAGTTCATCGAGGTACATCTTTGGAGCTCTGGATCAGTCCGCAAATAAACGCAAATGAACGCAGATAGTGCAAGGTAATGGGGGATTGCCAACCCTTACACACGCCACGAACAGTGTACAAAGCATCGTGTTCTATATGCTTTGCCATACCGCTGCAAGGTAGCAAAATTGAAGCGTAATCTGCGTTCATTTGCATTCATTTGCGGATTTTCTAAACAATCATTCGCGACTATTTACGGCTTGTCCTAACCACTCACCTACTGGTGGCAATATCCCGCGTCAGGCGGTGCTCAGCCTGAGTCACTACTCTTTGGGCTCTTTGGGCTCTTTGGGCTCTTCAGGCTGTTCGGTTGAGGCACCAGGTGCGACAATCTCCAGACGATCCTTGCGATAGCTCTCCAGCAGCTCGCTGTCGATGCTTACCTCGTGTTCTTTCCTGGTTTTGTTAACATATTCCAGCCACCTGTCCTGCTTGTATTTTTCTACCAGTTTCGCGGTCAACTTCGATTTGATCTCTTCGAAGGGCACCAGTTGTGGGGGCTTTTTGTCCAGAAGTTTGATCACGTGGAAACCGAAGTTTGTCTGTATCACTTCGCTCAGTTCACCCTTCTTTTCCAGGGCGAATGCCGCGATAGCAAAGGGCTCGACAAAATCCGAGTGCTTATGCCAATCCAGATCCCCCTTGTTATTCTTAACCGAGGGGTCCTCCGATTTGGCTTCCGCCAGGGCGGTAAAGTCCTCGCCCTTCAACAAGGCCTCACGCACCTCTTCGGCGATCTTCCTGGCTTCAGTGACATCGTGCAGCTTGTAGCCGATCATGATGTGCGCGACCCGGACCATTTCCGGATAGCTAAACTCATCCGGGTGCGAGCTGTAGTACTCCTCAACGACTTCGTTCAACTCGGGAACAGGCTCCTTGAACATCTCCTCCCGGCTGATCATGGCGAGTTCACGATCGATGACACCCGCCAGTCTCGCCTTATAGACGGGATCCTTGTCATAGCCTTTCTTTCTCGCATCATCGGCGAGCAGCCTGTCGTAGAAGAAGCGGGAGACGATCTCGTTCAACTGCCCTTCGTCTTGCAGAAGGATTTTCTGGCCATTTACCGGCTGCTTGCGCATGAAGGTGTCGAGCACGACGAGGGGAATGGTGGTTTCACCGTCACCCACCAGACCCTTGGTCATATCGAAATCGGTGGCGAAAAGCAGTGAATGAGACAGGACGAGGGCCGAACCCAGAAGCAGAGTTAACGATCTAAACATTTTCCTACTATGTTCCTGACTAGAAAAAAATAGACTACAACGAAAAAGGGACGGGCCTAGGCCCGTCCCTTTCCGGTTTACACAGATTGGTTCTTAACGAACGTATCTGTGGTTGATGGTCTCACCGAAGTTCGAGCCAGCCGGGATGCTGGGCGCGTTACCACGCTGAGCGGCAAAGCCGATCACAGGAACACCGAGATCATTAACCGGTGCAACGGTAGCGATACCAGCAGCCGCAGGAGTACCAGCAACGGTGTCAGCAATGAAGCTGGCGGTGTTGGTGGCCGACTGATCGGTGTAGAGCGAAGCAGCAGCCGTAGTGCTGTAGACGGTGGCGCCGGAACCGAAGCTCAGGCTCATCCAGCCGGCATTGCCGATGGCGGAGATACCGCTGATGCTCGCTGCGTTGTCGGAACCCAGCACACCGGAGGTACCCAGCTGCAGCACGTTGACCTCACGAGGGAGCACGTTGGTCTGGGTCACCGAGATCACAGGCGATACGTCGAAGATATCGGGTGTGCTCGGGAACAGCTCTTCACGGTTGTAAGGAGTGAAAGTGTAGACCACATGGTTACCCGGATTCAGGAAGCAGGTGTCTGTACCCTCGGTTGCGGAAGTGGTTGTCTGCACAACACCCGCGGTGGTAGCGCCGTCACCGGAACAGTCAAGAGTGAACTGGCCGTTGTAGACGCCGTGCTTACGCATCGGGAAGGTGATGACCCAGTCGGTAACACCCTCATAGGTGGGATCGATGAAGAAGTCGTTCATGATTCCATTAGCCATGAGAGCAGAGGAGATCGGCCATGGGTTGGTACCACTAGCCGGGGTCTCCGCGTCGCCGTCGTTGCGGGTTGCGTCAACAGTGTAGCCCCAGGCACCACTGGATGCGCCGGTGCCGTCTGCAGCATAGAAAATACTGGTGTTGACATCACCCGAAGCCAGAGAGGGCAGCAGGAAGTTGGCGGGATCGTTCGGACGCCAGTGCTGAGGCATGGTGGAGTAGTTGTCCAGCGCGGTAGCCTCGTTGACGAAGGCGCTGCCATCGGTCATGTTGAGGTAGATGGCGTGACCATAGATTCCACCAGACGGTGCGGTGAGGTAGCCACCAGCCAGACCGTCGTTACCGTCAGCACCACCTGTACGGCCGTTGGCGTCAACGCCGACATCGGCATTACCCTGCCAGTTCTCTCTGGCGGCGGTAGGTGCGACAGCCAGGGTGCCCACACCGTTGCCGGTGGTCCAGCCCAGGGTGACAACGTCGCAGTTGGCGGGAACGCCGGTCGCGTCATGCTTCAGGCCCGACTGAACCAGCATGTCGTCGGCAGCGACGATGGTAGCGTCACCATTCATATCGGTGTAGAGCTCAGGCGGAATGTTGCCGACCTCGATCACCTCGACGTAGCCTTCGCGAGCATCAGCATCGGTTACGTTGCTGTAGGCGGTGTTCATGTCGAGACCGCTGACGGAGAGTACGCCCACACTGGTGACCGCGTCGTTGGCAGGCAGGGTGCAGGTGTTGTCGTCAGAGAAAAGGTTGGCTTTGCCGCCAACGTTGCGCACGACACCGGTCCACACGTCAAAAGGAGACATGTAGATGTTGAAGTCGAGCACGTCCTGGGAAAGGCCACTCTCACGGAAACGGATCTTGATGATCTTGTATACGTTCTGAGTGTTGACGATGTGCAGATTGGTTTGAAAGTTGTTGTTCACATTGTAGTACGGGTAGATAAGGACCTGACCCGTACCGTCCGGATTTACATGTACCGCCTGAGCGCCGGTGGCGACAGCCGCCAGCATGGCAGCAGCGAGCTTGTATTTCTTAAACACTATTGTGTTCTCCTTCAGTTACCTAGAAATAAAAATTACCATGGATAACGGCTGGCCTTTGAGACCGCCCCCTACACTACCTATGGCGATAGCCAAATGCAAGGGCGATAACCTATAATTCTACAGGATATTTGCACCGCGACAGGTGCAGCGCAAAAACCCAAAATAACAAGACACCTCCGCATTTAGGCGAATCATAGCACAGATTAGCTTTTACGCAACACCCCAATGCACAACCAGATCACTGACCTGCAAAATCATTTGCAACTACCTGATTTATAAAACAAACAAAAAACAAAAAAATCGCCATTTCAGTCTTCTCCATCAGCCGAAAACACGACCACAAACCTGTATCTCTTTGTTTTTAGTATAAATAATCGCGCGGGCACCTTACCGGGCTCATCCAGGGGCGCCTATTTCAAGCCTATGTCCTTAATATTACTTGAAAAAAAATTGCCAAAAAATTGATCGTCCCGGGCCGGAATCAGACACACTGTCGCACAAAAACAACATCCTTTTTGGTAAAATTGCGACACAAGGAACAAAATTGCCTAAACCGGCCCGGGAGGAACATCATTTCGTGGAAAAAAACCAGTCATTTTCCTGCTTGTTGAAGACCCAGCCCTCCTTGAAGAGCTCTTCGGTATCGAGGGGCTTTGTCATCCGTGGATGCATAAAAGTAGCATAGACACGGGCCTCAATTTTACAGTGCTCAACTTCACACTCTGCAGACTCGATCTTGACGTCCTTCCAGACCCCGACGCCTTTAATTCTTCCACGATAGATCGCGAAGCTGTGTAGCTTGCGGTAGGCCGGGGTGAAGTAGCCGTAGGCCCGCTCGAGATCCCCCTCGATAAGCGCCCGCCAGCGGTCTTCAGCCTTCATGGAAACTATCTCCTCAGGCGATTTACCCAGATTTTGCAGACTGGAGCAGCCACCCAGAATCGCCACAAGGAGTGTAAATGCAACAAGTTTGAAAATCCTGACCATAAGAATCAATCCTCAACTGAATGCTCTGAATTAATGGATGGGTAAGGACGGCAGATTCTACACTTTCAGCGCCTGTGAACAAGCTCCCGGGAAAAACAGTGATTGCAAGGATTCGCAACAGGCCGCAAATAGACGTAGATCATAATCAGTCCGCAAATGAACGCGAAGGCTACTTTTGCGTTTATTCGCATTCATTTGCAGACTTATTAACAATTATCGGCTTATTCGTACCGATCCGGCTTTGCAAAACAGCAAGTCCATTTATAATGGCAGCCCCGGGTTCATGGGCGTGTTGAAAATGCAAAACGCAATACATTACCCTCTCGAACCCAACAAACGGATTTAATTCAAACTTCACACCGCGAGCAATAAGCAATGTATCGATATGTTATTTACACCGCCCTCTGCGCCCTGTTTTACACACCTTTTGCACTTGCGCTTGACCTGTCAACCGACAAGCAGAAATACAGCTACACCATAGGCATGCAGATCGGCCAGATGCTGCGCGGCCAGAACGTAGGGGAGATCGATATCGATGCTTTCGCCGCTGCAGTGGACGACTACCTCGGCAATTCACAGCCGCGACTCACCAAGGCACAGATGACTGAGGCCATGAAGAACCACTTTTCACAGCTTCAGGCGCAGCGTGAGCAGCAGAAAAAAGAGAACCTTGCCAAGGGCGAGGCGTTTCGCAAACAGTTTGGCGAATCCGAGAATGTGAAAACCCTGGAAAGCGGCCTGCAGTATGAAATCCTGAGCGCAGGGAACGGTGAGCCACCGAAACAGAACGACGATGTCACGGTCCATTACCACGGCACTCACGTTGACGGCAGGGTTTTCGACAGCACAAGGAAACAGGGCTCACAGGGAAGACCGACGAAATTCAACCTGGCCAATGTCATTCCCGGCTTCAGGGAAGCGATTACACGCATGAAACCCGGCGCCAAGTGGAAAGTCGTGATGCCACCCGATCTGGCCTACGGCGAAAAAGGGGCGGGGAGAAGCATCGGCCCCAGCGAGACACTCGTTTTCGAGATTGAGCTGGTGGGTGTTGAAGAGAAGAAAGCGCCGAACAAGTAACTGCATTACCCTTTTGCCCTCTCCCCAACCCCTCTCCCGCAAGCGGGAGAGGGGCTTCTCTATCTGCAAACCCTTCTCGCCTGAAATTGACTCAGACGCATCTATCCTTGGTGGAGGGTGTTGTAAAAAGCACGCCGTAAATACCCATTAATGGTTTTTAAGTCCGCAACTGAACGCGAACAAACACAAATTGTAACTACTCTGCCCCTGTACGAATAAACACCCGAACTAAGCACTGGGTGGCGTAGAGGTATCAGAAACCGTTGTCCGCAGGGACGCGGACATCGAGCGCCCCCAGCTAAACCAACTCCGCATTCAAGCGCCCTTCCACATGCTTTTTGATATTCAGCAGATCCACCGTGGAGAGTGACTGCACGGTGGTGATGCCAACCAGGCGCATCGAGGTCAGATAGATGGGATAGGTCTCGTCGCTGTCCCGAATACTTCGGATATACTCCTCAGTAGCGGCATAGAGGTCCTCGCCATACTCCAGGCGGCTGAACTCCCTGTCACCACAGATCAGGGACTCGGGCTCCTTGCGTGTAAGGCTGCAGTCGCTGACCATGGTCAGTTCGAGGTAGTCATCGTCATCCGCCAAGGGCACGCGCCGCCGCTCGACCGCATACTCGCCATCGTTGTTTCTGATCAATTGAAAGAACTCGGGTTCGAGCAGCAGGTCGCTTTGGGTATCCAGCACCAGATTGCGCAGTTGCTGCAAACTGTTGAGAAAACGGCGCTGCTGGCGCATGAGGAAGCGCGGACTGTCGACTGCGATCTTCTGATGAAACAGTGCCCCCTGCTCATCGAGTATGTAGATTTCCGCACTCTTTTTCTCGATGCTGAAAAAGAGCTGAATCACATCCGGCCTGTTGTATTTATAGAGCACCGGATAGGGGCTGTTGGCCAGTATTTCCGGATCGAACTCGAGTGAGCGGTAGACCTGGCGTGGCTGCTCCAGTTCATCTACTAGCGCCTCGAAAGACTCCAGACTTTGCCAGATGAACCCTCTTTCAGCCTGGCTTTGAACAATGAAAAATACCTTGCCCATACGGAAGATGTAGCAGCCGGAATCGAACTCACCGCTGCGCATACGCTGAATTACGTGGTTGAATAATTCCGTTACTCTCAATGCGATCTGGCTGCCTCTGACTCCGGAGAAGCTGAAAACGTTGATCTGTGTGGGCGGCTGGTCCGGTTCAGGCTGCTGGTTGAGGATATAGCAGAGCACATCCATCAATCCCTCTCCCCCCTCGTGCCTCGACACCTGCAGCTCGCCCCAGCTGGTCTGGTGAATCTTCTCCAGATTCAACACCAGGTTGGAGCGCGGCGAAGCGAAACTGAGGGGATCGTGGCGCTCACTGGTCAGCTGCATTCCCTCTCTCGTCAGATACTCCATCGGATCCTCGCCGATGTTGATAAACAGGGCGGTCATGACGATCGCAGCGGGTTTGGCGAGCGCCGACATTCCTGCCGATGGCGGCATATAGTGGGGAAAAAGACGGCTGACACTCTTCTGCAATGAGAGCAGTTCGCTACGTGGCAAGGCGGTATCACCCGCATCGAAGGCGATGCGCGTCCCCCTCCCCCAGACCTGATTGACATGGCTCCACAGCAGGATCTCGATCAGATTGGTGGAGATTTTTATCGGCCGCTGATCGGTCTCCTCACCCGCATCCCACATGCCGCGGTAGAGCATCCATGCCGGTTCACCATCCTTTGTCGGGCGATGAAAAAGCGAAAGATTCTCCTCCGTGAGATTTTTCGAGATCCCCGGATTGATGTGATCGATCTTGCCCGGACGGTGATCGAGTGCGGTATAGAGTTTGCGGCCCAGCAGATTGAGTTCATGCGGATCGATGTGGCTCTCCTGGGCGTACTTGCGGGCAAAATCGGTCAACAGCCGGTAGCTGCGCGTCAATACGCCGACCAGGGCGTTGCGCTCCTTGATCACCCTGTCTATCTTCCATTCCGCCCGGGTATCGAGCATCTGCAACTGTGTCTGTCCCCAGCCCCATTGACGCGTCAATCCCAGCATGGTCCGCAGCCGCCAGTTATCGCTGCTGCGCGACTGGCTCAGGCGTTCGCCGACCTTGAAATAGAAGCAACGGCGCGCAAGCTCGAGTCGTTCGTGATCGTTGTTTTTCTTCAGGTAGGCTTCCACCTGCTGATAGAGCAGGATATAGGCATCGAGCTTGTCGATGTCTTTCTCACCGTCATAGATCGCACGCTTCGCCTGTTGCGCCACCCATTTCGGTGAAGGGTAGATGCAACTGTAGGCCTCCATGAGAAAGATTTTCAGGATCGACTTGTAGGGGGAGTCGATGCCTTTGTAGAGCTGCCACAGCGCAGCGCCGAAAAACTCTCCCGCCTGTACATGGTCGAGCCCCCCGAGATCTATGATCTCAGAGTCCTTGACGAACCGATTGGTGAGGAGGTTTTCCGCAAAATTCCGGTAGTCATCCTCATGTTCCGGGGGGACCAGCCACCACAGCGGGTAGCGCCCCGCCAACAGCACCGCACTGCGATAGAACTCTTCGAGCAACAGGTTGTGCTGGGTGGTGCCGCTGCTCTCATGGGAGAGCTTCGACTTCTCTCCATGGCGAAAGCGCTCGGGATCGATGAGGAAAATATGCATCTCAAGATCCAGCTCCTCTGCGCTTTTCTCTATCTGCCGCGCTTTTTGCTGGAGCTGTTCACGCTGATCGCTGTTCAATGCTGGATCGAAACAGAGCCAGATGTCGAAGTCGCTGCTCGATGATTGACCGATCGTTCCCGTACTGCCCATCAAATAGAGCCCATGGATATGGTAGATGCGTTGCGCGCGCCTTTTGTATTCAAAACTCCGGCTCAGTTTCTTTGCCGCTTCAAGGGCTTTTTTGGTTGGGCTGAAGTCTGCGATACCGGTCGGGGTTTGACTGCTGACGAACCCCGGCAGCATGGGATGGTTGATATGCAGCAGCAAGGGGAGAAGATGCATGAACTCCTGCTGGCTGTTGCGCAACTCGGCCAGAATTCGACGCAGACGCTCGCGATGCAGTCGCATGAAGCGCTGACGAACGGCATTCAGCTCCTTCCTGCTGATACCCTCATCGAAGCTGATTCGTTGTGCTTCGGGCATGCATATCCCTTATTTTTCTGCTTCATTCCTACGCTACGGGCCTGTCGACACTAGATCGATTCTACCGTTCGTTTGATCAGGCGTTGAGGATCATCGCCCTTGACCCACTCAGAAACTCCGAATTGCAAATCGGGTACCGGATTGTCCCCAAGATCTTCCAGGGCGCCGCCACGACACTCGTTCACAACCTGTCGCAGCAGTTTTTCACTATCCTCTTTACTGGTCTCCGGCATTATCAGAAGAAACAGCTGATCTTCGTAGCGACCGATGACATCAGCCCAGCGCAGACGTTCGCGAAGATACTGGGTGAGCACGAGAATGGAGATGTCCGGCAGCGGTTCTCCCGGCTGCTCGGGGTGACTCAGGCGCATCGCGCCCAGTGACAACAGGTTACCATAGCGCCTGCTGCGGGTTACCTGGGCATTGATTGCCTGAAGCGTGGCGCGGCGGTTCGACATGCCCGTGAGTTCATCGGTGATAGTGAGGTCCTCGACCTGCCTGCGCAGATGGTCGGTCTCGCGTTGTGCCAGTATCTGTTGACTGATGTCCTGGTAAAAATGGAGACGAAGCTGTCTATTATTACCATCCACCACCTCACGGACTTCCCGCTGCAGCCAGCGTTCACCATCACCGTTGAGCGACAGGTGCAGCATATCGGTCTCGTCGAACAGGGCGTGCAGATTCGCCGGCAATGTGTCCTTGTCCTTACCGATGAGCTCTTCACCGGACAGATCGAGCATCGCTTCCAATGCAGGATTCATCCACCGAATAGCGACATCACTGTCGATAGCCAGCATACCAGTAGGACAGACATCGAAAAGTTCTTTGCTAAAACTGATTTCTGCCATGATTCGATACTCTCTCTCTCAATCTTCCAAGCGCCGCCATAGGAGGTCTCACCCTAGTGTCAGCATAGGGCCACAGACGCAACAATGTTGAATCTCAGAATGTTTGAGCGGCTGATTGGACCAATTCTTTAATTCTTATTGATGATACCGGCTTTGTGATGCGGATCCGCAGAAATCAGTAGATTCATATATAAGCACATGTAAACATTGGGTATTTAGCGCCAGACACACCTCACCGTATGTACAAGGAAACCGCCTGAATAGGTGTTGGGTAAGTTACGTCCGGACCGGGGAGATGCCCGCCCCCCGGGAGGCTCAGTTATAGACGGCAGTGATACGCCACTTCAGGCCTTGCAGGCTGAGGTGGACATGCACCGGATTTTCGCCCCAATCACCAATGCGCAGCAGCAGCCTGTCAGGGCCATCGAAGAAGGCGTAGGTCATTCTGTCCAGGATACCGCCGCGGCCGGGATCGGGGTTGTGTGAGCGCAACTGCTCCACGACCCAGCTGATATCGACCATCTGCTCTATGGCATCGGCACCCATGCGCTGGATACCATCCTGGAGCCAGTCTATGAAGCTGTTAGAGACGTCCCCAATGGTGCTTTCGACATTTTTGTTGAGTTTGCGTTTGATCTGTTCTCTCACCGCAGACATGTCTATCAGCTCTTCCAGCGCCTGCTGATCATCCGTCTGCAGTGCCTGATCCAGGCGGTAGACAGCCGTATAGGGCCAGACGAGGAAGCCAAGGAGAATCAAAAAAATCAGTGCGAGAAGGCCTTTCATATTGCGAATAGATCACTGTCCTGCTGTAACAGGCAATCATACATTGTTTTATTTAGTGGCGTGGATTACACACAATGCGTAATCCCGAATACATTGGGTTTAGGAACCCCGTCCCTGCGGACAACAGTTTCTGAATACCCGTACGGCACCCAGCGCTTGGTGCGGCTGTTTTTCGTACTATGGGGAGAGTTACCCCAGGGGCTCTTTAATGTCTTGTCCGACGCGGTGGGCGCTCCTCCCGGGGCTTGGCTTCGTTGACTCTCAGATTACGCCCTCCAAGCTCTTTTTCATTCAGTGAGTTGATCGCAGTTTCAGCCGCCGCCGAGTCAGGCATTTCGACAAATCCGAAGCCTCTCGACCGACCAGAAAACTTATCCATGATGACATTGGCACTGGAGACATCTCCAAACTCGGTGAAGAGCTGACGTAGATCGTCGTCCTTAACACTCCAGGGCAGATTTCCTACATAAATATTCATCTTACATTCTCGAAATACGTGTATGTCCTAACTCATGCGATCAAACAATCCAATGCGCTGATCATTTGACAGCAAACTACAGCCAACCACCTGAATAGCCCGCGATAGCTCGATGTACTATCCATGTGGTGACACTTTAGACTGTTTCATCACTTTCTGCAGCCTCCAGCTTCTCACTGGCAGCCAGCCAGTTCCGCTCACACTCCTCCAACCTCTCCTCAATATCGCTCTTTTCTCTAAGCTTTTGTTTCAAATCCTCTTTATGACTTGAATCATAGAGTACAGGATCTGCCAGCGCCAGTTCCAGCTGTTGTTTTTTGAGTTGTAGTGTTTCCATTTCCCGCTCAAATTTCAATTGTTCTTCACGCAAAGGCTGAAGTTGTCTTCTGCGTTCGGCCTGCAGGCGCTTTTTATCCTTTCTCGCCGAAGCGGTATGGGCGCCGGGTCGGGAGCCGGCCTCCCCTCCCTTTGTCTCGCCGGTGTTGCGGCGCGCACTTGCCAGCCATGCGGGGTATTCGTCCAGAGAGCCCTGGAAGGGCTCGACACGGCCATTGTGCACCAGCCAGAATTCATCGCTGGTGATGCGCAACAGGTGGCGGTCATGGGAGACGATCACCATCGCCCCCTGAAAATCCTGGAGAGCCTGCCCAACGGCATGGCGCATCTCCAGGTCGAGATGGTTTGTGGGCTCATCCAGCAGCAACAGGTTGGGACACCGGTATACAAGCAGCGCCAGCACCAGACGGGCCTTTTCACCCCCGGAGAAGGGAGCAACGGGCTGCACCGAGTTATCGTCGCGAAATCCGAATCCACCCAGGAAGTTGCGCAGGCTCTGTTCACTGGCTTTGCGATCCAGCCGCTGCAGGTGGAGCAGGGGACTGGCCTGCGGATCGAGCTGCTCCAATTGATGCTGGGCAAAATAACCGACACGCAGCTCTTGCGCGGGCAGCCGTTGACCGCCGAGGGGTTCGAGCTCACCGGCGAGGAGCTTGATCAAGGTGGACTTTCCCGCGCCATTCGGACCGAGCAGGCCAACACGGTCTCCCGGCGCAAGGTTAAACTCGATCCCCTGGAGTACCGCTTGCCCGCCATATCCGATATCCAGCTCGCTGAGTTGCAGCAACGGATTTGGGTACTTCTCAGCCTGGGCAAAACCGAAATGGAAGGGGGAATCCACATGGGCAGGGGCGATCAGCTCCATTCGCTGCAGCGCCTTGAGGCGACTTTGAGCCTGACGCGCCTTGGTGGCCTTGGCCCGGAATCGCTCCACGTAACTACGGATATGGGCAATCTCCTGCTGCTGTTTTTCATGGGCCGCCTGCTGGTTGGCCAGGCGTGCGGCCCTGATCTGCTCAAATCCGCTGTAGTTGCCGCTATAGAGGATCGCCTGCTGATTTTCGATGTGGACGATATGGTCTGTGACCTGATCGAGAAAATCCCGATCGTGGGAGATCAGCAGCAGGGTGCCGGCATAGCCGCGCAACCAGGACTCCAGCCAGATCACCGCATCCAGATCCAGATGGTTGGTGGGCTCGTCGAGGAGCAGCAGATCAGAGCGGCGCATCAGCGCCTGGGCCAGATTGAGACGCACGCGCCAGCCACCGGAAAAGTGGCTGAGCGCCCGGGACTCGTCCTCGGAGGAGAACCCCAGGCCATGCAACAGCTCGCCTGCACGGGCCTTGGCGCTGTAGCCATCGAGATTTTGGTAGGCATCGTGAAGCCGTGCCAGCGCGTCGCCGTCATCGACTGCCTCGGCTTCACTCATGGCCTTTTCGATTTCACGCAATTTGGCATCGCCATCGATCACATAGTCGATAGCGGAGCGCGTGAGGGCCGGGGTTTCCTGAGCCACATGGGCAATTTCCACCCGGCGCGGCAGCCTGAGGTCTCCCTGGTCTGTGTGCAGCCTCCCCAACATCAGGTCGAACAGGCTCGACTTGCCGCTGCCATTGCCTCCGGTGATACCGACCTTCCACCCCGGATAGAGGGTGAAATCGACTTCATGGAAGAGCAGTTTGCTGCCCCGTCTGAGTGAAACCCGGTCAAACTGGATCATCACGAAGTTCCCGGATGATGATCACTCCCAGCCATTGATATCCTCTGCCTCGCCCTCACCCCCCTCGGCGCCATCGGCACCCAGCGAGTAGAGATCGAAATCAGCATGTTCCCCGGGGAATCGATAGATATAGTCCACCCCCCATGGATCCTTGGGAATCCTGGCTTTTTTCAGATAGGGTCCATTCCAGTTCTCAACACCGTCGGCGGCTTCCACAAGCGCTCTCAAGCCCTGATGGTTGCGCGGATAGCTGCCGGTATCGAGGCGATAGATATCCAGGGCCGCGGAAAGCTCTTCCAGCTGTACCCTGGCCGTCTTGCTCTTGGATTCACCCAGGGCATTCATCACCTTGGGCCCGATGAGACCCGCAAGCATCGCCAGGATCGCCATGACCACCAACAGCTCGATCAGGGTAAAACCGCTGTATCGGGCATGACTTGGGTTAAGTTTCATAATCGGACTCTCTCGGCTGAAGGTGGATTGTGTCTGCGCACGGCACCATCAACCTGTTCATAACTCAAGTTTCGGAGTTCAAATCGCGATTCAGACTCCGACCTTTGGATGGGCTCGATCAGATACGCAACCAGGTGCGGAAACCCGAAAAATTATATCAGCAATATTTATACAATGATCTACTGTCTACACCCTATTCGAGTTTCGGAGTACAAATCGCGATTTAGGCTCCGCCTTTTGCGTCGACTCGAGACCCTGTTTCCATCCTGGGCGTAGTCTCCGCAGAGACCGCTGCGCCGCTTTCCCACAATGGGGTAGAATAGGCCCAAATCAGTAATTACTTACACCCGAATGAGCAAACATATTCTACCTCGCCATCTACGCTCGCAGGCGGTTGCCCTGGCACACGATGTAATGATGGTCCCCATCGCCTGGTTCCTGGCCTACTGGCTGCGCTACAACCTGGAGGTAGTCCCTGCCGCCTATTTCGAAGATGCACTGATTGGTCTGCTCCTGGTTTTGCCGATCCAACTCACCGCCTTTCTGTTGTTTGGTCTCTATCGCGGTATCTGGCGCTTCGCCTCCCTGCCCGACATCGTGCGCATTCTCAAAGCGGTGGCGGTCGGAACAGTGGTCAGTGTGACACTGATGTTTATTTTCACCCGGGCCGGAGGCGTTCCCCGCTCTGTACCCGTGATCCATGCGATTCTGCTGGTCATGCTGTTGAGTGGGCCACGGTTGATCTATCGCCTGCTCAAGGACCATCGTCTCGATCTCGCCCCGGGCCAGAGGGTCCTGATAGTCGGATCAGGCAAGGCCGGCGAGATGCTGGCCCGGGACATTCTGCGCAACCGCAGGGGTGACTACCGTCCGGTAGCCTTTGTCGACGACAAACAGCGGCGGCAGGGCAGGGAGATTCACGGCATTCCGGTTGCCGGTACCTGCGACGATATTCCCCGGCTGGTCGAAGAGCTCGCCATTGATATCATTATGCTGGCCATTCCCTCCGCCTCATCCAGACAGATGCGCCATGTGGTCGAGCTCTGTGAAAAAGCGAACATACCCTTCAGATCGGTGCCGCAACTCAACGATCTGATATCCGGCGACGTACAGATCAACAATCTGCGTACGGTCTCCATCGAGGATCTGCTGGGTCGCGACCCGGTCTCGCTGGACTGGGATGCCATCTCAAGCGCGCTCTCCGGCAAGGTGATACTGGTCACCGGCGCCGGCGGCTCGATCGGATCCGAACTCTGCCGCCAGCTGGCCACCATCAAGCCGGCCCGGCTGGTGCTGCTGGAGATCAGCGAATTCAATCTCTACAGCATCGAGATGGAACTGCTGGGTGCCTTTCCCGAACTCACCCTGGAGTGCCACCTCGGTGATATCATCGATCTGCCGCTGGTGGAGAACCTGTTCGCCAATACGCGCCCCGAGGTCGTGTTTCACGCTGCTGCCTATAAGCATGTTCCCATGCTGGAGCACCAGCTGCGTCAAGCGGTACGCAACAACATCCTGGGCACACGGGTCCTGGCCCAGACCGCCGACCGCTACAAGTGTGGCGTTTTCGTTCTTGTATCCACCGACAAGGCCGTCAATCCGGCCAATGTGATGGGGGCCTGCAAACGCGGAGCCGAGATATTCTGTCAGAATCTCAACGCCCACTCCGAAACCAAATTCATCACCGTACGTTTCGGCAATGTCCTTGGTTCCGCCGGCAGTGTGATTCCCCTGTTTCGCAAACAGATCGAGGCGGGGGGGCCGGTGACAGTGACCGACCCCCGTATGGAGCGCTATTTCATGACCATCCCCGAGGCCTGTCAGTTGATCATGCAGACCGTGGTGCTTGGGGATGGTGGTGAAATCTTCGTACTGGACATGGGCGAGCCTATAAAGATCAGTTATCTGGCCGAACAGATGATCCACCTCTCAGGCAGAACCCCGGGCATGGATATCCAGATCGAGTATATCGGCCTTCGCCCGGGTGAAAAGCTCTTCGAGGAGTTGTTTCACGAAATGGAACAGTTGCAGAAAACGGCTCATGAAAAGGTTTTTCTCGCCCACCATCGACAGGTTGACTGGCCCAGTCTGCTCGAGAGCCTCGATCAAATGAGAACCGCCTGTGACAACTATGAGACTGATCTGTTGAAATCCCTTCTGGACAAACTTGTGCCGGAGCACGCCGAATTGGAAAAGAGCACGATATCCCCCCGCACTGCAACCACCGAAACCGGCAGCAATGTCACACCCCGAAGCGTCAGCCTGTAGGATCCGGTACTCAAACCCATATACAGCCTATTCCCTCTTCTCAGGTTCCAGCGCGAATAAAAAATGAGCGACATCTTCAATCAACTTACTGACAGACTAGTGCGGAAAAACTGGACTGAAGCAAGGATAGGCGCGCTTGTCGGTGAATATCGCGAGCTCTACCACGCCTATGCGACAGATAAATCCCATCGCATCAACGCCGCTTCTGGTGGAACCTGTTCGGCACTCCTGATTTCACTCCTGAAAGCGGATGAGATCGAAGGCGCACTGGTTTGCAATACCATTGTCGAAGACGGAAAGATCAGGGCGCATTTCTCCATCGCCACCAGTTCCGAGGAGATTCTCGCGGCCCAGGGCAGTAAGTATGTGGAAACCGCTTTTTTGAAAGAGGCCCTGCCCCTGATTCGCCGGTTTGACGGACGCATCGCCGTAGTCGGCCTGCCCTGCGATATCTCAAACCTTACCCGGTGGGTCGTGAAAGATCACAACATCGCCAGAAAGATCAGGCTGAAAATCGCCTTGGTGTGTGGGCACAACTCTAGAACCGAACTCATCGACGAAATCTCCCGCAAGCTGGAAAAAGAAGCCGCCAGCCCGCTTCGCTCATATCACTTTCGCAAGGGTCATTGGCGAGGCGAACTGGAAGCCGGGTTTATGGATGGAACCAGCATAAGAAAGCCCTTCTCATACTTCAGCCTCTATCAAAACCACTACTTTTTTTCGGAGAGGAAATGCCTTGTCTGCCATGATCATTTCGGCTATCAGGCGGATATTTCCCTCGGAGACATCTGGGCTTACCGCTTCAAGCACGACCCTGTCAAGAAAACAGGGGTCATCATACGCACCGGGCAGGGCGCTGACTGCTGGAGTAGCGCAAACCGCAGTGGTGCAATTACGGCAGCAGCGCTGGATATATGCGATATCCTCGACGGTCAGGCGCGCGCCGCACCCTTCCATCACAATGTCAGCGCAAGGAATCGGGTCGCTCCCCTGTTTGGCTACAAAATTCCGGACAGCGTGCATACCCGGGTCACATGGTATGCCTGGCTCGCCGCGCTGACTACCTTGTTCAACATGCGTTGGAGTGAATCCGAGCGCTGGAAAAGCTGGATTTTCAAACTACCGCGCCCACTGCTGAAAGCCTATCTCTATCTGCGAAAAGGTCTCGAAACCCTGTCATGAAAACCATTTCAATCATTGCAGCAACCTTGAGCGGGAACCGGGGCGCGGAAGCCATGTTGACCACTACCATCGGAAGGATTAGAGATCGCCATCCCGATGCGGTTTTCAACATCTACTCCTATTATCCGAAGAGCGACAGGGCGCTGGTCAGCGACCCGAGGGTCAATATCTTCAGCGCGACACCGGTATACCTGGTTACTCTACTTCTGCCCTGCTCAGTCCTGCTCGCCTTTTTCAAACGTTTCAAACTCAATTTTTTGTCCAAGCTGATACCCGGCAGCGTGCGCGCTCTCGACGTCTCTGATGTCCTCATCGACCTCGCCGGGGTCGCATTCATCGATGGCCGGGAAAAGTTTCTGCCCTACAATGTTCTGACACTGACCCCGGCACTCCTTCTCGACACTCCCGTAATAAAATTCTCCCAGGCCAGCGGGCCATTCAATAATCCGCTAAATCATCTCCTTGCAAAACAGACACTGTCGAAAGTCAATAAGGTATTCGCGCGGGGTGCCAGTACTCACCAGCACCTGAGATCACTAGCACTCGATACAGACTATGACGAACCAGTGGCCGACGTAGCCTTCCTGCATCGACCAGATGACACGATCACCCATGAGAACGAAGGCAGAGCAGCCGGTTTCTTCAGCAGACTCGAAGCTGAACCGAAGGAGTTGATAGGCATCTGCCCCAGCAGCGTATTGGCGGCGAAATCCGGTGGACTGGATAGCGAATACCACCAGCAGATAGCAAGGCTGTGCAGCCAGCTCATGGCACAAGGGTATGCCGTTTTGCTCTATCCAAACGCGACCCGGGAAGGCGAAATGTCAAAGTTGCGCAATAACGATCTGCCCGTCATTGCTCAAATTGTAAAGCATCTCGATAACGACACTCTTGCCACGGCATCACTCTATTTTATCGACTTTGACATCAACACTCAGGCCATCAAACGGCTCATGAGTTATTGCAAACTTGTGATGGTTTCGCGGTTTCATGCGATGATCGCCGCATTAGCCGGTGGCCAGCCTGTTATCGTACTGGGCTGGAGCCATAAGTACCTGGAAGTCATGGACTCCTTCGGATTAGGCGATCTGGTTTATGACTTCAGTCAATTCGACTCAGAGGTCATATTGAGCACAATCCGGCACACCCTGGAAAACGAATCAGCGATACGGGAGAAAATCGAATCTCATAAGGAGAGCGTGAAAGCGTCCGCGTACAAGCAATTCGATTATCTGTTCGACCTGCTGGATCAATACTAATCGTGCCATTAATCTTAAAAAATACACTGAAAACCCTGTGGTGGGTGGTTGTTCTGTGCTTCATCGTCATTTTTCTCAACAGCAACCTCCATCGCGTGGATGTGGTTATCCGCCGTCTTCCAGCAATCAACATCGCCTCCTCTCTGGCCACGCTTACCATCGGCAAACTGCTGCTGGTCGCGATCATGCAGCAGTCACTACGGCATTTCAAAGTAGATTTCTTTTATCGCCGAAGTTTCGTTATCTACAATATCACCCAGTTGGGAAAGTACATTCCCGGCTCGATATGGCAGTTCGTCGGCAAGATAGGTATGTATAAATCCGCGGGCCTCGATAATCAGACCGTGCGCAACACTATCCTGCTCGAAACCTTCTGGGTGGTGTTCAGCGCTTTCGGTTTCGGAGTGACCCTGGTTGCTTTGACTCAATACCGGATATTGACGACACTGCTTGAAAAAGTACCTGCGGCTGTCCCACTGGCCCTGCTTGGCATCGCCCTGGTACTCTTGTGGATCCCGCGACTGAGATCTTACCGGCAGAAAATAGTGAGCAACTGGAAGCGCCTGCTGTTTACTCCGCTTTCGCTATCGACATCGCTGCTGATATGGGCGGCACTCGGATATTCATTCTGGATCACTTTGCTGCCGTTTTCCACATCAGACATAGGACTTGCTTATATCGTTGGGCTCTACGCCTTCAGCTACGCCGCGGGGTTCGTTGTACCGTTCGCGCCGGCGGGTATCGGCATCCGTGAGTCGGTCCTGGTACTTGGCCTGGCACCGTTTCTCGATATCGATATATCCATCATATTGGCCACGCTTAATCGTATCTTTTATATATCCATTGAAATCGTACTGGCAGCGGCCGCACTGTTTGTCTCTAAATACCTGTCAATGGAGACGCCCAGGCCATGAGCACATACTTCAAAAGGCTCCTTCCTTATCTCTTTATCCTGATATCAGCCATGGTACTGCTTGGGGCAAATCCATTCAAAGGAGAGACAGTAGCGCCTACCGATCTTCTAGTGAGCCAGTATGGCTGGAGAAACCTGCATCTGGCCAGCCCCGTGACACACCCGGTAAGAAGCGACATTTTGGATGCCCGACTACCGAGATGGATTCACGCCAAATCGGCGTTACGCGATGGCCGGCTTCCCATCTGGAACCCATATCCAATCAACGGCACGCCCGGCATACAATGGGTTCCCGCTGCTATCATCACTCCTGCATTCGCGGTTTTTGCGGCCATGGAAGATAACGCCACAGGCTACTATTTCGCGATGCTGACCAACCTGGTCATCGCCGCCTCCGGCACCTATCTGCTGTTGTTGGCAATGACCCGAAGCCGTCTGGCTTCGACCTTTGGCTCCATGGTGTTCGCCTATTCCGGCTATGTTGCCGCCTGGTTTTTCTGGGCACATGTCACTACGGGCATCTGGATCCCGTGGGTGCTTTTGTTTGCCTTTCAATATTTGACAACCCGACAGAGGCGATATCTTCCCTGGTTCAGTATTACACTTGCCTTCATGGTATTGGGCGGGTTTCCAACCATCGTGGTCTACACCCTGCTGGTGCTGTTTCTGCTTTTCTTGGTTTATGCCCCTTGGGCAGACGGGATTTCCGAAGTCGTTCGTGGTGCCGTTCAACTGCTCCTTTTTGCTATTCTTGGACTGCTTGTTACGCTCTTCGCCATCTTCTCCCTTTATGAAATGCTGCAGTTCACTCAAAGTGTATCCATACGGCACGGCGGAAGCCCTTTGAATGTGCTTGATCTGAAACGCTTCTACAAACCGATTAGCGGCAATTTTGGCGATGTCGAAAGGACCTTCTATGTCGGCCTGCTGCCACTGGCTCTATCCGTTATCTCCCTCCCGCTGCTTATTCTGAAAAAAAACAGAAAAAACTCTATCTTCGCCCTTTTGATCATTGCCTTGACAATCGGATTCGTTTTCAACCTCATACCTCAAGACTACATAAAGAGGATACCGACCTTCGGCAGCAACAACTGGGGACGCATGAGCATTCTGCTACCTCTGGGCTTTGCCTTGCTGGCCGCCGATACAATTTCCAGGCTAAGTGATCTGGATATCTCGAAACTCTACCCTTATGTATCCATTTTTCTCGTTATTTTCCTTTTCTCTATTCAGTTTACAGATCAAAAAAAGGTCTTTAACAACTTCAATGGCGCGGTCAAATCGTCAACGTTTTTTCCTACCACGCCTACAATTGATTATCTACAAGAATCCTTACAACCCTTGCAAAGCGTTGTAGCGGACCGCAGTTATTTGATTTCAGGCGTATTGGCGAACTATCAGATACCGGAGTGGCTGGCCCACGGTTTTCGGAAACGGGAGGAAACCGAACAACTCAAAAAAGTCGTTTCAGCGAACGCATTCAAGACAGTTACTGCCGTATCCCTGCACTGCAACGATATTGATTTTGACATGAAGCGGCTTACTCAACTGGGAATACGCTACCTGCTTTGTAAGGATACACTGAAGGACAACCATCTGATTGAGGAAATACTGGAAACCTCGGGAAACGAGAGGTTTGCTTCAAAACCCATCATTCAGGCCGAGCCACTGATTCAGCATTTCGAACTTGGCGGACCTGCCAGGCTCAACATCGTATCCCTGTTTCTGGCGACGCATAACCGTGACACATCGCATGCGGATGTTGCTATCAGACTCTACAGCAACGGCGCTCTCAAAGGGGAGGCATCGGTTGCTGCCTCCGAGATCAAGGATAACAGCTGGGTGGACTTTGAATTTCCTGACAGTGTAGTTCTGGATAGAGGCAAAAACAGCCTGGAGGTATCTGTCAAGCCCATCGCGGCCGCCGGTCAACTCAGCACATGGCTCTACCCTAACCAAAGTCCCAGTATATTCATCGAACAGGGTGCTTCCACCGAACCTGCGGTTGTCGCGGCGAGACTGCTCAATAAATCCCCTCTCCCGGATCAACTGACCATTCGCCACATCGAACCGGGACTGGTTTTATTGGAGAATACCCGAATTGAGGGAAGTGGCTACTTCCTGGATCAACTCGATCCGTCGCAAAACCCCGACTTCACAACAGTTTCACTCCTCGGCACCAATCCGACATCATACGATTTTCACTACACTGGGCGGCAACCCGGCTGGTTGGTATTGCCATTGCGAAACTATCCCGGATGGCAGGCATATATTGGCGAAAAGGCGGTTGACCACTTGTTACATCTAGAAATATTACCGGCGATTGCCGTACAACCGGGCGACTATGTCAGTTATAGATATCAACCAACTTTACAAATAACACTTGCCTTGATCAGTCTTGTCTTTCTGCTGCTTAACATTTACCTTTGCATTGGTTTGAGACGGCAATGACGATTCTCGGAAATAAGCGGACATTCCTACTTGTTCCGTTGCAGCCTTTATCAGATACCCCAACCGGGTGGATGAGTTGATACAATTTTTCTCACTCAAGTTTCGGGATACAGGGTACTAGTTGGGACCGTTTGAATCGTGATCAGAAGTTCGAAACTTGATTTACTCATTCAAGGAATTTATGGGCAAAGGTAAAAAATCCATTCTTTTGGCCTCGGTTCTACTGGGCGTGATCATATTCATTGGTACGACCCTCCTAACCGCGTGCGGGCAAAAAGGGCCGCTCCACATGCCGGATCGGACGCCGCAGGAAAATCAATCGCAAAACGGATGATGAAACTTCAATTCACCAAAATGCATGGTCTTGGAAATGACTTCGTGGTCATCAATGCCATTGATCAAGCCGTGAATCTGACAACGCAGAAACTGAGAAAGATAGCGGACAGGCACTTCGGGGTAGGCTGTGACCAGGTTCTTCTCATTGAACCGCCAGCAGCCATGGACACGGATTTCAATTACCGTATCTTCAATGCCGATGGCTCCGAAGTCGAGGCCTGCGGTAATGGCGCTCGTTGCTTTGCCAGATATGTCACCGACAAGGGACTGAGCAGCAAAACAGTGATTCCGGTTGGAACCCTCGCAGGCAAAATCACCCTGAAGCTGCTAGCAAGCGGCAACGTGGCGGTGGATATGGGCAAACCTCGCTTTGAGCCGGCATCTATCCCGTTTCTGACAGAACGGCAGGCAGACAGCTATACCCTGGAGGTCGATGGTCGGCAGCTGTCGCTGTCCGCATTGTCGATGGGCAACCCGCATGCGGTGCTGATCGTGACCGATGCCGATCAGGCTGAAGTGGCAAAACTGGGACCGATGATCGAAAACCACCGCCAGTTTCCCCAGCGCACCAATGTGGGCTTCATGCAATTGCTCGGGCCCTCGGAGATTCGACTGCGTGTTTATGAGCGTGGCACCGGTGAGACACTGGCCTGCGGCTCCGGGGCCTGCGCGGCCGTGGTTGCAGGACGCCGGCTCGGTCTGCTGCAAGAGGAGGTCGTAGTACACCTACCTGGAGGCGATCTTGTGGTAAAGTGGCAATCGGAGAGCCAATCCGTACTCATCGAAGGTCCTGCAGAGACCGTGTACGAAGGAAGCATCGAGCTATGAAACAGAAAGCACCCTCAAATGCACCCCAAATTGACGAATTCGAAGCGCAGGTCGTGGAGTATCTGAACCACCACCCGGATTTCTTCGTCAACCATCCGGGGCTGCTCGGTAAAATCGAAATCCCTCACGAGAGTGGCGCCGCCGTGTCGCTGATCGAACGCCAGGTCGAGGCGTTGCGCAAGCAGCTCCAGGAATCCCAGCAACAGCTCGCAGAGCTGATGCAAGTGGCGCGGAGCAATGAATTGCTCCAGCAACGGATGCATCGGCTGACTCTCGAGCTGATCGATGCCGCAACCTTCGAAGAGGTATTGAATGCACTGGAGGACGAGCTGCATGATGACTTCAAGGCCGATGCCGTGGAGTTAAGGCTTTTCTCTTCCAGCCATATCGATGACCACCTGGATGAGGCGCTGAGCGGCCAGACTGCAACCTTTGAACAGTTTTTCAGCCAGACTCAACCCATCTGTGGCCGACTCGGACAGGATCAGCTGAACTATATTTTCGGCACCGAAGGTGATCGAATCGCATCGACTGCGCTGATCCCCCTGAAGAGTGAGGGGGTACTCGGTCTGCTGGCCATCGGCAGCTGTGATGTCGATCGTTTCACCCCCCACCAAGGCACGGATTTTCTCACCCGGCTTGGCGAGATCATCAGCCGTACCCTGCAAGCCGTATCTCTCCCTGGAATTTAGGCGGATTGATCACCACCCTTTTCTTTAAGATCTGCGCAAAAGACAAACCGCGGCCGCAGCCAATAGACCAGCAAGGGCAGTACCAGCAAGGCGATAAAGACATCCATGATCAGGGCCTCGGAGATATAGAGGCTGACCGACCAGAGGTTGGCCAGCTCGGTGTTCATCAGGGGAATGAAGCTGCCAAGCAAAACCAGCATGGAGATGACGATTGCAGAACCCGTGGTTCCCAGGGTGGCGTGCAGTGCAGTGCGCCAATCGGCACCACAAGTGTGCATCTCCTCGCGCAGGCGCGAGACCATATAGACACCGTAGTCCACGCCCAATCCCATGGCTATGCTCAGTGCCACCTGGACGTGAAACGCCAGATTGGCGGACCACTCGCCGATTGAGCTCATATAGGCACCCAGCCCATATTGGGTCATCAGGGTGATGAAACAGAGGCTGATCAGGATGATGGCGATCATCCAGGAGCGAAACATCAACAGGGTCATGAGAAAAACGGTCAGGGACGTGGCCACCGGCGCATTCAGCCACTCCTTGAATGCGACATCACGGGTCGCTTCCGTGACCCCGAGAAAGCCTCCGATCGCCGCCCTTCCGGGTATGCTTTCGCCCGTGACGACGGTCTGTGCCGGCGTGCTGCCCTTGGCGGGTATGGTGATCCGTTCCCCCGCCTCGACCCCCACCCGGAGCAAGGCCATGCCCGGATCCCCGGCATGGCGCTGCAGATAGTGCTGGATATCGAGGACGGTCTGATGGGTCTGTTTCGGATCCATGGTGTTGACGAACCCCACGATAATGCCCTCATCCCAGCTTCGGGTATCGACGAAGGCCTCCAGTTCACCCGCCTGCGCACTGGTCGCCAGCATGCCATTGTAGAGCTGCACCATCCTGTCGGGAATGGGGTAGATCGCATCCCTGCCCGGGAGCCGGTAGGCGTAGCTGTTTCGCCGCATGTGCTCCTGGGTGGGTATGGCATAGAGGTTCATGTGGGTGACGGGCGACTCGCCATAAGGTGCGTTTAGCATCATGTTCAGGGTCTTGACGAACTGCACATAGGATGCTGTGTAGCCGATATGGGGATGGCCGCGCAACCAGTCCTCGAACGCCGATAGGGCGTTGAGCACATCGGCCCGATTGTAGACCCCCTGGGGAGGGTCCTCCATGGCATCGAAACATCGATCCGGCCCAAGCAGCCGCTCCCCCCTCTCACTCCAGGCATCCAGGCCGCAAGGGGGCAGAACTCCCGCCTTTGAGCGAATCACTATGTTTGCGGTAATGGTACCCGCCATCATCTGCGACAACGCCTCAAGATCGGCGATCGCCCTGACCTCACCGTTACCGCTCAGCAGTTCCCCAAGCAGATAGTGATCCTTATACGCGGCCCTCGGGTAGTGGATGCCCTTCTCCACACCGGGCATGATGTCGAATTCATCCTGGATCCGTGCCACTTCCGGATCGCTGCGCGCCTCCTCGCCCGCCCACAGGGCGCTGAACCCCCTGGGCAGTTCCGTGATATGGGCACAGAGCAGCCAGATCCCGATGACCACCACCACCGGCAGCCATTTCAGTGGCCCGGTAAGCAGCCAGGTCATCGCCCTGGCAATGCCAAGCTCCCAACCCCGCTCGTAATCCCTGCCATGCAGCTTGGGAGGAAATGTGACCATCAGCAATGGAATCAGGGTTGTGGTGGTCAGAATCAGGGTGGACATGCCGAAGATGCCGAAATAGGCATAGGCTTTATAGAATGAGATATCGATGAAAGAGATGGCGAAAAAACCGTGCAGATCGGTGCCGATGGAGAGCGCGGCCGGCACCACCGTATGGCGGATCGAATCAAAGGCCGCCTGTTCAGGGTCGCCGGATTTATCCAGCTCCTGCATAAAACGCCGGGTGATCTGCATCGAGTGTCCGATACCTATCGCCAACAACAGCATCGGGGTCAGGGCCATCATCGTGGTCAGCCTGAACTGGGTGTATCCCATCAACCCTAGGGTCAGAACGATGGTCATACCGACCCCTATGAGGGGCAGAACCGCGCAACTCCAATGGCGAAACTCATACCAGAGCACTACCAGGACGATCAGCAGCGAAATGCCGAACAGCCAGGCCTTGTCCCACAGCTCCTCGACCATGGAGGCGAGAAAATAGGGCTCGCCGGATATCCTGAACTCGACCCTGTCGCCATAGCGCGCCTGGTAGTCCGCCATGATCCTTTTCAGCTCAGCGATCCACCGCAGATGGTGGTCTTTGAGCTCATTGCCGAAGTCACCGATGATGAAAGTGCCGACGGCGCGACAGTTTTCGTGGACATGGCGGATCGTGGCATTGCTGATCACTCCATCCTCGCCGAGGAACTCGCACTTGTTACCCTCGGCATCCTGGTAATAGAGCAGCAGGGGTTCGAGTACCAGATGCTGTTCCAGCCCCCGGCGCAGATAGTCGATCTGACGCTGCCGCACCCAGGGGTCAACGGCCAGGCCGTTCACCGGCAACAGCCTGTGGTAGTCGAGACTGCCTGATTCGGTAATCCCGAGATTGCGCAGCTTCGACGAGGGCAGGCCGACGAAATTCGATGCATTGGCGAACTCAAGGGAGCTGACATCCTGATAGAACTGGTGCACCATATCGATAAACCAGGGCTGATAGATATCCCCCTGCTTCAGCTTCATACCCCAAACCATCAGGTTACCCATGCCATAGGTGAGATCGCTGTAGAGATTGGTAGCGATATAGCGGTTCGACAGGGGCAGCAATGAGTCCGGGTCGTTACGAAGATTCACCTGGTTGATGAATGAGAGGGCCAGCAGGGTCGAGGCGAACAGCAGCACGATGATCGCCCATCGGTGATTCAATACGAAACGGGCATAGGCGGCTGCGTAATCCTTCTTCTCACCAGCCATCGCGTACCGCTTTAACGACCATAGTTTTGCAGGGTCTGCTCGGACCAGAAGTCATCTGCGAGATCCACATTCAGCGAAATCGTGCTCCGCGGCACATAGACCATGCTGTCCTTGCCGTCCTGATGTGTAATGGCATAGATATACCTGGGGTAGGTAATCCGCGGGTCGGACTGATCAAGAGACTGCCAATCGATATAGACCGTCTTGATCATCTCGTCCCCTTTATAGTAGACCGTTTTGTAGAGGGCGAAGGTGCGTTTGTCGATTTCGCTGACATGATAGTCATACCACCAGTTGTGGAACCTGGTAGTGCTCTTCAACAGATAGACAGGCTTGCCTATGTGGGCGCATTGCGGCCCGGGGAGGTGCCGGGTGTAGCGGGTCTTTTCCCAGGGCTGCAACTCCATTGCGCCCAGACAACCCTCCACCTTGCTCTCGCCGAGCAGTTCATGGACCTCATCCTCGGGACCTCTCAGCACCAGTTCCCCATAAGTCAGATTCGTTCCGAACCAGACATCTTCGTGGGAGGGCTCATTGATCCGTCTTATCTTACGCAATGCAGGCAGCCACATGGATATCACGGCACCTTTGTCAGGATCGCTGTAGCGGGTGAAAAGCACTCCCGTGCCCTTGGTCTTGCCCGAGGTGAGGATGGCCATCTGCAGGGTCTCTATCTGCGGGTCCAGAGGGCTGTTGTTGACGTAGGTGTCGAAGGTCTGCACGCCGGGAGTCCTGTTCTGGGTGCGCATCGCCAGGGGCGCGCGATTGACCACCACGGCCGCATCCGCCCCGTTGCGCTTGCTGAGCGCGTTTTTCACCAGGCCGCCGTGAGCCACCTGGTAGACCTGGGCTGCGATCTCGCGGGCACTCAATGGTGATTGCAGCAGGCGGGCGGCATCATCCGCCCGGGCGGCCGTGAAGAGATGACAGATAATTGCGAGGACGACGATTCGACTGAAACTCACTGACATAGCCATGACTCTGCCACGGATAACGACATCAAACAAGAAAGGGTAAACCCAAAGCGCGCCTGAGTATGCCGGGCAGGGGGTGCCTCAGTCACCCGCAGAGGAGCAACGACCGGAAAGGCCTGGATTCCGGCCATATACCATTCGGCCGACAGGTGGTTTCTCACCAGGCTTCACCTCAGGTACAATCGCCACCTCATTTGCAATACTCGGATCACACGTGGAAAACTTCAGAGGCACGACAATTCTCTCAGTGAGACGTAACCGCAAGGTGGTCATCGGCGGTGATGGCCAGGTCTCGCTCGGCAATACAGTGATGAAAGGCAATGCCCGCAAGGTACGCCAGCTCTATAAAGGCAAAGTCATCGCCGGATTTGCAGGCGCCACAGCGGATGCCTTTACCCTGTTTGAACGCTTTGAGGGTAAACTGGAGAAACACCAGGGGCACCTTACGCGGGCGGCCGTGGAGATGGCCAAGGACTGGCGCACCGACCGCACCCTGCGCCGGCTCGAAGCGCTGTTGTGCGTCGCCGATGCCGAAACATCGTTGATCATATCGGGCACCGGCGATGTGATAGAGCCTGAACACAACCTGATGGCCATAGGGTCCGGTGGCAGCTTCGCCCAGGCCGCAGCCCGGGCTTTGTTGGAGAATACGGAACTCGGAGCCCGGGAGATCGTCGAAAAGGGTCTGGGCATCGCTGCCGATATCTGTATCTACACCAACCATAATCTCGTATTGGAAGAGTTGGACAGTCAAACCTAGTGTACTGCCTCATACTAATGTAGTACCCCGTCATGGATTCCATGACGCACCAAAAGTTACGGTAACCCATAGATGTCGGAAATAACCCCCCAACAGATAGTCGCTGAACTCGACAAGCACATTATTGGACAGACGGACGCCAAGCGTGCTGTCGCCATCGCCCTGCGCAATCGCTGGCGCCGTGCCCAGGTGGATGAGAATCTGCGCAATGAGATCACGCCGAAGAATATCCTGATGATCGGCCCCACCGGTGTAGGCAAGACAGAAATCGCCCGTCGCCTCGCAAAGCTCGCCAACGCACCCTTTCTCAAGGTAGAGGCGACCAAGTTCACCGAAGTGGGCTATGTAGGAAGAGAGGTCGATTCGATCATTCGCGAACTCACCGACTCGGCGGTCAAAATGGTACGCGAAGGCGAGATGGCCAAGGTATCTGATGAAGCCCGGCAGGCCGCCGAGGAGCGCATACTCGACGCACTCCTGCCAGCGCCCCAGTCTTCAGGGTGGGGGGATAGTGAAACCACCACCAGCGTCTCCAGCTCGACCCGTGAAAAATTCCGCGAAAAACTGCACAGCGGTGGACTCGACGACAAGGAGATCGAAATCGAGGTCAGTTCCACTCCCGTGGGAGTCGAGATCATGGCGCCGCCAGGCATGGAAGAGATGACCAGCCAGCTACAGGGCATGTTCCAGAACCTGGGAAGCGGACGCACCCGACGCCGCAAGCTGCGTATCAAGGACGCATTCAAGGTCCTGAGTGACGAAGAGGCGGTCAAACGCATCAACGAGGAAGACCTCAAACTGCGTGCACTGGAGATGGTGGAACAGCATGGAATCGTCTTTATTGACGAATTGGACAAGGTAACCAGTCGCGCGGAGACACGAGGCGCGGATGTCTCCCGCGAGGGAGTGCAGCGCGATCTGCTGCCACTGGTCGAGGGCTGTACCATCTCAACCAAGCACGGCATGGTCAAGACCGATCATATCCTGTTCATCGCCTCCGGCGCCTTTCACCTCGCCAAACCTTCCGATCTGATTCCCGAACTTCAGGGCCGCTTACCGATCCGGGTGGAGCTCGCCGCCTTGACCACCGATGATTTCACCCGCATCCTGACCGAGCCCGATGCCTCGCTTACCGAGCAGTACCAGGCACTGCTGGAGACCGAACAGGTAGAGTTGAGCTTTACCGAAGCCGGGATCAGACGGATTGCGGAGACCGCCTGGCAGGTCAACGAGCGAACGGAAAATATCGGTGCGCGTCGCCTGCACACGGTCATGGAGCGGCTGCTGGAGAGCATCTCGTTCAGTGCCTCCGAGCATGCCGGCACGAAAATCGTGATCGACGGGGCCTATGTCGATGATCAGCTCTCAGAGCTGGCGGCGGACGAGGATCTGAGTCAGTACATACTGTAAATTAACGATACATAGAGGCCTGCACCGGCCCCAAGACAAGGCGCGATGCTAAGACAGTAGACCAGTCCGGCAGTTAACGAATAGTGAGAGCAAACCATGTCACACCCCAATCCGACAGAGATCCATCTGCACAAGCAGTCCCGCGTCCTGGAGATCAGCTTTGACGACGGCAGTAAATTCAGCTATCCCGCAGAGTATCTTCGGGTCTTTTCCCCTTCTGCGGAGGTACAGGGCCATGGCCCGGGACAGGAGGTCTTGCAGGTCGGCAAAGAAGAGGTGAATATTGCCCATATCGATCCTGTGGGAAACTATGCCATCTGTCTGCACTTCGATGATGAGCACAACACCGGCATCTACTCGTGGGACACGCTCTATCAACTCGGACTGAACTATGAGCGAAACTGGCAGGACTATCTGCAGAGGCTGAAGAGCGCGGGTTATGAGCGAAAAGAGCCCTCTGCCTGAATCGGGCATCGACGGATGGATCGCCCCGGCTGCGGCCCGACAGACAGGAAATGACCGATGAAGGATGAGAAGACAACAGATTTCGGCTACCAGGATATTCCTGTCGGTGAAAAGGCAGGCAGGGTCCGCGAAGTATTCGATTCAGTCGCCAACAAGTATGACCTGATGAACGACCTGATGTCGTTCGGCATTCACCGCTTGTGGAAACGCCACACCATCGAACTCTCGGGCGTGCGCAAGGGGCAGCGTGTGCTGGATCTGGCCGCCGGTACGGGCGACCTGTCGGCAAGATTCAGCGGCCTGGTCGGCGAGGATGGCCTGGTGGTGTTCTCCGATATCAATGCTTCGATGCTTCAGCTCGGCAGAGAGCGCATGATCGACCAGGGACGAGCGGGCAACCTGCACTATGTTCAAGCCGATGCCCAGCACCTGCCCTTTCCCGGCAACCACTTCGATTGTGTCACCATCGGCTTCGGCCTGCGCAATGTCACCGACAAGCAACTGGCGCTGGACGCCATATTCCATGTCCTCAAGCCCGGCGGCCGTCTTCTGATACTGGAGTTTTCAAAGCCCACTACCAAAACCCTGGAGAAGGTCTACGACCTCTACTCATTCGGTTTGCTACCGAAGATCGGCAGGCTGGTAACCAATGATGAGCAGAGCTATCGCTATCTGGCGGAGTCTATCCGCATGCACCCGGACCAGGAGACGTTGAAAGGCATGATGCAGCAGGCCGGCTTTGAACGCTGTGACTACTTCAATCTGACGGGGGGCATAGTGGCCATCCATCGGGGCTACAAATTCTAGCCGGGAACTGCTCATCGATGCTGTATCACCGTCAATCCCAGCCCGGTCGAGTCGTGACCCCCGATCATCGGGGGAACAGGCGATCATGAGCCTGGGCGCGGCACTATCGGCCACCTTCGAGGCACTGCTCAACCAGGCCATCCGCCTCGACCCCAGGACACCTCAGCGGCTTGCACGCATGCATGGAAAGGTGATCTGTCTGCAACTGCGGGGGCTGAACACGGCCCTCTACCTCATCCCCGAACCCAACGGGATTCAGGTACTGAGTGAATTCGAAGCGGAACCCGACTGCACTCTAAACGGCTCTCCCTTCGACCTGATGCGTATGCGCGGCAGCGCCGAAAGTGCGGACCGGCTCTTCGAAGGCTCGGTTCAGATCGGGGGAGATACCCGGCTCGCGCATGATTTTGGGGCGTTTCTGGCGGATCTCGAGATCGACTGGGAGGAGCAGCTTTCCCGAATCACCGGCGATATCGCCGCACACGAACTCGGGAATCTGGTTCGCACCACGATCGACTGGGGGCGCTCGGCGAGCAGGACCACTGAACAGAACCTGCGAGAGTACCTGCAGGAAGAGCTGCGGCTGCTGCCGGCCCGCAATGAGATGACGCCCTTCTTGAATGAGATCGATCGATTACGCGATGACACCGAGCGCCTGCAAGCCCGTGTCCAGCGACTGAAGCAGCGGTTGGACGACAGGGATAACGCATCGTGATACACCCCTCCCAGGCCTTGCGGCTGATACATATCAATCTGGTACTGTTGCGCCATGGCCTGGACGAGGTGATACTCGCCACCCATCTGTTCCGGCCGATTCGGTTTCTCATCTATCTCTCACCCTGGTTCTGGTTCCGCAAGGATCGCTCCCCCTATCCGGTACGCATCCGCCGTACCCTGGAGGACCTCGGCCCCATCTTCGTCAAATTCGGCCAGATACTCTCGACCCGCCGTGACCTGCTGCCCGACGAGCTGGCCAACGAGCTGGCCAGACTGCAGGACCGGGTCCCGCCATTTCCCGGAAAGCGGGCGCGCGCCATTATCGAGAAGGCCTATGGCCGGCCGGTCGATGAGCTGCTCGAGGCATTCGACGAACAGCCGCTTGCCTCCGCTTCTGTCGCTCAGGTACATACCGCCCAATTGAAGAACGGCAAGAAAGTGGTGGTCAAGGTATTGCGACCACAGATCGAAAAGACCATCCGCCGCGACGTGGATCTGCTGTTCACCATCGCCCGCCTGGCGGAGAAATACTGGAAGGAGGGGCGCCGGCTCAGGCCGGTAGAGGTGGTGCAGGAGTACGAGAAGACCATCTTCGATGAGCTCGACCTGATGCGCGAGGCGGCCAATGCGTCCCAGCTCAGGCGTAACTTTCTCAACAGCGAGACCCTCTACGTCCCCGAAGTCTACTGGGAGCTGACGCGTAAGAATGTGCTGGTCCTGGAGCGCATCAGCGGTACCCCCGTGGGTGAAATCAACAACCTGCGCCAGCAGGGGATCAGCATGAAACTGCTGGGTGAGCGGGGAGTGGAAATCTTTTTCACCCAGGTCTTCAAACACAACTTCTTTCATGCCGACATGCACCCCGGCAACATCTTCGTCGAACCCAGTGGCCGCTATATCGCGGTCGACTTCGGTATCATGGGCACCCTGACCGATGCAGACAAACGCTACCTGGCCGAAAACCTGCTGGCGTTTTTCAATCGTGACTACAAGCGGGTGGCCCAGCTGCATATCCAGTCGGGATGGGTTCCCGAGGAGACCCGGGTCGAGGAGTTCGAGTCGGCGATACGCACCGTCAGCGAGCCGATATTCGAGAAACCCCTGAGCGAGATATCCTTCGGTCACTTCCTGCTCCGCCTGTTTCAGACCGCAAGGCGGTTTGATATGGAGGTACAGCCTCAGCTGGTACTGCTGCAGAAAACCCTGTTGAACATCGAGGGCCTGGGCAGGCAGCTCTATCCCCAGCTCGATCTCTGGACTACCGCAAAACCCTTTCTCGAACACTGGATGAGCGAGCAGATCGGCAGGCGGGCATTTGTCACCAAGCTGCGCAAAAATCTGCCGGAAATCGCAGAACACCTCCCCGATCTGCCGAAGAAACTCAACAAAATCATCGATGATGCGGCATCCGGCCGGCTTGAATTGAGATGGAAGTCGGAAGAACTGGAGCGCTTGCGCAAGCAGCTGCGCAGCAACCATCGCAACACCATTACCTCCATTTCGGGCGGCACCATGCTGCTCAGTGGCTCCCTGTTGCTGGTATTCGGCAGTGGTGGCCTGCTGCCGGTTGCCCTGGCAACCGCTTTGGGAACGGGATTGGGACTGAGCGGCGGATTTCTGCTATTGAGATCGCTGATCAACACCAGCGACTGACCTCTTCCGCGCTTCTGCCGGAGCCCATGACCCAAGCTGATTACCCACAATGCCCAGCCAGTCGGTTTCAGTCCGCAAATGAACACGAATAAAACTGTTTTCCGGTTTACTCAATGTTTTTGCAGACAGTGCCGACCAGCAGAGTATATGGGCCTGCCATGTCGCGATATATCTACCATTTCCGTGGTACATACCTGAGTGTGACTCAGGCGGTTTTGACCCGGACATATCGTAAATTTGCGTTAATTAGCGTTCATTTGCGGACTTATCAAGACTTGCGTTTATTTGCGGCCTGATATCAGGCACTTGGCTGCAAATGATATTTGATCCATGCTTATTCATAGAGTAACAATGAACGGCAACCACGCTCGAGGAGTCCACCATGACACAATCTTCACCCCAAGACCCCTTCGATCGGTTGGCAGCGGCCTATGACAAGATGCTGCAGGAAGTACACGAAGCCGCGGAATCCGCCAAGGAGAACGCACTGCCGGGCCTCAAGGATTATCTGCAGGATGCCCGGGAGAAACTCGTCGAACTGGGTGAGCTCAGCCGCGAGGAGGCGGAAAAGGTGGCAGGTTATATCGAGAGGGATATGAAGGATGCCGCCAACTACCTGCTGGAGACCGGCGAGCAGCTCTCGGCCTGGTGGCGATTCGATGTCCAGCAGGTTGAGAACCGGCTGTTCGAGATGTTTACCGGTGTTGCGGATCAGACCAAGCTGGAATTGGCCAAACTCGCCGAACGGGCCTCTCAGTCCTCTCTCTATCACACGGGTGAGGTCACAGGGCCTGGAACGCTGGTCTGTACAAACTGCAACAAGGAGATGCATTTCAAGAAAACAGGCCATATCCCGCCCTGCTCGGGTTGTAAGGGTACTGATTTCATGCGCACATCCAGATAGACAGGCCCCGGCCCGATGGAGCGCACGCGGTTGGGCGTGCCACAATGTATACAATCTGTCTTTAGCGTCTTAACGGGCAGTTTGAACGGGATTTTCTCACCTTGGGTTTTCTCCCCGGCTTGGTGGCACGCTTTACGACGGGCACTATGCGCATCTCAACCGTGTTGAAGGTATCCGTATTGATCGTAGTCTGGCGGTTATCTGGCAAGCGGCCTGCCAGTCGAAATACCCGCAGCTAGGCTAGCTGCTCACTTCCTGCTGAGCCGTTTTTTCGACGAAGACTTTTTCGTCTTGGAGACAGGTTTCTTCACCGCCGCCTTCTTTTTGCTGATTTTTTTTACAACGGGCTTTTTCTGCAGCACTTTTTTGGCCTGTTTCTTAACCGCCACCCCTTTGGACGATGATCCAGCAGCCTTCGGTTTTGCAACCGTGCCCTTTTTCCTCAAGGAGCCTTTCTTTACAGGCAGCGGTTTCGACAGGGATTTGCCTTTTTTGATCTGTGCGACAGGGGCACGGGGGCTGCTACCCGAGCTTTTTCCACTCTTTTGTGCCGGTTGCTTTACAGTCGCTTTTTTTCTGAGGGAGGGTTTCGCTGTGGATTTTTTCTGGTCCTGGTTCTTTGTTGCCACTCTTTTGTTCGACCCACTGGCGGCCAATACCTTCTTCCTGGTCCCCTTTGCAGGGATCGGTTTCTTTTTTTTGACCTGTTTTTTACCTGAGGTCTTCTTTTTTACTCCCTTTGCTGTAACCGTTCTTTTGGCTCCCTTTTTCTTTGTCTGTGCTGCCGCTGTTACGCTTCGCTCCGTAGATGGCATTTCAGCCTGCCCCAGTTTCTCAGGCCCGGTGTCGGGTTCCCCCCCATTGCGATCCATTTCCAACACAGGTTGGATTTCCTGAGGAGATGCCCGCGACTGGGATGGGGCGCCATCGTGTATGGCCTTGCAGATGAGCGAAAAGACCTGATCCACGTCACCGTTGCCATCAATCCTGACCAGCTTTCCCTGTTTTTCATAATGGGTAATCAGGGATGAGATCAGGTGATCGAAGACATGAATCCGATTGCTGACCGTCTCTTCGTTGTCATCCGACCTTCGGTGCAGGCGTCCACCGCAATCGTCACACACATCATCGACAACGGGGGGGTTTCTGTAGATGTTATAAAGAAGGCCGCAACTGCGACAGGTGCGTCTTCCTACCAGGCGCTCCATCAGATTGTCCGTCTCGATATCAATCAACAGGACCAGGTCCAGGGGCTGGTCAATTTCGACCATCAGCTCATCGAGGGTCAATGCCTGGAGGAGATTTCGTGGGAAGCCGTCCAGGATAAAGCCGTCGCGGAGTTCTTTTTTCAACAGGCGCTCGCGCAGCAGCGCCAGAACAATATCCTCTGTCACCACCCTGCCGGCATCCTGCAGCTCTTTGATCTCAAGACCCAGCGCACTCTTTTCCATCACCGCGGTCTTTACCAACTCGCCCGTCATTACCGGGGAAAGGCCATACTTGTCTGCCGCCAGATCAGTCTGGGTTCTTTTTCCCGATCCCGGCGCCCCCAGTATTACGATTCGCATCCCCTTAGTTCTCCAAGGCTACTATTAAGTTTAATTTCCTTATATTACATGTAGTTACACCAAGCATGGCGAGCAAACTCAAGGCCTTCCACAGGGATGGCTGCTGCTCGCAATGCCCGTATGGCGGACCGCGGACAGCCCCTTGAACCGGTGGCATGCTCGATGCGGGGCGGCAATTAGGAAATTCCATGGCCGCATCCACGTTTTGCATTGGCCGCCAACCGTAAGCTTGGGTAAGCTAATCCAACAATTCCTGTAAAGTCAACGGACTTTATGTACTAATCAAGTCGATTAGATTATTCTTCTCTGCCTCACGCAGTGACCGAATGCAGAGTATTACTCATGCCTGAAATTCCAGATATCACAGAATCCGAACTCTGGATCATCGATACGACGCTGACTGAGCGTTATGGACAGAAAGTCGAAACCCAGATCGCAGATGCCGAGATTCGCCTGATGCCATCCGACCGGGAGCTCTCGAGCTGTCCGGTCATCTACTGGAACCGCGATGAGTGCAACTTCATCATTTTCAAGACCGGCAGCCGGAAATACCGCTGTCAGTTTTTCTATCGGGGCTATCAGCAATATGGCACCGGCGTGGACGAATACGACGACCTAACGGAGTGCATCGTCTCCCTGCTCCAGGCCCAAGCCGACCATGCGGCGAAGGAGCGGGGCGATCTCTGAACTGCCGCAGGACGCTAGTTTCAAATTCAGAATCAATAAACCTAGGGGATCATCATAATGACAGCCAAAAATGCCTTCTATGCCCAGTCGGGCGGTGTAACAGCGGTAATCAACGCCTCCGCCTGCGGAGTGATCGAAGCCGCCCGCAAGCACCCGGACAAGATCGCCAATGTCTATGCCGGTCGCAACGGCATCATCGGCGCGCTTACCGAGGAGCTGATCGACACCGGCGCTGAATCGGCCGAAGATATCGCTGCGCTGAAACATACACCATCGGGCGGATTCGGCTCCTGCCGTTTCAAATTGAAAAGCCTGGAGGAGAACAAGCGCGAGTATGAGCGCCTGATCGAGGTCTTCAAGGCCCACAATATCGGTTATTTCTTCTACAACGGCGGCGGTGACTCCGCCGACACCTGCTACAAGGTCTCTCAACTATCAGAAAAGATGGGGTTTCCGGTACAGGCGATCCATGTACCCAAGACAGTGGACAACGATCTGCCGATCACCGATAACTGCCCGGGTTTCGGCTCCGTCGCCAAATATATTGCGGTCTCCACCCTCGAGGCTTCCTATGATGTACGCTCCATGGCCGCCACATCGACCAAGATCTTCGTAATCGAAGTCATGGGACGCCATGCAGGCTGGATCGCCGCCGCGGGCGGACTGGTCGAGGATAACGGTATACCGGTGGTCGTGCTCTTCCCCGAAGTCGAGTTCAACCAGGAGAAGTTCCTCGCCAAGGTGGACGCAAAGGTCAAGGAGCATGGTTACTGCTCGATCGTGGTCTCTGAGGGTTGTCACTGGCCCGATGGCAAATTCCTCGCCGAACAGGGCACCCGGGACGCCTTCGGACACGCCCAGCTGGGAGGTGCCGCCCCTGTGGTCGCCAATATGATCAAGGATGCCCTGGGCTATAAGTTCCACTGGGCGGTGGCCGACTATCTGCAGCGTGCGGCCCGCCACCTCGCCTCGGCATCGGATGTCGAACAGGCCTATGCACTTGGAAAGGCGGCAGTGGAGAAGGCCATAGAGGGCAAAAACTCAATCATGCCGACCGTGGTGCGTGAATCATCCACTCCCTACAAATGGAGTATCGGCGAAGCACCGCTGAGCGAGGTGGCCAATGTGGAGAAGATGATGCCCATGGATTTCATCACCGAAGATGGCTTCGGCATCACAGCGGCATGCAAGGAGTACCTCTACCCCCTGATCAAGGGTGAGGCCTATCCTCCCTACACAGAGAACGGCATGCCCGATTATGTCACCATGAAGGGTGTGGCAGTACCAAGGAAGCTGGACACCTTCGAACTTTAACCTGATTCCGTGGGTTCAGAGGGGGTGCAGCGTGCAAGATATCGATTCGGACAGCGTAATGAAAAATCGCAGCCGTACCCTTAGGTCTGGTGAGATCCCTTATATAGCTAGACGATCAAGAGCTTGTGCGATGTGCCCAGACGGACTCACGGATTCAGGTTTAAATTACTCAAGTTTCGGTGTTCAGATTAGGGCTGTTTACGTGAACCCGGCTGTCTGGGCAAGACGCTGTAAACCCGTCCCTGGGCACTCGACGGCCGCATCCCTGCGGCCGACGCTTTCCCACACAGCCGGGGCCAGGCAAACGGCGGAGTCTGAATCGCGACTTGAACTACGAAACTTGAGTAAACAATACCCGGGGGCCATGCAAAGCCCCTTTTTTTGTGCCCTTAACCCTGCCAGAATGGGCCGCTGTGAATCCCATTCCTGGATGACCGTGTCCAGACATGCAGGTGGTGAAAAAGAACTGTTTGATCTCATAATGTCTATTTCAGGAGGATGTATAAGTGAACACTGAACTGATCTTCGCCCTGGCTTGTGCGATTGCCGCACTCGC
>JBNKLI010000123.1:0-11327 GCA_050292275.1 Candidatus Thiodiazotropha sp.
CGATATCGACCCCGTCGAAAATCGTCCTGGCGCCGTGGGAGAAGTGTAGGTTGCGGATTTTGACCAGTGGTTCGTCGCCGTTCACTGTAGCCTTCTGACTAAGAGATCCCTGTGGATGGTTGAAGATCGGGGCATTGTGGCCGCGCGCCGGGAAAGCGTCAAGCGAATGTGGGTGGTAATTTGACAGCTTTCCCTGCCTTGAAAGACCTGCTTAGCACCAAAACCTATCCATTTGGCGAACCGTGGCACCCGATTCCAGCCATGCTGAAACAACCCCTAGGCGAGAATCAGGCTCCCCGTTTCACGCGGGGAGCACCTGATTGCTCAAGTGATACGCCTTTGCCTGTAGTCCATCGACTATTCTCAGTCGCTAGTTCAGGTTGTAATCCGCCCGACTGAGATTGCCCCCTGGCGTCGTTACCCTAATCGTTAGTGGTCCTATCGCATCCAGTGGAAGGATAAACGTGAAGAGATCGGCTCCTAGCTGATCACCTAATCGAGCATTGAAGTTGGAATTGGGCACACCATATGTGTCGTCAATATCTCCCTCTTGAAGCTCAGCGGCAACACTGGTACCCACAGGCATGATCTGTCCGGTAGTTGCGCCTACTATTTCGAATGTCACCGCATTACCTGGTGAGAGCGCGCCGGATACGTGAGTGATAGTCGCGAAACTCTCGGCCATGATCAAGACGATATCTTCGCGCACATTGATGTTCTTCTCATCGCTGCAGACAGGTGCTGTGATGGGCGTAACGCCGTAACAGACTCCGGAATCTTCACCATTGGCCACCGCCTGCTGAGCCAAAGTCACGGCGTTGGTATCGCAGCAGAGAGTACCGTTGTAGTCAGTGTCGGCGTTTGCCCCATCGTAGATGCCGTTGGTGTTGAAATCGACGAACTCCTCGTGGGTTGCATGCTTGGATCCATCCTCGTTGTCGTCCCTGAAGGCCTCCGGTATGTTGGAGAATGCGGTATCGCCCGAATCCAGGACGCCGTTTCCGTTGGCATCGATGAAGCTCTCTTCACCCAGCATACTGGCGAGAATCGTGATCCGCCCCGCCATGCCGCCAGGCACATCATTCTCCTGTGGACGTGGATTCGAACTCGTCCATGTAACAGAGCATGCCCCCCCCACGATCTGGCACTGGGACTGGATCTGACCACCTTCCGTGGTGAAATAGACCGAGGCGCCATCGGGAACCGGGTTGTTGAAATGGTCCGCGGCATGCACAGTCAGCGCGACATCCACTCCGTCAATGCCCCAGGCTTCCGGGTTGAAGGTCTCGGTAGCCAGGGACATACTGTTCTGGTCGGAAATACCGGTAGAGATAATCAAACCGTCCGACTGGGTGGAGATCAGCGGGTTCTCATCCAGTGAAGCGGTAACCCGAATCGCCGTGGGGATAGTGCCCGACTTGACGTCGGTACCCACCAGGCCGTTGATATCGCTGATGGCCGACTGCGCTCCGTCAGGAATGTTCGCCCCGCCTACATCGGTGCTCAGTGTGAAGTTGACCTGCTGCTGGGTTACCGGATTGCCATTCTTGTCCAGCACCCGGAAGGATACCCGGGAGACCTCGGTCAGACCGACACCACGCAGGCCGATGAGGGAGGGCACAGCGGAGACAAATTCCATCGAGCCGATCTCTGCAGACTGTACGTTGATGGTACCGGTCGCCGTGGTGGTGGTGCCGTTGATCGTTACCGTAGCGCGCACCGTGTCCGCGCCTGAACAGCCCTGGGCCACATAGGTAGTGGTCACCACTCCGCCCGTGGCATCCACCGGGGTTTCGATGCTCGCCAGCCCGGTGGAGAAGCAGTCGGTATTGAATGCGACGCTACCCCCCTCCTGGTAGAGATTGCCGCTGGCATCCGCCAGGGTTGCCCGAATCGTGGTCTGGCCGCCCGCGGCAAGGGATGTCACCGCGATATTCAGGGTACCCGCGCTGAAGCCGCTGCCCGAACCGCTGCCGATGAAGATATCGGCGCCCGCGGTGCCGGCATCGTCGATGGTGTCTCCGTCAACCGTGGTAGAGGTTGTGTCCCATGGGACATCAGGATCGCCGCCACCGCAGGCAGCGAACAGGAACAGCAGAGACAGAGCGGTTAGATAGCGGGCTAAACCTGACATGGCAAACTCCAAAATCCCATAGGAAACAGTCCATTAAGGGCAGAAACTTAGACTAATTTCTTAATAGTATACAATCACTCGGGTATTGCAAGTGATTATAAGCAATCACCCGGCTGTTTTTTACGCATCAATGCAAACGCACTTCACGCTTTTGCAAGGAACCGAATTCGGCCGGTAACCCCTTGATTGTGGCATCAGTAGACTAGCGGCAGCTCTTGCCGCCGCTTTAGGCTTGTGCGACACAACCCGGAAGGGATTCACACATCGTCCGCCGCCGGCGGGGGGTCGATCAACAGCCGTTCAACCAACCTGCCCTCGATCAGGTGGGATTGCAGGATCTCCTCCAGGTCGTCGCGGTCGACGAAGGTATACCAGACCGCCTCCGGATAGACCACCAGCACCGGCCCCTGGTCGCAGCGATCGAGACAACCCGCGGTATTGACCCTGACACCGCCAGGCCCCGCCAATCCCATGGTTTTGACCCGCCCTTTGAGATAGTCGCGCAGGGATCTCGCCCCGTGCCGGGCGCAGCAGGTGCGGCCGTCGTTACGTTCATTCACACAGAAGAAGAGATGGTGGCGATAGTAAGACATGGATCGGTGGTCTGATTTAACAGAAAAACCTCCTTTGAAGCCTGGAACCGATGATACAACGACGATTAACCGTTATGATAGGGCCTGTTTCATCGATCCCGGCCCCGCGCAAACTTATCGTGACCCCTGAACAGCTGCTGAGCGAAGCGGACCGCTGTGTAAAGTGCGGCCTCTGCCTTACAGAATGCCCGACTTATCAACTGCTTGCCAACGAGGCGGACTCACCCCGTGGACGCATAAGCCTGATCCAGGCCCTGGCGGCGGGTGAACTCGCCCCCGGCAGCGGCCTCGAGACCCACCTCGATCGCTGCCTGGGCTGCCGGCGTTGCGAAAGCGCCTGTCCTTCCGGGGTCAGGTATGGCGAGCTGATAGACGCCAGCCGAACCCTTATCGCCAGACGCAAGGGAATCAAGCCGACCTGGCGCTGGATGTTCGAGATCCTTGCAGAGCCGAAACGACTGGCTCTTGTCAGCCGCGTCTACCGGCCGTTTCGCAAGATTGGCACTACCCAATGGGCCGCTGCGCTGCTCGGGGACAAATACAGGCGCCTGCCCGAACTGGGAAAGCAGCTTACCGGGGCGGGGTCCGTCCCGACAGGGTTCTATCCCGCCAGACTGCCCGATGGGAAGCTGATCCAGCTCTTTACCGGCTGTGTCGCCACCCAGGTAGAGCACTCGCTCCTGGAGAGCGCGCTGGCGTTGCTGCACCGCATCGGATATGCAGTCGAGATACCTGAATCACAGTGTTGCTGCGGCGCCATCCACCGTCACAACGGAATGCCGGAACGGGCAGAGCACTACTGCCTGCGCAACCGCAGGCAAACGGCAAACAGCCGGGCACAAACCCTGGTCACCCTGGCCAGTGCCTGTGAGCTCGAACTGCGCGAACACCAAGCGAGCGAGATCCCACTGCTGAGCCTGACCGATCTCCTCCTCTCCCTGCCGCAAAACGAGTTTCCTCCCCTGAAACCTTTCGCGGGAAGAGTCGCGCTACATATACCCTGCAGCTGTAGCGGTGACGGCGGCATGGAGCTGCTGAAAAAAATCCCCCGGGCAGAGATCACCCCCCTGGCGGACAACGAGGTATGCTGCGGCGCCGCGGGGAGCTACCTGCTGACCCAGCCGGCGCTGTCGAAGCGCCTGGGCAACGCCAAAATCGAAAGTCTGCGGCGCAGTCGGGCGGAAATCCTGATCACCAGCAACACCGGATGCGCCATGCAGTTCCGCCAACTGATCCAGGAGGCCGGACTCGAGGTCCAGGTCATGCACCCGGTGGAGCTTGTCCACAGACAGTGGCCCGAATAATTGACTTAAAGAGTTTTTACTCAAGTTTCGGAGTTCAAATCGCGATTCAGACTCCGCTGTTTGTTGGGTGGACTCCGAAACTCGAGTTGTAATCCCGGGCGTAAAGGCGCTAATGTTCGCGTATGAGCGAACGAAGATTCAATACCGCGGACCGGATGCTGATCGGAGTCGACATCGCCTTGCGCACCCTCTTCGGAAAACCCCAGGTAACCGAGAGAGGCAACCCGGCGGACAGCATCGATGAAGCGCAGATGAGCGATGATGAGCGCGACCTGGCAGCACGCCTGATGAGGATCAACCACACCGGGGAGGTATGCGCCCAGGCCCTCTACCAGGGCCAGGCTTTGACCGCGAAACTGCCGGATGTACGCGACTCCATGGAACGTGCGGCGCAGGAGGAGAACGACCATCTGGCATGGTGTGAGACACGGCTTAAAGAACTCGACAACAGGAAGAGTCTGCTCAATCCGTTCTGGTACGCCGGCTCTTTACTGATCGGCGCGGCGGCGGGGCTGGCCGGTGACAAATGGAGCCTCGGCTTCGTCGCCGAGACCGAGCACCAGGTCGAAGCCCATTTGAACGACCACATGAGCCGCATTCCGGCTCAGGACCAGAAGAGTCTCGCCATCATCGAACAGATGAAAGAGGATGAGATCCACCATGCAACGGTGGCGCTGGAAGCAGGTGGTGCGGACCTTCCGGCACCGGTCAGACTGGCAATGAAACTGACATCGAAAGTAATGACAAAGTCGGTCTTCTACCTCTGAGGTCTACCCTGAGACCGGTCAACCCGCGTTGGGGAGCACTTCTGAGACTTCACTCTCCACTACCTGATGGCGGTCCACCAAACTGACCTGTACCGCCAATGTCAAACCAAAACCGAGTAAGACCAACACCAGAACCACGGCAAAGAAATCCGGTTTATGATGGTGATGATGTCTGTTCATTTACCTTGCAAGCCTATTCAATAACTTAACTAAGATTATTCGTGTGGTTTTCCAGCTTAACTTAGACCCCGATCACGTTGTTGTCCAAATTCTGGTCAATTAAATACCCAATTTACTAAACAGTGATTAAGATCAGATTAATCACCATGAATCTATTGGGTACCTTTCTGCGCACTCTCAGTTGCACCCATTTCAGAAAGCAGTGCCGAAACCTCGGTATGCTTGCCCCTGTTCGACAGTCCAAGGGCGGTGTTACCCGCCTTATCCACGGCATTCACATCGACGCCACGCTGCAACAACAGACGAACGACCTCGAGATGCCCGAATGCGGATGCCTCTATGATAGGTGTGATCCCCCTCGCATCGGCGAGATTGGGATCCGCGCCTGCCGCCAGCAGCGCTTTCACCGTTTTCAGATTGCCGTTGAAGGCGGCTATATGCAGCGCAGTGCGTCCCGACGCATTGGCCGAATTGGCATCCACACCCTGTGCCAGAAGGTCATTGATCCGTTCGACTTCACCCGACATTGCGGCGGAAACCAAAGCCTGGGTGTGCGATGGTGTCTCGGCCGTCAGGCCGTGAGTACTTAACGCCAGCAGGAGCAGGGCTGTCAATCCAAGGATTCTCACAAGTCAATTTCCCGAATGGACTGGTTAACCCCAATATCGGCATCGGCTTTTAATTCTTAAGTCATTGCACTGACAGCATCCCCTCAGTAATCTTGCTGTTATTATGTCGTTAACAAACAAGAACAGAGTTGATACGTCGAAATATATGGACAAGCAATCACCACCTCAAATTGATGTTCAGGTCGAGACCAGATATGTGGAATCCCAGTCTCTCCCGAACGAGCATCGTTTTGTCTTCTCCTACACCATAACCATACGCAATGACGGACAATCGAGTGCACGGCTGTTGAACCGGCACTGGATCATCACTGACGCCAACGGCAAGGTGCAGGAGGTACGTGGTGAGGGTGTAGTGGGAGAACAACCCCAGCTCAATCCCGGTGAAACCTTCCGTTATACCAGCGGTACCGTGCTCGACACCCCGGTTGGCAGCATGCAGGGGACCTATGACATGGTCGATGGACAGGGAAACCACTTCGACGCCCTGATACCGCCCTTCTCCCTCGCCCGTCCGGGCAGTCTGCATTGAACGTGGAGACAATGATTCTCTGATCCGATAGCCGATCCTGAAGAGGAATAAGATGCTGCAGGCTCGCAATGAACTGCTTTGGTTGGGCGGTGGCGTCACCGTGCTGCTCTTTCTCAGCGGCCTGGATCCGGTGGCCGACCGCTACACCTGGTTTCTGGAGACCTTCCCGGTGATGGTCGGATTGCCGCTCCTCTACTTCACAGCCAAGGGCTTTCCCTTGACCATGCTGGTCTACCGCCTGTTGGCACTGCATGCCTTGATACTGATCATCGGGGGTTACTATACCTATTCCGAAGTACCTCTTTTCAATTGGCTCAGGGACAGCTTCGAGCTGTCGCGCAATCACTATGACCGGATCGGCCATTTCGCCCAGGGATTTATACCAGCCATGCTGGCCCGCGAGATCCTGCTGCGGCGCTCGCCATTGAAGCAGGGGCGTTGGCTGTTCTTTCTCTGTGTCTGCTTCTGTCTCGCCTTCAGCGCATTCTACGAACTGATCGAGTGGTGGGTGGCGCTACTCAGCGAACAGGGCGCCGAGGCATTTCTGGGCACCCAGGGCGACCCTTGGGACACGCAGACGGATATGTTTCTGGCACTCGTCGGCGCCATCTGCGCCCAGTTCATGCTCTCAACCAGTCACGACAGGCAATTGCGTCAACTCGGTATCAACTGATGGCCATCTATGCAATAGGCGATGTTCAGGGTTGTTATGACGAATTGCAGCGCCTGCTCGATAAGATCCGTTTCGATCCATCCAGCGACAGGCTCTGGTTCGCCGGCGACCTGGTCAATCGTGGCCCGGACTCCCTGCAGGTGCTGCGCTTCGTGAAATCGCTTGGCAGCTCGGCACAAACCGTATTGGGCAATCATGACCTGCATCTGCTGGCGCTCTCCCAGGGCAACCGCAGCCACGCCAGGCACGGCACTCTCCGTGAGATCATCGAGGCACCCGACGGTGCGGAATTGATCGAATGGTTGCGCCGCAGCCCGTTGATGCTGCACCATGAAAAAAAGGGTTATAGCCTGATTCACGCCGGTCTGCCGCCCCAATGGGACCTGCAGACAGCTACTGCCTGTGCCCGGGAACTCGAAGAGACCTTGCGCGGCCCCGGATTCGAAGCGTTTTGCCAGGCCATCTATGGCGATCAACCCGATCTATGGGCTGAGGAACTCGCTGGAATGGAGCGCCTGCGCTACATTACCAACTGCTTCACGCGAATGCGCTATTGCACGGCCGATGGCCGACTCTCGTTGATGGACAAGGGCCCCCCGGGAACCCAGAGCAAGGGGGCGATTCCCTGGTTCGAGGTACCCGGACGCCTGACCGCGGGAGACCGGATCCTGTTCGGTCACTGGTCGACACTGGGGTATAAGCGCAGTGCCAATGTCCATTGCCTCGATAGCGGCTGCTTTTGGGGGGGCAGTCTCACGGCGTTGCGCCTGCGCAAGCGCAAACCTCCCAAGCCCTACCAGATCAGCTGCCCGCTCAGGGACTGATACGATCCAGGACCACGAACGAATAGGCAAACAGATTCTGCTCATCAGCCGGATGCGACTCGCGAGCGACCTCCTGCCAGTGATTCCAGTCGATTTCGGGAAAATAGGCATCCCCCTCCATATCGATCTCCACCTGGGTCAGATAGAGGCGATCCGCATGGGGCAGCATCTCCCTGTAGAGGGCGCCACCACCGACGACCATGACTTCGGGTACCTCACCGGCGACCTGCAGTGCCTCTTCCACCGAGTGGACCAGCTCGCAGCCTTGCGCCTGGTAGTCCCGGTTGCGGGTGACCACGATATGGCGCCGTCCGGGCAGTACCCCCGGCAGCGACTCCCAAGTGAGACGCCCCATAATGATGGGTTTGCCCATGGTCAGGGATCTGAAGTGTTTGAGGTCGGCAGGCAGGCGCCATGGCAGGCTGTTATCCACCCCGATGACACCGTTGTTCGCTACCGCGGCAATTAGGGAGATCAACGGTTTCATTCGACCGCGCCCTGGAGCACATGCCATTCCCTGATCACGATCAAACGGCCCGCTCGGTCGGCAGCACTCACTATACCGCCACCGCTGCCTTGATATGGGGATGGGGGTCGTAATCGATCAATTCGAAATCCTCAAAGCGGAATCCGAAAATCGACTTTACCTCCCGGTTTATTCTCATCTCGGGCAATTGTCGGGGTTCCCGGGAGAGTTGGAGGTCGACCTGCTCCAGGTGGTTGCTGTAGAGATGGGCATCACCAAAGGTATGGATAAACTCACCGGGGACAAGTCCGGTCACCTGGGCAACCATCATGGTCAATAGCGCATAGGAGGCGATGTTGAACGGCACCCCGAGGAAGATATCGGCACTGCGCTGATAGAGCTGGCAGGATAGCCTGCCATCGGCGACGTAGAACTGAAAAAGGCAGTGACAGGGAGGCAGGGCCATATGCTCCACCTGGGCCGGGTTCCAGGCCGAGACGATCAGACGCCTCGAATCAGGATTGTCGCGAATCTGATCTATCAAATGAGTGATCTGATCGATATGCCCCCCCTCCGGGGAAGGCCAGGAGCGCCACTGGTAGCCGTATACCGGACCCAGATCGCCATTCTCGTCCGCCCACTCATCCCAGATGGAGACGCCGTTCTCATGCAGATAGCGGATATTGGTTTCGCCTTTCAGGAACCAGAGCAGCTCGTGAATGATGGAACGAAGATGCAGGCGCTTCGTGGTCAACAGCGGAAAACCGTCGTCCAGATCGAATCGCATCTGATAACCGAACACACTGCGGGTACCCGTACCCGTTCGATCCTCCTTGACGACACCGTGATCACGCACGTGTCGCATAAGCTCATGATACTGTCTCATACCGTCACCGCTCCACGGGGCCTAAACACTTGCGACAAAAGGCAAAGGGAAAAAGATAGGCAATATCCGGTCTCATCTCAAATTCATACCGCTGAGTTTCGGTCTGTAGGCCAGATAGAGCAGCAGGACGCCAAACAGCAACATCGGCAGGCTCAAAAGCTGTCCCATGGTAAACCAGTTCATTGCAAGATAGCCGATGTGCAGATCGGGCATGCGTACAAACTCGACCAAAAAACGAAATACCCCGTAACAGATCAGAAAAAGACCCGATACCGCCATTGTCGGCCTTGGTCTGGCTGAAAATCCCCAGAGGATGAGAAACAGCACCAGCCCCTCCAGCAAGGCCTCGTATAGCTGGTTGGGATGGACAGGGAGCGAATATTGCGCATCCAAAGGCAATCCCAGGCGGACACAGAGTCCTTCGGCCAGCTCACAGGGAACACGCATGCCCCAGGGCAGATCGGTAACCCCTCCCCACAACTCCGCGTTGATGAAATTACCGATTCGACCGGCTCCCAGGCCGATGGTGACAAGGGGTGCTATAAAATCGGTTGCCACAAAAAAACCGCGGTTGTGCTTGCGTGCAAAGTACCACATTGTGAGCAAGACTCCCAACAGCCCGCCGTGAAACGACATCCCGCCTTCCCATACCTTGAGGAGGGAGAGGGGATTGGCCAGAAAAGTGTTGAGATTGTAGAAAAGCATGTACCCGACGCGCCCTCCCAGGACGACACCAAGCACTATATAGAAGACCATGTCATCGACCTGCTCGGCACTCCAGGTCGAATCGGGCTTGCGCGCCCGTATCCGACCCAGCCACCAGCCTCCCAGAAACCCGACGACATACATCAACCCATACCAATGCATACTCACGGGTCCAAGGGTAATCAGTGTGGTATCGAAGCCGGGGTAGGTAATCATGGGGGTGCATGGTATCACAGGAACTACATTCGCCAATGTGCCAAGAAATCGTAAACCAACAATTTCACGGCACTTTTTCATGTTAATATATTGTGAATTCGGTCACAATTTCCCTATGTACTGGAATTAATTTCGCAAGCGTTATGACGCGCTTCTACAAAGTGTCAAGTTTTTGAACGCTGCGCCGCTACCACGTACAGGCGATGCAAACCCACTTAAGCATCTTAAACGGGAAGGACCATGAGCTACGTACACGCACAAAAATTTGAAACTTACATACCGCGGGAAATGGATACTTTAGGCTCTCGACTACGCCGCAAAAGACGGGAAAGGGGTTGGACCCAGGAGGAGCTGGCGCTCCGCGCCGGGACCAATCAGGCCGTGATACAGAAAATCGAGAACGGCAAGAGCCTGCGTCCCAGAAAGATCAATGAGATCGCCCAGGTTCTGGATGTCAATCCGGCCTGGCTGATGTTCGGCCAAACCACGACCGCGGTAATGGATGACGAGGCGGTTGAAGTCGCCAAGGCCTGGCATAATCTGCCCGAACCCATTCGCAGTCGCATCAAGAGAAATATTTTCGAACAGGTCCTTCTGCATTCGAATAAGAAGTAGCTCAACTTCGAACCGGGATGCACCCGCGCATCCCGGTTGATCTTTCCAATCGACAATCTCAAGCAGCCATCCGGGCTTTGTACTTCTAGTCGCCCTTCTCCCACATCAGGGCAGCCGTATCATCACTCTCCCTTGCATCCACCCAGCGCTCACCCTCGGGCGTAGTCTCCTTCTTCCAGAAAGGCGCTCTGGTTTTCAGGTAGTCGATAATGAACTCGCAAGCACGAAATGCCTCTTTGCGATGACAGCTTGCCACCGCAACCAGAACGATCGGATCGGTCGGCTGCAACGAACCGACACGATGGACCACGCGGACATGCTGGATCTCCCAGCGCCGACTGGCTTCATCCACGATCTGCTGCAGGGCGCGTTCCGTCATCCCCGGATAGTGTTCCAGATAGAGCCGGTCGACCCTGTCGCCCTCGTTGATGTCACGCATCAGACCGATAAATGTCACCACGGCTCCGATGGATGCGTCATTGGCGCATAGAAGCTCGACCTCCCGGTTGGGATCGAAGGGCTCGGCCTGGATAGAGACGCTGTTCATCCCTCAGCCTCCGGTAACGGGTGGAAAGAAGGCGACCTCATCCCCGGACTGCAGGGCCGTATCCCTATCTGCCAGCTCCTGGTTGACCGCCATCATCACCCGTTGATCCTCTGCAAAGAGCCTGCCCCAGGCATCGCCGCGACGCCGCAGGATTTCCAGAAGATCGCCGACACGGGAGGGACCGTCCAGATCGATCGTCTCCGTGGCGATACCAAGCTCCTCGCGAAAGCGGGCAAAAAAGAGGACTCGAATCATTTTA
>JBNKLI010000124.1:0-18664 GCA_050292275.1 Candidatus Thiodiazotropha sp.
TGAAAAGAATTTTTCAGGATGTAAAAGGTAAAATTGAGGAATTATCAGGCAAAACCGTATCTTCTCTGTACTCACTGAATAACCTAAATGAGGGCGGTATATCCCTGATCTGGCTGGGAACTACAGGCGATAAATACTGGTGCCGAATCTTTATCGACGGCTGGTATTGTGGAGTTGATAGGTTCGAAGAGTGTAATATCGAAGAAGACAAGGACGAAGGTTTTGAAATAGTCAGCCACAATCCGTCTCTAATTTGGAGTACGCTACTTGATATATGTGGGTTACTCAGAGTCTCACTCAACAATTCAATTTCAGCCTTAATATCAATTGTTCATACATCGGAGTAATACCCCTGTCCCCGGCGTGCGTGACGACACCGGCACGCACAATAATAAGGCATCCTGTCCACCATCACTCTGAATATCGATCGTATATCATCATCCAATTGTTGCTGATATTGGTGGTTTTGTAACCACCACCATCGGGCAGAATGTATCCATGCCGTGATGTGAACCGGCCGTTCTGACCGCTATTGCCTCCCGAATTGTTGTGGATGCATTCAATACCATCGGTCCAGTCGGTGTCCGCAGGGTCTGGGCCCCAGGTCGCGGTACCGGTATTGCTCAATCCATAGTACAGGCAATTCCGAGAACGGTAGGCATCGCAATTGTCGACATCCTCGCGCGGGTCCGGCGGCGCACACGGGTCCTGAGAGGTTAGCAGTCCTTCGGTTACTACGCGATTTGCGAATTTTATCGGTGCATCCCGGTAAGCCGAGTAGTCGCCAATCGCAGCCGAATTGATCATCGTCCTGATTTCCGGGAACAGTATCATCATCGCCGCAAATGCCTGATTGGGTCCAAAGCTGACGCCATAGTAGTTGGTCCCAGCGGTTTCCGGGCCGTCGATATAGCGATGGGGATCAGCCAGTGTTTTTTTACCAGTGGTAGCGGAGCAACTGCCTGTTGCACCGTCGAAACACTGATGCTTCAACATGCTGCCCCAATATGCACCTAGGTTGTATCGGGTAATGAACTGAGGATCAGGTCCGTCGCCCCAGATCGGCCCATTGGCACCCGCATTGATCTGCTCCAGCTCGGAAGGAATCTGCGCATTGCCCTCTCCGACCTGGGCGATCAGCTTGGAAAGATTGGCGTACTCTTCGCTGTTATTCCGCTTCAGCGTGGCATATATCGAAACCGGAATCAGCTTGCCATGGGATTGCCCGGCTCCAGCCCCCCAACCGGCGATACGGGTGTTTCCATCATACAGGGCGTTATAGAGGTCCTGACCATACACCAGTAGCGCGGCGATCAGCCCCTCGTACATTGCATACTGGTCCGGATTGCTGAGATCCGCAGACATCACCCAGGTCCAGGCGGTACTGAGGGATCTTGCGGTACTGGAGCCATAGTTGCCACCATAGATGTCCGATCGCCAGGCACGCCCGCCTTCGGAATAGGGACTGCCAGCCAGCGTGAGGACGCTTAAAATCTCGGTTTGCCGGGTCCAGCGCTTTTGCTCTCTGAGAATACTCGCCGTGTCCGATGGTCCATCAAAAAAGGCCACATGGGGAATCTCGGACAAATCGAAATCATCGAGTGTCAAGACGCTCTTCTCAACGGTTGACAAGGCAGGCCTTAGCGCATTGGCCGGGGGAACACTGGGCAATACGGTCAGCGTGAAAATGGCATCGATGCATTCACCTACGATAGCACTCGTCCCGCAATTGCCATAGGTGGCCTCATCCTTTTGTATGGCCGCAACAATCGATGTCGCATTCGAGCGCGTCAAGGGGAAAGAGAGTGTTTCGGAAGAATCATGATTGCCATAACCTTTCGTTCCATCGGTCAGGCCATGATTAGTGTAAACCGGATTTTCATCCGCCCGTACCGATCCTCCCACAGCCTGTAGAGAGGCAATAGTCACTTCACTGCGTCCTGCCACCGGTGTTACAAAGTAGCTGCCGTCAACAAATTGTCCCACTTGCACATCGCCATCAAATCCGAATGTCACACTGATGGTGCGGCTATCGTTCTCCGCTTCTATAGTCAGGCTGTTGCTGGTCAGGGTAACTGCCGGTTCGGTAACCTGCGGATTCTCACCGGCCGGCGTCACGATTACATCAACGGCATCACTCACGGACCCATTGGCATCGCTGCAAGTCAGGATAAATTGGCTGTCGGCGCTCAGCCCGCCTATCGTTTCAGTGCCGGATAGATCCCTGCTTCCGGACCAGTCACCCGATGCCGTGCAGCTATCCGCGTTACCACTCCCCCAGCTCAGCGTGGTAGAGCCATTGGTTGTAACCGTCGTCGGAGCGGCAGACAGATCGACCGTCAATGCCGTTGAGTCGACGGTGACGCTTACGCTGTCTTCCGCTGTCCCTCCCGGACCGCTACAAGAGAGGTTATAGGTGCTGCTTTCCGTCAGTGAATCTATGGTTTCCTGGCCCGAGGCGGTCTTATCCCCAGACCAGCCGCCGGATGCCGTGCAACTAGCCGTATTGCTGCTATCCCAAGTCAGCGTGATAGTGCCATTGAGAGGCACGGTTGAATGATCTATGGAAAGATTGACCGTCACTGCCGCTGGATTGCTGACTGTAACAGTCACACTATCCCCAACCGACACACCATGACCGCTGCACAACAGGGTAAATAAACTGTCTTCCGTCAGTGAACTTATTGTTTCCTCGCCCTGAGTGCTTTTGGCGCCTGACCAGTGACCGGATGCAGTGCAACTGTCCGCATTGCTACTAGTCCAGCTCAGCGTGGTAGCGCCATTGAGAGAAACACTCGCTGGATTTGCCGACAGATCGACTGTCGGTATAGGCTGAGAGCTTACAGTAACGCTGACAGAGGTGCTAAAACTGCCTCCGTCCCCAGTACAGGTGAGATTGAATATGCTGTCGGTTTGTAATTGACTTATGGCTTCGGTACCCGAAGTATCTTTGTTACCTGACCAGTCACCCGAGGCGGTACAACTCGTGGCATCAGTGCTGCTCCAGGTCAAAGATGTCGAGCCATTTGGGCCTACAACCGTTGGATCGGCGGTTAACGATATCGCAGGTGGTTGGGATTGATCCGCTCCAGAATCATCCTCCTGAGCTGTTTCATCACAGCCGGTTATATTTATGAAGAGCGTAAGAACGACAATGGAATTGGCTATGAATGACTTGGAATTTTTGTTGTACATAAGAGATCCTGGGCGGCGATAGTTATTAAACACTGTCCTGTTCGATCTCTGATTATCCATATAAATTTTCGGGTATATTTGACGAAATTCACAACTCCAGCGCTAGGTTGTGATTGAAAAACCAGAGATTGGCAGCCACTCTACCGCTTTGCGATCGAGAGCGTTCGACAAACTCTTTGCCGTCTACCGCGATGCCCCCGTCGTACCGGTCATCAGGCCGGAGATTCCCGGCGTTGAGTCCATCGTCAAGGCCATGGGCCGCTTACTTTCCAACTCTGCGAATGCCCAATGTATCGTCATTAATGCGACTGCCTCGGAACAATCACCTGCTTACCAACCTGCCGGGAGACGAGGTAGGTCTCCAAATCGGCGTACTCAGGCGAATCGCCCGGCAGATAGTTGGTACCGAGCGGTGTCATGCACCACTGGAAGCGGGTGCGGATGTCATACAGCCTTTGCTGGGAAGTACGCCAATAGGGATGATTGACCAGGCCGGAATCTATATTGGCCAGGTAACGCCCTCCCAGGAACTTGTCGGCGCCCCCTCGCGGACCGGTATGACAGCCCGCGCAAGAGCTGTGACGCATACCGACTTGTCGATGAAATAGCTCTCTGCCTCTTTCGATGGCCGCCTGAACCGCCGGATGCGAGGTATCCAACCTGTATTTCATGCCGTTGGACTGCATCCGCACCAGGACGGACAGGGTGAGATTCTCCTTGCTTTGAGCCGGTATCTCTATACCGGTTGTTTCCTGCGAATGCACGGCGAGAAAGTCTTCAATCGACATCATCCTCCCATACCTTTCCATCCATTTCGGAGAGTTGGCACCAAACCCCACCATGCTCTCGATGACACCCAAAGGTCGTAGATCATCCGCTTCTTCGATCACGCCGTGGCAGCTCTCGCAGGATTTGCTTGTGGGGCCTGTCTTCGACCAGAGAGGTACAGCGATACTTTCCGTCTGTAGTAGACCCGGATTGTCCACTGGATCCAACTCATTGCCATAGTCCGGTTTGACCACCTCCCGGGTGTTGGGGTCCCAGTTCTTGTCGGCCGATACCTTCGGTACGATACCGGCCTGCTTTGCTTTCTGGGTTTGGAGAAACGCCACCAGGTGAACGATCTCCTCGTCCGTTAATATTCCAGCGAGCCCGAACGGCGGCATGGGGCTTTCCGGACCGAATACGACCCGGGGATCGTAAATCACCTGATACAGCAACTGATCGGGGGACCCCCGATCCCCAATGATACGCAGGTCGAATCCCACGTTACCCAAAGGCCAGGCATCAGCGTCCTGAATTGTATGGCAAGCCGTACATGGACCTTTTTTGCGCGATTTGAAAATTTCCCTGCCTTTCTTCGGATCGCCCACCAGGCCTGTCGGCATCACAGCCTTTGCCGGGGCCGGGTACCGCGTTATATCGCTGTAGGAATGGGACGGCCACTGCTCATAGTTTCCTTTAACGCGGGCAAATCCGCCCCAACCGTAACGCATCTGCTGGCGTTTTCCATCAATCTCCACGACGATCCCCTTGGACTCTGGGGTGGCTCGTGACTGCCAATCCAGAAGAGGTCCATAGGCTCTTTGCTGCGGTATTTCCACTGGCCTATCCTGTGCACATCCTGTAAGGCATATCGAAAACGTCAGAAGGACGGCGCCGATACCAAGACTATGGCTGTCAATGAGTTGCCCTGTCGCATCGGCAAACCAGTTGAACCAATCCACACTATTTCGATCGGCATGCTTGTCCATGGCATATAAAGAAATGCAATGTGTTGCGGACAAGTTTGAATGGCGACAGGGGGAGGCGACTTGTGGATCCATACCATTCCATTGCTTGGTCATCTTATTCACTCCGTGAACTCCATGTTCTGCAAAGGTTGCCATACTGTATTGTATGTTGGCAAGTTTTAAGGCCAGGCGGAGTAAATACCCTCCTCACTCAACTCAAGCAACAACCAACCATGAAAGGCTCTACCAGCAGTCGGTTAGTGCCCCCGAATCAGGCCTGTTTCAGTAACAACATTGGGCTGAGTTTGGTATTGGCACTTGGCGTACCATTGGTGGGGATATGGAGGTCGACAACACCTCCGGTAGGTGCAGTAGCTTAGCGCTCAAGCTCATCAGGCCATCATATGCTGGATGAATTCACGAGGTCAGATCGAAACCATACCTCAAATTGCACTCCGGAGTGGTGAGTGTCCCACCCAGTTTCGGGCCTGCCCTTCAGGGAGGGAGCAGGCACTACCCGAAGAGTGAATTATCCCGATGCCACGATAGCTTCTTTATAATAAAACGAAATTTCGATATAATCAGAAGATGAATCTGGCATGGAGAAAGGAATATGGCCGGTTGTAAGGAACCAGGTACAGTTCAAAATATGGCAGGCGACACCTTCGCGTGTCAATTCTTCTCCATAATCCATCACAGCCCCTTTGTAAGCACGATCGAATGTGAGTCATGCCCCGCAACCAGCTATGCTGTCAGCATGCTCAGACCCACACATAGGCAAACCACTAATAATAATTCATCACTCAGTGAAAGCAATCGCTGGTTGTTGCCACAATTGTATTTGTATGAGTAATCTCGATCACGTATTTATTTAATTGGCAATAATCTCGGAGGCCGGCGTTGTGGTGCATTGAGTTGGTTGTGCATCAAAGTGGCGCAGTTCCACTTGTACGTCAATCCAGATTGAAGTAAGGGGAGATCGGATGGGAAGTAATGAATTCAATCCTGAAAAGGAAAATAAAAATTTCTTTGGCAAAACATTAATGCGGCATGGCAGGGTAAGTCCATGTTTCATGACTGGCAAAGGCTGTGTATATACAGATGCCATTGATCGTGAACAGGAGATTCGTCATGTCAAGAAGGGTGAACCTTCGCGACGGGGCTTTATGATCATGCCCTTCAAACCCAATTTCAAAGTATTCTTTGATAACTGCCTGACACCGTTTTTCGCAACCAACTACGGGACTAAACCCAAGTTGGTCCTTGAGCGTGCTCCGGAGGCGAGCCGCCCCGGGGTCATTATCTGCGAGGGGATATGCAAACGCATACAAGAGGCAGACTTCGTCGTAGCGGATATATCCATTGCCAATGACAATGTCTTCTATGAGCTTGGACTCGCCTATGGAATTGGACAGAAGATAATCCTGGTTCGGCACTTAGACTCGGAATTTGGTGAGAGATGGGCTCCGGTATTCGAGGCCTCGGGTTGTTCGGTCTATCCTTATGCCGATCTCGCGTTGATCGAACATCAAGATTTCCAGGTCTCTAACTGCTTTTGGTACGCACCAGCCAATGTATACCGTCAGTCGAAAGGTGAGGAGGCAATACGCTTATTTGAACTACTAGACAGTGAAGAGGCGGTGAGTACCGATCCCTTCGATATAAACCTGCCGTTTAACACCCATGTGTTGTCCGACGTAGGTCTGGCGATGCGCCAAATCTATGATTGGATGGATACAGAAATCTCTGAGAGTATGTCAGTTGTAAAGACCTATAGTCGTATAGTCGAAGGACTGATCGAACCTGAAAAGATTACAGTGACAGAGCCCGGCACCGGGGGAACAGAAAGTGATAAATCGTGGTTTCTCAAGATAAAGAAACAAGTCGACAGCTCCTATTGTCTTATTGTGAGAACAGGTCGTGAATGCCATCCTATGTCCTACTTCTGGCTGGGGTATGGACATGCTCGAGGTATCAATGTGATCCCCATCACTGTCATCAGACAGACCAAGATAACTGCCTCAGATCTGGTTCAGGGTGGTACGATCCCTGCAGATATGGCAAGTGTGATATCACAAAGGCCAACCGTTGAGGATTTGGCGTTTGACATTCGTGCGCAACGCCACATGATCTTTGATCGCCTACGACCCGATCTGTTGCAAAGCCAGATTCAAGTAACCCTGAAAGACATGATTATGTCTGATTTTCGCGAATGGTCCCGGAGACAATTCTGGGAGCGCATACTCGGTAATCGCGGCAATGTTTCAATAATTACCGGCGCTCTGCATAGTGTTGATCATAGCCGCGAGATGATCGGAGACTGGGACCTGAGGGCAGCGTCGGAGTTGACTTCCTATTTCAGTCGCAAGCAGTACCGACCACGTATCGAAACACCTATATACCAACCGGAATTTGCAGAGAGCAACATGCAGATACCAAAGGATGATTACATAGCTCGAGTACTAAAAGATATCCAGATCCAGGATAAGAATTGCGTGATCATCGCTTCACCCGATGTGAATCCGATTACAGAAATAACCTTGGCTAGTCTCTACGGCACAGATAGTGAAAAACTTTTTCAAGTGAGGTCGCAAAAACGGCGCGCCGAGCATGAAGTTGTGGTAGTAAAAAGACGTGCAAAGAAGGAACAGGAGGCGACTTCAAAACCAGACAGGGTTTATTATAAGGAACAAAGCTCAGGAAGGGCATTTGAAGAGCGGGGGCTGGAGTCGAACCTGTTTCGGGTTCATGGTGATGGTAAGGACCAACTGCTTGAACGCTTTTACAGCCAGGGGGAGGCGCCGACTGATGAGCCATTTAATGTGTATGCCCATTTGGTTATTGCACCGAATCCTTTCAAGTCGGGGAATGAGCACTACATCGTGATCCTGAGCGGTGTCAGTGGGCCTGCGACTTTTGCCTTAACCCATGTTCTGACCGGTGAGGGCAACGATGAATTTGTTTCATACAATAGGGATTTCGATCCGGAAACGCAGTCTGAAAATATTCTGAAAGCGATTCTTGCCAAGATGAATACGGATGATTTCACTGGGCTGCAGTGTGTTATCAAGGTCAGCGTCGGAAAACCATCAGACGAGCCTGACTTGGATGAGGGCGGTGGGACTTATGATTGGCGGCGTATCCTGAAGTGGGAGCTCGACGAGGAGGTCTTTCCCGGTGGCGAGACAGTTGTGGCACTGCCTAAGCGCCCAGAAAAGACCATGGAGGCATGGGAGCGTTTAGCAAAGGGCAATATATGAAACACGGTACAGCAGATACGCTTACCGCGATTCGGTAATCAATATCACCGCTAACTACCTGGTCCTCTTGAGACGATACTGATTAAGGAACTGGCGAAACGCATAGCAGGTAAAATAACTCGAAATGCCGGGTAGGCAATAGCGCCTCTTTGACTACCATTTTGACGATCGGGTACATGATAACCGCGGGCTACATAGGTTATAGCTATCATCGCCTGAAACAACGTCGCAATGAGCACTCTTGGTTCAATTGCCTGCAGTTGCACGGGATAATCCAATTCTTCAATCGCCGGAACCGAACCAAAGACACCGCCATAAGATGGCAGCGATCAACAATACACCAAATGCGTTCGCAGCTCTTCTATTGAAATCCGGACTTTTTCTCCTATTCCTGATGTCGGTTGCCGGTTATTACAGGCTTGACATTTTGTCGTGAGGTGGAGGCTGCAATGGAAGAGCTGTCACCATGATTGGCTTAGTAGACCCGGAATTACTCTGCCATCAAAATTAGAATTCATGACCCTGAGCCAATCGACTCTTGTTCTAATACCTCTTTTCGCTCACGTTGATATTGGTCGAACGATTTTTTAGCAGGCCCTATGCACTCATCATAGCGTGGCGGCGATTCTTTAAGGCACTCGTTACGTTGATGGATGCGTATATTTTCATACACTGCTCTATTACTACACGCAGAGATAAACATTAGCGTCATCAGAACCGGCAACTTATTCATCGAACAGACATCCACCGTTATTCTCAAAGTAACGAACCACCGACAGAATGGCGATTGCTTGTAGGCTGCTCTTCACAAACCGTCTCTCTTGACATAATTAATATTTAACGATAATTTATTATCGAATTTCGATTATGTCAAGCAAAGCTAATATGACCCGATACTTCTCGTTGCTGATTGCCGCTGGCTGCCTGGCAATACTAATCTTGGTTCCTTTGGCCGCTCTATTCTTTATCATCAATATTGATGTTTTCGCCAACCTGGCCAAGACTAACCTGCGTTTGCCAATTCAGTGGCAGAGCGTCACCACCGTGCAATGGTACGGGTTTTGGTTACTGTCCACGTGTTACCTGGCCATTGGCCTGGCCGGTTTCTACTTCCTTCGCCGCGCATTCACAAACTTCGCCAAGGGAGAGCTTTTTAACCTCAACAACAGCCGTGACTTGCGATTATTCTCTATTTTCTTGTTTATACAGGCGCTGGCCAGACCGATTCACTTTGCGTTATCCAGCGTCCTGTTATCGTGGAATCATCCTACCGGTGAAAAAATGCTTTCTATCTCCCTGGGTAGTGGTGAGATAGAAGTGCTCTCATTAGCTATGATTCTATGGGTTATGAGCGATCTGTTGGTCAAAGCCAGCAAACTGGAAAAAGAAAACAAACAGTTTATCTAGAGCATCAGCAATGCCTATTGTCGTCAATCTGGATGTCATGCTGGCCAAGCGGAAAGTCCGCGGTAAGGAACTAGCCATGGCGGTCGGCATTACCGAACAAAACTTATCACTACTGCGTACAGGCAAGGTTAAGGGCGTACGCTTCGCTACACTTGAGCGCATATGCCAAGTATTGGAGTGTCAGCCAGGGGATATCCTCGAATTTATTCCGGATTGATTGAAACATGAAGACTAACAAGAGCACTGAAGTAAAACTGGAAAAGCTCCCTGAATGCATCAGTTGAATCTGCGCACCAGGGCACAATCCAACTGATCGAGTTTCGGACTCAAATATCCACTGAAGAACCGGTTTAAAGGGGGGTCAATATTTCCTTCACCCGGAAAGCTTGTTTTCAGCGTAAATTCAGCTGCCTATCGCATACTACACCCACGGTCGCTCCATCGACCACCAGACAACACCACACTATGGGTGATTTAATCATGAAGACTATCCTTGCCGCTTTTGTTGCCATCGTTGCCCTTGTCTGGGGCATCGAGATGCTCTCGCCCGATCACACATCCGCAGGCTCCCTGCCGTGGACTATCTACCTTGAGAGTCTCTTCCTGACCGGCCTGTTCGCCATCACCCTGATGTCGCTGGCGATGGTGCTCTCCACCCGTCCCGCCTGGCTGGAACAACCGCTCGGCGGCATGGACCGCATCTATCGTGTGCACAAATGGAGCGGCATTCTAGCCGTCGTTATTGCCACCTCGCACCGGCTGCTGGAGATGTCGGATGATCTGTTTAAGGCGCTGGCCGGCCGAGGCGGCCGCATCAAGGAAGATGAGCTTTTGGCTTTCGTCGAACCGCTGTGCGACCTGGGCGAAGCGCTGGGCTCTGGGCGATACCGATGGCATCTGCTATTGCCATCGGAGCCCTCTTTTTCGATTCTATCGGCAAGTGTTTTCAGTCCATTTCCTACCGATTCGAGAGGCATGAATACCACTCCCAGCATGCAATGATCTAGCTTTCGACAGCACTGGAAAGGTATGTTTTTGAGGTTAACCTAATGACTCAACGGAAAAGAAACAGTGGTGTACACGAAACAAAAGTGAGGGTATGGGATATCCCTATCCGGCTATTTCATTGGACCCTTGCGAGCTGCTTCGTAATCGCCTGGATCACTCTCGATGATCGTTATCTTGAAGTACATGTTTTTGCCGGGTACCTGATGGGCGGACTGATTATATTCCGTCTTCTGTGGGGTTTCATCGGCGGCCCTTATGCCCGTTTCCGTGATTTCGCCTTCAATTTTTCTAAGGCGCAGAATTACCTGAAAGATGTGCTGAATAAACACCCGCCCCGCTTTCTCGGCCATAACCCGGCCGGTAGCTGGGCTATTTATCTGCTGCTGGTACTGGGCCTATCAATTGTCATTACCGGCCTGCTTACCTTTGGCGGTGAAGAACGGCACGGCCCCCTTGCCGGACTACTGAACTTTCCACAGGGACGTTTCGCTCATGAATTTCATGAATGGCTATCCTGGTTGATGCTGGGGGTGGTCGTTACTCATCTAATGGGTGTCCTTGTAGAGAGCATGTTGCATGGAGAGAACCTGGTGGTTTCCATGCTAACTGGCTTCAAATCCTCCGCAGACGGTGCAATGTCTACTCTTTCCCACTGGAAGGTAGGTGCCACTATGCTGGTTGCCATTATCACTGCCGGTCTGTTCTGGTTTCAGGGCCATCTAACAGAAACACCGGAGCAGCTCTACCAGCCGTTTCATGGTCCTACACTCCCCGATAACTCGCTTTGGCGTGAAGAGTGCGGCGCTTGCCATCTCGCCTTCCATCCGAGTTTATTACCTGCCCGCACCTGGAAAGTCATGATGCGGGACCAGGCATCTCATTTCGGAGAGAATCTTTTTCTGGAACAGGATACCGTTAATCAGATCGAAACCTTCCTGGTAGAAAATGCTGCGGAACAGGGATTAACCGAAGCAGCTTGGAAAATTAATCGTAGCATACCGCAGACAGAAATTTTATTACGTATCACAGAGACCCCTTACTGGACCAAAAAACATCGGGAGATCTCTGATGCGGTATGGAAACACCCAAAGGTCGATAGCAAGGCTGATTGTGCAGCCTGCCATATCGACGCCGCCGCAGGCACTTTTGAAGATGCTGCCATGCATCTGCCGGATGATGCTGAAGCAACGGTAACAAGCGAGTAAGGATGATTATTTATACCATAGATAACCGTTTCTTTCAGTTTCAATTCAGCTCTCTTCAGTAGTCTTGACAGATAAGGAACTGTTTAATAATCAACTCTCCTTAAACAAATGAATTCGAGGTTAGCTTGAATAGGAAACTTATCGGCGTTACTGGACTGTTGCTATCGATCCCATTCCATGCTCATGCGGATGCAGTATCACAGTTGGAGGCTGAGTATCAGGCTCAGGGCGGGACCAACTTAAGCGCCGCAGCAGCAGAGGCCCTGTGGAATAATGAGTTTACCGATACCAAGAAAGGTGACAAGCGAAGCTGCGCCACGTGCCACACTGCCGACTTGAAGAAACCAGGCAAACATGCACGTACAGGCAAGACCATTGAGCCCATGGCACCTACAGCAGATCCTAAATATCTCACTAAATTTAAACAAATCAATAAGTGGTTCGTTCGTAATTGCAGGAGGACTCTGGGGCGTGAATGTGCTACTCAGGAAAAAGGTAATTATCTTGCCTATTACAAGAACCTTTAAACAACCGTACTTTAATTGAGAGGTGTAATATGAAGTTTAAATCATCAGTAGCATCCATGGTATTGTTGTCAGCCACCTTGCTTGGAATGGGCAGTGCAGCATTCGGTGCTGATAATAAACCTGGCCTCTTCAGCCGTATGTTTGATGGAGCAAAAGCACCAGGTGTTGCACCAGTTAAAAACCCGCAATATCTGAAGGAGTGTGGCAGCTGTCACTTTCCTTATCAGCCGGGCCTGCTACCAGCACGCTCATGGACAAAGTTGATGTCTGGGCTTGACAATCATTTCGAGGACAATGCAGAACTTCCACCGGAGGATGCCAAAAATATTGAAGACTATCTGCTGAAGAATGCCGCCGACCATGCCAATTACAAGCGTTCGAAAAGGATCATGAGTTCCTTGCGTGCTGATGATACGCCACTCCGTATTAGTGCAACACCTTATTTTATCATGAAGCATGATGAACTATCACCCACGATGGTGCAGCTTAATCCCAAAGTCGGTTCGTTAAGCAGGTGTGGTGCTTGCCATACGATGGCCGAAACGGGTTCCTTTAGCGAGTCGGAAATCCAGATTCCTGGCTTCGGTGCCTGGGAGGATTAATATGTAAAGATCACTGCTACAGGCAGTTCACCGACCTATGACATAGGTGGTAAATAGATGTGGGAATACTGATCGGCAAATTACATTTGAACAGTGGGTAATTGCTTTTCATCTGTTGGCACTACTAACCATGCTAAAGATACTTTAAAGGTTTACCGGGACTTGGTTCCTTCCGTCAATCAGAACCTTTACATCAACTTGAATTTCATATGGACGTGTCTTCAGATTGTGGGGCGTACATTGGTGCGATATCAATTCACAATCGGAATTACGGAAGATTAGAGATGAAGTGTATCAACATACCATTGAAAAAGTAGCGATGGTCTTATTTGCTGCCGGCTTCATATCGGTTGGCATAATTGCCATCTGGGTGATACAGATGGCATCTGCCATTGTTAGCGTGGTGTTCCTTTTGAGTTCTGGTGGCGTTGTTCCGGTGTTTTGCCTTCACTTTCTTGATGCGTGGCGCCATCGCTGTAGGACGTTTTGAGTTGATATCGGATATTATGGACAGCCGTTTCTCCGATACCCTGGCCTCGTGATATAGCGACACAACCTGTCCAGAAACTCTATATTTCCTCGCCAGACAGACACTCGAAAGCAGTGTGCCGCTTATCAGAAAAAGCCTAGCGGGATTCCTCAGCAAACACGGGAATGGTCAGACGAAGGACCGTGCCAGGACAGGCATCCACCAGGCTCAACTCGGCACCGATGGCTTGCGCCCGCCGGCTCATGTTCCTTAGACCGTGACCTTGGGCATTGCCCAGGTCCGTACCAATGCCTTTGCCATTATCCGCGACCTCCAGATAGACCCCAATGCCATCTTTTGATAGATCGCTTTCACCTGTGGTGAAGGTCAGCGTGCTTGCCTCAGCGTGTTTCAGCACATTGGTGGTGGCCTCCTGCAGGATACGCAGCAGGTGCAGCACTTTCTGCGGCCCCAGATGGGGGATGGGCGGGACATCCTCCACCTGCCAGCGCAGTTCGATCCGCTGGTGTTCCAGAATAGGCGAGAGGCGCGAGCGGAAGATGCCGAGTACGGTGCCGAGGTCGTCGTCCGACGGCTCGAAGGAGTCGATCATGAGACGCAGGTCGCTCAATGCCTCACGCACCAGGTCGACGATGCGCTCCCTCGGGGTGTCGCTTTGCTCCACCAGGGAGAGCATAGTCACCAGGTGGCCGCCGATGCCATCGTGCATGTCGCGCATGATGCGTTCCCGCTCCTCCGCCAGTACCTGCTCTTTCTGCAGCGCGGCCAAGCGCCGGTAGTTCTCCTCCAGGGCGCGCCCCTTCTCCGCGATGCGCTGTTCAAGGGTCAGGTTTAGCGCCTCCACCTGGTCCGCCGCGCGGATGAAGCGCAGGGTCATCATGGCCGAGACGATGAACATCAGCAGCGGCGCCGGATAGGGCAGCAGGTAGCCCCAGGACTTGTCGCGCAGATCGAGTATGGTCAGCAGATCCAACAGCCCGAACAGCAGGATGATAGCGCCGCAAACAAGCAGCATGAGCAGCTCCCTGCTCCTGGTACGGCGGTAGTTTTGGAAAGCAAACCAGCCGGGGTAGATACCACCGGCAACCGCCGCGATGTCCCAGAGGGGAAGTCCCACCCGATAGAAAACTGTTTCGGGTAACAGAAAAAGCAGGCCGGTACCGATCAGGGCAAACAGCATCACGCCGCGCTCCAGGCGCGGCTTGCTCACACCGATATAACGGTGGATGAAATAGGTCATACACACCACGAACCAACCGATGGAAAGAATGCGCAGGATGTCCCAGATCCGGGTGGGCAGAGGTATATCCACCACAATCAGGTTCCAGACAAAGGCGGCCCAGCAGGCCGTCATGGCGGCAAACCAGAGGTAGAAGGTCTCGCGCTTGCGCAAAACACCCATCAACACCAGGAACAGGCTACAGACCACCAGGCTGGCAACCACGATCTGCAACAGGGTGACACGGACAAAGAAGCGCGTCTCATAGACCGGTTTCAGGGTTTCGTCCGGCCCCAGGGAGACCTTTCCAAGCATCCCTTTCCCCGGCCGTGTGGCGGCGATGCGAATCGCGATGGTGTTCTCTCCCGGCCGCAGCAGGCCGTTGGGGATAGTGTAGTAGAGCGGCCGGGTCCAGTTGCGCGCCATCGGTTCTTCGAATCGGCCACCATGCCCGAGCAGCTCTCCGTTCAGGTAGACCGCCGCGTTCATGCGTACATTGGGAAGAAAAATACCCCACAGGCGGTTTGGCGGCACCTCCAGGTTCAGGGTGGCGCTATACCAGCCGGCGTAATTTTTTTCATACCCGTTACGCCACTCATGAGGCAGGGTATGTTCGGTTGCACCGGCTTCAAGCCCGACGGGGGGAGTGGTTGCTCCTGTCGGCATGAAATTCATCTGGCTGAGCAGGAGTGAATCCTGATGCGTATCGGCTCTGCCCAATGCAACAAACAGCAGCGTGACCAATGACGCAGTGATCACTGCCGTTGTGGTTATCCTCCGATGATAACGGGGCTTTCGGGGGGTAGACGCTACAGACACACCGGTTACACTAAATCAGCCCCAACTGTGTCGCCTCGAATACAGCCTCCCCGCGGGAGTGCACACCGATTTTCCGGTAGATACTTTTCAGGTGGGAAGCCACGGTATGGCTGGACAGGTTGAGCAGGTCGGAGATCTCCGCGTAACTGAATCCCTTGGCGATGTGCCGCAGTACCTCCTGCTCGCGACGGCTCAGCTGCAGTTGCGCTTGCGCACTCTCCACCGGGTCGTTTTTCGAAGGTTGCAGACGCCTCAGCAGGTAACGGGCAATGGAGGCGCTCATGGGCGAACCCCCGGCCAGCAGCTCCATAATGGCATCGGTAATCGCATCGGGCCTGTCGTCCTTGAGCAGATAGCCGGTGGCGCCTGCCTCCACTGCCCGAATTACGTGGCGTTCATCGCCGAACACGGTGATCACCATGGCTTCTGTTTTATAGCCAAGTCGCCCCAACTCAGCGATGATCTCGGTCCCATCCCCGTCAGGCAGACCGATATCGGTCAGTAAAACATCGGGTTGGGTCTGTGCCAACACCGCCTTGGCCTCAGTCACGTTGCTCACTGCTGCCAGAATGGAAAGTTGGTGGTGACAGTTGACGGCGCCGGCGAGGCGCTGCCGCGTAGCGGGTTCATCCTCAACCAGCAATACTTGGTAGTTGGTTGTCTGAGCCATTTTGCAAAAGGTCTGACCTGTTGAGCTTCAATATCTACAATCAATCATACAACAAGATTCATATTTCGCTTTAAATTTGTCCACCACGAATGGGGGAAATCCCCTTGCTTCCCGTCGCTTTTTCAGGCGCCGAGTAGGTCGGGTTCTTTACATAGTAAGTAAACGCCTTGGAACTGGGATTGGTTGTGATGGCGCAGGAGGAGGTCGGACTCAATTGACTTGTCAAGGTGAGCGCCAGCTTCTCTCCGCGGAATTTACTCGCTTCCCTGTCTGTCGGCCATTTGACTGTGAACGGCAGGCTGATCACCCTTTGCTTTTTCGCCCCCAACACCCTTTTCTTATTATTCACCGATCCGCTCCAGCCGTCGCTGCTGACATACCAGTCCCTTCCGCCCAGGGAGTGCTTGGGAAGAGTGAAATCGACCGGCATGGTGGCAGGTTGATTCCAGCGCAGCTTCAGCGTGGCGGTGACGCGGTCGCCATCCTTGTATACAGACTGTTTCGGCGACAGCTCGAACTCGGAGATGTACTGTTTTGGCAACACCAGCAGTTGTTCCGTGGCCTTCGTCAGCGGGTTGATACCTGATTGGGCGGTGATCGTGACCCGGGTCGGTCTTGTCGGAGCCATGGTGCCCACTTGAATCGTGGATCGCTGATACATGTCCCCTTTGGCAAGTCGCATGGTGGCGGGAAGACGCACCAGTGCGGGATTGGATGCGAACAGATTGATCACATCGAGGGCTTCTATGGTCCGACCATGCAGTGAAATCGTGTTGCCGCCAAAGATGGGAACCGGATGATCCCACTCGGCCGGACGTTGCAGGTTCTGCGCGGTATTGGCATAACAATTGGTGGGAACCGCAATGTCATACAGACCCAAGAACGGCAGTGCTGTGGCATTTTTGCTCATAGCGGCCAGTATCACAGGTAGTACTAGGGATTTGAGCGTGTTCGTGGACGAGTATTGCATGGATATCTCCTTACGGTATGGTTTTCGGGTAATGGCTCAGCAACGCGCAGTTTCCTCTCGGATATCTATGTTCACGGATCGATTCTCAGCGGCTAGCGACGAATGCGTTCGCGACAGATACCTTCCACCGCGCGACGGTAGATGTGAACCTGGTAAGTAAGCCGTCCCGTCGGCTCGTGATACCAGCCGACCTTCAAGGGTTGGCAGCGGGTACAGCCTGGTATTGGCAACGCGGTTATTTGAGCCTCGGCAAAACGCCTGTCGCCGTAAACCAGGCGGGCCTTTTCGAACACCAGTGCCTGTTGTCCACAACGGGGAGGCTCGACGCTGACCTTGAACTGGTCCTCCCCCTTGCCCCCCAGGCTATCCCGATGGCTCTCTTCGAACAGCTGAGGCCCTCTATCCCGGTCGGCCTTGACGCTCTTGGTGAGTTCTCTCGTCGGCACAATAAGACGCCGCAGTTGCAAGGGCTTGGCTGCGGATGAGCCATTGGGCGTGGCCACGACCGCTGTCAGATTGGTGGCACGATTCAGGTCCGGCAGCCGGGTTTCAATACGCCGATCGCTCCAGTTGATGATTGGAATGGCATAAAGCAGGCCCTGGCCATAGTCTACGATGACTTCGCATCTGTCGCAGGCCTGGCCAAAGCCGGTTCCGAGAAATGTAGCGCTACCCTGCTGATCGGTCACGATGCGTGACAACTGCGGCTGGGCATGCAGAGCAGCCACAAACAGAAAGCTCGCTAAAAACAGCATCAAATTGAGTTGCAACACGGCTGATCTCCGTTATCCAGCTGGTTGAATATGATCTGCTGCTATTTAACGCTTCTATTCCAGTCTGGCGTATCCCCAGAATTAATGATTTTTCAGCCTCAATACGGCCTATTCAAGTAAAAAATGGAAACATTTCGCTACAGGTACCAGGCGATTAGCATTTTGACCCAAAGCGACTCTTCCTTTGTTTGACTTTTCTGCTATTTCTCTTCTTGTTGCCAGGCAGTATTACATCTGAATTTGCCTTTGAATACTTGCGTTCCTGCAATGCCAATTTGAAGGATTGTCTGTATTTATCAGAAGACTGAGCGTCACTCTGATACTGCTTGTCCTCTTTATTGATGCCATACGATCCTTCATCCGTATTCATATTTCTTTGTTTGCTCACACTCGATTTTTCACTTGCCACAGCTGAGTTGCGGGGTAACCAGGTAATCTATTGAATTGAAAAATCACGCCAATTGCTTTGGCCTAAAATCCCGCCTTTCCGGTCGAGGGCCTGTACACGCCAACGGATTGAATCGCCGGCAGCATCCATCAGCCAGGGCGGTGGTTGGTAACTGGAGACTCCAGCCTTCACGAAGGCTGAGACAATAGTACCGTCATCGTTGCTGAATTCAATTCGATAGAGAACAGCTGCCGGTAAATCCACCCAGCTGAAGACCGGGGAAGCGTTCTGACTCAACCTGGCATCGTTCAACGGAAGAAGCAGCGACAAATTACCGGTAACCAGCTGTTCCTTGAAATTCCGGGTATCCTCAGCCGAACCTACATAGTATCTGAGCA
>JBNKLI010000125.1:0-2031 GCA_050292275.1 Candidatus Thiodiazotropha sp.
CGTAGATCAGTTCCGCCTTGTGCAGGAATATGGGCAGATCGTACATGGCAGCGATCTCCGCCTCCCGGTGAAGATTTTGGCGGCGCTTGAATTCGCTCAGCCCGATCCCTCCCTGCTCCGGATTGCCCAGCATACCGAGAAAAGTCGAGACAGGCTTCAGGTTGTGGAAGGTGATGTTGTTGCGGATAAAGATCGAGTCAGAGCGCAGCAGAGCACGCAGCAGCGGCACCTGCATTGCCTGCTCCTTGATACTGTCGAGAATCGCTTCATCCAGATAGCGGGTACCGATCCGATAGTCCCCGGAATAGTGAAACCAATCAGACTCCCGTAGCATGTTCGAGAGGCGGGTCTTGCCCACACCCGACATCCCCATCAGGGTGATGCATTTACGCTCCCAGGCACGAAACCCTTCAACAGTGAACTTCACAAACTCTCTCCCCATGGCCGAGGCGCCAATTCTACGGGCTGAAGCAGAGCGTGAAAAGCAGCCATGGCTACAACGGAACCCAGGCCAGCCTGTGCTATGCTTGCGAGTAACCCCGACTCCCCATGAACCCAACCAGACCCAGGGCGCAATCGGATGCATCTCGGCGAACTCTCCATCCTTCTTGTTGAACCCTCACTCACCCAGCGCCACATCATTCAGCAGCAGTTCGATGAGCTGGGTATCCGTTTTATCGATGTCGCCACCACCGGCGAGGATGCCATCGCTGATATGCGGCAAAACAGGCCCGACGTGGTGATCAGCAGTCTCTACCTACCGGACATGACAGGCACGGATCTGGTATTCCGCATGCGCGACGACGAAGAGTTACTGGAGATCGCCTTCATGCTTATCTCCAGTGAAACCCGGTTGGCCATGCTCGACCCGATCCGCCAGTCGGGTGCTGTGGCGATTCTACCCAAACCTTTCGATGCCGCCGATCTGCAGACAGCGCTGAATGCCACCCTTGACTACCTCGAAACGCCCCAGTTCGATCTGAATGAGATAGATGCGGAGATACTGCAGGTACTGATCGTGGATGACAGCAGCATGTCACGCAAACACCTGCGCCGGTTGCTGGAGGCAGTCGGCATCGAAAATATCCTGGAGGCGCGTGACGGGGCGGAAGGCGCTGCGCTGATCAATCAGCACTTCTTCGATCTGGTGATTTCCGACTACAACATGCCACAGATGAACGGACAGGAACTGCTCGATTTCATTCGTCAGCGCAGCGCCCAGCCGGGTCTTCCCGTGTTGATGGTGACCAGCGAATCGAACCAGAACCGACTGGCCGCTGTGCAGCGCTCGGGAGTCTCTGCCATCTGCGACAAACCCTTCACCAGCGAAACCATATACCAACTGTTGCAGCAGACACTGCGAGAAACCAACTAAGCCATCCTGCACACTCGCAAAGCATAAAATTATCAGTTAACATTCCGGGAATTTATTTCATGTTTGATGGGGATTTTCCACCTAAATAGCTGCTATTGTTAAATTTACACGTAGCACCACGCAGGTCACCTGTTGGCGACTTAGGCATGCCGCTAGCGTGTTTAGCAAGGACGAGACGGAAGGTCAGATCAAGCTTCTCTCCCCTTCGCCGTTAACCCTGACCAGGCAGTAAACCCAATGCCCCACTCACCAGGCACACAAAGAGTCGCCCCTATATCCATTATGTCCAATGTACTCATCATTGATGATCAGTCGATCACACGGATGATCCTGCAGGAGCTGATCGGGTCCATTGACAAGGATGTGAAGCCCACCTGTTTTGCCGACCCCACCGAAGCGCTGGAGTGGGCCAAACAGAACGATGTCGATCTGGTGATCACCGATTACAAGATGCCGCAGATGGATGGCATCGAGTTCATCAAATGGTTCCGGCGGATTCCCGGCTGCAATGATGTACCGGTTATGATCGTGACCTGTATCGAAGACCAATCGGTGCGTTATATGGCCCTGGAATCGGGCGCCACCGATTTCATTACCAAACCGATCGACCACACCGAGTGCCGCGCCCGCTGCAACAACCTGCTGACCATGAGTCT
>JBNKLI010000126.1:0-15650 GCA_050292275.1 Candidatus Thiodiazotropha sp.
CTGCAGGTACTTGATAGGCTTATCTCCGTTGAGCTTATCTACCAGGAGGCAAAAAAGTTAAACATCGAAGACCTCGAGTCACGTGTTGAGGAAGCATTGAATGAGATGAGCGAAACCAAAAAGGCAACAAATTTGGATGAAACGGCGTTGCGCGAATTTGTAACCAAGAAAATTTTTGTAGACGAGTATCTTACTCAACAAAAACTAAAGAATCCAAAGGTGCCTGAAACAGAAATTCTTGCGTTTTACAACCAAAATAAGGAGTCATTCAGGACAGGAGAGAGAGTCCGGACACGCCATATTCTGGTTGGTGTTAAAAGAGATGAAAAAAATGATGATTTAATTGGAGGCGTGCCCAAGGAGTTATTGGAGGTCGTGCCCGAAGGAGTGTCAAAGAACAAGAACGAGAATAAATCAGAGAGTGAGCCAGCAGTAAAAGCAGGCGCTAAATACGAAGCTAATGCCACTAACAAACCGCTTGACAAAGACGAGGCTTATAAAAAGATCACGAAGGCGCTTAATCTTCTTCAAGACGGAAGTTCATTTGCAGAGGTGGCTAAGGAATATTCGGATTGCGCCAGTGCGCAGAATGGTGGAGATCTTGGGTATACTGAGAAAGGATACATGCCAGAATCCTACGACGAGGTAGCTTTTTCAATAAAGGCTAATAAGTTGAGCGGTATTATCGAAACCAAATATGGGTACCATGTTTTAGAAGTGCTCGATCGAAAGCCGGCTGGTTTTCAAAGCTATGAAGACGTGAAGGAGTTCATTGCCAGATATTTGAATATTCGCTATCGCAAGGAAGTGATGGATAAACACTTGGCTGGTCTTAAAGCGAAGGCGAAGATCGATATATATCTCTAATCATTACTTCAGTTGGCTACTGTTCCTCAAATAACAGTAAGAGCACAAGCAAGCGCTTATCGGCAGGGATGCCGCGCAAGCCAAGCAACGCAAGGATGCAGTAACAGGGTGTCGGTATAAGACACTACACCAGTGTACTCCGTCATAGAATCTGTGCCACTCCCCCCTGCGAGGCATGCCTTGCGGCTAGCACCTTCCTGACTTGCTGAGTGGTACAGAATCTATGGCGGGGTAAACTGGCAACAAATAGTAGTACCTGTGACTTGATCATACAGTTACGATCCTGCAAATAACTTTGTGTTTGCCGTTTTAGATAACATACATTTTTCGCACTCACAGCGACCGGGGCTGTTTTTTTCCTTGCCACAACAGTACATGCCTGTACTGACGGGGCTTGCACGGCATCCTTGCCGCTAGTGCAAATCCTCATCCCAAGACACTAACCGGCGTTCATGTATTTTCAGAATAGGCACTAATTAAATATGCTGTCATTGCGCTGTTCTACCGATCCAACAACCAGGCCTCCGTCGCCTTCGTGGTGGAATTCCCGGTTTGACTCGCTTGCCTAAACAGGACACTTGGCAAATTAATGCGCTGTGCAGTTAGTCATCCTCCTCATTGGCGCTACGAAATACCTCCACCTCGTTGATTGAATAGCCCGCTGTGGCGGGTTCTTTACACTCAATGAGAACAAAGTGGGCTTTCCTTGTTCGGAAGGTGTTTACATCTAACCCGCCATCGCTGTCGTTGACTGTCTTGACGGTTCTCCAGTAACGCCCATTTTTCGAAATCCTGACTGAATATTTTGCGGCATATAGCGTATGCCAGTGGATATTGACCTTGTCGACAGGATAGCTCCCCCCAAGATCGAGCATCAACCAGTTCTTCTCGTTATCATCCACCCACCACCGTGTTGTCAGGTCACTGTCACCGGTTTTTTCGGCCTTGTAATCATCTTTTTCACCCGACGCGCTAGCAGTAAACTCCAGTGGCCGCTGAATGGTCTGGCCCACACATGCAGGCGTTTCACGACACTCCCGATCTTCGCAATCGACTCGCCCATCTGCATCGTCATCCAGATCGTTGCCACAGATTTCATCGAGACAAACCGCACGGTGAGCGCACTGTTCATCAGCACAATCGATAAAGCCGTCATTATTGTCATCTATTCCGTTCTTGCAGCGCTCATGCTCTTCAGTGTGCTGCGTACAGCTGGCTAAATCCGCACACTTCTCATCGTCACAGTCAGTCTCCCCGCTATCGTCATTGTCGATGTTGTCGTGACAGATTTCCACTGGCGGTGCGCGGCAGATGCGAGTATCTGAGCAGAGGGGGTCGTTACAGTCAACAAGTCCGTCATGATTGTTATCGATGCCGTCTTTGCATTTTTCGCGCAGACAATGTCTTGCGGAGTTGCACAGGGGATCATCGCAGTCGAGCAAACCGTCACTATTATTGTCGATTTGGTCATTACAGATTTCGGCTATCGGGGATTCACAAGCACCTGTACCGATACATACAGGATCGCTACAGTCTGTCAATCCGTTATTGTCGTTATCGATGCCGTCACCACATGATTCGCTGGCCAGTGGCTGGCAGCCCGAGGTGCCGCTACAGGCCGGGTCATTGCAATCAATCAGCCCGTTGTTGTCGTTATCAATATTGTCCGTGCATATTTCAACCGCGGCGGAGAGGGCAAAGTCGAGCGTTATCGTCTGACCACTTGTTACGCTGACAGCCTGCGATGCGTCGATGAATCCCGTTTTGAGAGCGGTAAGCACCAGGTTACCTTCGGCTACGTTCATCAATGTATAGGAGCCATCAATCGTAGAGAGTGTGGAATAGACACCGTCGGCCGATGCTATGGTCACGCCCTCGAGCGGGGCCTGGTTTATGTCGCGAATGACACCGTTGACCGTTGCCGGAACAGGAAGCGGTGAGAGCGCAAAATCGACAGTGCTGTTTTGTCCGTCGACAACCGTTACACTCTGGCTGGAACCTACGTAACCATCCAGGGAGGCGGCCAGTGTGTAGCTTCCAGGTGTAATGTCAACCAGTTCGAAGTTGCCCGTGTCGGTAGCGAGTGTTGAATAATTATTATCGCTGGTGGCGACGTTGACCCAGCCGAGGGCGGAGCCGGTAGCGGAATCGGTTACGGTGCCGGTAATGGTTCCTGTGGTCACTGCCGGGGGGGGTGTCTGACATGCATTGTTGAACACAACAGTGCTTTGCTGGGTCAAGGGGTCCAAGATGATTGTATGGCAGGTAAAGCAGTCATAGGTTACTTGGTCGACCAGTAGGTGATGGCGATCAGCCAGGGAACCGGTGTGGCATAAGATGCAATTGCGTGTAACGCTGATGATGGATTCCATGGTGATCGGATCGAGGTTATAGGTGTGGCAGGAGAGACATTCGCGACCACTGTTGATGACTAGCAGGTGATGGCGGTCCGCCAGAGTTGATCCGTGACAGCATCTGCAATCGGCTTCTGCCAGGCCAAGATCCGAAGCGGATGCCGTTGGAGGTGGCCCTAGCAAGAGAAGAAGTGCGAACAGTGTTGAAGACAGATAAAACAAGCAACTACTTAGTTGTTGAAACTTTTCGAGCATTTTTCATTCTCCTTGTTTCGGGCTGCCTTCCCCCGATGTTTTTCCATCAAAAAAATTGCTGTAATTACGCTTGTGCATCCACGCCTATAACCGGTCTCGCATCCGATGTGAGCGTGCGACAACATAGTTCATTGGTGCTTGAAACTTACTGAATGCAGGTAGTCCGGGCTGCGTCAGTCGGGCGCTTTAACCGGCGTGATTCGGTGTAAGGGTGGAGCTGAGGGGTGGTTCGCGTCGCGGATCGTGAGCATATTTCGTCCTCCTTTTCGAAATAGGGTGGTTGTTAGAAAAGCGGTGCCGCTTGTAATGATGTGCGGTATCACAGCCACCCGGATAGCCATATAGTTCTTTGTAATGATAACTTGGACAAACTGTCAAAACTTTTTTTTAAAATTGTGCGCTAAGTTGTTAATGATACAGAAACGTAACAGCCGACCAGGGTGTTTGCGAAATATTCTTTCTGATTCATTCGCGTCAACAGCGGAAAGGTGGTTTGGTAGACCCGACCCCTTGGGCGGGGTTCGATCACGATAACATTCGATATGTTGTGCTAAGGAAGCTCTGCAAAATGGCATCGCTGGTATTATCAAAATGTGGAGTGACAAAAAGTGAATACCGATGCGTAACATTGAGAAGGAAGCGATCCTCGGCTAAAAACCAACCCTTGGCCAATCATCTATCAGAGAGAGTAATCCGCGGACTTGCGGATTCACCAACTCAAGACTATGGTCAAGGGTAGTCTGTTACGCAAAGAATTAGAGATTTCTGATTTTCGCCAACTGCATTTGCAGGGTTTCAAGGGCGCGTTTGGTCTCCGCCAGTTTTTCTCGCTCTTTCTCTACCACGGCCTGTGGCGCTTTATCGACAAAATTCGGATTGGCGAGTTTCTTTTCGATGCGCTCCATATCGCCTTGCAATCGACCGGTCTCCTTACCAAGGCGCTTGATCTCGGCCTCCTTGTCGATCAGGCCGGCGAGTGGAATCAGCACCTTCATATCGCCAACCAGGGCGGTGGACGATTCCGGTCCATGGTCATCCGCCGCCAGGATTTCGATCGATTCAGTACGGGCGAGAAAGTCGAGGAAATGGCGATGTCGCTTTGCCAGTCTCCTGTCAGTGTCGCTGGCGTTGGCCAGAAGTACAGGTACCGGCTTTCCGGGGGCGATGTTCATCTCGCCCTTGATCTTGCGAATGCCGAGAATGAACTGCATCAACCAGGCCATCTCCCTCTCCGCCTCTTCGTCGATCAGGGATCTGCGCTGTGTAGGGAAGGGCCGGTTCATGATCGTGGCGCCTTCGTTCTGTGCATCGATGACACCGGCAATGGGGGCGACGCGCTGCCAGATCTCCTCTGTGATGAAGGGCATTATCGGGTGGGTCAGGCGCAGCAGGTTCTCCAGTACACGCACCAGGGTGCGACGGGTACCGCGCTTGGCCTCGGCGGATGCATTGTCATCATTGAGCACCGGTTTGCTCAACTCGAGGTACCAGTCGCAATACTCGTTCCAGGTGAATTCATAGATCGCCTGGGCGGCGTGGTCGAAGCGGTAGCCCTCGATGGCATCGGCGACCGCCTGCTTGGTCTTTTGCAGGCGCGACATGATCCAGCGGTCGGCGACGGAACGCTCGAGCTTCGCCGCGGGTTCGGAGTGGCCGGTTTTTACACCCTGGACACCGCAATCCTGGCCCTCCACGTTCATCATCACGTAGCGGGTGGCGTTCCACAGCTTGTTGCAGAAGTTGCGATAGCCCTCGATGCGTCCCAGGTCGAACTTGATATCGCGGCCGGTGGCGGCGAGCGCGGCGAAGGTGAAACGCAAGGCGTCTGTGCCGAAGCTGGGAATACCGTCGGGGAACTCCTTGCGGGTCTGTTGTTCAATCTTTTTCGCCAGCTGGGGCTGCATCATGCCGCTGGTGCGTTTGCGCACCAGATCTTCCAGACCGATGCCGTCGATGAGGTCGATGGGGTCGAGTACATTGCCCTTAGATTTCGACATTTTGTCGCCATGGGAGTCGCGTATCAGGCCATGGACGTAGACCTCCCTGAAGGGGACATCATCCATGAATTTGAGCCCCATCATGATCATCCGGGCGACCCAGAAAAAGATGATGTCGAAGCCGGTGACCAATACGCTGGTGGGGTAGAAGTCCTTGAGCCGCTCGGTCTGCTCAGGCCAGCCCAAAGTGGAGAAAGGCCACAGCGCGGAGCTGAACCAGGTGTCGAGCACATCCTCGTCCTGGCGTAGTGGATAGTCTGCGGCCAGATCGTGGCGTTCGCGTATTTCGCTCTCCGAGCGCCCAACATAGAGGTTGCCCTCGTCGTCATACCAGGCGGGGATGCGGTGGCCCCACCAGATCTGGCGGCTGATGCACCAGTCCTGGATGTTGCGCATCCACTCGTAGTAGGTGTTCTTCCAATTGTCGGGGACGAAGCGGATGCGCCCCGTCTCCACCGCCTCGATGGCGGGCTTGGCCAGGGGGGCGATCTTGACGTACCACTGGTCTGTGAGAAAGGGTTCGATGACCGCTCCGGAGCGATCCCCTCTGGGCACCATCAGCTTGTGATCATCGGTCTTCGCCAGCAGCCCCATCTCCTCGAGATCGGCGACGATTCGCTGGCGCGCGTCGTAGCGATCCATGCCGATATATTGTTCCGGGATCAGACTGCCTTCGCCCTCGTCGTTTTCGCGGATCGCGGCATCCACTGTGAAGATATTGATAAGACCGCCATGGGCCTGCTCGCTGATGGTTATCTCGTCGCGGTGGCGCTGCCATACCGCATAGTCGTTGAAGTCGTGGGCCGGGGTGATCTTCACGCAACCCGTGCCGAACTCCGGATCCACATGCTCCTCGTCGGCGATGATGGGTATCTTTCGGCCGGTCAGCGGCAGCTCCAGCAGCTCGCCGATCAGGTGCTTGTAGCGCTCGTCATGGGGATTCACCGCCACCGCGCAATCACCGAGCATGGTCTCGGGCCTGGTGGTCGCCACCACCAGATGACCCTGGCCGTTGCTCAGGGGATAGCGCATGTGCCACATATGGCCATACTCCTCCTCGGAGAGGACCTCGAGGTCGGAGACGGCTGTATGCAGCTTGGGATCCCAGTTGACCAGGCGCTTGCCGCGATAGATCAGGCCCTCCTCGTAGAGGCGGATGAAGACCTCTTTGACTGCATCCGAGAGTCCCTGGTCCATGGTGAAGCGCTCATGCTGCCAGTCCAGCGAAGAGCCCAGCCTGCGCAGTTGGCGCGATATATTGCCGCCGGACTCCTCCTTCCAATCCCAGATCCGGTCGATGAACTGTTCGCGTCCAAGATCATGACGTTTTCTGTTTTCCGCCTCGAGCTGGCGTTCGACCACCATCTGAGTGGCGATGCCGGCATGGTCGGAACCCGCCTGCCAGAGGGTCTTGTGCCCTTTCATGCGGTGGTAGCGGATCAGGGTATCCATGATTGTATTGTTGAATCCATGTCCCATATGCAGGCTGCCGGTGACATTGGGTGGTGGAATCATGATGCAGTAGCTCTCTTCACCGGTCTGGCTTGGGGCGAAATAACCGCGTGTTTCCCAGGTCTTATACCAGCGTTGTTCTATGGCATGGGGGTCGTAGGTTTTTTCCATGGATTTCATTAATGGTCCGGCAACAAAAAGGGAGTATTATACTAGTGTGGTGTTACCTAACACCACTAGATACAAAAGTTTGTGGTTATCTGCTACAACAATTAATTATCGACAAGGCAGTCGGTATGAGGCGAGAGCCGGCAACCGCCGGTTTGCATAATAAATAGAGGGGAGTTTTGATGATGAATCCAAAACGGCATGTCTATGCATTTCAAGAGGGTGACGGCAAGAACAAGAAACTGCTGGGCGGCAAGGGGGCGAACCTCTGCGAGATGACCCAGTTCGGCTTGAATGTTCCTCCAGGGTTCGTGATCAGTACCGAAGCCTGTCTCGAATATCTGGCCGATGAATCCAAGACCCTGCCGCAGAGTCTGATAGCGGATGTGCATGCACACATGAAGCAGGTCGAAGCCGCCACCGGCAAGGGGTTCGGCGATGCCGGCAATCCGCTCCTTGTGTCGGTGCGTTCCGGTTCGGCGATGTCGATGCCCGGGATGATGGATACCATCCTCAATCTCGGTCTCAACGGCACAACCCTGCAGGGGGTCATCGAACAGACCGGCGATCCGCGCTTCGGCTACGATGCCTATCGCCGTTTCATCCAGCTCTTCGGCAAGGTGGCCCTGGGCGTGCCCGACGAGGCCTTCGACGAGCAGTTCGAGGCGGTCAAGCAGAATGCCCATGTCTCCGAGGATGTGGGCCTCTCCGCGGATGATCTGCAGGAGATCTGCAAACGCTTCCTCAAGGTCTTCGAACAGCACACCGGCAAGCCCTTTCCCGAGGATCCCTACGAGCAGCTAGAGATCGCCATCAAGGCGGTGTTCGGTTCCTGGATGGGCAAGCGTGCGGTCGACTACCGCCGCCAGTTCAACATCACTCCGGAGATGGCCAACGGCACTGCGGTGAATGTCTGCACCATGGTGTTCGGAAACCGGGGCAACGACTCCGCCACCGGGGTGGCCTTTACACGGAATCCCGCTACCGGCGAAAACAAACTGTTCGGCGAATACCTGGTGAATGCCCAGGGAGAGGATGTGGTCGCCGGTATCCGCACCCCCAAGCCGATCGCCCGTCTCGCCGATGAGATGCCGGAAATCGCCGAGCAGCTCGAGGAGCTGCGCCAGAAGCTGGAGACCCACTACAAGGAAGTGCAGGATTTCGAATTCACCATCGAACGCGGCATCCTTTACTGCCTGCAGACGCGCAACGGCAAGATGAACGCCACCTCGATGGTGCGCACCTCGGTGGAGATGGTGGAGGAGGGGCTGATCTCCAAGGAGCAGGCCTTGTTGCGCATCGATCCCATCTATCTCGAGCAGATGCTCTATCCCCGCCTTGACAGCAGTTTCAAGGGCGAACCTGTCGCTCAGGGACTGCCGGCCTCGCCGGGCGCGGCCAGCGGCCTGGCGGTATTCGATGCCGACCGCGCCGAGTTGATGGGCAAGACCCAGGGCCTGAAGGTGATCCTGGTGCGCGAGGAGACCAAGCCGGAGGATATCCATGGCTTCTTCGCCGCCCAGGGCATACTCACCAGCCGCGGCGGCAAGACCTCCCATGCGGCGGTAGTGGCACGGGGCATGGGCAAGCCCGGCGTGGCCGGCGCCGAAGGGATCAGTGTCGATGTGCAGCGGCGCGAGGCGCTTGCCCGCGGCACCCTGATCCGCGAGGGCGACATGATCACCATCGACGGCAGCAGCGGCAATGTCTATCTGGGCGAAATTCCGATGGTGGAACCCGATTTCACCGAGGAGCTCAACCGCCTGCTGCGCTGGGCCGACGAGGCCGCCTACCTGCGGGTGATGGCCAATGCCGACACCGCTACCGATGCCGGACGCGCCCTGAAATACGGCGCCATGGGTGTGGGTCTGTGCCGCACCGAGCGCATGTTCAACGCGGTCGACCGGCTGCCGGTGGTGATCGAGATGATCGTCGCCGAGACCCCGGCCCAGCGCCAGGCGGCGCTGGACAAACTACTGCCCATGCAGCGCGGCGACTTCAAGGCGATTCTCGAGGTGATGGCGCCCAAGCCGGTCACCATCCGCCTGCTCGATCCGCCGATCCACGAGTTTCTGCCCTCGGAGCAGCAGCTGCTGAACGATCTGGAAGAGCTGCGCCACCTGCGCAACTCGGTGCGCGGCATGAACGTGCTGGCCGGCAGCCTGATGTTGCTGGAGGATCCGGTCCGTGCCAAGGCCGAGGCGGATGAGCTGCGGCATCTGGTGGACGAGAGCCTGGTGGAACAGGCGATCGAGAAGAAAGAGGTGATGCTGCGCAAGGTACGGACCCTGACCGAGACCAATCCGATGCTGGGGCATCGCGGTGTGCGTCTCGGCATTACCTTCCCCGAGATCTATGCCATGCAGATCCGCGCGATTCTGGAGGCCGCTGCCGAATGCGCCGCCAAGGACCTCGAAGTCCATCCCCAGATCATGGTACCCCAGGTCTGCACCGTGGAGGAGCTGAAACTGGTGAAGCGCAATGTCGACGAGATCCGTGCCGAGGTGGAGGCGCGCTCGGGGCACAAACTCAACTTCCGCTTCGGTACCATGATCGAGGTGGTGCGCGCCTGCATGCGTGCCGAGTCGTTGGCGAAAACAGCGGAGTTCTTCTCCTTCGGCACCAACGACCTGACCCAGGCGACTTTCTCCTTCTCCCGCGAGGATGCCGAAAACAAGTTCCTGCCCATGTATAACCAGAACGGCATCCTCAAGGACAATCCCTTCGAAGTGCTCGACGAGAAGGGGGTCGGCAAGCTGATGGGACTGGCAGTGGAGTGGGGCCGCAGCGTCAAGCACGACCTCAGTGTCGGCATCTGCGGCGAGCACGGCGGCCATCCCAGCTCCATCGCCTTCTGCCACAAGGTGGGGCTCAACTATGTCTCCTGCTCCGCGCCGCGGGTACCGGTGGCGCGCCTTGCGGCGGCCCACGCCGCGCTCAAGCAGTAGCACCCCTTCAGTCAGTCAGGCCAGCACCCTACGTGTTCAGTGAAACATGTAGGGTGCGGCTGGCCGCACCATTTCATGGGCGTTTCACGAAACACCTTTAAACCGGATTTTAGGGTATCGGCATTTACTAATCCGTAGTGGATCGGCCAGTCCGGTAGCCTCAACCAACGATGGCAATAACGATAGATGCACCTCTGAATCCATCTGCTAGGATAGTGCGTAGATCAAAAACAGTGCCTTGCCATATTGAGGAAGATGTCGCATGAATCCCCGTAAGTTGATACTGCTGCTGGTGATAGCGTTACTGGTGTTCAGTTTCTTCCTGTTCGATCTGGACAAGGTATTGACCCTCGACTACCTGAAGTCCCAGAGAGACGGGATCATCTCGTGGAAGTCCTCCCATCCGCTGCTAGCGACACTGGTTTTCTTCTTCGTCTATGTGGCGGTTACCTCGCTCTCGCTTCCCGGCGCGGCGGCCATGACCCTTGTGATAGGTGCCGTCTTCGGTCTGATCTGGGGTGTGGTATTGGTCTCCTTCGCCTCCACGATCGGGGCCACCCTGGCTTTTTTGATTGCACGCTTCCTGCTCAGGGACATGGTACAGAGTCGTTATGGCGATCGTTTGAAGGCAATCAACGAGGGGATGCGCAAGGATGGTGCCTTCTACCTCTTCAGCCTGCGCCTGGTACCGCTGTTTCCCTTTTTCGTGATCAACCTTTTGATGGGTCTGACCACTATCCAAACCTGGACCTATTACTGGGTCAGCCAGGTCGGTATGCTGGCGGGCACAGTGGTCTATGTGAACGCGGGCACCCAGCTTGCCACCCTCGATTCGGCTTCCGGTATATTCTCACCTGGACTGATCGGCTCCTTCGTACTGCTCGGGATCTTTCCCTTGCTGGCAAAAAGGTTTGTCTCATTGTTGAAGCAGCGCAAGGCGCTGCAGGGCTGGGAGCGTCCTCAGTCATTTGACCGTAACCTGGTGGTGATCGGTGGTGGCTCCGCGGGTTTGGTCTCGGCATACATCGCTGCGGCCGTGAAGTCACAGGTGACCCTGGTCGAAAAGCATAAGATGGGAGGCGACTGCCTGAATACCGGTTGTGTACCTTCCAAGGCGTTGCTTCGCAGTGCACGCATCCTTGGCCAGAGTCGCCGGGCTCAGGAGTATGGTTTTGATGCCATCGATGTCAAGTACAGTTTCCGTAACATCATGGAGCGGGTGCAAAAGGTCGTGAAAGCGGTCGAGCCTCACGACTCGGTGGAGCGTTACACCGCGCTGGGTGTGGATGTCATCGAAGGCGAGGCGCGTATCACATCACCCTACAGCGTCGAGGTCAACGGCGTTGAGTTGCGCACTCCCCATATCATCGTCGCCACGGGCGCATCGCCCTTGATTCCACCCATAACCGGAATTGATCGATTCGAGTGCCTGACATCGGACAATCTCTGGCAGTTGCGTGAACTGCCGGAGCGACTGCTGGTATTGGGTGGCGGTCCGATAGGGTGTGAGTTGTCGCAGGCCTTTGCCCGATTCGGCAGCCGGGTCACCGTTGTCGAGATGATGCCGCGGTTGATGATTCGGGAGGATGAAGACATTGCCGATCTCATTACCCGGCGATTCAAGGACGAGGGGATCAACCTGCTGCTCGGACACAAGGCCGTGGAGTTCACCACTGAAGCGGGTGAAAATCTGCTGATCTGTGAGCATCAGGGGAAACAGAAGAAGGTGCCCTTTGATCAGGTGCTGGTTGCGGTCGGGCGCAAACCGAACAGCCGCGGATTCGGCCTCGAGGAACTGAATGTCTCGCTCAACCGGAACGGTACCATAGAGACAGATGAGTATCTGCAGACATCCATTCCCACTATCTATGCCTGTGGCGACGTGGCCGGCCCCTATCAGTTTACCCATACCGCAGGACATCAGGCATGGTATGCCGCGGTTAACAGCCTGTTTGGCGTGTTTCGTCGTTTCAGTGTGGATTACTCGGTAGTTCCGTTCGCCACCTTCACCGATCCGGAAGTGGCCAGAGTGGGTCTCAACGAACAAGAGGCGGCAATGCAGGGTGTCGAGTTTGAAGTGACGAGATTCGATCTCTCGGAACTGGACAGGGCGATTGCCGAAGGCGAGACCTATGGTATGGTGAAAGTGCTGACACCGCCGGGTAAGGACCGGGTTCTGGGCGCCACGATCGTTGGGGAAAACGCCGCAGAGCTCATCGGTGAATTCACCGCTGCAATGAAACATGGCTTCGGCTTGAACAAGATTCTCGGCACCATACATATCTACCCGACGCTGTTCGAGGCCAATAAATATGTAGCCGGCGCATGGAAGCGTGCCCATAAGCCGGAAAAGGTTTTATCATGGGTGGAGCGTTACCATACCTGGCGCCGGGGTTAGGGGGAATGGAGTCCACACAAACGGCGTTGCCGGAATCGCGATTTGAACTCCGAAACTTGAGTTATGGTATTCTGCGGTTGAATCGGAAGATTATAGCTGGGTGAGTAGCATGTTGTTGCGCCACATCATCGGATTTTTTTTGATATTACCGTTGGCGGTCCTCGCCGAGAATGCCTCCTGGCAGGGAGAGCTTCAGGATGGCAGCCATATCTCCATCGATACCACCACCAACAAGGTGACCCGTACCAGTGAAGGTGAGACAGTACCGCTCTGGGACGGTGTGCACAAACTCGGAAACGGCGCGGTGATCATTGTACGTGACGGGGTTGTGGTGAGAGACCGTGTGATTATCGATGCTCAGCGTGAGCAGGAGCATGATCGTCTTAATGCCGCATGTATGCAGTTGGTGAAGAAGGTGTGTGGGATGCATAACGAATGCGATGCCTCTCCTGCCTGCGATCCGGCCCGCCAGTTGCTGGAGATGGAGCGCAGTGAGCTCAACGGCAGTTGGTCGGGGGTCATACTCGAAAGCTCGACCCACTGCCTCGAGGCATTGGGTAACGAGACCTTTTTCAAAGCCTGCCGCCGGCGTTTGCCTGGAGATGCAACCCCCTGTGAAAAACTGCGTGACAGAGTCTGTGGCAAGGAGAATCAGTGTGTCTCCAGAGAGGCCTGCAACGCCACCCGGCAGCTGGTTTCGATGGAACAGCAGGATATGCACACCGTCCCCGGTGGATTCACCTATGCAAGCGCCCAGTGTCGAGATGCGCTGGCTGAAGATTCGGACTATTTCAAAGCCTGCGATTAAACAACCATAAAACTATCGAAATCAGCGCGCTCAGCAGCAGCATGCTGGTAATCGGGAGATAGAATCTGAAGTTCTCCCGCTCCACCACGATTTTTAGTCCTAAAACCAATGTGTTGCGGTCGTTTCATGTGTCGGTTTGTTTGACAGTCAAGAATCGAAACGGGCTTTAGATTAATCAAGAGGATAGCCTGCATTTGTTGAATATTACCTATAGTCGCTGTTTTTTTGACAGCCTGGCCGTCGATTATCTTTACAATAGCCAGGGATTTTTTTTGCAAAACAGTCGAAAACAAGCTGATAGACGGCAAATAGCCATTTTGGCAACCTTATTGCATATATATAGATAAAGATTGAAACCGGAGAAGTAAAATGCGGAGTATGTGCAATCAGTTGTCATCCTGGCCTGAGGATCCAGCCTGGCCGGATCCATTCGACAGCGATCCCTACGATCTATCTCGCTGAACCAGCCTGCTGGTCATCCCGTTCCCACAAGCCCGCTCTCCTGGTTGCGATCTTTATAGAGGCGCCCTCCAGGATCCATCTTTGCACTATTCACCCGGCAACCAAACAGGTCAGGTTCAGGGCTTGAAACCCCTAATAGATTGATACTAAAAAAACAGGCTGTGCAGTCTGCCTGCCTGCAGACGGCGTTATCAAAACTTGCTGTAGGAGTGCTACGGCGGCGATTTGATGCCTTGCTGCAGGCAGGCGCGCTGCGATTGAACCTAACCTGTTTGGTTGCCGGGCAAAAAATCCTTTCCCCAAAAAAAAAACCCGGCAGGGGATGCCGGGTAGAAGGATCACTATAAGGGAGAAGTGATAGAGAGGATCAGTGTATGAACAGGCCACCGTTGACCGGCAGGTTGGCACCGGTGATATAAGTGCTGGCCTCGTCAGCGAGGAAGGCGACGGCATGGGCTATCTCTTCGGGGCGCCCCATACGGCGCATGGGAATGCCGCTCACTATGGCGTCCCGAACATCGTCACGCATCGCTGCGGTCATAGAAGTCTCGATATAGCCTGGCGATACGGTATTGATGGTCACGCCCTTCGCCGCACCTTCATAGGCCAGGGCCATGGTGAAACCATGCAGTCCCGCTTTCGCCGCGGAGTAGTTGGCTTGGCCGAACTGCCCTCGTTGACCGTTGACCGACGATATGTTTATCACTCTGCCGAAGCCGCGTTCGATCATGCTGTTCCAGATCGGGCTGGTGACATAGAAGGCGCTGCTCAGATTGGTGTCGATGACCGCATCCCACTGATCGATGCTCATCTTTTTCATCGTACTGTCGCGGGTGATTCCGGCGCAGTTGACCAGGATGTCCACATGATCGAATTTCTCGACGATCTCGTTCATGAGACGCTCGCCACCCTCAGGGGTTGAGACATCACCGGCGACCACTGCGACATCCGCGCCCTTCGACTTCATTTCGGCGATCCATGGGTTGATACGGTCCGCCTCCGAAGGGTGACAGGTTGCAACCACCTTGGCACCCTCAGCTGCCAGACGTTGGCATATGGCGGTACCGATACCACCCATTCCACCGGTCACGACAGCGACTCTATCTTTACAGCACACTACTTACCTCCAGAAATCGAACAACTCAATGCTGTCAGTCATCCACTATGGCGGGATGGCTGACAGCGTTGAGAGCTCGCAAGGCCGGCGGGCGGAACCGCGCCGGCCTCGAGGACCAGACAGGTTGCGATCAGGCAGCCTTTTCCACGGCTTTGGTGACCTGTTCGTTGACAGAGGTGATACTGCTTTCCAACCAGGCACGAACCTCTTCACCGGTCTTCTGGCTCAGCTCGACAGCGTCACGTGTGTTGGACACCATCTCCTCACCGAGCTTGCGGGTCAGGTCCATCTGGCCGCGAACCACTTCGTGGTAGTCCTTGGCTTCGGAGACCAGCTTGAGCTGCTCCATGCTGGAGTTCATCAGGCTGGTGTAAGCCTCGATCTGCTTGTCGACGGCAGTGTTCCAGGCCTTCAGGGTGATATCGGAGAGCTGACGGAAACTGTCATAGCCCTTGCTGTTGATCTCATTGATCATATCGATGTTCTGCTTTGCCTTGGTCATGGTCATTTGCTCCTTGTGAGTCGGTTGTGCATTGCAACATTGTTGCATTGCAGCATAGGACGCCGGGAGATGTATGTCAAGAAAAATTTGTGCAGCGCACAAAGAGGTGTCGAAAAAAGCAAACCGCCCGTGTGATTACTACCCATTGTTGGAAAAACGCTCGAACTAAGCGCTGGGTGCCGCTACTGTGCCTGGTGCGGGATGCTACCACCAGGGGGTGAGTAGATAACCGCCCGTAATACAACTCAAGTTTCGTAGTTCAGAGTACTATTTTAGGGCTGTTTGCGTGGACTCGGCTGTCTGGGAAAGACGCTGTAAACCC